>JALSII010000008.1 GCA_026981645.1 Hyphomicrobiales bacterium | reverse complement strand
GCGATAATGGCGCCGCCCTTTGCAACCGCGTCGGCCATCAGGGCGTCCATTTTTTCGGCGGCTGCCGAAGTCACCATGGACCCCAGGACCACCTGTTCGCGCGGGTTTCCAGCCGGGAGCGCATTTGTCTTGGCCGCCAGAGCGGAAACGAAGGCGTCTGCGATCCCTTCTTGGACGATGATCCGTTCGGTTGACATGCAAATCTGACCCTGGTTCATGAAGGCCCCGAACGCGGCGCCGTTCACCGCCCCTTCGATATCGGCATCATCCAGAACGATCATCGGCGCCTTGCCACCCAGTTCAAGCAAGACCGGCTTGAGTTGTTCAGCCGCCTTCTGCGCGATGATACGGCCAACGCTGGTGGAGCCGGTAAAGTTGATGTGGCGCACCTGCGGGGCGGCGATCAAGGCTGCGACGATGTCGGCGGCATCCTCGGGCGCATTCGTGATGACGTTCAGAACGCCATCGGGGAAGCCAGCAGCTTTGAACGCTTCGCCGATCGCCAGGTGGGTGGCCGGGCAAAGCTCCGATGCCTTCAGGATCACGGTGTTGCCACAGGCAATTGCCATGGCAACCGCGCGAACCCCGAGGATGATGGGCGCGTTCCAGGGCGCAATTCCCAGGCACACGCCCAGGGATTTGCGCTGCGCAAGGGCCAGCGTGCCGGGCTTGTTGGAGGGAATGATATCACCGGTGATTTGCGTGGTCATCGACGCGGCCTCTCTGAGCATTCCGGCCGCCAGCATGCAGTTGAAGCCGCCCCAAGGCCCGGTCGATCCCGTTTCAGCGGTCATCCTTTGGATGATGTCGGGGGTCATCGCTTCCAGTTCATCTGCGGCCTTGAGCAGCAGCATCCGACGCTCGGCGGGGCCGGTTGCTGACCACGCCGGGTATGCCGCGCCCGCTGCTCTTGCGGCATCCAGTGCATCGTCAACGGATGCCGCAGGCGCAGCGGTGGCAACGTCCCCTGTTACCGGGTCAAGACGATCGTAGGTGCGGTTATCTGAAGCTTGTGTGGCCTTGCCGCCAATCAGCATTGATACAGTCATTTTTCTCTCCTCAAAAATCCATGGCTTCGGCCATGACCGACGCTTCCAGCCCGCCGTCACAGGCGATGTTCGTTCCATTGATCCAGCGCGCCCCGTCGGATGCCAGGAACAGAATGGTCGGCGCGATATCATTTGCGGTTCCGGCCCGCCCGACACGGTCGATGTCGCTGTCGACGCGTTCATCCCCGAGAACCGAACGGAACTGCTTCAGAATCGGTGTTTCGACCGGGCCGGGGCTGACCGCATTGACGCGTATGTTCTTGTCCTTGAAAAGGGAATGATGGGCGGCCTGATAGGTCCAGAGCAACAGGAATTCCTTCGACGTCGGATAGGCGATCTCGTCGGTGACGCCATGATCGGCCGCGAATGCCGCCGGGTCGGGAAAGCCGAGGACGCCAACCGCGGCCTTGGCGCGCGCAAGGTTGGGACGCCAGCCAAATCCGGCGATGGAGGCAACGTTGATGACTGACCCCAACTGGTTCATTTTCGGCGCCAGTCCAAGCGACAGCGCGCGAAGCCCGAGAAAATTCACCGCAAGTGTCAGCGCAACACCGGTTGTGCCCGACAGGCCTGCCACATTGGCCAACGCATCGATGCCATCGGGCAGGGCATCGATCAACTCCTGCACACCCTGCGGCGTGCTCAGATCGGCGGCAATGAAATCACCCACCGGGGTGTCTGGCGTGTTGCGATCCACCGAAATGACGTTGGCGCCCATGGAGTGGGCCAGTTCCGCGGTGCGCTTCCCAATTCCAGATGCGGCGCCCGTGACGACCATGGTTTTTCCGATCAGCATGCGTGTTCCTCCGTTCAACAGTCAGGACCGTGATTTTTCGACAAGATAGCCTGTGGGGATCGCTTCGCCGGGCAAGCGCGGGCCGATCCACCCCCAAAGCCCCTTTGGCAGCAGCAGGGCAAAAAGAACCGCGACCAGCCCCAGACCGATTACGTACCATGCTCCGAAGGCGCCGAAATACGTTTCGATCAGAAAGAACAACACCGCCCCAATGATCGCGCCCTCGATGCGCCCCAGGCCTCCGACCAGCACCATGAACAGCATGTAGGCGGTCCATTGGATGCCAAAAAAGGCGCGCGGCTGAAAATTCGTGGCCGAAGCCAGCCATAGCGCGCCGGCGGCGGCGGTTCCGGTGGCGGCAAGGACGAAAACGACGCGCTTGGTGCGCATCACGTCAACGCCGATCGATCTGGCCCCGATTTCATCGTCGCGAATGGCGGTAATGGCAGCGCCGGTCTTGCTGCGCAAAAGTGCAACCAACGTGACAAACACCACGAGCGTGATCGCCAGCGCCAGCCACAGGGTCAGCGCGCTGCGCGTCGCGATATCGTAGGCGTTGAGCGAGATCAGCGAGGTGCCGGTTTCGCCCTTGATCAGCGGATCGAGATTGACGCTCAAATGCGCCAACGATGACAGAACCCACATGCCGATGGCAAATTCACCACCGGACAAAGACAACATGAACAACGAAACAATCCAGCCCAGCAGCGCCCCGAGTGCAATTGAAAGAAGGATCGCGAGGTAAGGATCAAGACCTGCATCCGCGAAGCGGATTGTCGTGTAGGCTGCCATGCCGAAAAAGAGGGTCTGGCCGATCGAAACCAGCCCGGCAAAGCCTGCAAGCGCGTTCCACATCACGGCCAGGAGGATGTAGACCAGCAACGCCACCGCGCGGCCGCTGGCACCGATGCCCAGGACGGCTGGGGTTGCTGCCAACAAGAGCGCCGCCATGATGATCACGCCGATCGTGATACGAGCCGTTCTGCCGCCGCGCGTAACGATGAGTCCGGGGTGAGCTGTCATGCGCGTGCCTCTTTGCCAAATAACCTTGCCAGACTGATCCGGCCGCCGCGAAGGCGTACGAAAACGGCAACCAGGAAGGCGAGGTGCCCGCCAATCAGGAAACCCTGCGGATGGACCAGGGCCCCCAACGACTGCGCAAATGCGAGCACAATCGCACCTGCCAGCACCCGCCAAAGCGACCCTGTGCCACCGATCACCACAGCCTCGAAAGCGAACAGCAGAATTGCCGACCCGCCATAGGGGCCCCAGGCGCTGCGCAAACCCAAGGCGGCGGCCGCGACAACGCCCGTTGCCAGAGCGATGCCTGTGGCGATTGCGGCCGTGCGGCCGGTGTCGATGCCCAAGAGCGCGGCGGTCGCCCGGTCCTGCGAGGTCGCCTGTATGCGATGCCCCAGGGCCGTGCGCCGCAGGAGCAATTCGATAAGCCCGATGACGACGATGGCAGTCACCAGAATGTAGACGCTGATTTTTCCGACAAAGATTGACCCCGGCAGTTCGAATGACGCCCAGGACAGGTCGCCGACAAGTGGCGCCAGCGAAAGGTTGTCGGCTCCGAAAGTCTGGAACATCAGGTTGTCGAGGACGATCGATATGCCGAAGGTTGCCAGGAGCGGCAGCAGTTCACCCCCACCATAGGCACGCGCCAGCACCGCCCGGTGCAAAACAACGCCCAACAGAAACATTGCAGCCATCATTATTGCGATGGCCACCGGAAAGGGGAGGTTCAGGTCGTTTCCCAAAACGTAGAGGCCATAGCCCGCCAGCACGATCAACGCGCCATGCGCCAGGTTGATGATGTTCATGACCGAATACATGAAAGCCAGCCCGGTCGCCAAAACCGCGTAATAGCCCGCCAGCAAAAACGCATTGATGATCAGCGAGGTCATGTTTGCACCCCCTGTGCATGGCCAAACGACGCCGCGGCGAGCGCATCCAGGCTGGTTTCATCGGGTCGTGCCTGAAGCGTGATCCGGCCTTCGCACATCACCAGTAGATTATCCGCCGACGCCAAGGCACGGTTCAGATCCTGTTCGACGATCAACAAGGCCATCCCCATGTCGCGCAGTCTGTTCAGAGCATCATAGGCGGAATCGACCGCTGCCGGAGACAACCCAAGTGAAACTTCATCGAGCATGATCGCGACCGGGTCGCCCATCAGCGCGCGCCCGATTGCTACCGCCTGCTGCTCCCCGCCAGAAAGTTTTCCGGCAGCCGATTTATCCAGTTTCGCAAGATGGGGAAATGTGTCGTAGATGGCTTCAACCGTCCAGGGTCCCTCGCGCGAGGTTGAGGCCCCCAGTTGCAGGTTTTCGCGCACCGTCATTCGCGGGAACAGACGCCGCCCTTCGGGGACCAGTGCCAGGCCTGCCCGGGCGCGATGATGAGCCGCCATCCCGGTGACATCGACGCCGGAAAGAACGACTGTGCCGGCGTCCATTTCGTGATCGCCCGCGATACTGCGCAGCAGCGTGGTCTTACCCGCACCGTTCGCCCCCAACAGGAACATCATTTTGCCCGGCCGCACGCTGAGGGAGGCGCCATGCACTGCGCACAACTGCCCATGCGAAGCGCGGATGTCGGTTGCTTCTAGCGTGCTCATGCACTGGCTCCGAAATAGGCAACCTGCACCTGCTGCGAATTCACGACGGTGTGCGGGTCTCCATCGGCCAGCACCTCGCCTTCTGCCATGCAGACAAGGCGCGAACAACCTTCAAGCAGGAGGCGCATGATATGCTCGACCCAAACAATGGTTACACCGGATGCATGAATGGAGCGGATCAGGTCGACCAGTGCATCGCCTTCGGCATCGGTCAGCCCGCCACCGATCTCGTCGAGCAACAGAACCTTCGGGTTTGTGCCCAGTGCCCGCGACAGTTCCAGCCGCTTGCGGTCCAACAAACCCAGCGTTTCCGCCGGTCGATTGGCGACATGGGCCAGCCCTGTATCTTCCAGAACCGTCCAGGCAACCGATATCGGATCATGGGCCGGGGCGCTGCGGCCATGGTTCACCGCCACCAGCACGTTTTCAAACACTGTCATTCCCGAAAACGGCTTTGGAATCTGGTGCGTTTGGGCCAGTCCGCGGTGGCACCGTTGCGCGGTGTCCAGCTTGGTGACGTCCTCGCCCAGCAAATGCACCGTCCCGGTCGTCGGTCGCAGGGCCCCGGTCAAAATGTTCATGTAGGTGGTCTTGCCCGCACCATTGGGACCAAGCACGCCGACGATTTCGCCGGCTCCGACACTCAATGAGATGTCCTGGAGCACGGCGAACTCGCCAAACGACATTGCAATGCCATCCGAGCGCAAAACGGTGGAAGCAGGGGACGCCATTTCACCCGGTCACGCGTTGTAGGGGCGCAGTTGCCCGCTTACCGGGACATTGGTGTCGGTCGCATTCTCAGTAATGACATAGTCATACTTGAACGCACCGCCGCTGGCCGGTTGCCACTGGGTGCCAATGATCGGGCCGGTCGCAACGTTCTTGACGGGCCCCGACGTGAAATCGACCACCCCGCCGATGCTGTCGGCCTTGAGGTTTGGCATTGCCTCGGCAACCGCATCCTTGTTTTTTGGATCAGATGCCGCTGACAGCGCCGCCATGGCCACGTCGAAGGCGGAAAGCGTGGCGCCCAGTTGTTGGGTCCATTGGCGTCCGGTTGCCGCTTCGTAGCCATCGCAAAGTGCGACTCCGGTCAGACCCGTTGCGGGGGACGTGTAAGGGAAATCCCGATGCCAATAGGCGGCGCTTGCGATATTGTCGCCAAGACCACCAAGGGCCGCGATATCCGACGGGAACAAGCCAAACTTGGCGACCTGAACAATCTTGATCTGACGGTTCAGGCCCTGTTGCGCCGCCTGGCGCCAGAAGGCGATGAAATCGGGCGGGATCGGAAAGGTGTTGAATATCTCGACGCCAGCCTCGCGGAACATCCGGATTTGTGACGAGTAGTCGGATGTGCCGGTTTCGTAGGCGCCCGGGTCGACAATTTCAAAGCCGGCCTCGGCGAGACGCGGCGCCAGATTGGCGCGGATGGCGCTGCCGTCGGCATCGTTGGGATACATGACGCCGACCTTTTTGTTGGTCTCGATCAGGTCCCATTGCGAAACATAGGCGCGGTAAAACTCATCCACGCCAAACCCGAAATGGTAGGTGTATTTGAACGGCGATGGTGCTCCGGGCTGCGCGCCACGTCCAAAATACCAGGCTTCCCACGGCATAACGGTCGAGATGCAGGGCACCCCGGCGGCCTCGCAGGCGTCCGAAACCGGGTTGATGGTCTCGGGCGTCGAAACCGCGATCATGATGTCGATACCATCGTTGTTGATCAGATCGCGTGCCAGTTGCCCAGATCGCGCGGGATCGGATTGCGTGTCGCGGTCGAGAATTTCGACACCATAGCCCTTCCCATTGAGGGTGACACCACCGGCCATCGCCGTGCGCACCTGCTCAAGCACATAGCCGTCGGTCTCTCCAAAGCCGGCAAGGGGGCCGGAAACCGGGCTGATAAAGCCGATTTTCAGCGGTGTTGCAGATTGGGCAAGAGCCTGAGTGCGTCCGAGCGCGAACGTTCCCAATGCGGCACCGGCACTGATCAACAGATTACGTCGCGATATATCAAAGGTCATTTTTTTCTCCCTGGGCTCATGATGATTTTTTGTTAGGTCGCCGCGCTGGTTATCCAGCGCAGTTCGGTAAACTCGTCTATCGCCCACTTGCCGCCAAAGCGTCCGTATCCGCTTGATTTCACGCCGCCAAAGGGTGCATGTGGGTTGTCATCCACGGTCGACCGGTTGATGTGGCAGATGCCACTGTGGATTTGCCCTGCCACGGCTTTTGCATGTGCCAGGTCGGTCCCGAAAACAGACGCCGCCAGCCCATATTCGCTGTCATTGGCGACGGTCACCGCCTCTTGGTCATTTGCGACGCGCGTAACCGAAAGGATCGGCCCAAATACTTCCTCGCGATACACGCGCATGTCCGGTTCAACTTGGTCCAGGAGCGTTGGCTCGAAATATGCGTCGCGAACGCCGCCGCCGCCCACCAACACGGCCCCGTTTGATACCGCGTCGCTGATCAGGGCCGAAAGCCGCCCCGCGGCCTCGAAGCTGACGACCGGGCCGACATCCGTTTCAGGTGCCTCCGGATTTCCCAGCACCAGTTTTTTTCGCGTCGCCTCGATACGAGCAATCAGCTCATCGGCGACCGCTTCAGAAACGATCAGGCGTTCAGTCGACATGCATATCTGGCCCTGGTTTCGGTAGGCACCCGTAGTTGCTGCTTCGGCGGCGAAGTCCAGATCGGCATCCTCCAGAACCACCATTGTCGATTGGCCGCCCAGTTCCAGCAAGGGGCGCTTGAGATGCTTTGCGCAAATCTCGGCAACCTTGCGGCCGACGCGGGTTGATCCTGTAAAGTTGACCCGACGCACAACCGGGGAGGCGACCAGGGCCTCGACGATCGCCTCGCTTTCTTCGGCTTGGGTCAAAATCACGCGGGCAACGTTCGCGGGAATTCCCGCGTTGTTCAAAAGTTTACCCAGCAACTGGTAGGTTCTGGGCGCGAATTCGCTTCCTTTCAGCAAGACGGTATTGCCGCACAGCAAGGGCGCGGCCAGCGACCGCACGCCCAGGATCAACGGCGCGTTCCAGGGTGCAATGCCCAGGCAGACGCCACAGGCGGTGCGCTGGGTGCAGCTGATGATGCCACGCCGGTCCGGGATGGCTTCGATCTTGTCAACGTCGTCGGCATAGGTCGTTACTTCGCGCAGAATTTCCGCAGAAAAGGACACGTTGTGCCGCGCCCAGGCGATTGGCGCGCCGATTTCCTGGACCATCGCCGTGCACAGTTCGTCGCCATGCGCTTCCAGCGTATCGGCAACAGCCAAGAGCCGGTCAGCACGCTTTGCAGTTGGCGTCGAGGACCACTCCGGGAATGCCGCCGCCGCGCGCATGGCCAGCCGCGAGCAGGTTTCCCGGTCAAGCGCGGCAACGGTGCTGACGACCTTTCCGTCAACCGGGCTGACACGTTCGATCGTGTGCCCGCTTTTCGGCTCCCAGTCGGTTGTGAGTGCCCCCATGAAACATTCCCGGGCGAACCCGGCCTCCCTTGAAAACCATTATAAAGCTAATATAGTCGCATTAAATGCTTAATTCTGGGCATTTATTGTTGATATCTGGGAAAACCAGCATGAACAGCCATTACGTCAAGGTTCAGGAAGAACCCGAAGCACTTCACGACCGAACGATTCGACTTCGTTTGCCGGCCAATTTCTCGGCGCTTTTCTTCTTGCGCGAGGGGACATTGCGCTGGGACGAAAACGAGCGTGAGATCGAAGCTCCGGCTTTGTGTTACTGGCCCCAACAACAGTGCCCGGTCCTGAGCATGACGGCAGGCGCGCGTCCCAGCATCCTGGGCCTGAGCGACACGCTGGTTTCGGACGCCATCGGTGCGCGGGCCGAGTCGGTTCACATGCGCATGCTGGTCGAGCATCCTTTTGTGACGCCGTTGGTGGACGCGAAAATGTTGCAGCAGGTCCAGTTCCTGTTCGAGTGGTTTTCCGGCGAGGTATCGCAGGCCGAGCGACAGTCTCCGATGTCATTGTCTGCCTACCTTCGGCTGCTGTTCATCGCGGCCCTGCGGGCATATCAGCCAGAGCCACTCCAAGCAGGCACCGAGCAAACCAATATCTTGCGAAAATTCCGGCATTTGGTCGAGTTGCATTATCGTGACCACTGGCAGGTGGGCCGATTTGCTGAAGAGCTTGGCGTTGACTATGATCGCCTCCACAGGATCTGCAAAAGAGAGACCGGGCGTAGCGCCGCCGAGCTGGTCCACGAACGTCTGACTGCCGAGGCAAAGGCGCGGCTGGAAAATACCGGGCTCCCCCTGAAGAAAATCGCGGCGGACCTTGGTTTTGCTGATGCCACGCGATTCAGCCATTTTTTCAAGCGCAGAACCGCCATGTCGCCGGGCGCATACCGCACGGTGGTATCGCGCCCGCACGGGGACGACCTGATGGAATTGCGCCGCGGGTTTTCGGATTGGCCGTAGCGGCCGGGCCCAAAGCCGCAGAGCATACGTTCGATCACTTCGCCGCTTTGATCCGGTGCTATCCTAGAAGGGCTCATTCTCATGCCCGGCGCTCTTGAGCACCTGCACCGTGACCGTGCCCGCCGGCGTGTCGATCCGCTTGGGCTTGGTGCCATTGGCATAACCCCGGCGGCCGGCCGTGCGCTCGTAATGGCCCGCGCCGAGGAAGCGTTCGCGTTCGATCCGCATGGCCAGCTCGAAGGCCCGGGCGAAGATGTTCGCCATGTCATCCGCGCCATGTTCGATCAGCTGTTCCAAGATGGCCTCGAGCCCTGTATCCTTCTGTCTGCCCATTCACGGTCCTCCACGGTTGATTTTGCAACTCCATGGAATACCGGAATGGACCGCCCCTGTAACTGCGGTCAAGCCAAGACCGAAGAACAATGTTGCACGAACGCTCAGGACACTACCCTCTCCCGTGACTCAGGCCGGCGAACGTCCGACCCCGGTCGATTGTCGGCAAATGCCACCGGCATCGAAGTGTTCAGGTTGCGTTACACAATAATGGTTTGATTTCAGTATCTTGCAAAAAATTCACCAAACCACCGCAGTCATGATGTTCAGAGAAAAACCGCCTCGAGAGACAGATTTCGCCCGTTTCGCGGCTACCAAGGTGAACAGCCCACCCGCTTAACCCTTGAAAACAACGGGAAAATCCAGTGGCAGCGCGGGCAAAGAAACCTTCCTCACAGGACTGTGGCGGAGAGACAGGGATTCGAACCCTGGGAACGCTCGCGCGCTCAACGGTTTTCGAGACCGCCCCGTTCGACCACTCCGGCATCTCTCCGCTTGCCCAGACGCGAAGGATTAAAATCCCCGCCCCTAAAAGGCGCGCGGCGCTTATGGCACAGGCAAATCCTGGCTGCAACCATCGACGTCACAAACACTTGACTCTTTGAGCAATTGAACAGATAACGCGGCGTCCACAGGCGCTGCCGGTTTTGCCGGTCAGCGTGTTTGGTACATTTTGAACCGCAGTTCGAGGCCGGTTGGGCTGATTTGCCCCCAACACCAAAGTCCGCCTTCTATAGGGCGGCGCCGTAGAGCGCGCTAGTTAAGGGAGCCGGATAAACAACCCGGCGATTAAAATATGTTCGCAGTCATCAAGACCGGCGGCAAGCAATATAAAGTTGCAGCCGACGACATTCTCCAAATCGAAAAACTCGACGCTGAACCCGGCACAACAATCACTTTTGACAATGTGCTGATGGTCGGCTCCGGCGCTGATGTCACCATCGGCTCGCCGCTGGTTGAAGGCGCAAGCGTTGCCGCCGAGCTCGTCGAGCAGATGCGCGCCAAGAAAATTATCGTCTTCAAAAAGAAGCGTCGGCAGAAATACCGCCGGACCAATGGCCACCGCCAGCATCATTCCATTGTGCGCATCACCGAGATTCTGACCGCCGGCAAAAAGCCTGCCGCCAAAAAGGCAGCGCCCAAAAAGGCCGCCGCGCCTAAAGCCGCACCCAAAGCCGAACCAAAAGTTGCGGCGGCCGCGGACATTGTTGACGATCTGAAACTGATTTCAGGTGTCGGCCCCGCTCTGGAGAAAAAGCTCAACGCCCTGGGCATCACTTCGCTCAAGCAGGTTGCCGAGTTCACTCCTGAGGACGTGGCCCGCGTTGACGAGGGTCTGAGCTTCAAGGGTCGTATTGACCGCGAAAACTGGATTGGCCAGGCCGCAGATTTGCTGGCCGGTAATTCCAGCGACAAATCGGGCAAATAAGGAGCGTTTGAAAAATGGCACATAAAAAAGCAGGCGGTTCATCCCGCAACGGACGTGATACCGCAGGGCGTCGTCTTGGCGTCAAGAAGTTTGGCGGCGAAGCGGTTATTCCCGGCAACATCATCATTCGCCAGCGCGGCACCAAGTGGCACCCCGGGGAAAATGTCGGCATGGGCCGGGATCACACCATTTTTGCCCTTGTTGGCGGCAATGTGAAGTTTTCCACCCGTACTGGCGGCAAGACCTTCGTATCGGTGAACCCGCAAGAAGATACGCCAAAAGTGGCGGCTGAATAACGGTAAGGAATTCACGAACTTTCTTGCCGGAGATCATCTCCCCGGCAATGTGAGTGAAAAATCACCCAGCCAGAATAAAAAGGGGAGACCGGTTCACCGGCTCCCCTTTTGTTTTGGAAAAGTGCGCCATGATTAAAAAAACACCCGGAATTGGACTGCCCGATACCATCATCACTGATCGTCTGGTGTTACGCGCACCCGACATGACCGATGCCCCCGTGCTCCATGACCTGGCCAACAACGAGGCAATCCACGCGGTGCTGGCCCGCCTGCCCCACCCCTATACAAGAGAACACGCGGTGGATTTCATCACCAACCTGGCCCGTACTGAAAACGAGCACGCCTATGCCATCACGCTGGACAATGCCCTCATCGGGGTCATGGGCCTTCACCTTGCAAATGCCGAAATCCCAGAACTGGGCTATTGGCTGGGCCAACCCTTCTGGGGGCACGGTTATGCGACCGAAGCTGCGCGGGGCGTCTTGCAGGCCGCCGTTGCTGCCGGTTTTTCAACTGTCAGCGCCCGTTCCATTACCGCCAATACTGGTTCGGTTGGCGTTCTGCTCAAAGCGGGTTTCACACAGACTGCCCAGGGCATCGACGATTGCGGCCAGCACAAGGGCGTTTGTGTCACCCATTTTTTATGGGAGCGACAGACATGAATCAGTCGCTGACTACAAAGCGCTTGCTGTTGCGCCGCCCTGTCTCTGAGGATGCCGGGCGACTGGCTCAACTGCTCAACAATTACAATGTTGCCGCAAACCTTGCCCATGTCAGCCTGCCATATACCAAAACCGATACAGACCTGTGGCTGACCAAAAAAATTGCGGCCACAAAACCGGATGAAACAGGCTTTGTTATTGTGCAAAAAGCCGATATTGTTGTGGGTATGGTCAGTTTCCGGCGCGAGGCCAGCGACACTATCCTTGGGTATTGGCTGGGTGAAAAATTCTGGGGGCGCGGCACTATGAGCGAAGCGGTGACCGGCGCGCTAAAATGGTATTTCACCCACAGCAAAGCCGACATTGTCACCTCCGGGGTCTTCCACTTCAACATGGCGTCCCTCGCCATCCAGCATAAGCTGGGTTTTGTCGAAACCGGGCGCTCAATGGTACGCTGCCTTGCACGAAATGCCGATATAGAGCACATAGACACCGAACTGACCCGCGAAGCATTTGAAGCTGCACTGAAATGAAGTTCCTTGACCAGGCAAAAATATTTATCAAGTCGGGAAATGGCGGCAACGGCGCCGTCTCCTTCCGGCGTGAAAAATATGTCGAGTTCGGCGGCCCCAATGGCGGCAATGGCGGGCGCGGCGGCGACGTCTGGGTCGAGTGCGTCGACGGGCTCAACACCCTCATCGACTATCGCTATCAGCAGCACTTCAAGGCCGCCACCGGCACCGGCGGCATGGGTAAGGACCGCACCGGACCCAATGGCCAAGACGCTGTTTTACGCGTACCCGTGGGCACCCAGATTTTTGAGGAGGACAACAAGACCCTGATTGCCGACCTCACCGAAGTGGGCCAGAAAATCAAACTGCTTTCCGGCGGCAATGGCGGCTTTGGCAACGCCCATTTCAAGACCTCTTCCAATCAGGCCCCCCGCCACGCCAACCCCGGCCAGGAGGGCGAGGAAAAATGGGTGTGGCTGCGTCTCAAGCTCATCGCCGACGCGGGCCTTGTGGGACTGCCCAACGCAGGCAAATCCACCTTCCTTTCCGCGGTTTCCGCCGCCAATCCCAAAATTGCCGATTATCCGTTCACAACACTGCACCCCAATCTGGGCGTGGTACGCATTGCCGACCGCGACTTTGTGCTTGCCGACATTCCCGGCCTGATTGAAGGGGCCCACGAGGGCGCGGGGGTTGGCGACCGGTTTTTGGGCCATGTGGAGCGCTGCGCCACCAATGTGCATCTGATTGATGGGACTGAAGAGGACGTCGTTAAGGCCTATAAGACCATCCGTACAGAGCTTGAGGCCTATGGAAACGGCCTTGCCGACAAGCCCGAGATTGTTGTCCTGAACAAAATCGACGCTCTGACAAAAGAGGCAGTCAAAGAAAAGCTGGCCGAGTTGCGCGTGGTTGTGCCCGGCCAGTTGCTGGCCGCCTCCAGCGCCTCGCATGAGGGCGTCGAGCAGGTGCTGTTCGCCATTGTCGCCATGCTCGACAAGCGCAAAAAACGCGAGGTTCTGGCCGCAACACCTCAAGAAAAGCAGAAGTGGACGCCCTGACATGACGTCCCCTCTTGATGGCTTTGAGCGCCTGACCGTCAAAATCGGCTCCGCCCTTCTGGTCGACCGCACAACCGGTGCCCTGCGCAAGGAATGGCTCGCCTCCCTTGTCGCCGACCTCGCCGGACTAAAAAATCAGAACCGCGACATAATCGTTGTTTCCTCCGGGGCCGTCGCTCTGGGGCGCCGGATTCTGAACCTCAAACCGGGCACCTTGCCCCTTGACCGGGCCCAGGCCGCCGCCAGCGTCGGTCAGGTGGCACTGGCCCAGGCGTGGCGTGAGGCTTTTGGCGCCCACGACATCACCATGGGCCAGATATTGCTGACCCCCAACATCACCGAGGAGCGCCGGTCTTTCATCAATGCGCGCGCCACCATGGGTACGCTTCTGGCGCTGGGGGCCATCCCCGTCATCAACGAGAATGACAGCGTTGCAACTTCTGAAATCCGCTATGGCGACAACGACCGGCTCTCGGCCCGTGTTGCCTCGATGCTGGGCGCAGATTGTCTGGTGCTGCTTTCTGATGTTGACGGGCTCTATACCGGCATTCCCGGACCCGACAGTTCCGCCGAGCACCTGCCCCGCGTCAAGGCCATCACTCCTGAAATTGAAGCCATGGCCGGCGGCTCCACCAGTGAAACTGCCCGGGGCGGCATGGTGACAAAAATTGAAGCGGCAAAAATCGCCACCCAGGCGGGCACTGCGATGATTATTGCCAGGGGCACATCCCGCAACCCCCTGTCCGAGCTGGCGGCTGGCGCGCGCCACACTTTTTTTACCGCCACACAAAGCCCGGCTGCGGCCCGCAAGCGCTGGATTCTGGGAACCCTTGAAGTTGCCGGCACCATCCATGTTGACACTGGCGCGGCAAAAGCCCTGTTCAACGGCAAAAGCCTGCTGCCCATCGGAGTTACCAGAGTTTCGGGGGAATTCTCCCGGGGCGATGCGGTGTCAGTCAAAGGGCCGGATGACAGGGAAATCGCCCGTGGTCTTGCCAGTATGAACAATAACGATGCCAATCTGGCCAAGGGTAAAAAAAGCGAACAAGTCGCCCTTATGTTTGGCGATATGAACCGAACCGAACTGGTCCATGCCGACAATCTGGTGCTGGTCACCCCCACTGAAAAATAAGAGGCAAAAATGAGTGACAAACAAAACATTGCCGAACTTATGGAAGCCATGGGCAAAAAGGCAGCCGCTGCCGCCCGCATTCTGGCCAGCGCCTCCACTTCAGCAAAACGCAGCGCACTGCTCACCACCGCCGATTGCATTGACGCCAAATCCCAAGATATCCTTTCCGCCAACGAAAAGGACATGGAAGCGGCCAAGGAACGGGGGATGAGCGCCTCATTTCTCGACCGGCTCGAACTCACCCCGGTGCGTGTTAAGTCCATAGCAAACGACATGCGCAAGGTTGCAGCGCTTGATGACCCTGTCGGGGTAACGATAGCCGAATGGGACGTGCCCTCGGGCCTGCACATCTCCCGGGTCCGCACCCCCCTTGGCGTTATCGGCATTATCTTTGAGAGCCGTCCCAATGTCACCGCCGATGCCGGCGCCTTGTGCCTGTTGTCGGGAAATGCGGCCATTCTGCGCGGCGGCTCGGACAGTATTTTGTCCTCAAAAGCCATCCACGCCTGCTTCCATGAGGGGCTGGATGCCGCCGGATTGCCCGGGGACGCCATCCAGCTTGTGCCCACTACCGACCGCACCGCCGTCGGAGAAATGCTCAAGGGGCTGGGCGGCAATATTGATGTTATCGTTCCTCGCGGGGGCAAGGGGCTTGTCGCCCGGGTGCAAGAGGAAGCCCGGGTGCCGGTTTTTTCCCATCTGGAGGGCATCTGCCACGTCTATGTGGACAAAAGTGCCGACCTCAACATGGCAGTCGAAGTCGTGCTCAACGCCAAAATGCGCCGCACCTCCATTTGCGGGGCCGCCGAAACCCTGCTGGTGCACCGCGATGTTGTAGAAACCCATCTTGAACCCATCATTGAGGCTTTGATTGCGGCGGGCTGTGAAATCCGCGGCGACACAACCGTAACCGCCCGTATCACTCAGGCCATTCCCGCTACAAAAGAGGACTGGCACACCGAATATGAGGAGCCCATCATCTCTGTGGCCGTGGTTGCTGACCTCAATCAGGCCATCGAGCATATCGCCACCTATTCCTCCCACCATACAGAGGCCATCATCACCGAGGATGCAAACGCCCGCGACGAGTTCTTCGCCCGTGTCGACAGCGCCATCGTCATGCACAACGCCTCAACCCAGTTTGCCGATGGCGGCGAGTTCGGCATGGGGGCCGAAATCGGTATCGCCACCGGCAAGATGCACGCCCGCGGGCCCGTCGGGGTCGAGCAGCTCACCAGCTTCAAATATCTGGTTGCCGGCACCGGACAGACCCGCCCCTGATGTCCTTCTCCGCCAAACCGCCCCCCATAGAAGTCATTCCGGGCATTACCGACCTGCCAATATCGGCCCCGGGCATGCGCATTGGCCTGTTTGGCGGCAGTTTTAATCCCCCCCATGAAGGGCACCGGCTGGTCTCCCGCCAAGTGCTAAAACGGCTGAATCTTGACGCAGTCTGGTGGCTGACGACACCGGGAAACCCCTTGAAAGACACTGCCGAACTCGCCCCCCTGCGCCAGCGGGTGATGGCGGCGCGCAGCCTTGTCGATCATCCTCGGGTTCATGTAACCGGCTTTGAGGCTGCCCATGGCTTTCGCTATACCTATGATACATTGCGTTATCTGCGTAAAACGCTTCCCGACCGCCACTTTGTCTGGATAATGGGCGCTGACAGTTTTGTAAGCTTCCATAAATGGGAGCACTGGCGCGACATAGCTGACCTGATGCCGCTGGTGATTTATGCCCGTCCCGGCTCATCCCGGCGCGCCCCGTTTTCAAAGGCCGCCACTACCCTTGCCCGTTATCGCCTTGACCAGTTTGACGCCAATATTGTCGCCACCAGTCCCGCCCCGAGCTGGATTTATCTCACCGGGCTGATGTCGGGAGCCTCCTCTACCGAACTGCGCAATCGGCAAAGTGCGAATTTTCAACAATAAGTCTTGAATGGAACTCCTGAGGCGCGCATATTCCCCTTGACACATCAAAACATTGACCGGGAAGCTTGAAAGCCATTTCCAGACCCGCCTTAAAAGAATATTTGCCAGATAAGCACGTTCACCAAAACCAGGTGAAACCCTGATGGCGCGCCAACCCTCCCCACAAACGGCGGGCTCCCAAACCCCCGCCAAAGCGAACAGCGATTCCCGCATGCTAGACATTGTTCTTGAAAGCCTTGACGATGCCAAGGCTGAAAACACCATCTCCATTGATATGGAAGGCAAATCCCCCATGTCCGACCATATGGTTGTAACCTCGGGGCGTTCGCACCGCCATGTGGGGGCGGTAGCCGAACAACTCTCAAAAGCTCTCAAGAAAGGGGGCTATGACAAGCCCCGTATCGAGGGTCTGCCCAATTGTGACTGGGTCCTGATTGATGCGGGCGATGTCATCATCCATATTTTCCGCCCCGAAGTGCGTGACTTTTACAACCTGGAAAAGTTCTGGCTGACCGAACTGCCCTCCGAGACCAGCTAGGCACGGGGTCCGATCGCAATGCATCTTTCCATAATTGCTGTTGGCCGCATGAAATCAGGGCCGGAACGCGAGCTGGTTGAGCGCTATCTCACCCGTTGCCGTGGCGTCGGCCCCGCCATTGCCTTGCAGGGATTTGAGGTTTCTGAATTTGCCGAATCCCGCAAGGCAAACGCCGCACTGCGCAAAAGCGACGAAGCAAAGTTCATCACCGGTGCCCTTGACGCCAATACCAGCCTGATTGCGCTCGATGAAACCGGAAGCAGCCTCACAAGTGAAAAATTCGCCAACAACATAGCCCGCCTGCGCGACGATGGCGTGAGTCACCTGAGCTTTGTCATCGGCGGACCCGACGGACTTGACTACAGCGTTCGTACCCGTGCGGCGCAGGTGCTCAGCTTTTCCCCTCTCACCTGGCCCCACCAGCTTGTGCGTATCATGCTTGCGGAGCAGCTTTATCGCGCAGCCACCATCCTTTCCGGGCACCCCTATCATAGAAGTTAGAGCGTAGCCCATCGAGCCAAACTGCCCTACTATCGCCGCCAACTTGCATTAGCCCTCCTGATTCGCTGCATTACAGATGAACCTGCCCATGAACCAGCTGACATGAGCCAACTGAAAAGACGCGCCAGCAGCCTTGCCCTCGCGCTGATGGTCACACCTGCCGGCTTTGGCTTCTTTGCGTTGCCTGTTGCATGGGCCCAGACCAGCGACCACCAGGCCACCGCCCAGGCCGAGAGCGAGTTGGCCGAAATCCGCGCCGCAATCACTCTTTCGGCAGAAAAGCGCGAACAGCTCGCCAAAGAAATTGCGGAAATGGAGGGCGACCGCACCCGCCAGAACGCCGAGTTGATTGCCGCCGCCCAGCGTGTGAAGCTCACCGAAATTGAAGTGGACGCCATGGAGGAAAACCTCACCGCTCTTCTGGGGCAGGAACGCCAGATTCGCGCGCGCCTTGAAAGCGCCGACACCAATATCGCCAGCCTGCTCTCCGCCCTTCAGCGCATCTCCAAAAACCCACCCCCCGCATTGATAATCGATCCCTCGGACGCGCTCAATTCGGCGCGCTCAGCCTCCCTGCTCGCAGATATCCTGCCCCAGCTGCGTACCAAGGCCGATGTGGTAATTGCTGATTTGAACCGCCTTTCGGCGCTCAAGCAGGAAGTACTCGAGGAAAAAACTCAGCTTACCGCCCGCCTCTCCACCCTGCAGGAAGAGCAGTTGCGCATAGCAACCCTCATCGAAGCGCGTAAACGCGGCGTGGTTATCGTTTCAGCAGAGCTTGAAGCCCAGGAACGCGAAGCCGAGGCTCTGGCAGCCGAAGCCACCTCTCTTAACCAACTCATCGTTACACTGAAAGAGCGCATTTCAGCGGTCACTGAAGCCGCCGAGGCTGCCGAGGCCGCTGATGGCGACAGTCCCATTGCCCAATTGTCCCGTGAAACCATTGAACTGGCCCTGGCTAATACTGAACGCACCAGTCCCGCCATCCCCTTCACTTCCGTCAAGGGCTATATGGTCACGCCTGCCGCCGGCGTCGTAGTCACAGGTTTTGGCGAAAATGACGGCTTTGGCAGTATCGCGCAAGGGGTTTCCATCGTCACTCGCGCCCAGGCCCAGGTCGTTGCCCCCGTGGATGGCTGGATCATGTACAAGGGCCCCTACCTTAATTACGGCCAAATCATCATTATCAATCCCGGCCAGGGCCACACCATTCTGCTTGCCGGACTGGAAACAGCGACGGTAGAGTTGGGTCAATTCGTGCTCATGGGCGAACCGGTGGGCTCCATGGGTTCACGAACAATTGGCCAAACCGTGACAACAAGTGCTGGCGTCTCCCGCCCAACCCTATATATAGAAATCAGAAATGGGGATGTGCCCTTTGATCCCGCCCCCTGGTGGGCCGGGGCTACGCCCCCCACACAAACAGCATCCCAGCCCCAAAGTGGATAACAAATAAAATGCGTTCTCCAAACCCTGCAAATAGCCTGTCGATATTGTCCCCGTCCAGTGCAGGCAGAACCCTGCGCTCGGTTTGTCTTGCAGCACTGATGCTTGGTGCAGGCAGTCTTGCCCTTAGTGCCCAGGAAGAAACTCAAGAAGAAGACAAGACAGCGCTCACCTCCGAAGAGGTTTTTGAGCAGCTCCAGCTGTTTGGCGATGTGTTTGACCGCATAAGAGAGGAGTATGTGGATGTGCCCAACGAGCGTGAGCTTATTCAGGCCGCCATCGACGGCATGCTCACTTCGCTCGATCCCCATTCAGGCTAT
Organism: Hyphomicrobiales bacterium; assembly: GCA_026981645.1. Lineage (GTDB taxonomy): Bacteria > Pseudomonadota > Alphaproteobacteria > Rhizobiales > Devosiaceae > DROE01. The sequence goes on along the minus strand of JALSII010000008.1, from coordinate 85,533 downwards.
CTCTCCCCTCAGAGTTATACCGATGTGCGTCAGGATACTTCGGGCGAATTTGGCGGCCTTGGCATTGAGGTCACCATGGAAGAGGGCATCGTCAAAGTCGTTGCCCCCATCCCCGACACACCCGCCGAACGCAGCGGCCTTCTGGCCAACGATTATCTCATCAAGCTCGATGGCGAGCCAGTTCTGGGCAAAAACATGGACGAAGCCATCGGTATGATGCGCGGCCTGGTCGGCACACCCATCACCGTCACCGTGGTGCGCGAAGGTGTCGCCGACCCCTTCGACGTCGTGCTGGAACGCGACGTCATTCCTCTTCGTGCGGTGCGCTGGATACTGGACCGCGACATCGGCATCATGCGGCTGGACCGTTTTTCCGAGCAGGCCTATACCGGCATTGAAAATGCCATCAAGGACATGATTGAAGAGCGCGGTGGCGAGTTGCCCATAGGGCTTATTCTTGATTTGCGTAACAATCCGGGCGGCCTGGTTGACCAGGCGGTTTTTGTTGCCGATGCTTTCCTCTCGCGCGGAGCGGTGGTGCTGACCCGGGGCCGGACCGAATTTGAAAGCGCCCGCTATGATGCGGTGCCTGATGATCTGGACCGATTGGTCGCTGACGTGCCGCTGGTTGTTTTGATCAATGGCGGCTCCGCCTCCGCATCAGAAATACTTGCCGGCGCCCTTCAGGACCACAAGCGCGCAGTGCTTGTGGGCACCCGCTCTTTTGGCAAGGGTTCTGTACAGAACATTATTTCCCTTGGCCCCAACGGCGCCATGCGCCTGACCACAGCACGCTATTACACCCCCTCCAATCGCTCCATTCAGGCCAGCGGCATCCGGCCGGATATCGAAATATTCCAGGATGTTCCCAAGGAGTTTGAGGGGCGTGACGAAATAATTGGCGAAGCGGCCCTTGATGGCCAGATCGGCGGGGGCAGTGAGCAGGAGGCAACCCGGGGCTCATCAGTTTATGTGCCTGCCGACCGCTCCCTTGACACCCAGCTCAATTATGCCATTGACCTGATTTTGGGCAATGAGGTCAACGAAGCCTATCCCCCCGATTCCGAAGGCTGATCTTGTGCTACAAGCCTTATAAATCTGCTGATTCGGGGTAAATTACCCGAGCTTTCGTGATGGATCAAAACCCATGACCAACGATCTGGGCGCACCGCTGGGCAAAAAAAAACCTAAACGCACACTGCCCAAAATCTCCATTGATCTGGCCCGTCTCCCGGTCGGGCGTATTATGGTCGGCCTGTTGATTTTTGTGCTGGCTGTTCCCGTTGCCCGCATCATTCTGGTTGACGATCCCAACGGCGGCCGCCCGGTGGCCGAAGTTCCCATTAATTCTGAAATCAACATCAATTCGCTCGCCGGAGAAGTCAGCGCACCGCCTGAGGCGGCCCCGGTTGTTATTACCACAGACCCCCTTCTCAACGGCCCCGAAATAACAAGTGTTGACGAACAGGACCTGCCCCTGTCCGATCAAACAGAGCTCCCCGGTCACCAGCCTGATGAGTTCGGCACACTTCCTGATCTGAGCGAACAGACCCAATACGGGGTCGTGCCTCGCATCAGCCAGCAGGGACGCACCCCTTTTTCTGCCTATGCCAGGGCCTCCATAGGGCCTGAGGCGGCGGGCGGAAAACCACTGATTGCCATCATCATCACCGGCATGGGGTTGAACGAGGCTGGAACCCTGAGCGCGATCGCAGAACTTCCCGACAATGTAACCCTTGCTTTTGCTCCCCACGGCCGAAGCCTCTCGCGCACAGCAGCGGTAGCTCGCGCCGGAGGGCACGAACTGCTGCTCGAAGTGCCCATGGAACCATTTGACTATCCCAATTCCGACCCCGGACCCCGCACATTGCTTACCAATCAGCCCGCCCGTGCCAACCTGGATCACCTGACCTGGGTCATGGCTCAGATGGGGGGATATGTGGGGGTGATAAACTATCAGGGCGCACGTTTCACATCATCAGCCGCTGATCTTGGGCCGGTAATGGAAGAACTGGGCACCCGCGGCCTGGGTTTTGTGGATGATGGAAGTTCCAACCGCTCCCTCAGCCGCCAATTGGCCATGGCAAATCAGGTGCCCTATGCCCGGGGAAGCATTCAACTTGACATCAACCCCTCAAGAACCGCAATTTTACAGGCCTTCAAACTGCTTGAGGATATAGCTCGAAAAGAAGGCTCGGCCGTGGGCATAATGTCCGGTCTGCCTTCCTCTATCAGTACTCTTAAAAGCTGGGCCGCCAGCCTTGATGAAAAGCGCATGGAACTGGTTCCTGTCAGTGTCCTCATGAAGAGCGCTCCCTGATGAAAAAAACTTCAGACTCCAGCGCACAACCCCGCGCTCACCTGCCCTATCGCCCCTGCGCCGGGGTTGTTCTGTTCAACAGACAAGGCAGGGTTTTTATCGGCAGGCGCACGCAAATGCCACCCGGCGGACCGGGGCAGGCCTGGCAAATGCCCCAAGGGGGCATCGACCCCGGCGAGGACCCGTTTGAAGCTGCAGTTCGCGAGCTTTATGAAGAAACCAATATCAGCTCCGCCGAACTTCTGGCCCCGGCCGAGGACTGGCTGGCTTACGATTTTCCCGACGAGGTTACTGAACAAAAGAAACGCAACAGGTTTCGCGGCCAGCGCCAGATGTGGTTTGCCATGCTGTTTACAGGCGATGACACCGAAATTGATATTGAGCACCCCGATAATGGTGCTCACCGGGCAGAGTTTTCAGATTGGCGCTGGGAGTGCCTTGAAGGCCTGCCCGAACTGATCGTTCCCTTTAAACGCGACGTTTACCGCCAGTTGGCCGAATGGTTTGCAGACCTGCCGGACAAGATCCGCTCCGGTGAAATTTCACCCAGAAAACCGCCTGTAAAAAGTTGAAATAGTTTCATGAAAACCATTGGTCTTGTTGGGGGCATGAGTTGGGAGTCAACTGCCCACTATTACCGCATCATCAATTCTGAAACCAAACGAGCCCGCGGCGGCCTGCATTCAGCGCCGCTTCTGCTCCATTCGGTTGACTTTGCGCCCATCGCCGCCCTCCAGGCTGCTCGTGATTGGAGGAGTGCCGGAGATATCCTGGCCGACGCGGCAAGAGGACTGGAAAGTTCCGGTGCCGAGATCGTCGGCATCGCCACCAACACGATGCACATAGTTGCAGACCGAGTGCAGGCCGCAATAGATGTTCCCCTGCTCCACATTGCAAAACCCACGGCAGACCGGTTGATAAGGGATGGCTTTAGAACCGTGGGCCTGCTGGGCACCCAGTTTACTCTGGAAATGAATTTCTACACTAACGAGCTGAAAAAAGCGGGCCTTGAATCTCTTGTTCCTGAAATTGGAATTACCGACCTCAACGCTATTATTTATGAAGAACTCTGTCGGGGCATTGTGCGCGAAGCCTCACAAAAAACCTATGTCAAAGCCATAGAACATCTGGCCGGCAGGGGCGCGGAAGCGGTTATTCTGGGCTGCACGGAAATCAGCATGCTCATTAATGATGATATCAGCCCGCTGCCCACCTATGACACCACCGAACTCCACGCAAAAGCCCTGGTTGCCGCCGCTCTGGAAACCTCTGACTGCATCAAAGACCCGTAAAGTGGGGGCACCACCTGTCGGGCAGGCATTCCGGCACGATATTACTCTCATATTTTGTGCATCGACATTTGAGTGTTTGACTTTTCTCTCAAAAAAGTGGCAAACGCCATCCGGCAAGGTGGTCAGACATGACAAAAAGGGAATGGTTTAATGCGGCTCAGAATACTTGACTTTGGCACGGTGTCGGCGCTTCGCAGCCAGGCAATTTTTCACGGGCTTGCCGAAACCATTACGGCTGAGAGTGACCCGGTTCTGTCTCTGGCAAGCCCTGCAACGCCCTATGTGAGTGTGGGCATGCATCAGGAAATTGCCAAGGAGGTTGATGAGGATTTCTGCAAAAATGCCGGGCTTCCCATCTATCGGCGTCATGTGGGCGGTGGCGCGGTTTATCTGGATGAAAACCAGCTTTTCACCCACTTTATTTACCCAAAAGACAAGGCCCCCAGGCGCGCCGAACAGCTCTATCCCATGTTCATCGAGCCGGTGGTGGCCACCTATCACGATCTGGGCATTGAGGCCGAGTTCCGTCCCTCCAACGATATCCATGTGAAGGGGCGCAAGATCGGGGGAACCGGCGCAGCCAGCATCGGCGATGCCACGGTGATGGCAGGCAGCTTCATGCGCGATTTTGATACCGCGACCATGGCCAGATGCCTCAAGGTGCCCAGCGAAAAATTTCGCGACAAACTCAAATCCACGCTTGATGATTATATGACAACAATGCTCAAGGAGCTGGGGGAAATTCCTCCACGCGAACTAATCATTGAAAAATTTCTCGCCCGGTGCGCCTCTGTTCTTGATGTGGAGCCCTATATGGACAAGGCAACAGAGGCTGAACTGGCAGCAATTGCGGAAGCTGAGGTGGCGCTGGTTGATCCGGAATGGACATTCGTTCAGGGCCGGAAGTTTGTTCAGATGGGGGTCAAGATTTCATCGGGCACTCATCTGACACAGGCCATGCACAAGGCCCCGGGAGGACTGATCCGGGTGCACCTGCTGGGCCGGGATAAAAAAGTTGCCGACCTTCTGATTTCAGGAGACTTCACCTGTCTGCCCCCTGATGGGGTCGACCGGCTCGCGGCACATCTGGTGGGAACAGCTTTAACGCATAAAGCCCTCGGTGCCGCTGCCGACAGGGGCATGGAAGAGATGAATATTGAAATGCCGGGGGTAACAGGTTCTGATATAGCAGAAGCCATCATGGGGGCGGTGGAAACCTCTGAATAGGCATATTTTGGGACCGCCGGAGTTCATCATATGAAAAATGTCTGCGTACTCCAACACACCGAAACCGAGTTCCTTGGATTGATGGAGGATCATTTCGAGGGGCGCAATATTCGCTTTCATTACCACCGCCCCTTCACCGCAGGAGGAACCATCCCCACCGAGCGTGAAGATTTTGACGGGCTGATCATTCTGGGTGGAGGCCCCTACGGGGTGGTCAGCGGATTTCTGCTGCCCAGCCTGATGCCCGAATTGCGCCTGACAAAATCATTTCTGGAAGCCAGGCTTCCGGTGATCGGCATCGGTATGGGCGCACTGATCCTTTCCATCGCCGCCACTGGCGGAGCCGAAGAGGCGCCATTGCGCTTTAAAGTTGAAGAGGCAAAAACCGTGACCCCGGACGCACTGGCAGGACACCTTCCGGCGCGGTTTCCCATGGTTTCCTACCTGCGGGACAAACCGGTACTACCCCCGCAGAGCACAATTCTGGCACAAAACCAGGCAGGGGAGCCCTTGGTGTTTTCACTAAATGAAAACTCATTGGGCTTTATCGGACATCCGGGAATGAAATCGGGCATGGCCGAGGACCTGATCATGGAGTTCGCCGAAACGCCGGATAATACAGCTGAAGGCCTTGAAGCGCTACGGAATGTGCAGGCCGAAATCGCTGAAGCCTTGAGTGAAATAATGGTGGGCATCTCCAGACACACAAAGCTGCTGTGAAATTTCATTTCCAGGAATGGCGCTGAGGCGGCGGGGAAAATGAACAGCGTCCGGTGAACAATTTCTGATTTCCACAATTCTGACTCCATCATTGCACATTCCATTTTCTTCATGTATCCTTCGCGGATTATCCCGCAATATGCGACAAGGGAGGGGCCGTTCAGGCTCTGTCATGCGGGAGATATATCTGCAAAAGGGAGAGGCCGATGGCCAGCAAATTGATAATCATCATGGTCAACACTGATCCGCGCAACGGCGAAGAGCTTGGAGCGCCGTTTTTTCAGGCAACGGTTGCTGCGGCCATGGATTATGAAGTTGAGGTGGTGTGCACCGCAACAGCCGGGCAGCTCATGAAAAAGGGCTTTGCCGAAGGGCTTGTGGTCAAGGAAGGCTCGCCCAAAACCGTTTATGACTTCATCAAGGACGCCCATGAAGCGGGTGCAAAATTTTATTGCTGCTCGCCCAATCTGGCCCTTTTCGATATGACCGAGGACGATCTGATCCCCGAGTGCGAAGGCATTGTGGGGGGGGCCAAGGTGATTGAGGACGTCATGGAAGATGATGACGTCCGGGTAATGACCTACTAGGTTGGTGCTTCAGAGCCACAAGGGAAATACCACATGACCCAGCACGGTTTAATCAGTGATCCGCTTTCCGATGAACCCCCGGTTCCTTACGAAAAACTTGAGGCCATCTTTGATGACATCAAGGGGCACATGCTCTACGACCATGAGCTGCATGGCTGCCTGAATTGCGGCATCTGTACTGCGACCTGTCCTTCGGCCAGCTATTACGACTATTCCCCCCGCGAGATTGTCCAGTTGTTATGGACCGAAAATCTTGAAGGCATTTATGATGCCATGCAGGAAAAAATCTGGTCGTGCGCCCAGTGTTATACCTGCGCGGCGCGCTGCCCGTTCGAAAATTCGCCCGGCGGCCTGGTGATGATCATGCGCGAAGTGGCCATCAAGCACGAAATGGAATCGGCCAAAGCCGTGCTTCGTCCCTTCTCGCGAGTATTGCTCAAGGTTATTTCCACCGGCAACCAGCTGGCACCCAACATGATCACCAAAGAGGCCTTTCCCGACTGGGGGCCTGATGTCTCCAAGGTTGATGCTCCGCTGGCGGTTTTGCGCAAGGCCATCCCGATGCCGACCATGCACACGCTGGATACGGCCTGGGTGGTGAACCTTAAGACATCGGTCGAGCTTTTTGCCATCTGGGAGGCAACCGGAGTTCTGGATCAGCTTGAAAGCGTTGATGAGAACCTGTTCGATGTCGTGCTCGATGTGATGGACGAAAAACGCGAAGAATATGAGGACTGGCTCGAAGAGCAGGAAGATGAGGACGACGAGTAGGTGCATGCCGGTTCGTTAAAATATCATTCAGGCGCTTGGCGCCGAAAAACAGGAGACTTCCATGGCTGAAAAAGAAAATTCCGGCTCCGGGTTTGAAGGCTTTGGAGCCGAGTGGAAAGCAACAAAGCTCAGTGACGCCGATGCACGCCGTGCCACGGACTGGGTGGAGGCCAAAATTGACCGTCGCGCCCTGCTCACCGGCAAGCGCAAGGAAGACGTGCGCGACATCATGTGGCAGCTGGAAAAAGAGGGAGAAATTGTTGTTCACCGCGTGGAAGACCACCATGACCCGGTAATGGCCAAGACCCTTTACGGCTGGGACAAAAAAATCCCCACCAATAATTTCTGGCACCATAAATCCTGCGGCCAGTGCGGCAATATTCCGGGATACCCCTCTTCGGTTCTGTGGCTGCAGAACAAGCTGGGCACCAAATATCTGGACGAAACCGACCAGACCTCATGCACGGCGTGGAACTATCACGGCTCGGGCATTGGCAATGTTGTGTCACTGGCGGCAGTGTTCCTGAGGAACTTCCATCAGGCCTATATGTCGGCCAAAGCCGAGGGGCTGCCCGAAGGCACCTATTATCCGCTGGTGCATTGCGGCACCTCTTTTGGCAACTACAAGGAAATGCGCATCTTTTTGATGCACTCGGCCGAACTGAGGGCCCAGGTGAAAGAAATTCTGGGCAAACTGGGCCGGCTGGTCGATGGCAAGCTTCTGATCCCTGAGGAAATCGTGCATTATTCGGAATGGCTGCACGTTGTACGCCACCGCCTCAAAGAACATCAGGTGATTGATGTTTCAAACGTCCGGGCCACGGTGCACCCGGCCTGCCACGTCTATAAAATGGTGCCTGAAGACGTGATTTACGACAATGACGTGCTGGACGGCAACCGGGTTGCGGTCACCACCGGATTGCTGGAAACTCTGGGTACTGAGGTGGTTGATTATTCCACCTGGTATGATTGCTGCGGTTTTGGGTTCCGCCACATTATCGGGGAGCGTGAGTTCACCCGCTCCTTCGCTATTGACCGCAAGATCAAAGTCGCCGTTGAGGAGGCAAAAGCCGACATCATGGTGGGTCATGACACCGGCTGCATCACCACGCTGGACAAGAACCAGTGGATCGGCAAGGCGGTGGACAAGGTCTATGCCCTGCCCATTATGGCCGATTGCCAGTTTGCCGCTCTGGCGCTGGGCGCGCACCCCTACAAGCTGGCGCAATTGCACTGGCATGCCAGCCCGTTTGAGACGCTGCTGGAAAAAGTCGGCATCGACTGGGAAAAAGCCAAAGCCGAGTTTGAGGGCTATCTGGGCGAGGTTGCCAAGGGGAAAATTGAAACCCTTTATGATCCCAAACGCGCCATAACTTCGGGACCGGGATATAAACGCCCCGCCCAACTGGAAGGAACGACAGCAAAATGAGCAAGCCGGTTCTAATTGTTGGCAGCGGCCCTGCAGGACTGTCTGCCGCTCATTCTCTGGCCAGCGCAGGCCAGGAAGTGGTGCTGGTTGAAAAAGAAGACCGCCTTGGAGGCGCGCCGATAATTTCGGGTTATGCGCGGCTGGTGCCCTCGCGGGAGTGGGCCAAGGACGCCATCGGGGGCATGGTTGCCCGTGTCGAGGAAAACCCGCTGATCAAAAAACATCTGAATACGACGGTGGATAGTTTTGATGGAGCGCCCGGCGCCTTCACCGCCAAGCTCAAGGACGGTACAAAAATTGATGCCGGGGCGGCAATTCTTTGCACCGGCTTTACCCATTTTGACAGTGTGAACAAGCCCGAATGGGGCTTTGGCACCTATGAAGATGTGGTGACTACCACCCAGGTGGAGCAGATGCTCTCCAGTGGTTCGGGCATCAAGTGTCCTTCGGACGGACGGAAGCCGGAGCGGGTGGCAATCCTGTTGTGTGTGGGCTCGCGTGATCGCCAGATCGGGCGCGAATGGTGCTCAAAAATCTGCTGCACGGTGTCGGCGAATATCGCCATGGAAATCCGTGAGGAACTGCCCGATTGCAACGTCTATATCTACTATATGGATATCCGCACCTTCGGACTTTACGAGGGTGACTTCTATTGGGCTTCGCAAGAAGAGCATAAGGTAAAATATATCAAGGCGCGCATCGCCGAAGTTGCCTCCGACGGCAAACGCCTGATCGTCAAGGGCGAGGACACGCTGGTCAAGCGTCCGATCACGATCCCCTTTGATATGGTGGTGCACGCGGTGGGCATGGACCCCAATGTGGACAACATGACCCTGTCAGCGGTGTTTGGCGTTGACCTGGAAAAATACGGACACATCCAGAAAGCTTCAACTTATGCTGCCATGTCCGAGACTTCTCGAGCCGGAGTTTTTGTTGCCGGGGCGGCAACCGGACCCGAGACCATTGATGATTCCATCGCGCAAGGCCAGTCCGCAGCAATGGCGGCGCTTTCGCTTGTTTCCTCTGCAAACAAAGAGGCTGCTGAATAGTGCTGGGTTTTCTGCACCGACAGAGCGAGACCAAACAGGCGCCCGAGACGGTTCTGGACCTTTCGGGTCCACGGCTTCGGCGCGCCTTTGAGCATCTGATTGAAAGTGCGGAGCCCACGGGCGGTATTGAGCGTTATGTAAGCGCGCTGGTGCTGAAATCCTCTTTGTTTGAGGAAATTCTTGCCAAGGGCAAGGTCGAGCAGATGAGTGAGGCGGAGTTTCACGATCTTGCGGTTTTCATTACTCCAGGGCGCCGACGCATGAACATTTCTCTTGGCCCCGACAATATGGGGCGTTTGCTGAACGCCATTACCAAGCTGTTGACGGGTTGGTCTGATGTGTCAACAACCGGCGCGCGCATGGCGGCCTTTGTCGGCACTTTCCCGCAAGATAAGGCACATCGCTGGGTGCGTGATGTAGGGGCCGAACTGCTGCATTTCAGCGCGCCGGACCATTATCCGCTGATGACGCGCTGGATGTGGGATGCAAAAGTGGGCACAGGTGTGCTGCGCGAAATCTGGTACGCAGAGCGAGACGACATGAGCCAGATTCCGGTGGATGACAGTTTTGAAACCTTCTCAAAACTCTACGAAGAACTGGCCGGGTTCCTGTCTGAAAACGGTGTCTATCGAGACATGCCGTTTCATATCGACCTTCTGTGCGCCCATATTTATGCGGGATATATCAATGATCAGGGCGGGGCATATCTACGCTCGGACTTCAACGACGGGGCCGACCCGATGATGCACACGCGGCGCATGCTGGGGCTTGACGCGATTGACACGGAAACCGGGCGCACGCGGCTGAAACTTATCGATGGCAGTGCCCACACTATTGGCGGCGATCGCCCAATGTTGAGTTGAGGACAAACATAAATGCCAATTCATGAAAAATCGCTCATCCGCCCGGAAAACCTGATTGAACAGGATGAGCTGGTTATCGACGGAATCGATGTTTCAGGGCACTGGAGCACGTTTATCACTTCGCGGGCGGTCACCGACTACAATGAGGCAATGCAGGACGAAATCGCCGGTCTGCCGGGCGGTGAGTTCATTCACCGCTGCTGGCAATGTGGTTCGTGCACCAATGCCTGCACCATCAATGCGCTCAACAATGACTTCAATCCACGCTACTGGATTTACCTCATCCGCATGGGCATGGAAGACGAGTTGCTGATCGACAAGGACATTATCTGGCAGTGCGTGTCGTGCAATAAATGCACCTATGCCTGTCCGCGTGACGTCAACCCCGAAGGGGTGATGAAAGCCACCGCCCACTGGCTGGAACTAAAAGGGCACACACCCAAATCTCCTTCGATGATTTTTGATGAGGGGTTTTCCGAACAAGTGTTCAAAACCGGTAAAATCGAAGACGGGCTGGTGCTGAGGCAGTTTTTTGCGGCGACGGGCCAGAAGCTCACCCAGACCTGGCTGGTATCAATGGTTTTGGGTTTGGTCAGACGTATGCCTTTGACCATGCTGACCCGACTGGGCCTTGCAACTTTCTTTCGCCCGCGGACCCGCAACTGGGGGGCGGCACGGGCGGCTATTGATGAATATGTGAATGAAAAACAGGCTGAAAACAATCGACTTCTCGGTCTGGATAAAATGGAGGACGGGCGATGAGCAAAAAACACAAGGAAGTCGCCTATTATCCGGGCTGTGCGCTTGAAGGTACGGCCCAATCCTATGACCGTTCGACCAAGGCCATCGGCAAGGCGCTGGGTCTTCCGATCAAGGAGTTGGATAACTGGAACTGCTGCGGGGCGATGGAGGTCAAGAATATTGACCCCAAACTGCAAACCTACCTGTCGGCGCGCAACCTTTCCATTGCCGAGGATATGGGCTTTGATACAGTCATGGCGCCCTGCAACGGATGCTATCACAATCTGAAGAAGGCTGAATATGACCTTGAGCATGATGAAAGCTCACGCGAGGTCACCGCGCGCCTGTCAAACAAGGCCGGGCACAAAACCTATAAGGCGGGCAAGGTTGAGACCATCCATGCGCTGGACTGGATAAAGGATTCGGTGGGCGAAGAGGGCATAAAGGAAAAGGTCAAGGGAGGCCTCAAGGGCCTGAAAATTGCCAATTACTATGGCTGTATGTATACGCGCCCGCGCCATATTTTCCCGGAAAAAGATCAGGGGCCGGGCAGCGAATCCACCTCCAAACCCCATTATATGGATGATCTTTTGGACGCGGCGGGGGCCAACAGCGTGGAGTTTCCCCTCAAGACGGCCTGTTGCGGGGGCGCGCACACCCTGAGCGACAGCGACACTTCAACCAAACTGGTTTTGAACATTTTGCAGGCGGCGGAAGCCAGTGGTGCCGATGTCATCGCCACGGAATGTCCGACCTGTCATACGGGTCTGGAAATGCACCAGATCCGGGCGGAAAAGATGTTCGGCAAAAAGACCAAGGTGAAAATTCTCTACTTCACACAATTGCTGGGTCTGGCCATGGGGCTCTCCCCGCGAAAAGTGGGCGTGCACGAGAATTTCTCGGAAAGCCTGCCGATGCTGCGCGAAAAAGGGCTGGGCTGATGGTGCAGCTTTTTGGCAGTGGCCAGGGGCTGGACATAGAGGGTGTTTTGGCCCGCCTGGACGAAATTGACGCGCTGCCGGAAAATCAGGTGGCGCTGGAAGCCGAGAAGTTGGCGGCTGAGCAGCTTAAAATGGGTGAAGTGGTGCTGGAAACCTGGCTGGTGGCCCGCAACAACGTGCCAGCAGACAAGCTCAAAGAGGGGTTCCGCCTTCTGGCGCTGCACGCGCAGGGGGCAAAGGGCGTCCCCAGTTTCAACGCCTGCCGCGAGACCTGCCGGGAAATTGTATTTCAGCACAATGTCATCGCTGAGGCCGAAAACCAGAAACATCGCATCAAGGCCCTGCGCATGATGGCTATGGTGGTGCGGCATTTGGCGTTGTTTGTTTCGGGCAAGCTGGAGGTGGCCGGGCTTGGAGATTTTTGTTGCGCCTCAAAGCCTTTGCATCAATCGGGCAATACGCTAACTTCCTCGCCGGGACTGTAAAAAAAGGAGCCTTTGCGATGACAGTGGTACGTGGATGCGAGATGCCGGACGATCTGCTTTATGATGTGGACAACAATATCTGGTACCGGGAACAGGATGACGGAACGGTCACCATCGGAATGACCATGGTGGCGGCGGCAATGGCCGGCGAATTGGTGGCTTTCACTGCCAAAAGAGCTGGCAAAACTATTAAAGCGGGGCGCTCCTGTGCCACGGTGGAATCGGGTAAATGGGTCGGGCCGGCAAAAATCGCTTTTGAAGCCGAAGTTGTCGAAAACAACGCTGAGTTGAACGCAAATCCAAAACTGGCCAATTCCGACCCCTACGGGGATGGATGGATGGCAAGATTGAAACCGGTTGACTGGGATGCGGCCAAGGGCCTGCTCACTCCGGGAAACGAAGTGGCCGGACCTTACGAGGCCAAGATGGCGGCCGACGATTTTGCCGGGTGCGGTGCATAAAATCGCCGCCGGATTCTGGCATGGGCCGCCTTCTGGTCAGGACATTGAGTAGCAATGGGATTGTTGCTGGAAATTGACAAAAAACGAGCAAACCTGCTCATTTGGGGAGAAAAAAATGTCTACCGAACAGAATGCAAAATCCATGTCTATTATCGTGACCAAGGGAGCGCTTGACCAGGCGTACCCCCCCTTCATTCTGGCGACAACGGCTGCCGCCATGGGGCTGAATGTGACCATGTTCTTTACGTTTTACGGCTTGTCACTGCTCAAGAAAGACCTCAAGCTCAAGGTCAGCACCCTGGGCAACGCCGCCATGGAAATGCCCATGATGGGCGGGCACATGGCAATGCCAAACCTGTTGGCAGCGCTGCCCGGTGCCAGTTCCCTGACCACGGTAATGATGAAAGACCTCATCAAGAAAAACGGCGTAGCCTCGATCGAGGAACTGCGCGAACTGGCTGTTGAGGCCGAAGTAAACATGATTGCCTGTCAGATGACACTGGACCTGTTCGACTACAAGCGCGATGATCTGATTGACGGCCCCTCACTTGGCGGAGCAGCAACCTATATCGAGGTAGCCACCAAATCTGACATCAACCTGTTTATCTGAGGACAAAACCTCAATTCATTGAAAAGAAACGGATATTTATCATGGCTGATAAACAACTCGACGCCAAAGGACTGAACTGCCCCCTGCCCATCCTGAAGGCAAAAAAAATGCTCAATACGATGGAACAGAACGAAACCCTTGAAATACTGGCAACCGATCCCGGTGCCATAAAGGATTTTGAAGCCTTTTGCCGAACCACCGGAAATACGTTGCTCGAATCCCAGTCTGGAGATGGCGTTTACACCTTCCTTATTCAGCGCACAGGCTGAATTTCATCAAACCGGGATTTTTTGCAGTTTACAGCGTATCTCACAAATGTGCAGCTATTTTGCGATAAAGACACAGCGCAAACGCCCAGAAAGACGCTGGAGCAGATTCAATTTGATGCGACGCATTTTAGTCACAAAAAATTTCATAGAGCGTGCTCACAATTTTGCGGGCACGCTCGTCTGCGAGTGAGTAGGAAATCGAGCGGCCGTCACGTTGGCAGGAAACCAGGCCCTCTTCGCGCAGCCTTGCCAATTGCTTTGAAACCGATGACTGGCGCATGGCCAGCATTTCTTCGAGTTCGCCCACGGTTGCAGGGCCTTCAACCAGCCGACACAGAATCATCAGCCGACCGGTATGGGCCAGGGATTTCAGGAAATCCGTAGTCCGGCGGGCATTTTCCTGCATATGATCAGAGTTGAACGGCAATTGCGTTTCAGTGTTTTCAGCGATTCGCATGGGCTTCATGCCTCAACATTTACAAAATTTATCAGGTTGAAGTATCCCGCGTGCGCCAGTTTAGTGTCAAGGGGCAAGTGGACGCGGCAAAACACCATGTCAGTGGTAATCGCCGCATGTTCGTCAAAACCCTAACACCGATGTGTGCATAAGGAAAGACACGGCTATGAGTGATATGGCAGAGCTGGCGCGGCGCAATGCCTGGGGCATTGCCCGGGATCTGGCAACCGGAGAAGTCAGCCCGGTTGCGCTTACCAGATTTTTGCTCGCGCAGGCGGAAACTCAAAGCGCTGAAAATGTGTACCTTAACATCATGGGGCAGAGAGCGCTGGCCGACGCTGCCAGTAGTGCGGAACGGCTGGAAAAAGGCAGGCCTCGTAGCGCATTTGAGGGCGTCCCCATCGCCTTCAAGGACCTGTTCGATATAAAAGGAGAGGTAACCAGCGCCGGCTCGCCAATCTATGAAGGCGCACCGGCAGCCAAAGCAGATGCTACAGCCGTTGCCCGGGCCCGCGCGGCGGGAATGGTGATTCTGGGCAAGCTCAATCTCACCGAGTTTGCCTATTCCGGGTTGGGGCTGAACCCTTATTTTGGAACCCCGCTCAATCCGCACAGCAGAACGGAAGCGCATATACCCGGGGGGTCCTCGTCAGGGTCGGGGGTTGCGGTGGCGCGTGGACTTGCTCCCTTGACTATCGGCACCGACACTGGCGGCTCAGTACGCATCCCCGCAGCGTTCAATGGCATTGTCGGGTTCAAACCGAGCGAGGGGCGGTTCGACAAAAGCGGCGTGTTTGCCCTCTCCCCCACTCTTGATACGATCGGCCCTCTGGCCCGAACAGTGCAGGATTGCATTGCCATGGACATGGTGCTGCGTGGGCGGCCAGTACAAAAGCAAAGACCCAGAACAATTGCCGGACAACGGCTTCTGGTTCCTGAAAACATGGTTCTGGAAGGGTTGGAGCCAGCAGTTGCAGCCAATTTTGAACGTTCCGTAGAACTGCTTGCCCGGGCCGGGGGCCATATCGAACGCCTGAAACTGGATGCTTTTTCACGCGTCATGCAACTGACTGCCGACCATGGCACCATTACTGCGGCCGAGGCTTTTCAATGCCATCAACAGCTTATGGAAAGTGCGCAAAAAGAGTTGGTCGATCAAAGAGTGGCCGCCCGCATCATGGCCGGGGCAAAAATGGGCACCTCCAAACTCAAATTTCTCCGGCATGCACGCCTCAGGCTAATTGAGGAATTTAATTCGAGCGTGGGCGAAGCCCTTGTCCTCATGCCAACCACCCCTATGGTGGCTCCGGAGCTTGATCCCCTTAAAACCGATGACGGCCTGTTTCACAAAACCAATATTCTGGCCCTGCGCAACACGTCACTGGGCAATTTTTTGAACATGCCGGGACTGGCGCTGCCCAATGGCATCGACAAGAATTCTATGCCGACCAGTCTGCTGGTTTCAGCAACGGATGGGCAGGACAGTGCTCTGCTCCGCACGGGCCTGGAAATAGAACACCTGCATGAGAAGGTTCGCCTTGCACCTCCCCAGACCTGAAAACACGCCCAGCCTGGCTCAGTGCCCTGCCGGGTTTTTCTGCTCTTTTCCCTGGTATTGACAGGTGTGGCAGGCGAGGCACAAAGGGTTAATTTCTGGCAAAACAGTGTTGAACTGATTGTGAATAAGGCCTACTTCGTTGCTTAAGTCAAAAATGTTATGAAGCCTTATGTTTCGCATTATTGTCAGCGTTGTTTTTGCAATCAGCTTGTCGTTTGTATCGACGGCGCACGTTTCTGCTGCCACGGAGTCGGTATACGGAACGAATGCAATAGAGGTATCCTTCAGTGTGCACAGCGCCGGTGCTTCGGCCAAAGCCCATGAGCTTGCGGGCGGTTCAACCTGCACGTCGCCGACCTTTAATGTCGGAGGAGGGCATTTAAGCTGCCATGTGGATATCGGCCCGGTTGTCAATTTTGCAGGGGCCTGCGGTTATGAGCAATTGCCGCGCCGCATTTCCGGACGCGTTGGGGCGCTCTGCCCTTATAAAACAGAGCCTCCCCTGCGCCCGCCCCAATTTTCCTGATCTGATGATCCATTCGACGTTCCTTTGAAGCATTTGACCAATATTTATGGTTGAATTTTTCATTGGATGAGCATTTAACAGTTGCCAGTTGGACCGGACAAGCGGCCTCTGGCCAAAGGACACAAATTCAAATGACAAATTTCATGAAACCCACCCGCCGGAAATTTATTGTCGGCACCGCTGGCGTGGCAGGAAGCATGGCACTGTCCATGCCGGCCATCGCAGCTCCGACACCTCAGGAAAATGAGGGCGAGATCTACGCCAAAATGTACGGCCCCCGGCCTGATGAGAAATTTCCCATTCCAGCAGTGGATATAAGGGGACTTGACCCGGCCTATTATCGGCGCTTTGGGGAATATAAGACCGACGAACCTGTCGGTACGGTAATCGTGGATACCGAGCAGAAAGTGGCGTTTCTTGTTTTGCCCGAAGGCAAGGCAATCCGCTATGGCGTTGGCATCGGGCGGGCTGGATTTAGCTGGGCCGGACGCGGCATCATCCAGTTCAAACGCGCCTGGCCAACCTGGACGCCCCCTTCCAACATGATCGAGCGGCAGCCAGAGCTGGAGGAATTCCGCTATGGCATGGCGCCGGGTTTGGACAACCCCCTTGGCGCGCGGGCGCTGTATATCTTCCAGAATGGCCGCGATACGCTATATCGTCTGCATGGAACCAGTGACCCCCAATCCATAGGTAAAGCGGTTTCCAGCGGCTGCGTTCGCTTTCTTAACCAGGACGTGATCGACATTTACAATCGCGTGCCTGACCGCACACCGATTCTGGTAACTGGAGATGCCAGCGCGGTGCATGTGCACAGCTAAAATCTGAACTCAGGTGACCAAAAGTCGCCTGCTTTGTTAAAGAAGGCCCGGACATCTCAGTCCGGGCCTTTTTTTGCGCTTGAAGCACTCCCCGGTTGAATTGGTATAACGCAACAAATTGCCCGGGAATTTCCACTCGGCAATTCACATTCCCAATATTTCATATATAAGCATCAGGATGCGGGCGGAAACGGGCGCTTCCCATTTGTCCGCATGAACGGGAATATTTAGAATTATTCGTGTGGAAACTTTTTGCGGGGCAAAATCAGCATGACGGCAAAAGGCCAGCCCAATCTGGATGTTTCACCAGCGGTGTCTGACGAAATCCGCAAGACCACCTGTTACATGTGTGCCTGCCGTTGCGGCATCAATGTGCACATGCAGGATGGCAGGGTAAAATATATCGAGGGCAACAAAGACCATCCGGTGAACAGGGGGGTCCTGTGTGCCAAAGGCTCAGCGGGAATTATGCAGCACTATTCCCCGGCAAGGCTTCGTGCCCCCATGAAACGGGTGGGGGAGCGTGGCTCAGGTGAATTTGAGGAAATTTCATGGGAGGAGGCTTTTGACATCGCCACCGGCTGGCTTGGCCCTTTGCGTGAAAAGTCCCCGGAAAAAATGGCGTTTTTCACCGGACGGGACCAGTCCCAGTCCATGACCGGCTGGTGGGCACAGGCCTATGGCACCCCCAATTATGCGGCCCACGGGGGCTTTTGCTCGGTCAACATGGCGACTGCGGGCATCTACACCATGGGCGGGGCCTTCTGGGAATTTGGTTCTCCCGACTGGGAGCGCACCAAACTATTCATGATTTTCGGGGTGGCCGAGGACCATGATTCCAACCCCATAAAAATGGGGCTTGGTCGCCTCAAGGAGCGGGGCGCCAAGATCATCGGGGTCAACCCGGTACGCTCCGGTTACAATGCACTTGCCGACGAATGGGTAGGCATCACGCCGGGCACCGATGGGCTGTTTATTCTGGCGCTCATCCACGAACTTCTCAAGGCGGGCAAGGTCGACCTCAATTACCTGATGCGCTACACCAACGCGCCGTTTCTGGTAAACGGAGACAAAAGCTCCCCCGAACACGGACTGTTCCTGCGCGACAAAAATGACAAACCGCTGGTTCTGGACCGCAAAACCGGCAAGCCGGTAGCTTTTGACAAGCCGGGCATCAAGGCCGACATGGCAGGAACACATAAGGTCAAGGGCATCACGCACCGCCCGGTGTTCCAGCTTCTGGCTGAAAAATATCTCACGGATGAGCATACACCTGAAGCGGTTGCCGCGCGTTGCGGCATTGAGGCCAAAACCATCAAACGCATTGCCGCCGAGCTGGCTCATGTGGCCTTTGAAGAGGAAATTGTCATTGAGCGCCCCTGGACCGACTGGAAGGGCGAGCGCCACGAAAAGATGGTCGGGCGGCCGGTATCGTTCCACGCCATGCGGGGCATTTCGGCCCATTCCAACGGTTTCCAGACCTGCCGGGCGCTGCATGTGCTTCAGATATTGCTGGGTTCGGTAGAGGTTCCGGGCGGCTTCCGGTTCAAGCCCACCTATCCCAAGCCGGTCGAAGCCCATCCCAGGCCCCATTGCAAGGTTACGCCGGGCGCTCCTCTGGACGGACCGCATCTGGGCTATGTGCGCGGGCCGGAGGACTTGTGTCTTTCAGATTCGGGCGAGGCGGTGCGCATCGACAAGGCCTTCACCTGGGAAAATCCCATGTCGGCCCACGGGCTGATGCATATGGTGATTTCCAATGCCCATGCCGGGGACCCCTATAAAATCGACACCCTGTTCATGTACATGGCCAATATGAGCTGGAACTCGTCCATGAACTCTTCAAAAGTCATGGAGATGCTGACGGACAAGGACGAGAGCGGCGAATATCTTATCCCGCGCATCATTTATTCGGATGCCTATTCGTCCGAAATGGTGGCCTTTGCCGACCTCATTCTGCCCGACACCACCTATCTGGAACGCCACGACTGCATTTCCCTGCTCGACCGGCCCATCTGCGAGGCTGATGCGCTGGCCGATGCCATTCGCTGGCCGGTGGTCGAGCCCGACCGGGATGTCAGATGCTTTCAGTCTGTCCTCATCGAACTGGGCGCGCGCCTTGGCCTGCCCGGCATGGTCAATGAGGATGGAAGCGCAAAATACAAGGATTATGCCGACTACATCCAGAACCATGAACGCCGCCCCGGCGTTGGCCCCCTGGCCGGCTTTCGCGGCAAGGATGGCAAGGGCAAAGGGCGCGGAGAGCCCAACCCCAAGCAGATTGAGGCCTATATCAAGAACGGCGGGTTCTGGATTGAGCATATCCCCGAGGAGGCGGCATTTTTCAAGCCGTGGAACAAGGCCTATCAGGACTGGGCGGTGGAGCGCGGCCTTTATGACAGCCCGCAACCTTATGTATTTCAGCTTTACCTTGAGCCTTTGCGCAAGTTTCAACTGGCAGCGGAGGGCCACGGCAAAATCCGGCCGCCCGAACATTTGCGCCAGCAGATTAAAGACAGTATGGACCCGCTGCCCGTCTGGTGGGCGCCGTTTGAAGAAAATGCAATCGATACCGAAGAATATCCCTTGCATGCCCTGACCCAGCGCCCGGCGGCCATGTACCACTCCTGGGGCTCGCAAAATGCCTGGCTGCGCCAGATTCACGGCACCAACCCGCTTTATGTATCGGGTGAGATTTTTGCCGAACACGGGTTTAAGGAGGGTGACTGGGCCTGGCTCACCTCGCGCCATGGCAAAATCAAGGTTCCGGTGGCAAAAATGGATGCGCTCAACGCCAAAACGGTGTGGACGTGGAACGCCATCGGCAAACGTTCCGGGGCCTGGGCCCTGGATGAAAAAGCCCCCGAGGCGACAAAAGGCTTTTTGCTTAACCATCTGATTTCAGAGCTTCTGCCGCCGCGCGAAAATGGCATGCGCTGGAGCAATTCAGACCCCGTGACAGGTCAGGCGGCCTGGTTTGACCTTCGGGTGAAAATCGAAAAGGCCGGGGCGGGGGATGGTGTTTCCCAGCCCCATATGGAGCCGCAAAAATCGCCGGTGCCTCCTGCGCCTCAAAATCTGACCTACGGGGAGGAATTCAAAAAATGACCAGTCTGCCCCAAAGCACTCAAAAGAAACTGGGTCTGGCCATCGACCTTGATACCTGCGTGGGCTGTCATGCCTGCGTTATTTCCTGCAAGGAGTGGAACACCTCAAACTATGGCAGCCCTCTCTCCGATATGGATGCCTATGGGGCAGAGCCGAGCGGCACCTTTCTCAACCGTATCCACACCTATGAGGCCAAAACGCTGGAACGGGCGGCCCAGGTGGTGCATTTCCCCAAGTCCTGTCTGCATTGCGAGGACGCCCCTTGCGTTACCGTGTGCCCGACCGGGGCGAGCTACAAGCGCAGTGAAGACGGCATTGTGCTGGTCAATGAGGATGATTGCATGGGCTGCGGCCTGTGCGCCTGGGCCTGTCCCTATGGGGCCCGCGAAATGGATGTGGCCGAGGGGGTGATGAAAAAATGCACTCTTTGCGTTGACCGCATTTACAATGAAAACATTCCCGAGGAGGACCGGGTGCCTTCCTGCGTGCGCACCTGTCCGGCCGGGGCCCGCCATTTTGGCGATTTTGCCGACCCGGACAGCAATGTCTCAATTTTAAGCGCCGAACGGGGCGGTTTTGCCCTGATGGCGGAACAGGGCACCAATCCGGTCAACCGCTATCTGCCGCCCCGGCCCAAGGCCGACATTTCCGGCAGCGGGCAGATTGGGGTTCCCGCCACCGCTCTTGGGGAGGAAACCGGGGGCGCCAAGGGCTTTTTGAGTTGGCTTGATAAAGCGCTGGAGAAAATCTGATGCATCCCGCTCCCTCGGTTATCATTTTTACTGCCCTGTCGGGCCTTGGTTTTGGCCTGATGGCCTGGCTTGGTTTTGGTTTGCCCGCTGTTTCCGGCTGGTCGGCATTTACCTTTTTCTTTGTTGCCTACGCCCTGGCCGTGGGCGGGCTTGTTGCCTCGACCTTTCATCTGGGCAATCCCAAACGGGCAATAAAAGCCTTTTCCCAGTGGCGTTCAAGCTGGCTCAGCCGCGAGGGTGTGCTGGCCATTGTTTCCCTGCTGGTGATAGCGGTTTATGCCATCGGAGTTATTTTCCTCAACCAGCGCTGGCAGATTGCCGGATGGGCGGGCGCGCTTTTGTCGCTCGGAACCGTTTTTACCACCTCGATGATTTATGCGCAGATGAAAACCGTGCCGCGCTGGAACACGCCGCTGACCCCGGTTTTGTTTTTTCTTTATGCGCTGGCCGGGGGCGCACTGCTGGCGGGACAGACAGGTGCCGCCATTATGCTTCTGATTGTGCTTTGCAGTGTTCAGGTTCTGGCCTGGGTGCTGGGTGAAAACAGTTTTGCCCGCGCCGGGCACACCATTGAAACAGCAACAGGGCTGGGCAATCTGGGCCGGGTCCGTCTGCTTGAAAGCCCCCACTCAGGCCCCAACTATCTGCTCAAGGAGATGGTTTATATTGTGGGACGCAAACATGCGCACAAGCTGCGAGTAATTGCCATTTTTCTGATGGGGCTGGTACCGGTGGCCATTCTGACCCTACTGCCAACCAACCACTATATGGCAGCAATTGCCGTGCTCTCCCATATGGCCGGGCTGTTCGTCTCGCGCTGGCTGTTTTTCGCCCAGGCCGAGCATGTGGTGGGGCTCTATTACGACAAAAGGTGAGGGTCGTTCAGACATATAAGGGCGGAGTTTGGCCGTGCTTGGGTGAAGTCGCCATTGGCTGGGGCAATATGGATGGACCGTCAGGGGGAAATAGTCGATAGCTTCCCCATGTCATCGCCATGAACAGTGTATTTCAGAGTACCGGTCTGCTGTGTCTTAATACTGCAGAACCGATTGCCTTTGCATGGGTGCTTGAGATTGATCCTGAAGAATCGTTTGCAAACGTGCTTGATGCGGTTGATGGTTAAGAAAAAGTCACCACATGCCTGTTTGTGAGTTCCTGACCTGAGGGGACAGGTCAGGTATCTTAAAAATTGGAGGTCTATAGATTATCATGGCTGAGAAAGAGGCAAAAATCCAGCGAGCCATCACACTTATCCTGGCCTATCCATTTGCCATATTGCTGATAGGTGTTGTTCTTAACTGGTTTGTTTTTGGCGTAAAAGCGCCGGTCATTGCTCTTCCTTCTGTTGAATATATTTTCTCTGTGATGCTTTCTGCTGCCCTATTGGTCATCAACCATACCTGGCTAATGACCAGCACGGAGCTGGCCCGCGCCCGGTATAAAATGTATGCAACTCCGGAAGAGTGGACAGCAAGCGGAACCAGTCGGAATTCAGTATCTGAAGAAGGATTGCGCGAGCTTGAGCGAAGACACAATACGCATCGCAACACAACTGAAAATGCCGTCTATTTTGTCTTTTTGGCCTTCATCTTTGCGTTCGTATCGCCAGCAAACATTGCCGCACAAGCCTGGATTATAGGTTTCGCGGTTGCCCGGCTCGGTTACACATACAGCTATCTTTCCGGGAATGACAGCGCCCGAGGGGTGTTCATGAGCCTTAGCCTGCTTTCTCTGTTTGGTATAGCGAGCTATCTGTTGATGAGTTTGGTTGTTTGAAGGCCGCGACAACGAAAGTGACCTGAAATGTATTTTTGGTGCGCTTTGAAGGAGAAACCTTGAACGTACCCTGCGAGTTTCAACGCGAGCCGCCACTCGTGCGGTGCCCATCGCAGCATGAGCAGCAGCTGAGCCCTGAAAAGGGGCTGCCGGTTTTCAGGTAAGGTGAAGCGAAAACAAATGCGAATTAGCGCGAGACATATAAATGGTGCCGCATGGGTGATTTGAACACCCGACCCCATCATTACGAATGATGTGCTCTACCAACTGAGCTAATGCGGCACTTGTTTTGGCTCCAAAAGTCCGGTGCCAAAAGTTTCAGAAATTAACTGGCGCTTTTCATAAAGAGAGA
Source organism: Hyphomicrobiales bacterium (assembly GCA_026981645.1). Lineage (GTDB taxonomy): Bacteria > Pseudomonadota > Alphaproteobacteria > Rhizobiales > Devosiaceae > DROE01. The sequence continues at coordinate 62,418 of JALSII010000008.1, read as the reverse complement.
GGCGCGTGCGCGCAAGGGGCCAAAAGCGGTCAGGCGCGCTCAGTCACCCGCGCTTTTCTGCTCTATGGCGGGAACAGGTTTTTTCTCTTCTTCTACCTGTGCTACCTCATTTTCTGTGTCGGGCTCTTTGGATGGGGGTGTATCTTCCAACAGTGTTGCATCCTGTGTTTCCTTCAGGTTTTCGTCTTCAAAGCCGTTCATATGAGCATCGTCCGACAGAGCCACGGCGTTGGTGGGCACTTTCCATTCAAAGGCGTCCAGCTTTCCTGAAACCGGGGAGACCGGGGCCCACTCCTGGGCTGTGACACCATCGGCAGTCCAGACCGGGTCTCTTGGCGCGGTGACCGCCCGGGCCAGCCACTGGCGGGCGCGGCCGAAATCATCATTCTGTCCCTCTTCAATCCGGGCCATGGCCACGCAGGTGTCCTGAGAGGGGTTTGCCGAAGCAAAATTGGCCAGCGCGTTACGGGCGGCACTCCACTCCTGAGCTTCAATGGCTATCCGGGCCAGCACGATGGCCGATTGCGCATCGGGAGGGGGCATGGGTACAAGTTCGCGCAGGCGCTTGAGACGTTCGGTGGGGGAAATGCCAGGCTGGGCACTGGCAAACAGGGTTGCCACATGAGGGTGGTGATTGGCCCGCCATACCCGGCGCAACAGGGAAGTACTTTTGCGGGTTTCTGCGCGCGAGGAATGAATGCGGGCCGCAATCAGGGCGGCGGGAACAAAATCGGGCACCAGCTTCAAAGCCAGCCTTGTATGCTCCAAGGCAACCAGGGGCGCGCTGTTTTCAGTATCAGCGGCAATCGCTGTGTGCAGCACCGCCTGTTTGCGCTTCTTTTTGGCCCTCTCCTCCTTTGAAGTGGCCGGGGTCGCTTCGACCATCTCAAGCCCCGCTGACCAGTCGCCGCGCCGGGTGATGTCGTTAAAAATCGCTTCCCCGGCCCAGGTCAGTGCCGGGGCCAGCGCATGGGCCTTGTGGGCAAAGGTCAGCGCGGCATCTTCACGGTTCTGGGCCCGGGCCTGCTCATAAAGCCCTGAAAGAGCCGCAAGCGCGGTTTTGGGATTGTCAATGAGGGCGCGGTAATGTTCACGGGCCGAGCCCCATTGGCCAAGGGCCAGTTCGGCACGGGCCTGCAACAGATGGGCGGCAGCGCTTTTGGGCAGGCGGTTTCTGGCGTCCCGGGCCAGTCTGCGTGCTTTTTCCGCGTCTCCGGCCTGCAGGGCGATGAAGCCATCTGAGAGGGCGTCCACGCCTTTGTCCCGGCTTTTGCGGGCGGCTCTTTTTGCCAGCATGCGGGGCGCTGACAACAGTCTTTTGATAAGAGACCAGAAGAATACAGCGCCAACAATCACCAGAACGAGGGCAATGGCGCTAAGACCGATGCCCGGTTGCAGGCGATAGCTGCCCACGTCAATCTGGATGGTGCCGGGGGTGGCAATCAGCCAGGCGATGCCAAGCGTCAGGACCAGTGAAAGCCCGATATAGACAATGAGCCTTATCACTGTGCAGCCTCGCCTGACGCCGGACCGACAAGGGCTGCAGCGCGCGCTTTGGCCACCAAATTATCCAAATCGGCTCTGGCTTCAAACTGGAGGGCAAGGTCGGCAATGACAAGGCGCATGGGCGGGGGCAATTGACTGAGCGCTTCGCTGGCTGCGGCAAAATCGAGGCGATTGACCGCCGCTTCTGTGTTGGCAACCAGCGCTTCCACGCTGTTGCCCTTGGTTTCACCCGTGGGGCGCAGGGCAAGAAGTGATTTGATACGCTCCCAGAGATTGTCCCGCCAGCCTGCATCGGGATTTAAGGGTCTGGCCGCGAGCATGTCAGGCAGGGCGGCGTTGAACCGGGAAACCAGCTCATTTGGTCTGAGCAGGCCCCTGGAAGAGATTTCATTCAAATGTTGTGGAATTTCAAGCTCGGGCAGAATGGCACCAAGAGCCTGCAGCTCCCCTTCAAAGGGGCGACCACTATTCAATGCGGCATCGAGGCCCATCAGGGCAAGTGGAATTTGCACTGATGAGGGCGCGACGGCAACCGGCGCGGGGGCAGCGGCCTGGGACTGCACGAGCGCTGCAAGGCGGGTGAGCTCTTCGGCGTTTCCCTCGGCCAGCGTTAAGGCCTGAGCGGCTGCTTCACGGGCGTTTGAAACTGCCTGCCGGTTCTCCTGCAAGTCAGATGAAAGGGCATCAAGACTCTGGTTCAGCGTTTCAAGTTGGTTCAGAGCATCACGAATTTCAGCCATCTCGTCAGCAAATATTTGCGCCTCATCGGTGGAGGCTCCCGCTGCAATGGCTTCGAGACGGGCGCTGAGTTCGGCAATGCTCTGCTCCAGCAATGAAGGGTCAAAAGGTGCTGGGGGTTCGGGCTGGGGGGCATTGAGCAAGGTTTGAAGCTCGCCTTGCAATTCTGCTTGTTGTGCTGCCACCTGTTCCAGCGTTGCGTTTACTTCCTGGCGCTGTGTTTCCAGCCCGCCTTGCAACAGGTCTGTCTGCTGGTCGATAATCTGGTTAAGGGAGCTCACCTGGTCGTTCAGGGCCTTAAAGCCGACCAGGCTTTCGCTGATGCCCTCCTGATTGATGGTGACCTGAGAGGCCAGTTGGTCAATTGCAGGGTCTTGTGGTTGTTCCAGCAATGGCCGGAGCAGGCCGGTGGCGAGCAGGGCGATGACAAGAAGAGCACCCAGCGCCGCGCCGCCAACCATGCCGATGAGTGCCGCAACCAGCGGGGTCAGGGTGATATCGGAAGGTAATGAGGGGGGCCGGAGCCCGGATTTTTCCTCGCTTGCGCCCGAAGAAGCGGTGCCCGGCGCAGCAGTGCTTGACGCGGCAGGTTTTGGCGCATCCAGGTTTGCCGGCTTTTCAGTCTTAACCCCGCTGGCGGTCTGCTCTTTGCCTTGAGGTGCGGCTCCCGGTTTTCCAGCACCAGATTTGGGCGCAGCTGTTTTGGCGCGGGGCTTGCGCGGCGAAGATTTCGAGGTTGGATTTTTGCGGGCCTTCAGGTCCAGAGTCGGAGGTTTTACCGGTCCGCTTTTGCGCGTTGCCATCGCTTGTTGGTCCTTCCTCGACTTAGGCCTTCATCCATCCTGCATTATTTGCGTTTCGAACGGGTAAAAGACAAGGCCAAAGCCATCATTGCCTGTTCATTTGGCGCATCTGCAATGTGAATCACTTCAAACCCGGCCCTGATGAGGGGTTTTGCGGCGTTAGGCGACAGGCACAGGGCGGGTGTTTGCCTGATGATGTCCAACCCGCAAGTGCCAGCAAGCTCAACAAAGGTTTGAGCGGTACGGGCGGAATAGAACAGGATGCCAGCAAGGGAACTGTCCTTGAGCATAGCCGTTTCTCCAGAACTCAGATTCATTCTGGCTTCCATCGCATAGAGGGGGATAGTGGTCACTTCGATATTGTTGACTTCAAGCAGGGCCGCGAGGTTGCCAGAGCGGTTGCGGGCCGCCGGATAGAACAAGGGGCCGGATGGATTTGCCCCGGCAATGAGTTCAGCCAGACTTTCAACCGAATTGCCTGCGGTACTGACGGAGGTGAAACCGGCGGCCAGCGCAGCTTCAGCGGTCTTTTCTCCAACCGCGAACAGGGGCAGATGAGAAAGAGAGGGGATTTTGTCAAAAGCCTCAAGGGCGCGGATGGTGTTGGCGCTGGTCACGGCAAGAGCGGCAAAACCCGCAATATCTGGAAGCTGCACATCCAGAACCGTAAAACTCAGCAATGGCAGCAGTTCACTTTGGATATTTTGTGCCGCCAGAAGTTTTGCGGTGTGTCTGTTGTCCGGTTCGGGCCGGGTGATGAGCAGCTTTGCCATTCAAATATCCCGGCTTTCCCTGAGCCGGGCCATGAAATCCTCCCCGGCGGCGGAAATGAGTTTTTTACCCAGTTCCCGACCCAGCTTTGGTGCCTCATTTGCAGTGCCCTGGATTTGCTCGGCAAAACACTGCACCCCGTCGGGGCTGAGCACCTGGGCGCTCATTAGAAGTTGCACCCCCTGTCGCCGGGTCAGCACCCCAATGGGGGTGCGGCAGGAACCGTCAAGCGTGGCCAGCATGGCGCGTTCGGCGATAATGGCTTCGTTAGTCTCCCTGTGGTTGAGGGGCGTCAAAAGGTTGCGGGTTCTTTTGTCACCGGTGCGGGTCTCAATCCCGATGGCCCCTTGCGCGGGAGCGGGGGGAAAGGTTTCAGGGTCGAGCAGGCCGGTGGCGGCATCCGACTTGCCCAGCCGGTTAAGACCGGCCACCGCCAAAAGTGTGGCATCAGCAATACCGTGCGCCAGCTTTTGCAGCCGTGTGTCCACATTTCCGCGAAACTCGATGATTTTGAAGTCGGGGCGGAAATGGCGCAACTGCGCGGCCCGGCGCAGGGACGATGTGCCCAATGTTGCGCCCTGTGCCAGTTCCTCAAGGGTGCTGGCACAGTGGCAGATAAAGGCATCCCTGATGTCTTCGCGCTCCAGATAGACCTCCATCTCCAGACCTTCGGGAAGTTTTGTTGCCATATCCTTGGCGCTGTGCACTCCGATATCGACATATCCAGCGAGCAGGGCGGCTTCAATTTCCTTGGAAAACAGCCCCTTGCCGCCAATGTCCTTCAGGGAAAGGTTTTCGCTCTGGGTCCGGTCGCCATCGGTCTTGATAACAATTATTTCAATTTCGGATTCCTCAATGGCGTGTTCTTTGGCCAACAGGGTGCGCACATGGCGGGCCTGTACCAGCGCCAGCGGCGAACCCCGGGTGCCGATGCGCAAAAAAGGGGTGGTTTGTTCAGATTGCAATTTGGTGCTGTCCCGTTTAGCTGGAAGTTTCCACAATTCGTTGATACAGCCTAGCCATGAACAAGCAAGCGCCTTCACATGTTTTGGGTATTGAAACCAGTTGCGATGAAACCGCGGCTTCTGTTGTGTTGCGTGACAGTGATGGCTTGGGGAAAATTCTCTCCAACATTGTGCGCTCGCAAATCGGGGAACATCAGCCCTATGGGGGGGTGGTGCCGGAACTGGCGGCGCGGGCTCATGTGGTGCATCTGGATGATATTGTGGCCCGTGCTCTGCAAGAGGCTGGCCTCGAGCTTTCCAAGATTGATGCTGTAGCGGCAACGGCGGGGCCGGGTCTCATCGGGGGGGTTCTGGTGGGTCTGACTACCGCCAAGGCGCTGGCGGCGGCGCTTGGTAAACCCCTCATCGGGGTCAATCATCTGGAAGCCCATGCGCTGACAGCGCGGCTTACCGACAATATCGCCTTTCCCTATCTGCTGCTGCTGGTTTCGGGCGGGCATACCCAGTTCGTCGCGGTACGCGGGGTGGGGGATTATGCGCTCTGGGGCACGACAATCGATGATGCGCTGGGGGAGGCTTTTGACAAGGTGGCCAAGATGCTTTCGCTTGGCCATCCCGGCGGCCCGGCGGTTGAGGAAGCAGCAAAGGCCGGGGATGCCACCCGCTTCAAATTCCCCCGCCCGCTGCTTAATCAGGACCGGCTGGATTTTTCGTTTTCCGGCCTGAAAACCGCGGTGCGGCTTCAAGCGGAGAAAATCGCGCCCCTTGGTGAGGACGACATTGCCGACATTTGCGCCGGGTTTCAGCATAGCGTGACCGACATTGTTTCCAGCCGCGCGGCGGCGGCGCTTGAGCGGTTTGGACGGGAGTTTCCCGGATACAAAAAAAAGCTGGTGGTTGCGGGCGGTGTTGCCGCCAACCAGGCGATTGCAGCGGTTCTTGAAGATGTTGCTGCCAGGGCCGATGGCAGGTTGGTGGTGCCTCCGGCATATCTGTGCACCGACAACGGGGCGATGGTGGCCTGGGCCGGAGCCGAGCGTCTTGTGTTTGGCGCGGTTGACGAACTGGATATGGCAGCGCGCGCCCGCTGGCCGCTTGATGACAAAAGCATGGCGGTGGGTGTGAAATGACAAACCCAAGCCACAATAAATCTGAACCCGGTGACGGGAAAATATGCGTTATTGGTGCCGGGGCCTGGGGCAGTGCACTGGCCCAGGTCGCAGCTCTTGGCGGCAATGATGTCACCCTTATCGGGCGCGACAAAAAGATAGCCGCCGAAATCAATGCCAGTCATACCAATCAGCGCTATCTGGGCGCGCAGGCGCTTTCAAAACGCATTGCCGCCAGCACTGATATGGGCGCATTGGCCGGCGCAAGCCTTGTTTTGCTGGCAGTTCCGGCCCAGCAGACCCGCAGCGTTGTCAAATCAATCCCCGATGACTTGAAGAAAAATATTCCGGTTATTCTCACCGCCAAGGGCTTTGAAAAACAGACGCTGGCCCTGCAAAGCGAGATTGTTCTTGCCCACTGGCCCGAAGCAATTCCTCTGGTTTTGTCGGGTCCAAGTTTTGCCGTTGATGTGGTGGCGGGTCGCCCCACGGCGGTGACGCTGGCCGGGGAGAACCGGGGTGCGGTCCACAATGCCATTCACAGGCTGGCTGGCGCCCGGTTTCGCCCCTACGCCTCTTTTGACCCGCTGGGGGTGCAGTTGGCGGGGGGGCTCAAGAACGTCTATGCGCTGGCCTGCGGTGCGGTGGAGGGAGCGGGTCTGGGGCTTTCCGCCCGCTCGGCACTGATTGGCCGCGCCCATGCGGAAATGGGCAGGCTCATTATAAAACTTGGCGGGGCTGCCAGTACTGCGGGCGGGCTGGCCGGTCTTGGCGACCTCACCCTGAGCTGCACCTCGTTTCAGTCACGCAACTACCAGTTCGGGCTGGAACTGGGGCGGGGGCGTTCGGTTGAATATCTGCTTGCTATTGGCATGGGACTGGCCGAAGGGGTGGCGAGCGCCCCGGTGGCCAAAGCCATCGCCGAACAACACGATGCTGAAACCCCGCTGATTGATGCGGTCAACCGGCTGCTTGAGAGAGAACGCAAAATCTCCGATATTGTTGAGGCGCTGATGAAGCGGCCTCTCAAAGAAGAAGGATAAAGTCCATGCTGTTCGCCATTATTGCGACTGATAAACCGGGAATGCTTGCCACACGCCTCAAGACCCGCCCCGAACATCTGACCTATCTTGAAACCCTGGGCGGAGGGTTGGTATTTGCCGGGCCGTTTCTGGACGGGAACCAAGAGCCGGATGGCTCGCTTGTGGTGATTGAAGCTGACAATATCGCCGAAGCAGAGGCTTTTGCGGCGCAAGACCCCTATACTCTTGCCGGACTGTTTGAGAGGGTGCAAATCCGCGCTTGGAAATGGGCGATAAACAACAAAGAAGGGCGCTAGAAATGGCTTACTGGCTGTTCAAATCAGAACCCAGCACCTGGAGTTGGCAGGACCAGATGAACAAGGGCGGCCCCGAGCAGTGGGACGGGGTGCGCAACTATCAGGCCCGCAACAATATGCGGCTCATGAAAGTGGGGGAGCTTGGTTTCTTTTATCATTCGGTGAACGAAAAACAGGTGGTGGGCATTGTGCGCGTCGCCGCTGCCTGCCATCCTGATACAACCACCGATGATGCGCGCTGGGAATGCGTTGATGTGGAGGCTGTGGAACCTCTTGCCAGCCCGGTAACGCTGGACCAGATAAAGGCCGAACCTGCATTGTCGGAAATGGTTCTGGTCAAAAATTCGCGTCTTTCGGTGCAACCGGTGACCGAAGCGGAATGGAACCAGGTTTGCCAGATGGGTGGCCTTGGCTCATGAACTAAGGTATAAATTGTCGCAGGGGCATGCGGGCCTCTGCGCCAAAAAACGAGGGAAAATAAAATGCTGAGTTTGAGCGTAAACTGGGTCTCCGTGGTTCTGGCGATGGTGGCCTCCATGGCTCTGGGCATGGGCTGGTATATGGTTCTCGCCAAGCAGTGGTTTGCAGCCACGGGCAAAAAAGAAAAAGAACTCATGGGCTCGGGCGGCAGTGCCCTGCCATTCGTGTTTGCTGCGATTTGCCAATTGGTGATGGCCTATTTCATTGTCGTCCTGACGCCGGCTCTCATGGGCGGGGTTACCGATGTCACCAACGCGGTCAGCGTGGGCATCATGCTATGGGCCGGTTTTTCCATCACCACCATGGTCATCAATCATCGCTACCAGAACATGAGCTGGGCACTCACCCTGATTGACGGGGGTTATCTGCTGGGCGTGGTCATCGTGCAGGGCATTGTCATCGGCCTGTTCGGCTAAACTTTCAGGATTTAAAAATCACTGGCAATTCCCCTGACCTCCCAGTCCCCATAGCGGGCCGGGTCGGGGCCCTTGGGGCCATTGTGCTCGGGCGCGCGGGACTGGACCTTTTCCTTCAGGCGTTTATGGCGTTCCTCAGCTTCCAAAAGCGCCTTTCTGGCATGGGCCACTCGTTTTTTTTCGTTTAAGTTGACTTTTGGGCTGGAGCCGGATTTGTCTGAGCGTGCTGGTGGCGGCATGAACTTCTCCCGATTGCCTGACCTTCATGTGTGTTATCCAATAAATCGAGACAAGAACAGGCATGAGCCCAAAAAACGCATCATTGTCAGTTCAGCACCCTGGACTGGCAGTGCGCCTTCTGGCGGTAAAAACGCTGGCCGATGTGCTCAAAGGCTCCCCGTTTGTCCCCCTCACCGAAGCGGACCTTGCCGATGCGCGTGACCGGGCGCTGGCCAATCGTCTGGTGACTGTTACTCTCAGGCGGCAGGGGCATCTAAACCAGATAATATCTGCCTTGCTCGCTCGTGGCGTTCCGGCGCGTTCCGGCCTGTTCGAAGCCGTGCTGCGGCTGGGGTTGAGCCAATTATTGTTCATGCCGGACCAGGCAGCGCACAGCGCCTTGCACCTGTCGGTGGAGGCGGTGCGCACGGACAGGCGGGCGGCGCGTTTTGACCGGCTGCTCAACGGTGTTCTGCGTCAGGCCCAGCGCGAGGCGAAAAAGTGGCAGGCGCTGGATTTGTCATTGCTGTTTCCGGGCTGGCTGCAAAAAGACTGGAGCGCGCGTTATGGGGCCAAGAATCTGAACCGGTTTGGCGAGGCCCTGCTGGCCGGCGCGCCCCTTGACCTGACACTGAAAGAAAACGATCCGGCCCTCATTGAAGCATTGGGGGCCTCAAGGCTTTTTGCCGACAGTGTGCGCATTGCTGAACGCGACCGGCCGGTTGCCCAACTGCCCGGGTTTGCAGAAGGGCGCTGGTGGGTGCAGGATGCGGCCGCCGCTCTGCCCGCCCGCCAGCTTGGTTTGCCCGCCGGGACGCGGGTTCTGGATATGTGCGCCGCTCCGGGGGGCAAAACCGCGCAACTGACCAAGGCCGGCTACAAGGTTACAGCATTGGACAATGATAAAAGTCGTCTTGAGCGTCTGGAAGAAAACCTCACCCGCCTCAATTATGGGGCGGAACTGGTTCAGGGTGATGCCGCCACTTTCACAGCGCCGCAGAAGTTTGACGGTATTTTGCTCGACGCACCCTGTTCAGCTACCGGAACCTTCCGGCGTCATCCCGAAGTACTCTGGCATCGCAGGCAACAGGATATTGCGGGGCGGGTGAAACTTCAGCGCGCCATGCTGGCCAACGCCATTGGCAATCTGGCCGAGGGCGGTGTGCTGGTCTATTGCACCTGTTCTCTGCAAAAAGAGGAGGGAGAAGCGCAAGGGGCATGGGTTTTGCACAATTATCCACACTTGAAAGCCGACCCTGCGGGCGCAAACGTGCCCGATGCGCTAAAAGGGAACATTGGGCCTGAGGGGTTCTTGCGGACGCATCCGGGTGTTGGGGTGTCCGGTGTCGAAAATAGCGGGGGCGGAAACGGGCGTCTGGATGGTTTTTTTATTGCGCGGTTTCGCAAGGTCTAATCCTTCAAATACTCGTAAAATTGACTATATTTTCAGGTCATGGTGGTTTTTGACCTCTGCAACTGGTTAGTTCTGATTTCAGAGGTTTGTTGTCCTTGGGGGGCTTTAAGGAAAACGTGTGCTCAATCTAGTGTGGTTTCGAGGTTGGCGAACTGCTTGTCTCATTGCTGATGGTCTGGTCACGTCTCCTTTGATAAGCTGGACGTGGAGTGGTCTGTCTCAAACTGAATACAATGCAGCGCTGAGGGAATACCGTCCCACGGACCGTGAAACCGTGCGTGAAATGATGCACGGACGTTATCTGCTGGCCTCCAAGCTGGTGGACACGGGGGGTGTTTCCCCTTTCAGCTTTGATACTGAGCATGCGGCCTGGCACAATGAGCTGCATGGGTTTTCCTGGCTACGCCATTTCCGGGACGCCAGGGACGAGGGGGAACGCCAGTTTGCACGCACATTAGTGCTGGACTGGATCGGGCGCAATTCAGAGTATGACAAAAACACTTGGGGGCTGGCGCTCACCGGCTTGCGGGTTATGAATTGGCTACGCCACTTCAATCTGCTGGAGGAAGGGGCAAGCCGCGAGCAGATTAAAACCATATCTCATTCAATTGCCATGCAGGTGCAGTCAGCACGCTTGCGAGGGCCATTTGCCCTTGATCCTCTGGATGAGTTGATGGCCGCCATGCTGCCTGTGGGGATTGCTCTGAGTGATGGAAGTTCGCAAATCCAGGTTGCCCAAGCCACGGAAAGCCTGTGCAATGTTCTTGAAAACCATCTGAATGAGGACGGGTTCCATCGGTCGCGCAACGCTGCCCTGCACCTGCTGGTGCTCACTGAGCTGGTGTCGCTGCGTTTAACCCTGTCCCAGATTTCAGGCGAGCTGGTACGCCGGCTTGGAGGTTTGATCGATAAAATGCATCTGGCGCTGGATAGTGTCACCCTGAGTACCGGACAGCCTGCCTATTTCAACGGGTGCGGGCAAATTCCGGTGGAGTTGATGTTTGCGGTGCAAACACAAGGAACAGCCAGACGCAATGGCAATGCGCTTGTTTCGGGGTACGGGGTGATCCTTGAGGGGGACAGTGTTGTTGTGCTTGACAGTGGAGTTGTGCCCGATGCGGCTTTTGCCGGGAACGCTCATGCCAGTGCTCTGGCTTTTGAGTTCAGTCACGGGCGGGAGCTGATTGTGGGCAGTTGCGGGCCGGCGCCCGACGAGTTGGCAGAATCAAAGGACCTGTTCCGGCAGGGAGCAGCCCATTCCGGGCCCACAGTTGACGATCAGTCCTCTGCCCGGTTCGGGGGGCAAGGAGCGCTTTTTTCCTTCGGCGACAAGCCAAAAATTGAAGTTGGCCGTATTGAGCCGGAGATTATTGCCCGCACCGGCGCTTTCCGGTCACGCTTTGGCATCGAGATAGAGCGGCGGGTAAGCCTGATGTCGTCGGGTGCAACACTGGTTGGTCAGGATAAGATGAGTGCTCCGGGCGGGCGGCGCAAGTTCTCGGGAAACCTCATACAGCGCTTCCATCTGGCTGCGGGGGCGGTGGCTGAGCGTATCGGAGAGGAAGAAATCATCCATATCCGGCTGAAGTCGGGGACAACATGGACTTTTCTGTGGGAAGGCAGCCGGGCCCGCATCGAGCAGAGCGTGCGCCAGTCAGCCCATATCGGATTTTATCGCACCCAGCAGATTGTACTGGAAACGCCAGTAGTGCCGGGAGCGGAAATTGCCTGGATTTTCACCCGGCAATAGGCTTTGGGCACGAAAAAGCACAAAAAATTTATTTCTTGCGAATTGGGTGGGCTTTTGGTTCCCCAAGCTCATCTGACGTGCTAGCGAGCACTGGAAATTACCCGGTAAAGAGGTGAGTTTATGAACAGAGACGGCGGAAAGTGCGCGGTTCGGCGGGCGCTGGTTTCGGTTTCGGACAAGCGGGGCCTTGAAGATTTTGCACGTTCCCTTGCTTCGGCAGGGGTCGAGATTGTCTCAACCGGGGGCACACGAAAGCTGCTTGAAGACAGCGATATTGCCGTCATCGATATCAGTGAATTGACCGGCTCGCCCGAGATGATGGATGGACGGGTCAAAACCCTGCACCCCAAAGTGCATGGGGGCATTCTTGCGGTGCGGGACAATGAAAATCACAAAAGCGCCATGCGTATTCACCAGATCCCTGTCATTGATATGGTAGTGGTCAATCTCTATCCCTTTGAGGCAAAGGTGGCAGCGGGTGCGGACTATGATGAAATTATTGAAAACATAGATATTGGCGGGCCGGCAATGATCCGTTCTGCGGCAAAGAATCATCGCGATGTCAGTGTGATTGTTGACCCGGATGATTATGATATGGTTGCCACTCACATCAAGGATGAGGGTCAGATTCCCTTTGATGTGCGTCAGAAGCTGGCAGCAAAAGCCTATGCCCGCACTGCGGCTTATGACGGAGCGGTGTCAAACTGGTTTTCCCGGAGCCTTGACTATCCCGACCTGCCCTGGCGCTCGGTTTCGGGCAGGCTGCAACAGGTCATGCGGTACGGAGAAAACCCCCACCAGTGGGCGGCATTTTACACGCAAGGGGCCTCCCGACCGGGCGTGGCCAGCGCCGAGCAGGTGCAGGGAAAACAGCTTTCCTACAACAATATCAACGATACGGACGCTGCCTTTGAGCTGATCAGTGAATTTGATCCGGAACAGTGCGCGGCAGTGGCGATAATCAAACATGCCAATCCCTGCGGTGTGGGTCTTGGAGATGACCTGATATCGGCATATCAAAAAGCTCTGGCTTGTGATCCGGTGAGCGCGTTTGGCGGCGTTATCGCCTTGAACGGGCATATCAACACCTCGCTGGCCGAGGAAATCATCAAAGTGTTCACCGAAGTTATCATTGCGCCTTCCGCCAGCCCCGGGGCGTTGGCAGTTTTTGAAACAAAGAAGAACCTGCGCCTTCTGCTCAGCGGTGGCCTTGCCGACCGCAAGAGCGAGGCTTTAGATGTGCGTTCCGTTTCCGGGGGACTGCTGGTGCAAAGCAGAGACAATCGCAATGTGGATGATTGCGAACTCAGGACAGTGACCAAGCGCGCGCCCAGTAAAAAAGAGATGGCTGATTTGCGCCTGGCTGCCATCATTGCCAAGCATGTAAAATCCAATGCCATTGTTTATGTCAAAGACGGGGCGAGTGTGGGCATTGGCGCCGGCCAGATGAGCCGACTTGATTCAACACTTGTTGCGCACCGCAAATCCAAAGAAGCGGCAAAAGCACTGGGGCAGAAGCAGGCGCTCAGCGTTGGCTCGGTCGTTGCCTCGGACGCATTTTTTCCCTTTGCCGATGGTTTGGTTGCAGCGATCAGGGCGGGGGCAACGGCAGTTATTCAGCCCGGAGGCTCAATCCGTGACGAGGAAGTGATTGCCGCTGCCGACAAGGCGGGCATTGCCATGGTGTTTACCGGCATGCGCCACTTCCGGCACTGATGCTTTACCCCCCTTTTCTCTCTTTCACCCAAAACAGCCCCAGGGCACCCAAGGCAATCAACACCAAAATGGGGGTGATGCCGATGCGCTGGCTCTGGGTGGCGGCGGTTACCGCGGCAATCGAAAGCGGGGCGATAAACGAAGTGGCCCGCCCGGTCAGGGCATAAAGACCAAAGGCTTCGGTAGCTTCGCTTTCTTCCACCTGATCGACCAGAAGGGTGCGTGAGGCTGCCTGCAAAGCGCCGCCCGCCGCTCCAATCAGCGAGCCGGCAATATAAAATACAATCAGGGGTGTACTGCCCGAAGTGACAGGCACAACAAACAAAATGCTTTGCGGGGTGGACGAGACAATGATGGTTCCGGCGATGAACAACAGCCAGCATGACCAGAAGACCACGGTTTTTGGTCCGAACCTTGCGTCCAGCCTGCCTCCGGCAAATGCGCCGATGGCTCCGGCAAGAGCGGCCAGAATGCCAAAAATGCCGAGTTGGGTTGTGCTCATGCCCAGAACGCCGGCGGCATAAATGCCGCCAAACATAAACAGCCCGTTGAGCCCGTCGCGGTAAAACATCGAGGTGATGAGAAACGACAAATAGGACCTGCGGGCGGGAAGTTGGCGGATGGTTTCCCAGAGGTTTTTAAGGGCGGTTTTTACCGCATTTGTCTGCCCGGGGCGTTTTGGAGTATCCGGGGTGAACAAAAAAAGCGGTAGAATAAAGACCAGATACCAGATTGCGGTCAGCGGCCCGGTGGCCCGCTCCCCCTCATATTGGGTGGCGTCAAGGCCAAAAGCGGGGGTGAAGCCGAGCAGGGTTTTGTTTGATACCGGGTCGGCGACCATGAAACCGAGCACGACAATCAGGGCGAGGATGCCCCCTATGTAACCGAGCGCCCAGCCCGAACCCGAAAGTTTACCCATTTCGGAGCGGGGAACCAGGGAGGGCATCATGGAGTTGGTGAAGACGGTGGAAAATTCAATGCCGATGAGAGCCAGAACAAAGGCGAGCAGAATCAGGGTCACCGGCGCGTTTCCGTCCGGTGTAGCCAGCCATAACAGCGCTGTTCCGGCGATGACGGCGAAGGAAAAAACTGCAATCCAGGGTTTGCGCGGGCCGGTGGCGTCGGCCATGGCCCCAAGAAAAGGGGCCATCAGGGCGATGAAAATGCCCCCGATTCCCAGAGCCTGCCCCCAGAGTTGCTGTCCATAGACGGCATCGGGAATTTTCTGGACACCTTCCAGAATGGTATCGCCCGCATATTCTCCTTCCGCCCATGGGTTGGACACAACTTTTGCAACAAAATAGGGGGCGAAAATAAAAGTGATGAGAAGCGTGTGAAAGGGCTGGGCGGCCCAGTCAAACAGCATCCAGGAAAATACCCCCTTTTTTGAAGTTTTGGTCTCACGCATAGAATTTGTCCCCTCCGCTATCCGGGTTTACTTTAGACCCTCTTGCGGCTTTGTCGAGAAGCTTGCTGAAACGGGCATATGGTCGGTGTGTTCAAAACCGGTGTCGGTGGTGGTGACCTTGTTGATGGTGACGTTGGGGGAGACGATAAACCCGTCAATGATGGCGGTGTAGTTTTCGTCCTTAACATAGGGCTGGTAGTTGGTGCGCACCGTGGGCCGGGTTTTGTCGCAGGCAATTTTCCAGCCCGGGGGAAGCTTATCTTCCGGGAAGTCCACCAGCCAGAAAAGCTGCTTGATATCTGTGGTGTGCGGGAAGTTGCTTTTTGCAAGGGCAAGGTTCCAGTCGCCACCCAACACCACATAATTTCCCTGTTCATATTCGTGTCTGGCGAAATCAAAAACCGCTTCGAGCTGTTTGAAGCGGGTGGCGCCTTCAGGGTCAAAGGCAGCCAGATGCAGGTTGGCTATCACCCACCGGGTCTCAAGATTTTCAATGGCAAAGCGGGTGACCAGCAATCCATAATTGCGCTTGATTGTTCCACCAAGGAAGGTGGGCTCCGCCGGAAGTTTCACCACTTGCGTTGAAACCGGTATGGCATTCGAGAGGGTCAGTGTTCCGTGAACTATTCTTATGGGGAAGGGCAATCCCCGGCTGGAAATGTCGGAGCGGAAGAAGGCTACCCGTTGGGACAAACTCTCAATGATGCGGGTGCGAACCGGATGCCAGAAACTCAGGGGACTCCGGTCCGAAACCTCCTGAAGCAGAAACAGGTCGGCCCTTGTTTGGGACAGGGTCTCAATGATGGCGTTGAGATTGTCAGCAACCGCTTTTCTTGAGGGTGGAAACCGGCTTTTGCCGCCATCGGTTATAAAGTCCGAACCCTTGCCAAGTCCGGCATAACCGACGTTCCAGACAGTAATATCAAGGGACGCGCCCACATGTTGCGCAAGTCCTGAGGGGTGTTTCAAAACAGAAATTTCGTCGCCGGGAGGCCGGTTTCTGTTCACCCAGAGCACAACACCCAGATAGGCCAGTGCCATGACCACAAAGGGGGTGACAAATCCGGCCAAGCCTTGCCTCCAGTGTTAGTGCCTTGCCTCCGGTGTTAGTGCCTTGCCAAATCCGAAAGCAGGCCGGCAGCGACCGAAAGGCGGGAGACGGAGAGTTCGCCTTCGGTCAACTCGGTGACCATTTTTTCGATACGGGCAATTTCTCCGGCAAAATTTGTGTCCCAGGCCTGCATGCGTTCTTTTATGGGGCCATCCCCTGCTGCCAGCACGTCCTCGGAGAGGTCGCGCTGAGCGCGCATGACGTTGGCCAAAGCCCGGTCAAGCGCCATGCGGTCATAGTGGTCGGCCACTTTTATGGTATGGCTTTGTTCTGTTATGCGCCCGAGCCGGAAGCGTTCGAGCACGGCGAAATAACCCTCGGCCGCTGTGCGTACCGGCGCGCCGGTCTGCTCGGCCAGCAATACTATATCAGAGGCCAGTGTGAGGGCTGAAAGTTCAGCAACCCGGCGGGCCAGAGCTGGGGGGGTGCCCCCTTCTTCAAAGCCCTTTGCCTGTTTGGCCACGCTCTTTGCGATAAAGGGGGGCAGCAGCTCAGACAGGCTTGAACGGATTTCCTCGATTCCCCTGGCATAGCGCTCAACAATGGTTGAAAGACCCGATTCAAAAGAAACATTGCGTAAAAACCACAGGGTCTGAGCAACCATCAGGGTCTGCACTTCGCCATAAAGGGCCAACTGCACCTTGCCGGTGATTTTGTTATCCTCAAGGTCGATGGCAGAGTTGAGGTCAGTCAGGCCAAAACTGTCCCGGGCCGCCGCATAGGCAAAGGCCACCTGGGCGCCATCGGCACTGGTCGCGGTGGTCATTTTGTGGATATAGGCGGGGCCGCCCCGGTTTATCATGGCATTGGCCAGAACGGTGGCGATGACCTCGCGCCGGAGGCGGTGGTTTTCGATGGTCTGGGGCTGTTTTCCTGCAAGATGGGAGGGGAAATAGCGGTAGAGCTCTTTGCCCAGATAGGGGTCGTCGGGCACCGAAGATTTGAGCAGGTCGGCATAAAGTGTGTTTTTGGCATAGGCCAGAAGAATGGAAACCTCGGGCCGGGTCAGGGGCCTCTGGGCGATAGCCCGCTCCGCTATTTCCGCATCATCGGGCAAAAACTCGACCGGGCGGTCCAGCTCGCCTGCAGCCTCAAGGGATTGCATCAGGCCCACCAGGTCGGTGAATTCGTCCATGCCCCGGCGCTCGACCAGCGACAGGGTGAGGGTTTGCAGATAGTTGTTCTTTAAGCAAAGTTCGGCAACCTCATCGGTCATATCGGCGAGAAAATCATTGCGCTCCTCAATACTCCACACTCCATCACGCACCAGAGTGCCAAGGGCGATTTTGATGTTCACTTCAAGGTCGGAAGAGTTCACCCCGGCAGAATTGTGGATGGCGTCAGTATCCACGCACCCCCCATGCTGGGCAAATTCGATGCGGGCAAGCTGGGTTATGCCCAGATTGGCCCCTTCACCAATGACTTTGGCGCCGACTTGTTTGCCGGTAATACGGATGGCGTCATTAGCCTTGTCGTCGGCGTCGGCGTTGCTTTCGGAAGTGCTGCGCACATAGGTGCCGATACCCCCGAACCAGAGCAGGTCGACTTTGGCCTTGAGGATGGCCTGCATCACCTCCTGAGGAGTTGCCACCTCTTTTGAAAGACCAATGGCCTCACGGGCCTGTTTTGAAAGGGTGATAGTCTTGGAGGAGCGCGGGAAAATGCCGCCGCCTTCTGAGAGCAGGCTTGTGTCGTAGTCCTGCCAGCTTGAGCGGCCCATATCGAACAGGCGCTGGCGCTCGGCAAAGCTCTTTTTGGCATCGGGGTCGGGGTCGATGAAAATGTCCCGGTGGTCAAAGGCGGCAATCAGCCGGGTCTGTTTGGAGAGCAACATGCCATTGCCGAACACATCCCCGGACATGTCACCAACACCGGCCGCGGTGAAAGGCGATGTCTGGATATCCCTGTCCATTTCACGGAAGTGGCGTTTGACCGCCTCCCAGGCACCCCGGGCGGTAATGCCCATTTTTTTATGGTCGTAACCCACCGACCCCCCGAGGCAAAGGCGTCCCCGAGCCAGAAATTGCGTTCTTCGGAAATAGCGTTGGCGATGTCGGAAAATGTTGCTGTGCCCTTGTCGGCGGCGACCACCAGATAGGGGTCATCACCATCGTGACGCACCACATTTTGCGGCGGGATAACCGTATCCCCGTCCAGATTATCGGTAATATCGAGCAGGGCGCCGATGAAAATCTTGTAACAGGCGGTGCCCTCGGCAATGAAGGTCTCGCGGTCCGGGTTCTGGGGCATCTGCTTGGGTACAAAGCCGCCCTTGGCCCCTACCGGCACAATCACGGCATTTTTGGTCATCTGGGCTTTGACCAGCCCCAGAATTTCGGTGCGGAAATCTTCGGGGCGGTCGGACCAGCGCAGGCCCCCACGGGCGATGGCGCCGCCGCGCAGGTGAATACCTTCAAGGCGCGGGCTGTAGACGGTAATTTCGCGATAGGGACGGGGAGCAGGCAGATTGTCTATTTTTGCGGAATCAAACTTGATGGCCAGCGCCGGGCGGTGGTTGCCTTCATCATCGCTCTGGAAAAAATTGGTGCGCAGCGAGCTTTGCATCAGGTTGAGGAAATGACGCACGATGCGGTCTTCGTCGCTCGAGGTAATCAATTCGAGTGCTGCAACGATGCGGGCTTCGCACTCTTGTGCTTCTGCATCCCGGTCGCCTTCAAAAGCGGGGTCATGCAAAATATAGAACAGTTTGACCAGATCGCGCACAATATCGCCGTGGCAATCAAGGGCGGTGAAAACATAGCGCTGGGAAAATGCAATGCCGATCTGGCGCATATAGCGCGACAGGCAGCGCAATAGAGCAATATCATCCCATTCCAGTCCGGCAGAGATTGCCAGCCGGTTCAGGCCGTCGCTTTCGGCGGTTCCTGCCCAGATGGCCTTGATGGAACGCTCAAGCCGAGCACCCAGACTTGCGATGTCCAGATCATTGGCATCAGCAAGTTCGATCTGCATCTCATGGACATAGGCTTCAGGCTGATTGCGCGGCCGCACCAGATAGGAATGTTCGTCGATAACCTGAAACCCGAAATTCTCCAGCAAAGGCACACGGGCCGACAGGGGAATGGGGTCCTCCGGGTGATAAACCTTAAGCACCAGCGCACCCGCGCCGTTGCCCGAACTTTTCAGGTTGACGGCGATATCGCCGGGTCCGGCAAGTGATTTGAGTATTGCGATATCATCCAGCGCGTCCAGATGGGTATTGTTGGACTGATATCCGGGGGAAAATGCGTCCCGATAGTCATCGACGAAGGAGGGATCCTTGGCGGCACTTTTCATGCGGTCGCCAAAGGTGCGTATGAGGTCGGTTACCACCGATTCGAGTTCGGAGCGACGGGGGCGGGGGGTTTTGCCGCCATTACGTCCCAGAATAAAATGAATGCGCACCATCTCGCCTTCGGGGAAATGGGGATAATAGGCCGAAACACGGCCATCATAGACTTGGGCCAGATAATCGCCCACCCGTTCCCGGACCCCTGAGTCGTAATGATCGCGGGGAAGATAGAGCAGCACCGAGACAAAATTATCGAAACGATCAATGCGGGGTAAAACCCGCACCCGAGGCCGGTCGGGCAGGGCTGCAATCAGGGTGGCGAATTCGAAAAGCTGGTTTTCCCCGATCTGGAATAATTCCTCGCGGGGGTAGTTCTCGAGGGCCGCCATCAGTGCCTTGCCCGCGTGGCTGCCCGGCTCCAGCTTTGAGCGACGCATGACTTCGGCGACCTTGCGCCGGATAAGGGGTACCTCGGTGTGTGGTGTGGCCAGCGACATGGAGGTGAACAGGCCAATGATGCGCAATTCTCCGCTCAGAGCACCGTGTTTGTCATAAAGCTTGATGCCTACATAATCCATGTGGGTGCGGCGGTGAACGCGAGAGCTTACATTGGCCTTGGTGACCATTATGGGTTCAGGCTTTTTCAGGAATTCGGCATGCTGCGGGGTCATTTCCACATATTGGGCACCACTGCGCAGAAACAGAAATTTGGGGTCTTCCAGGACTCCAAGTCCGCCGCCTTTGAGTGGCTTCAGGCTGATGTCGTCACCCTCTCCGGTCAGTTTGTATTCGCGCATGCCAAGGAAGGTGAAGTTGTGGTCGGCAAGCCAGGCCAGAAAATGCAGTACCTCGGCCAAAACCGGGGAGGGCACATCCGGGGGAGTTTGCCGGTAGGACTGGATCAGTTTTTTGAGGCGCTCAAGCATGGGCCGCCAGCCGCGCACCGTGCGGCGAACATCGGTGAGTACAGTATCAAGTTCATCATAAAGCCGGGCCAGGGCCACTTCATCATTGATGGGGTCGATATGCACCTGCAGAAAACTTTCGGCGCGGATTCCGGCGCCGGGTTTTTCAAGGACACTCCAGGGTTTCGTTTCGGAATTTATGGGCAGGATGGGATGGATAAACATGCGGATGGTGCCGCCCATGGCGCGCACTGCCGCCAGAACCGAATCAACAACGAAGGGCATATCGGTCAGGAAAATATCAATAATCTGAACACCGCGGGGGTCGTTCTCCTCAGGTTTCCAGATATGGATGAGATGCTCACCGGTAGCGCGCTTGCCAAAATGGGAGAATGAGTGCTCCATGATGGCGTGGAATTCCTCGGTGCTGTAGGTGGCGGCGTCCTGCTCGTCGGTGGCGTTGATGACGTGAGTCAAAAAACGCGAATAGCTGGTATTTTCCCCTTTCAGAGAGTTGGCATAATCCAAGGCTTGTTCTCTGAGTTTGGTGGCGGTCTCTGGCGTCGACATTGTGGCCCCTTATTCGACTAGAATCACCTCTTCAAGCATTGATCTAGATTGTTTGCCGGCTTGTCAAATGTCCACTGGCCATTTGCAGGCGGGCAAGCCCTGGTAACGGCTCGGTAGCGAGTTTGCGTCATACTCTGGGGGGGCGGGTTTGATTCTACTTCCCACATGCGGCAATCCAAAGAGAGCGAGAAGAAGTGTCCGAGATCAAATCCGTCGTAAGGGCGGGACTGCTGAAATCTCTGGTTTCTCTGCTCATCAAGGTGGCGACCGCAGGCCTCACCTATCTGATGTTCGTGGCCCTTTCGCGCGCCATGGGGGAAGTTGCTTACGGCCAGTTTGCTTTTGGTTTTGCGCTGGCCACCATGCTGGCCATTGGGGCGGCCATGGGTCAGCAGACGGCGATATTGCGCTACTGGCCGGAAGAACAGGTTGCCAACGCGCCGCAAAAGGCTCTCAACGCTCTAAAATCGGGATGGGCGCTGGTATTGCTGGCTAGTGCCGGGCTTAGTGCCGTACTCGCCCTTGTTGCGCTTTTGCTGGGGCTGATAGGTTCCGATCCGGGTGCGTTCCTGCATCTGTTTGGAGCGGCGCTGCTTATCCTGCCGATGGCGGCGGCGGAATATGGTTCTTCGGTGTTAAGGGCGCAGGGTTCGGTGTGGTCGGCGCTTTTGCCGCGCGATATTCTGTGGCGCATTCTGGTGCCCGGTATCGTGTGGTGGCTTTACCTGCAGGGCGCGGACCTGAGTGGATTTGCGGCGCTGGCGCTGAGTGCGGTGTTACTCACCTTTGCGCTGGCCTTGCAGTTTTTCGTCGGCAAAAGACAAGGATATGCCAACGGCATCGGTTTTGGTGGCCTTGGGAGCTACTGGTCCGAGCGTGGCAAGGCTTCGCGCTGGTTTCTTGTCGGCACGGTGGTTGATTCCGCTGCCCTTAATGTGGACGTGGTGCTTGTGGGGCTGATGGTTGCCGCTGAAAGCGCTGGGGTCTATTTCAATGCATTTCGCACCGCCGGGCTGATGACCCTGTTCATGTTTGCCATTACTCTGGTGATTGCCCCAATGGTGTCGCGCCACTATCACGCCAAGGAAATGCGTCGCGCTCAGGCGGTGACTAGCTTTTGCGCCTGGGCGGGCTTTATCTTTTCGGTGGGCATATTCATCGCTTTCATGTTTTACGGCGACCTTATCCTCTCCCTGTTTGGCGCAAGTTATGCGCAGGGACATATCATTCTGATCATTCTGAGCGTCGGGCTTCTGGCGGACGCAGCCACTGGCCCGACCCGTATCGTGATGATGATGACCGGCCATGAGCGCGATTATGTGCGCATATTCGGCACGATCATGGGCATCGGCTTTATCCTGCAGCTTGTTGCCATCCCGCTTTTCGGCTTGCTGGGGGCAGCAATAGTCAATGCGGGCTCGCGCATCATCGCCCAAACTGCCATTGCCTGGTGGACCCGCAAAAATGTCGGTATCGATACTTCGCTTTTTGGTGTCATGGGCCTGCTTGACCGCTCAAGGGCTGGGGCTTAAAACTCCGGCAACTTCAATTTCCACGAAAAAGCTGGCGAAATCCGATGAGTGCAAAAACCCTTTACGATAAAATCTGGGACGATCATCTGGTTGGCGACAATGGCGATGGCACCTCGCTGATTTATATCGACCGTCATCTGGTGCACGAAGTGACCAGTCCGCAGGCCTTTGAAGGATTGCGCATGGCCGGGCGCACCGTCAGGGCGCCGGGGCGGACGCTGGCGGTAGTTGACCACAATGTGCCAACCACAGATCGCTCCGGGGGAATCGAAGATCCTGAAAGTGCACTCCAGGTCAAGACCATGGCCAAAAATGCCGCCGACTTCGGCGTTGAATATTTCAATGAAATGGACCCCCGGCAAGGGGTGGTGCACATTGTGGGGCCCGAGCAGGGCTTTACCCTTCCCGGCATGACCATTGTGTGCGGGGACAGCCACACCTCAACTCACGGTGCGTTCGGGGCGCTGGCCCACGGCATTGGCACTTCAGAGGTCGAGCACGTGCTGGCGACACAAACCCTGGTACAGGCCAAGGCTAAAAACATGGCGGTGCGGGTCAACGGGAAACTGCCTGAAGGGGTGACGGCCAAGGATATTATTCTGGCCATAATCGGGGAAATCGGCACTGCCGGGGGCACAGGCCACGTCATCGAATTTGGCGGGGAGGCCATCGAAGCGCTTTCCATGGAAGGACGGATGACCGTCTGCAACATGACCATTGAGGGCGGCGCCCGCGCCGGCCTGATTGCGCCGGACCAGAAAACCTTTGACTATGTGAAGGATCGTCCCCGCACGCCAAAGGGCAAAGCCTTTGATATGGCAAAAGCCTATTGGGAAACGCTGGTGACTGACGAGGGCGCGGTATTTGACAAGGAACTGGTGCTTGATGCGGCCTCGCTGCCCCCGATTGTTACCTGGGGGTCCTCGCCTGAGGACGTCGTTTCGGTAACCGGTGCTGTTCCCGACCCCGAAGCCATAGGAGACGAAAACAAGCGCGCCTCCAAACAACGGGCGCTGGCCTATATGGGGCTGACGCCGGGTACAAAAATCACCGACATCACCCTTGACCGGGTGTTTATCGGCTCGTGCACCAACGGGCGTATTGAAGATTTGCGGGCGGCGGCGGCTGTTATTGGCGATAACAAAGTCAGCGAGCGGGTTTCAGCAATGGTGGTGCCCGGTTCCGGCCTTGTCAAAGCACAGGCCGAGGCCGAAGGTCTGGACAAGATCTTTACTGGTGCCGGATTTGAGTGGCGCGAGCCGGGCTGTTCCATGTGCCTGGCCATGAATGCGGACAAGCTGAAACCCGAAGAGCGTTGCGCTTCGACCTCAAACCGAAATTTTGAAGGGCGTCAGGGTTTTAAGGGGCGCACCCATCTGGTCTCCCCGGCGATGGCGGCGGCAGCGGCAATCGCCGGGCGCTTCGTTGACATCAGGGAATGGCCCAAGGCATGAAAAAGCTTGCGGCAACTTTAGCACTTGTTGCAGGGCTTACGGGCCCGGTTGCCGCTGGAAGCAGCGGAGCGTGCGGACTGCCCGAGGGGGTAAAATTTTCTGCCCGCGACATTGTCCGGCTGGAAGGGCTTGAGACCTCGCGCTCCATTGGTCTGGCTCAGGCTCTGCGTTCTGAAAGCGCCGCTGAGCGCGAGTTGATTGCCTCGCTGTTCGAAAAGGGTTTTGAGCCCATCGGGTCTCCTGCAGAAACTATCGGGAAATACCAGTGCCGCACCATCAAGCTTGGAGGGTTGGGGCCCGCGGTGGTTTATGGCTGGTTCAGTTGCGAGATAAACCCCGAAGACGCGGCGCTGACCATTTTCAAGTCCACCGGATCCCAGCGCTTCTTTGGATTGCTCTATCCGGCGGGCACCGGCCTCACCTATCGCGGGGCGGGGCATTACGGCTATGAAACCGAAGTAAATTTTTACGGGGATGAGGCGGACCGCGATCAGGTGGGGTGCCTGAGCAAAATCGCAGGGGAGCCGGGGCATCTGGTGCTTGAACTGCCTCAGCCGGTGTTTGAAAGCGCCCACAATGTGATTGAGTTAAAACGCCGCAACTGAAAATTTTTGCCTCCCTCATCACACAATTGTCAAAAACCCCTCCTAGGTAAATCCCCGACGCGATAATCATCCGGCGGCGGCGGTTGGTTGGGGAAACATCCCACCCGGAGAATTCGTATCTGACTCAGCTTGCTTTTGAGTCAGGGCAACACTCTGGGAAGGGAAAACTGCTATGAAACATACACTTATATTGGTCGGCGCTGACAAGGGCGGCGTTGGTAAAACCACGACTTCGCGCGCTCTTCTGGATTTTCTGGCCCGTAAAAACATCATGGCCCGGGCCTTTGATACGGAAAATCCACGCGGCACTTTGCAACGCTTTTATCCCGGTATCACCGAGATCATCGACCTGCACAATGTTGCGGACCAGATGAAGCTTCTGGACACGATTGAGACCGCACCGGTAAAAGTTACGGTCGTTGATCTCAAGGCGGGGAACCTGTCAAGCGCGCTGGAGATATTCCGCCATATCGGAGTTCTGGACGCCGCCGCTGCCGGGGATTTTGACCTGGGGCTGGTCCATGTTGTGGGGCCTTCAATCGCTTCTCTGGACGAGATGAACGAGGTCACCGAATATATCAAGGACATGACCTATGTGGTGGCCAAGAATTTCATCAACGAGACCAACTTTTTTGAGTGGGACGACCAGACCTACCAGAAATATTTCGCCAAGCTTCAGGACGCGCGGGAAATTGAAATCCCCAAGCTCAACGAGATGGCCTACGAGCAGGTTGACCTTTCCGGTGTGACCTTCAGCGACTTTGTGGCCAATCGCAATGCCACGGGTCAGGGCGATAATTTTTCCTTTGTGCTGCGGGGATATGTGCGCAAGTGGCAGAGCGATCTGGATGCGGAACTTGAGAACCTGCAGCTGATTAAAAACCTGCTGGGTGCGCGCGCATCGGTGGCTCAGGCTCCTGCAAACCCCGCACAAGCTCCTGTTGGCTCCACCAACGGGGCAAGTGCCAAGCCGGCGGAGGCCAAAACGGCAGCCGCTGCCAAGCCGGTTCCGGCAAGACCGGCCGCCCCAAAGCCGGCACAGGCCCGTACCCCCGTTGCTGCCGGGTCGGCCAAGTAGCTGAAAAAACTCATTCGGGCCCCAGACCTGCCTTTGTCACTCAAGAGGCGGGGCCCGGAGGAACGGGATATTTTTTGTTGTTGAGCCATTTTGAGGGAGGGTGAAATGGGGTCGATTGTTCATATCATATGCTCGGATACCGCGCGCACGGGCAAGACACTTCTTGCCCGCGTTTTCGCCGACCTGAGTTCCCTGCGCCGTGAGGACAATCCGGTAATTTTTGACACCGATATTTCGGGCAACGGCATCGTGACCTATTTCCCGAAAAAAACCCGCATGATCGACCTTTCCAAAGTTGCCGATCAGGTCACCTTGTTTGATACGATGATGGAAGCCCATGAAAAAAGGGTGGCAACCGGCGACCAGATCGGGGATGCAGCAAGGGTTCCCGACTTTGTGGTTGATGTGGCCACCAGCGACCTGACGCGGTTTTTTGATATGTACCGGGATATCGGTTTCGAAAAAGGAGCCGAGGAGGCGCACCTGGATGTGCGTATCTATTATATGATCAGCTGGACGCTCAAATCTCTCCAGCGCACCGAGCAAATCCAAAATCTCATCAATAACAGCCGGTTTTTTGCCGTGCGCAACATGGCAGTGGAGGCTTTTCCCTTCACCCCGCAACCCCATGAGGCCGATCTGGTCCCCGACATCAATATATCGCTGTTTCTGAATGCACTCTCAACATCGGTGTTCGGGATGATCAATGAAAAGAGTTTTTCCTTCGCGCGCTTCATTTCGGGGGAATATAAAAGCCTGTTGCGCCCGGAGAAGGCAGAAATCTGGGAGTTTCTGGAAGAAATTCATAACAGAACCAACCAGCAGGCGGTGTGCTAAGCAACGTTATTTTTTGATAGTTGCGATCAAGCTTCAAGGGGTGACCTGTGCCGGATCACTCCCGGCTCAAACACTTCCGTGCCGTGGCGACAACTACCTCGCTTCAATCAAACTGGCGGCAATTCGTATCTGGTTGAAGCACAATGAGTCCGTGACCTAGTGTGCCCCCGATGTTCCGCTTTGAGCTGCTTCCAGCAACAGGTTCTTCCATCCATCAAGCACATTCTGCGCCAGATCCTTGTCGGCCAGTTCTTCGGCTTTGCTCAACTCTTGCTGGGCAATTGTAATGGCCGCTTCAATCTCGGACTTGTCAAAATCCGCACCGGTCTTGGCGTGCTCGGCCAATATGGTCACCCCGTCGGGGGAAATATCGGCAAAACCACCCTGCACATAATAGGTCTGAGTGCCACTGGTACTGAGAACCGAAATAAACCCCGGCTTGAGAATGCTCATCACAGGCGCATGCTCACCCATCACCGTGAAATAGCCTTCCTGCCCCGGCACGGAAACAGATTGTGCCTCCTCCGACAAGACCAGTTTTTCCGGTGAGACTATTTCGATTTTGATAGTGTCGGCCATTTTTCTGGCCTCCCCGATTGTTTAAGCTGTCCTAAGCCGCTTCAGCAGCAAGTTTCTGTGCCTTGGCAACAGCATCCTCGATGGTACCAACCATATAAAAGGCAGCCTCGGGCAGATGATCATATTCACCGGCAACCAAGCCCTGAAAAGCACGAATAGTGTCTTCAAGCGAAACGAACACTCCCGATGTGCCAGTAAAGACTTCCGCCACAAAAAACGGCTGGCTCATGAAGCGTTCGATCTTGCGGGCCCGGGCTACCACCAGCTTGTCATCCTCGGACAATTCGTCCATTCCCAGAATGGCAATAATGTCCTGCAGGCTCTTGTAGCGCTGCAGAATTTCCTGCACTTCACGCGCCACATTATAGTGGTCTTCTCCCACAATCGAGGCGTCCAACATGCGCGAGGTGGAGTCGAGCGGATCCACTGCCGGATAAATGCCTTTTTCCGAAATAGCCCGGTTCAGCACCGTTGTTGCGTCCAGATGAGCAAACGAAGTCGCAGGCGCAGGGTCGGTCAGATCGTCGGCAGGCACATAAATGGCCTGCACCGAGGTAATCGAACCCTTGTTTGTCGTTGTGATACGCTCCTGCATCGTGCCCATGTCGGTGGCAAGGGTCGGCTGATAGCCCACCGCAGAAGGAATACGACCCAAAAGGGCGCTCATTTCAGAACCGGCCTGGGTAAAGCGGAAAATATTGTCGATAAAGAACAGCACATCCTGTCCCTGATCGCGGAATTCCTCGGCAACTGTCAGGCCCGTAAGGGCCACACGGGCACGGGCTCCGGGAGGTTCATTCATCTGGCCAAATACCAGCGCACACTTGGAGCCTTCCGTGGAGCCGTTATTTTCCTTGGGATCCTTGTTCACGCCGCTTTCAATCATCTCATAATAAAGATCATTGCCTTCGCGGGTGCGCTCGCCAACCCCGGCAAACACTGAATAGCCACCATGGGAGTTAGCCACATTGTTGATAAGCTCCTGAATGAGCACCGTCTTGCCCACACCGGCGCCGCCGAACAGACCGATTTTTCCACCGCGGGCGTAAGGCGCCAGCAAATCCACCACCTTGATGCCGGTGACCAGAATTTCAGATTCCGGGTTCTGCTCGACAAAAGAAGGCGCATCCTGATGGATACCACGTTTTGTTTTGGTCTTGACGGGCCCTGCCTCATCAACCGGCTCACCGATAACATTCATGATGCGCCCCAGCGTTTCAGCACCTACCGGCACCTGAATAGGCTTACCGAGATCGGTAACCTCCTGGCCCCGAACAAGGCCTTCTGTGGTGTCCATGGCGATGGTGCGAACAGTGTTTTCACCCATGTGCTGGGCAACTTCAAGCACCAGCCTGTTGCCATTATTGTCGGTTTCCAGCGCATTGAGAATTGCGGGGAGTTCGCCATCGAACTGCACGTCCACAACAGCGCCGATCACCTGTACTATGCGGCCTGCGGCCTTTGCCGATTTGGCGGTTTTTCTGGCAGCCATCTTTTTGGTTCCTTACCTCGAAGTTCTTAAAGCGCTTCAGCGCCTGAAATAATTTCAATCAGTTCTTTGGTGATCTGAGCCTGACGCTGGCGATTAAAGCTCAGCGTCAGTTTGTCAATCATCTCACCGGCATTGCGGGTTGCATTGTCCATTGCCGACATTTTTGCGCCCATCTCACCGGCACCGTTTTCAAGCAAAGCCCGAAATATCTGCACCGAGACATTGCGTGGCAGCAAGTCATCAAGAATAACACCCTCATCAGGTTCATAGTCGTAAGCGCGCTCTTCATCGCCCTCCCCCTTCTCGAAATGAGCAGGGATGAGTTGTTGAGCAGTCGGGATCTGAGAGATCACCGACTTAAAGCGCGAATAAAACAGGGTCGCCACGTCAAACTCGCCGTTTTCAAACATGGCAAGGATTTTTCCGCCCACTTCCTGGGCGTTTGCGTAAGCTATCTGCTTGACTTCACGAAAGGTGATGAGGTCCATGATCTGGTCTTCAAACAAACGTTTGAGCGCGTCATGGCCTTTTTTACCAACACAAAGAATTTTGACGGTTTTACCCGCTGCAACCAATTCCCTTGCGTGATCGCGCGCCATGCGCGCAATCGAGGAGTTGAACCCGCCGCACAGACCCCGCTCAGCGGTCGCTACCAGCAAAAGATGCACGTCCTCCTTACCCGTTCCCTTAAGCAGGGCCGGGGCATCATCACGGGTGGCATAGGATCTGCCCATGGAGGCAAGCACGGTTTCCATGCGCTCGGCGTAAGGACGGGCAGCTTCGGCCCGCTCCTGAGCTTTCCGCAATTTTGCCGCCGCCACCATCTGCATGGCACGCGTAATCTTCTGGGTCGATTTAACCGAGGCAATACGGTTTTTGAGGTCTTTTAACGAAGGCATCTAGGAAATTCTCCCTCGGTCCTAAGCCACAAACGTCTTGGCAAAACCTTCGATAACGCTCTTCAGCTTATCCTCGACCTCTTCGCTCAGCGCCTTTTCCTTTGCAATCCCTGAAAGAATCTCTGGATGCTTTGAGTGAAGAAGCGAAAGAAGACCCTCTTCAAAATTACCAACCTGATTGACTTCCACTCCGTCCAGATAGCCCTTCACGCCTGCATAGATCACCGCGACCTGCTCTTCGGTCTTCAGGGGAGAAAACTGCCCCTGCTTGAGCAGTTCCACCAGCCGGGCACCGCGATTGAGCAGGCGCTGGGTTGCAGCGTCCAGATCGGAGCCGAACTGGGCAAACGCCGCCATTTCACGATACTGGGCCAATTCACCCTTGATAGAGCCGGCAACCTGTTTCATGGCCTTGACTTGGGCTGCCGAGCCCACACGCGACACTGAAAGGCCCGCATTCACTGCCGGGCGCACCCCCTGGAAGAACAGCTCGGTTTCAAGAAATATCTGACCGTCAGTAATCGAAATCACATTGGTGGGAATATAGGCTGAGAGATCATTGGCCTGGGTTTCAATAACCGGCAGCGCCGTCAGTGAGCCTGAGCCGTGATTTTCGTTGAGCTTGGCTGCACGCTCAAGCAGACGGGAGTGCAGATAAAACACATCGCCGGGAAACGCTTCACGCCCCGGGGGACGACGCAGCAACAATGACATCTGCCTGTAGGCTACCGCCTGCTTGGAAAGATCGTCATAGGCGATCACGGCGTGCTGACCGTTATCGCGGAAATATTCGGCAATGGCGCAACCGGTAAACGGTGCCAGAAACTGCATTGGCGCCGCATCAGATGCAGTGGCCGCAATCACGATGGAATATTCCATGGCACCGGCATCTTCAAGCACCTTGACAAACTGGGCAACGGTCGAACGCTTCTGGCCCACGGCCACATAAACGCAATAGAGTTTGTCATTATCAGAACCAGACTGATGTCCGGCCTTCTGATTAAGGAAAGTATCCAGAATAATCGCGGTCTTGCCCGTCTGGCGATCGCCAATAATCAGCTCGCGCTGGCCGCGCCCGATGGGGATCAGCGCGTCAATGGCTTTCAAGCCTGTCGACATGGGTTCGTGCACAGACTTGCGTGGTAGAATGCCGGGCGCCTTCACGTCCACGCGGGAGCGGGCTTTACTCTTGATGGGCCCTTTGCCGTCAATGGGGTTGCCCAGGGCGTCAACCACCCGGCCCAGCAGTTCAGGCCCCACAGGCGTATCAACAATCGCCCCGGTCCGCTTGACAGTATCGCCTTCGGTGATTTCCCGGTCGGAACCAAAGATAACCACACCGACATTGTCGGTTTCAAGGTTCAGCGCCATACCCTTGGTGCCGCCAGGAAACTCAACCAGTTCACCCGCCTGCACATTGTCCAGACCATAGATACGTGCAATGCCATCGCCAACCGAGAGCACCTGCCCGACTTCAGAGACCTGCGCCTCCTTGCCGAAATCCTTGATCTGGTCCTTAAGGATGGCGGAAATTTCCGCAGCCTTGATATCCATTATGAGACCTCTTTCATCGCGATTCTCATCGCACCTAGTTTTGTTTTCAAAGAAGAGTCGATCATCTGGCTGCCAACCTTGACCACAAGGCCGCCAATCAGGGTGGGATCAACATGAGTATCCAGCGTTACCGTTTTGCCAAGCCGGCTTTTCAGCGTTTTGGCAAGGTTGCTGAGTTGTGTTTTATTCAGAGGGCTGGCCGATGTGACTTCAGCGCGCAATTCGTCCCGCGCCTTTGCCGCCAGATCACGAAACGCAGAAATCATTGTCGGCAGGACAAACAACCTCCCGTTGCGCGCCACCAGCCGCACGAAGTTGGCGACCATATCACCAAGACCGGCCTTGGAGACAATCGCATCAATTGCGGCGCCTTTGACATCTGTTGCAATAAGAGGACTGCGCAAAAAACTGGAAAAGTCATCGCTTTCACCCACCAGCTTTTCAATAACGTCCAGATCGCTCTCGACGGCAGAAACCTTTTTGGCCTCCGTCGCCAGATCAAACAGCGCATGAGCATAGGGGCGGGCGATAGTGGCAAGAACTGAACTTGTCGCGCTCAAAGTCTCTATAACCTCAATAATAAACCCGCCACCAGACTACCGGGTTCCCGGTTGCTTCGGGAGCAGGCGTTCTGGCACGGGATTTTTCCATTCAAACAGAGGCGACCAACCGCCCCTGAAATCCGCGCTCCCTCTAGCACAGCATTCAAGCGCGGTGCAAGCGCCAGAGTCGTGTTTTTAGCACCACATTTCCCCCCGGCAGGCCCATGGAGAAAACCCATAAGGGTTTGGCCCTCTCAATCAGCACACAAATCTCAAAGAGAATGTTCTGTCTTGCACAATGTATGGTCGCTGAGCGCTGCAATAACCGAACATTCACCAATGGTTCCCCCCCGGCAGCTTTTTGCAATGCGCTCCAGTTCAGTTTCAAGAGAGCGCAGGCGGGCAATACGGTCGCGCACATCGGCCAGGTGCGAAGAGGCAATCTGGTTGGCGACCGAGCAGCTTTTCTCAGGATTACTCGAAAGCTGTACCAGCTCACGCACCGCTTTGGTCGACATTCCCAGATCACGCGCATGCCGGATAAACATCAGGCGGTCCAGATGAGAGCGGTTGTAGCGACGCTGATTCCCCTCACTCCTGTCGGGTTCCGGCAATAACCCTTCCTGTTCATAATAGCGGATTGTGGGCACCTTGACCCCGGTACGCCGCGACATTTCGCCTATTCCGATGCCTCTGTTGTGCTGCACGGTGAAGCTCTCCTATAGCTCTAGTTAATATAGAGAAATAGGCGGCAGCGTTGATAAACACAAGGCCCCCAAATTCTCGGGAGCCCTGCTTTGTTGCGTTATTCACCCGGCGCCGAGGCTAGCCGGGGGGTTCTAGCGCACCAGACCGAAGATGGAGAGCACCCGGCCGATTCCGGCAGCTTCCATGATCGACCAGAACAGGGGAACATCAGACATCACAGGACCGCTCGGCACTTCGCTTGTGCAGTCCTGACGCAGCTCCATATTTGTCCCGGACAGTTTCAGTGTCTGGTAAGGTGCGGGACAGGGCATTGCAATTTCATTCAATCCGACGGTTCCAGGGCGCGCGGTTGCCCTTGGGTCACTCAGAACCTGGGGCGGCATGGTGACCTTGAGCCTGCTCATCAATTGCGAAGGCATGGCCACACTGACACCGGCAGCCGAAATTACATTTTGGTGTGTGTGCACCATCAGGGTGGATGGATGAGCGATAGCCGAACTGGAAAACCCGCTCAGGGCGGTCAGGGCGAGCAAGGCACTCATCAACACTTTTTTTGACATGTTTTTTCCTTTGAAGGTTGCGGGCACAAAAGAAGCCCGGATTTTCGATAGGAAAAAACTAGTGGAGAGTGCCTGAATTGACCCTGAACAAAACCTTAAGGGTTTCGTTCATCCTGTCTGGGAAAACAACGACAATGCCCCTCTAAGCTCAGAGCCCTAATAAAAACTCACCGGGTCAATATCCACCCGCACCTGAAGGTTTCCCCGCACCTTGTCGGCCCCCGCAAGCCAGAACCGGACATAGCCCGAAAGATCAAAAGCGCGTTCACTTTGCACCAGGAGACGCACCCGATGCCGTCCGCGCACCATGGCCACCGGCGCGTCCGCCGGCCCGAACAGGCGCAGGTTGTCGCTCTTTGGGGCTTTGGCCAGCAGATGCCTTGCGTAAGCCATGGCGTTTTCATGCTCACTGGCCGAGACAATAAGCGCTGCCAGCCGCCCGAACGGAGGCAGCCCCCCTTCTTCACGCACCTTGAGCTCGTGAGCATAAAATCCCTCCCGGTCCCCACTGATCATGGCTTTGATGACCGAGTGTTCGGGATGATAGGTCTGCAACATCGCCCGGCCCGACTTGGCAGCCCGCCCGGCCCGACCTGTGACCTGGGTTAAAATCTGAAAGGTTTTTTCTGCCGCCCGCGGATCCCCGTGGGCCAGCCCCAGGTCAGCATCAAGCACCCCCACAAGGGTAAGTTTTTCAAAATGGTGACCCTTGGCCACAAGCTGGGTGCCGATGATGAGGTCATAATCCCCGGCCGCTATTTCCCCGAACCGTTCGCGGATTTGCGCGTTGGAACCCATGTCCGAAGAAAGGATAACCCTGCGCGCCTCGGGGAAACGGTTTGCCACTTCTTCGGCCACCCGTTCAATGCCCGGTCCGATGGGCACAAGGCTGTCCTCCTCCCCGCATTTCCCGCAAGTGTCGGGCCGCCGGATTTCAAAGCCGCAATAATGGCACGCCAGCACGCCGCGAAACCGATGCTCCACCATCCATGCCGAACAGTCCGGGCATTGATATTGATACCCGCAGGCGCGGCAAAGCGTCAGCGGCGCATAACCGCGCCGGTTGAGAAACAGCAAAACTTGCTCCCCCCGGTCCAGCGTGGCAAAAATCTCGCGCGCCAGCCGGGGTGCAATCCAGCTTCCCTTTTCCGGGCCCTCTTCGCGCATGTCGATGGCTGCAATATCGGGCAGGCGCGCATCGTCGTGACGCACATCAATTCTGACATGGGCATAACGCCCCTGGTTGGCATTATTGCGGCTTTCAACCGAAGGCGTTGCCGAAGAAAGAATAACCCGCGCATCCGCCAGTTTGGCCCTGACCACCGCCATGTCGCGGGCATGGTAATTCACCCCGTCCGATTGTTTGAAGGCCCCGTCATGTTCCTCATCGAGCACAACAAGACCCAACTCATCAAAGGGCAGAAACAGCGCCGAGCGCGCCCCCACCACCACCCGCGCCTCCCCGAACAATACCGCCCTCCAGGTCCGCGCTCTCTGCACCGGCGTCATATCGGAATGCCATTCCGCAGGTCGCGTGCCGAAGCGGGCACTGAACCGGTCAAGAAACGTGTGAGTCAAAGCGATTTCAGGCAACAATATCAGCGCCTGCCGCCCACCCCTGAGCACATCCGCGACAGTTTCGAAAAACACTTCCGTTTTGCCCGACCCGGTTACCCCATCGAGCAGAGCCACGGATTTCCCCTCCCCCCCGGCAGCCCGGATATCCTTGAGCGCCCGCACCTGATGCGGATTGAGTTGAGGGGGAGCAAAGTCGGGGTTTGGCGCTTCGATAAATCTTGGTGCCGGAAGTTCAACCCGTACCAGAGTGCCGGTTTTGACCAGCCCCTCAATCACCGAAGGGGAAACCCCGCTTTCCCCCACCAGCGCCGATTTTCTCCACGCCATGCCGTCGGCCACCACATCAAGCACCCGGGTGCGCGCATTGGTCATGCGTTCGGGTTCAATGCCAGTGAATTGAAAGGCGGTGAGGGGTTTGGGCGGATCCAGCGCTTCGCGCGAGCGCAACACGGCCCGAAGCACCATGCCCGGTGGCGCCAGCGTGTAGCGGGCCACCCAGTCCACCAGCGCGCATAGCTCGTTGCTTAAAACCGGCACATCAAACCTGTGCCCGATATCGCGCAACCGGTTGTGGGCAAACTTGTCTTTGGGCGGTCCCCAGACCACCCCCATTGTTTGACGCGGCCCCAGCGGCACCTCAACGATTGACCCGCGGCTCACCTGCATGCCCTCGGGCACTCGATAGGAATAGGGCGCCTCCACCGCCACCGAAACCATCACGGCGACAACATCGCCGGGGCCGAAAATCTGCGTGTCCTTGTCCATCAAAGGTGAGCATAAACATGTCCGCTCTGATTCGCCCAACCAACGCGGCGCTGGCCAGAAATGTTTGCCATTCCCTAACCCATCAGGGATAAGTTTGTTCCATGGCAGATTTAGCTTTCACCACAGACCCTGACTTGCATACCCAGGCGCTGGACTGGCTGAGCAGCCTTGCCTCAATCCGCCGCCTGTCCAATAAAACCATTGAAGCCTATCAGCGCGACCTGAGCCAGTTCACTTCATTTATGACCACCCATCTTGGCGAACCTCTATCCCTGAACGCCCTTCAAACGCTCACCAGTCCCGACATCAGGGCCTTTCTGGCCAGCCGACGTCAGAAAGGGGTGGGCGCCCGCACCCTTGGCCGCCAGCTCTCCGCCCTCAGAAGTTTTTTCCACCATCTGGAGCGTCTCGGACTTGTCTCCAATCAGGTACTGTTTCTGGTGCGCCCGCCCAAAATCGCCAAACCCCTGCCCAAGGCCCTCACCGCCCTTGAGGCCAAAAACTCTATCCTCATGACCAACGAACTCGAGGAACGCCCCTGGGTTGCTGCCCGCGACATGGCAGTTCTCTCCCTTTGTTACGGGGCGGGCCTGCGCATCGCTGAAGCGCTGGCCATCTGCGCTGGCGATCTGGATGCTGGCTCGTTGCGTGTCACCGGCAAAGGCGGCAAAACCCGTATCGTGCCACTGATTGCCCCGGTGCGCATCACTATTGATGCCTATCTTGAGCTTTGCCCGTTCAAACCTTCAGGGCGCGACATCATTTTTCGCGGTGTGCGTGGCGGACCGCTTTCCCCCCGCCTGATACAAAAACGCATGGTTCAGCTGCGCGCAGCCCTGGGACTGCCCCCTTCCGCCTCTCCCCATGCCCTGCGCCATTCTTTTGCCACCCACTTGCTGGGTCGGGGCGGCGATTTGCGCACCATCCAGGAACTGCTCGGGCACGCGTCCCTGTCCAGCACCCAGATTTACACAAAGGTTGATACCGAACAGTTGCTTGATGCCTATCAAAAGGCCCACCCCAGGTCATGAAAACAATTCTGTTTACCTTGCTGCGACATCAAATATTCATAGTTTGCGCTCAACCTGCCCCAAGCGGGGAAGCTGTATTCAGCTTCAACCGGGGCTCAATATCTGTACGGGGACTCTCATGACATTTTTCAAGAAATTTTCTTTGGCAGCTTTGCTGTTTTTTCCGCTGATGCTCTCACCGGCACTGGCCATCGAATTTGGTAATGATACCAGCGAATGGGCCAATGATGGGGAATGTGATGACCCCCGTTTCGGCGGGCCCGGCATGGCGAATGTTTTGCTTGATGAAGATATTGGCCGTGACGCCAATGATTGTCGTTATCTGTTCAACCGTGGCGACATTTACCTGCTATCCGCCGGCGGCGGCAAAGCCTCACCCATAGTGTCGGGCGGTGGCAAAAATGCTGGTGACCTGTTTGGTAACAATTCCAGCGAGTGGGCCAATGACGGGGAATGCGATGACCCACGATTTGGCGGGTCGGGCATGGCGGCAATTCTTCTGGATGAGGACACTGGCCGCGATGCGAACGATTGCCGCAACCTGTACAATGCCGGCAGCATTTACCTGCTCGCCGATGGAAACAATCCGTTTGGCAACAATTCCAGCGAGTGGGCCTTTGATGGGGAATGCGACGACCCCCGTTTTTTTGGCAACGGAATGGCAAGTGTCCTTCTTGACGAGGATATAGGGCGCGATGCCGATGACTGCCGTGCGCTTTTCAACAACGGCTCTATTGATTGGCGTTAGGATATACCAACCACTCTCGGGGTCGGGAGAGGTGGAAAATATGACCTGCAGGCAATTATAGTGACCAAAAACAGGATCAACCCTAGACTGGGTTCATCGTTTCGTTTCAGGAGGAACCAGCTGTGACAACACATCTCAACAAATTCTGGCGCGGGGGGATGGCTCTGGCAGCCCTCATCGCCTTTAGTACGATGCCAGCTAGCGCAACGGACACAAAAGGCGCCAAGCACACCGACGAAACAACATCACAGGCTGTAGCTATCGATGGTATCGATTTTGGTGATGATTCATCCGCCTGGGCCAATGATGGCGAATGCGATGACCCCCGTTTTGAGGGACCAGGCACCGCTGTGGAACTGATCGAGGAAGACAAGGCCCGCGATGCCACGGATTGCTCCACCCTTTATCAGGCCGGTGAAATTTCACTAATCCCCGCACCGGACGAAATTGTTGCAGGCATCGACTTTGGCGACAATTCCAGCGAATGGGCCAATGACGGGGAATGTGACGATCCCCGTTTTGACGGTGCCGGAACTGACGACATTCTTCTTGATGAAGACATGGCGCGCGACGCCAACGACTGCCGGGCCCTGTTTCTGTCCGGTGACATCATCTATCTGGGCGATGATCCCAACATGGATACTGTCACTTTTGACGGCATCGACTTTGGCGACAATACCAGCGAGTGGGCCAACGATGAAGAATGTGATGACCCCCGGTTTGCAGGAACAGGCATGGCTGATATTCTGGTTGCTGAAGATCAGGGCCGTGACGCCGCCGACTGTCTGTCCCTCTATCAGTCAGGAAACATCACACTTGCTCAGGCTGCAACGCCCTCCAGCGGCATTAGTCCGGCTCCCGTTGATTTTGGCGACGACACCAGCTCTTGGGCCAATGATGGCG
The DNA here is from genome assembly GCA_026981645.1 of Hyphomicrobiales bacterium. Classification (GTDB taxonomy): domain Bacteria; phylum Pseudomonadota; class Alphaproteobacteria; order Rhizobiales; family Devosiaceae; genus DROE01. Next base: position 25,041 of record JALSII010000008.1, on the reverse strand, counting down.
AGTGTGACGATCCCCGCTTCACCGGTCCCGGCACCGCTGAACTGCTGCTTGAAGAAGACCTGGGGCGGGATGCCACGGATTGCTCCACCCTGTATGCCGCCGGTGAAATCACCCTGATCGATGAAGGCGGCGCCAGTTTGCAAATCATTGACGGATTCGATTTTGGCGACGACACCAGTTCCTGGGCCAATGACGGGGAATGCGACGACCCTCGCTTCACCGGTCCCGGAACGGCAGAAATCCTGCTTGATGAGGATTTGGGTCGCGATGCCACGGATTGCCGTACCCTGTTCGCTTCAGGCGATATCACCATAATTGGAGGTGGCGATAGTATGAGCCCGGTCATGATTGACTTTGGCACCGATGAAAGTCGCTGGAACAATGACGGCGAGTGCGACGATCCCCGCTTCTTCGGCGAAGGTATGGCCGCAAAGCTCATCCTTGAAGATCTGGGCCGCGACGCCACAGACTGCCAGACATTGTTCGACGCCAACCAGATATTTATGACCGACGGTGCCAACTTTGATTTTGGCACCGACGATAGCCGCTGGGCCAATGACGGGGAATGCGACGACCCCCGCTTTATTGGCGGGGGCATGGCCGTCAAACTTGACCCCCAAGACTTCGGGCGCGATGCAAGTGATTGTCAGGCTGCCTTCGAAGCCGGAACGGTTGAGTATGTGGGCGGTTTTCTGACCATGGCCCTTAACGACGACACTTCAACCGATGGTGGAATTGATGCGGCCTCCGGCATCGACTTTGGCAACAACAGCTCTGAGTACGCCAACAATAACGAATGCGACGACCCCCGTTTTGCCGGGCCCGGTGTTGCCGGTATCCTGCTTGACGAGGATATGGGCCGGGATGCAGATGATTGCCGGACGCTCTATAATGCCGGTCAGATCGGGCTGCTGGCGGATTTTTTCATCAGTTTTGGCGATGATTCAGGTGAATGGGCCAACGATGAGGAATGCGACGACCCCCGCTTCGCCGGCAAGGCCATGGCCGCTGAATTATCTGATAACAATATCGAGCGGGACGCTACCGATTGCCGCGCCGCCTTTGAGTCGGGCAAAATCTACCTCATTGCCGATGGCCCCATCGACTTTGGCGACAATTCCAGCGAATGGGCCGATGACAATGAGTGCGACGACCCCCGCTTCGCCGGTCCCGGCTCATCCGGCTCACCTCTTGAGGAAAATATTGGCCGCGATGCCAATGATTGCCGCACCCTTTACCGAACCTCCCAGATATACCTGAAATAGTCCTGACTCCCGGAGCGCCGACTCACGAACAACAAAGGCCGGTACTTTTCTGTACCGGCCTTTGTTGTTCTTCATGCGGTGTGCACTACTACATATGGATGGCCCCGTCCCCGCACGCCATCGCCGCTTCGCGCACAGCTTCTGACATGGTGGGATGGGCATGGCAGGTGCGGGCCAGATCCTCGGCCGAGCCGCTGAACTCCATCAGCACAGCAATTTCGTGGATCATTTCCCCGGCGCCCTTGCCCACAATATGCGCACCCAGAACCCGGTCGGTCTGCACATCGGCCAGAATCTTTACAAATCCGGCGGATGCCAGCATCGCCTTGGCCCGTCCGTTGGCCGAGAACGGGAATTTACCGACCTTGTAGCTGATACCCTCCTCCTTGAGCTCTTCTTCGGTCTTGCCGACCGAAGCGATTTCAGGGCTGGTATAAACCACTCCGGGAATGACCCCGTAATTCACATGGCCTGCCTGGCCGGCAAGAATTTCGGCCACCGCCACCCCTTCATCCTCTGCCTTGTGCGCCAGCATTGGCCCCTTGATGACATCACCAATGGCATAAATGCCCGGTACATTGCTCTGGTAGGTCCCATCGGTTTTTATCCGTCCGCGCTCATCGGTCTCGACCCCAACAACTTCAAGCCCCAGCCCTTGTGTAAACGGCACCCGCCCGATGGCCACCAGCGTCACATCGCATTCAATGGTTTCCCCTGTTCCCCCCGCCGCCGGCTCGACCTTCACTTTCAGCCCCTTGCCGGTTTTTTCAATTCCGGTGACTTTGGTTGCCAGTTTGAAATCAACCCCCTGCTTTTTCAGCATGCGCTGGAACTGCCTGGCCACCTCCGTATCCATGCCCGGCAGGATACGGTCAAGAAACTCGACCACCGTGACTTTTGCCCCAAGCCGCCCCCAGACAGAGCCCAACTCAAGCCCGATGACCCCGGCACCGACCACCAAGAGGTGCCCGGGCACTTTTTCAAGCGCCAACGCTCCGGTCGAGGTCACAACCTGTTTTTCGTCAATTTCAATCCCTGGCAGATTGGCGCTGACAGACCCCGAGGCAATGACGATATTGGTCGTGGCTATGGTTTGTGCCTCCCCTGTTTCAGGGGTTACAATCACCTGATTGGCACTTCCAATGGAGCCGATACCGGAAAAAACGGAAATTTTGTTTTTCTTGAACAGATACTTGATGCCACTCGTATTGGCTTCAACGGTCTTGTCCTTGTGAGCCATCATCTGGGAAAGGTTGAGGCGGGGGCCATCAATATCAATGCCCAGCGCCTTGAAATTGTGCCCCGCTTCCTCGAACATTTCTGTAGCGTGCAGCAGCGCCTTGGAAGGAATGCACCCGATATTGAGACAGGTGCCCCCGTGAGTTGCCCATTTTTCCACCACCGCAACCTTGAGGCCGAGCTGCGCCGCCCTTATGGCACATACATAGCCCCCCGGGCCGGTGCCGATTATAGTCAGGTCAAACTTGTCCGCCATTTATTCTGCCCCTTGTTTTTGCTTCAATGGCCAGCCCTCTGGCCTTTTGTTACTTCTGCGTCACCGCCAGCCTTAATGCCAGCAAAATCAGCGCCACGCCGGTTACCCGGTTAAACCACACCCCGGTACGATAAAAGCCTTCCCTGATTTTTCTGGTAGTAAACACAAACGAAACGATTGAGAACCAGATAAAAAGCAATCCCGCCATCGCCCCGATATAGATGGTTTTGAACACCAGAAGCGTGTCCGCACTGACCAGAGTGGTGAACAGGGCCAGAAAAAACAACGCCACTTTTGGATTGAGCAGATTGGTGAAAAAACCAACCGCAAATGCCCCGCTCCGATGGGGTTGTTCACTGGAAGATTGCGCAATGTCTGCGGGAAGTTTGGGCGGCGGTGCCCTGAGCGCCCCGACCCCCAGCCAGATGAGATAAGCCGCCCCTGCATATTTAAGCACTGAGAACAAAAGCAGCGATTGCGAGATAATCAGCCCCAGTCCGAGCAGTGTATAGGTTCCATGTACCAGAATTGCTGTTGCTATTCCCGCACTGGTAAAAATTGCCGCCGCCCGGCCATGTACGACAGACTGGCGCAACACCATGGCAAAGTCCGGGCCCGGCGAGATGGCGCCAAGACCGAACGCACCCAAAATTGTGATGAATTCGACAACAGGGAACGCCACGGATTCAGCGTTCGCTCAGCGCCAGGCGCAGACCAAGCCCGGCAAATACCGCCGCTGTCGTGCGGCGCATCCAGCCCATAATCGAAGCGCTGCCCAGCACCTTTTGGCCCGCCCAGGCGGCAAATGCTCCATAGACGACAAAAACGCCAAATGTCATGGCCATGAACATGCCTCCGAGCCCCAGCATCTGTGTGATCGCGCCATTTGCCCCGGTGGGTACAAACTGGGGCAGAAAAGCCAGAAAAAATATCGAGAGCTTGGGATTGAGGATATTGATGAGAAAGCCGGTGCGCACCACCCCCGCCATCGAGCGGCGCACATCATCGCTTTTGAAGCTGATGGGGCCTTTTTCCTGCAGGGTCTGCCATGCCAGAAATATCAGATAGGCAGCCCCCGCATATTTGAGGCCCTGAAACAACAGCGCGCTGGTATGTAAAATTGCGGCCAGGCCCAGAACCGAAGCAAGAATATGGGGCACGATGCCAAGCGTGCAGCCAAAAGCGGCAAAAACGCTGGCCCCCCGTCCCCGCGCCAGACCGGTGGCAATGGTATAAACCACCCCGGTGCCCGGAATGAGCACCACAATCAGTGCCGTAACTAAAAACTCCGGCGACATATCATTCGCCCCCTAAAGGTCAAGCACCAGCCGTTGCGGATCTTCAAGACTTTCCTTGACCCGCACCAGAAATGTCACCGCTTCCTTGCCGTCAACAATACGGTGATCGTAGGAAAGCGCCAGATACATCATCGGGCGGATGACCACTTCTCCATCAATGGCCACTGGCCGTTGCTGGATTTTATGCATCCCCAGAATACCGCTTTGTGGTGCATTCAATATCGGCGTTGACATCAGCGAGCCATAAACCCCGCCATTGGACAGGGTGAACGAGCCCCCTTGCATGTCCGCCATTGTCAGCTTTCCATCGCGCGCCGCGCGTCCCAACCGTCCGATTTCAAGCTCGACTTCAGCAATCGACATCTGGTCCGCATCGCGCACAACCGGCACCACCAGCCCCTTGTCAGTGCCCACCGCGACCCCGATATGAGCAAAGTTCTTGTAAACGATGTCGGTGCCGTCAATCTCGGCGTTTACCGAGGGAATTTCTTTGAGCGCATGGGTCACCGCCTTGCAGAAAAACCCCATGAACCCCAGCTTCACCCCGTGTTTCTTTTCAAACAATTCCTTGTAGGTTTTGCGCAAATCCATGACCGGCCCCATGTCCACTTCATTGAACGTGGTCAGCATGGCCGCAGTATTCTGGGCATCCTTCAGCCTGCGGGCAATGGTCTGGCGCAGGCGGGTCATCTTCACCCGCTCCTCCCGTGGAGCGTCTTCCGCCGGAGATGGCCCTCTTGGCGCTGCAGATGGGGCCGCTGCAACGGGAGTTGCAACCGTTTTGCTGACCGCCGCCAGTACGTCTTCTTTCAGAACCTGGCCCCGCTTGCCGCTTCCCGAAACATCTGCGGCAGAAATCTGCTTTTCTTTCATCAGCTTTTGCGCCGCCGGGCTCGCAGGCATTTCGCTTGCGTCTGTCGCTGCCGCCTTTGGCGTTTCTTTTACAGGTGTGGCAGATGTAGTTTTTTCCGTTGCCTTGGCGGGAGCCGCGCCGGTTGCGCCTTCCTTGATGGTAGCCACCAGCGCCCCCACCTCCACATTGTCGCCCTCAACCGCGACGATGGTTTCAATCACCCCCGCAACCGGCGAGGGCACTTCCACCGCCACCTTATCGGTTTCAAGCTCGACCAGCGGCTCATCCACCGCCACCGCATCGCCAACTTTCTTGAACCATTGGCCAATGGTGGCTTCGGTCACGCTTTCACCCAGGGTGGGCACTTTAATTTCAGTGGACATATTTAGGGTCCTTGGGTTTTTGGTTTTCAAAAATTCGAACTTGCTTGCGGAAACTCAGTCCCGCCCTACTTGGCACCTACTTGGCAAAAGCCTCTTCAAGGAAGATTTCCATCTCGCGCTGATGCTTGCGCATCAGCCCGGTAGCTGTTGAAGCCGCTGAAGCCCGGCCCACATAATGGGGCCTCTCACCTGAGCGCCCGAGCTGATCCAGAACCCATTCCACATAGGGCTGGATGAAGGCCCAGGCCCCCATATTCTTGGGCTCTTCCTGGCACCAGAAGATTTCCGCATTGCCAAAGCGCGACAATTCCCCGTGCAGGGCCTTGGCCGGGAACGGATAAAGCTGCTCCAGCCGCATCAGGTAAACATCGTTTATTCCGCGTTTTTCCCGGTCTTCCAACAGGTCGTAATAGACCTTGCCCGTGCACATCACCACACGCCGGATTTTGTCGTCTGCCACCAGCTTGATGTCGGTTTTGGCCACGCCCGGTGCCTCCGCATCATCCCAGAGCAGACGGTGGAAGCACGAATCCGGCCCCAGTTCCGTTAAACCTGAGGTCGCCTTTTTATGACGCAAAAGCGACTTTGGCGTCATCAGTATAAGGGGCTTGCGAAAATCCCTGTGCAGTTGACGCCGCAGGATGTGGAAATAATTGGCCGGTGTCGTACAGTTTGCCACCTGCATATTGTCCTCGGCGCAAAGCTGCAAAAACCGCTCCAGCCGGGCTGAGGAGTGCTCCGGCCCCTGCCCCTCATAACCATGCGGAAGCAGCAGAACCAGACCCGACATGCGAAACCATTTCTGTTCCCCCGAAGAGATGAACTGGTCAATAATCACCTGCGCCCCGTTGACAAAATCGCCAAACTGACCCTCCCATAGGGTCAGCGTATTGGGCTCAACCAGCGAATAGCCATATTCAAAGCCCAGCACCGCCTCTTCGGAGAGCATCGAATTAATGACCTCATAACGCCCCTGGTCGGGAGCCAGGTAGTTCAGAGGCGTATAGGGTTCGCCATTGCTCTGGTCCAGAATAACCGAATGGCGCTGGGAGAACGTGCCCCGCTCGCAATCCTGACCGCTCAGGCGCACCGGATGGCGTTCGCTCAAAAGCGAGCCAAAGGCCAGCGCCTCTCCGGTCGCCCAGTCGATACCTTGTTCAGTCTCGATGGCGTTCTGACGGTTTTTCATAAACCGCTGAATAGTACGGTGTGCGTTGAACTTTTCGGGAATGGCAGTCAGCACTTTGCCGATTGCCTTGAGCTTTTCCAGATCAACCCCGGTATCGCCCCGCCGTGGGCCTTCCTGCTCCGCGGTTCTGAAATCTTTCCAGGCTCCATCCAGCCAGTCCGCCTTGTCGGGCTGGTATTGTTCACCCCCGGAAAACTCGGTTTCCAGATGCGCCCGCCAGTCCGCTTTCATCTTTGCAACATCATCGGCACTCAAAACCCCTTCATCAATCAGCTTTTGCGCATAGAGTTCCAGTGTCGTTTTGTGGGCACGGATGGTTTTATACATCAGGGGCTGGGTGAAGGAGGGCTCATCCCCCTCATTGTGTCCGAAACGACGATAGCAGAACATGTCGATGACCACCGGCTTGCCGAATTGCTGGCGATATTCAATCGCCACCTTGGCCGCGTAGACCACAGCCTCGGGATCATCCCCGTTTACATGGAACACCGGCGCCTCAATCATTTTGGCCACATCAGTGGGATAGGGCGAAGAGCGCGAATATATGGGAGAAGTGGTGAACCCTATCTGGTTATTGACCACAAAGTGAATGGACCCCCCCGTACGGTGACCCTTGAGCCCTGAAAGCCCGAAACATTCCGCAACCACACCCTGCCCGGCAAAGGCCGCGTCCCCGTGCAGCAGCAAAGGCAGAACCGCCGCCCTGTTGGTTTCCTGCGGTGCAACAAGTTTACCCTCAACTGCACTGTGCTGATCCTGCTTGGCCCGCGCCTTGCCCAAAACCACCGGATTGACGATTTCCAGATGGCTGGGATTGGCGGTGAGTGACAAATGCACCTCATTGCCATCAAATTCACGGTCCGAAGAGGCTCCCAGGTGATATTTCACATCTCCCGAGCCTTCCACGTCGTCGGGGTAGAATGCGCCCCCCTTGAACTCGTGAAACAGCGCCCGGTGGGGCTTGCCCATCACCTGCGTCAGGACATTGAGTCGCCCCCGGTGCGGCATACCCAGAACAATATCTTTGACCCCCAGCGCACCCCCGTGTTTGATAATCTGTTCAAGGGCCGGAATGAGGCTTTCCCCCCCATCCAGCCCGAAGCGTTTGGTGCCGGTATATTTGACGTCGAGAAACTTCTCAAAACCCTCCGCTTCGACAAGCTTGTTCAGAATCGCTTTTTTTCCCTCCGGCGTAAAAGAAATCTCCTTGCCTGGCCCCTCTATGCGTTCCTGCAACCAAGCCTTGGCCTCGGGGTCCGAGATATGCATGAACTCAATGCCGAAGGTCGAGCAATAGGTGCGCTTGAGGATATCGAGCATCTGGGGGATGGTCGCATATTCCAGCCCCAGATATTTGTCGATGAAAATTTCACGGGAATAGTCGGCCTCGCTGAACCCGTAGCTCGCCGGGTCCAGCTCCGGCGCTGGAGCTTTCTTCTGAAGTTTGAGCGGGTCCAGGTCCGCATGCAGGTGCCCGCGCATGCGATAGGCGCGGATCATCATGATCGCATGGATGGAATCCCGCGCCGCCCGCATGATATCTTCGGTGCTGGCAGTCGTACCCGTAGCCACAGCTTTGGCAACAGCCGCCTTGCCCGCTTTTGTCGAAATCTCCCCCCAGTCCCCGTCAAGGGCCGAAATCACTTCGCCCCCTTGCGCCTGCGGCCAGTCTTTGCGGCCCCAGCTTGCGCCCTTCGCGTTGGCTGCAACATCGCCCGGCGCATCCCCAAGCTGTTCGAAAAAGCTCACCCAGCTTTCATCAACGCTTTTGGGGTCGGCCCGGTACTGCGCGTACAATTCGTCAATATAAGAAGCATTCCCCCCGTAGAGAAACGAGGTGAGTAAGAACTGTTCGTTCTGTTCCTGTCGTGTCATGAATTTGCGGCGGGGCCTCCCCCGCCTTCCCTGTTCCAAGCCCGGCGTTGAATGCTCAACGCGCATGGTCGTTTTCCAACAGTGTCAGGCTTCCCTTAGCATTTTGTTAATATTGAGTTGCGCACAAAGTCTTGCGGCCCCGTTCGCATAATAATTCACCAACACCGGAAATATCGCCTAACCCTTGAGCAACTTTACCAGTGCCTCACCGATTTTTGCTGGCGAGCGCGACACTGCAATCCCCGCTGCTTCCATCGCGTCGATTTTGTCTTCAGCACCGCCCTTGCCCCCGGAAATAACCGCCCCTGCATGGCCCATGGTCCGGCCCGGAGGCGCTGTCAGCCCGGCAATGAAGCCGGCCACCGGCTTGGAGCGGCCCCGTTTGGCCTCATCAATCAGAAACTGGGCTGCATCCTCTTCGGCCGAGCCGCCAATTTCCCCGATCATGATCATCGACTTTGTTTCATCATCGGCCAGAAAAAGCTCGAGCACATCGATAAACTCGGTTCCTTTTACCGGGTCGCCACCAATACCGATGGCCGTGGTCTGCCCCAGCCCCTCATTGGTGGTCTGGAACACCGCCTCATAGGTGAGTGTGCCGGAACGTGACACGATCCCCACCGAGCCTTTTTTGAAGATATTGCCCGGCATGATGCCGATTTTGCACTCTTCAGGAGTCAGAACGCCGGGGCAGTTGGGGCCCAGAAGCCGCGAGTTGGATTTTTCCAGCCGCGCCTTGACCTTGACCATGTCAAGCACCGGAACCCCCTCGGTAATGGCGACAATCAATTCGATCTCAGCCTCGATTGCTTCGATAATGGCCGCCGCTGCTCCTGCCGGGGGCACATAAATCACGCTGGCATTGGCCCCCGTTGCCTCGCGTCCTTCAGCTACCGTGGTAAAAATCGGCAACTCGGTCCCGTCCAGCCCCGAAACCCATTTCTGTCCGCCTTTTTTGGGGTGCGTGCCCCCCACCATCTGCGTGCCGAAATAGGCCAGCGCCTGCTCGGTATGAAAGGTGCCGGTTTTCCCGGTCAGCCCCTGCACCAGCACTTTGGTGTTTTTATCGACAAGAATGGACATGAATTTCTAAGCTCCGTTGGAAGGCGTTAAAAAAAGTGCGGGACAGGCAAAACACCAGGGTCGAAACCCTAGTCGAATTTGGCGATGCGTGTAATCTGGTAAACAAACGTATCAAGGTTTTGGTAGGCGTGAATGAAAGTATCGGGGTTTTCCCCCTCACTCCGCCAGGCCCCGTAAGACTGCGCGCCTTCAACTTCAATTTCACCATCAAAACCTTCAAGAGCATCGACCGGTGCGAGGCTGATTTTTAGCTGCGGGTCGGCAATGGTATAGGCGCAATATCCGATGTCATATCCCGGATAATTTTCCAGATAGCCCCAGATTTCCACATCTCCAACCCCATCATAATAGATTGTGGCGTTGATTTCCTTGTAGAAGGGCGCGTTGCCGATATTATATTCGACATTCTGGCTCCAGCCCTCAAATTCAAGGGCATCCAGAATAGCGCGCTCGTTATCGACAATCAGCTGGCAGAGCCGTATCGCATCCTCCACCAGGATCGTGGGGCTGGGACCGTTCCCGGACTCTGTACCTTTGTTCGCACCGGTTTTGACCTTGGCCAGAGCCGGCTGGATTGACCCAAGAGCAAGAGCACTCATCAGAACAAGACTGAACAGACGCATTGCATTTCTCCCTTTGGTTCAAACAAATCAACCCCTGACGGCAGCAACTATCTTTTGCGCCGCATCATCAAGGTCGCTGGCCGAAATCACATCCAGATCGCTCTCGTCGATAAGTTTTTTGCCTTCAGCCACCTTGGTGCCTTCAAGTCTAACCACCAGGGGCACGTTCAGACCCATTTCCTTGACTGCCTGCAAAACGCCCTCGGCAATGACATCGCAGCGCATGATGCCGCCAAAAATGTTCACAAGAATACCTTTGACGCTGGGGTCCGACGTAATGATTTTGAACGCTGCGGTAACCTTTTCCACCGTTGCGCCACCACCAACATCGAGAAAATTGGCCGGCTGCTCGCCATAAAGCTTGATAATATCCATGGTCGCCATGGCCAGTCCCGCCCCGTTGACCATGCACCCGATAGTGCCATCAAGGGCGATATAGGCCAGATCGTGCTTGCCTGCCTCGATCTCCTTTTCATCCTCTTCGGAAAGGTCACGCAGCGCCTCGATATCGGGGTGCCGGAACAAAGCGTTATTGTCGAAGGAAACCTTGGCGTCGAGCACCTGCAGGCCGCCATTGTCCAGAACGATCAGCGGATTGATTTCGAGCAGGCTCATATCCTTTTCAACAAACGCTTTATAAAGGATCGGGAACAGTTTCATGCCATCACTGCGCGCCTCGCCCTCAAGTTCAAGCGCATCGCAAAGCCTTGCAGCATCCGCTTCCGTAACCCCGGTGTCGGGATGGATGGCGATGGTGTGGATTTTTTCCGGTGTTTCCGCCGCCACCCCCTCAATATCCATGCCCCCTTCAGTGGAGACCACAAAGCTTACACGCCCTGTTTCCCGGTCCACCAGAACAGAAAGATAGAGCTCACGGGCAATGTTGGCCCCGTTCTCGATATAGAGCCGGTTGACCTGCTTGCCTTCGGGGCCTGTCTGTTTGGTGACCAGCGTATTCCCGAGCATTTCCCCGGCATGAAAAATTACATCATCAATGGATTTGGCCAGCCGGACACCGCCTGCAGCTTCTTCCCCCAGTTCCTTGAACCGCCCCTTGCCGCGCCCCCCGGCATGAATCTGGGTTTTGACCACATAAAGCGGGCCCGGCAGGCTTTGAGCAGCCGCTCCCGCTTCGCTGGTCTTGAATATTGCCACACCTTGGGCAACCGGTGCACCAAACTCCTTCAACAACGCCTTGGCCTGATGTTCATGAATGTTCATTTAGTGCCCCTTGGTGGAAAGTTCCTGAAATTTGAGTATTCGCTAAGCCGCCCGCGGTTTTGTATTTGTCTACGAAGCCAGCCGCGGCGCAATTTTTTTACAGTCCTTTATCAGCCCCTCAACCGAGCCTACCGATTTGTTGAACTGGTTCTGCTCGGTCCGGTTCAGAGACACCTCAACAATGCGTTCAACCCCCCCCGCGCCAAGAACACAAGGCACGCCCACATAAACGCCCTTCACGCCAAACTCGCCCTTGAGAAAGGCGGCGCACGGAAGAACGCGCTTTTTATCCTTGAGAAAACTCTCCGCCATGGCAATGGCGGCGGTTGCCGGAGCGTAATAGGCCGAGCCGGTTTTGAGCAGGCCCACTATCTCCGCCCCGCCATCTCGGGTGCGCTGCACGATTTCATCAAGACGGCTTTTCTTGAGCCAGCCCATTTTCACAAGGTCGGTCAGCGGAATGCCGGCAACGGTTGAATAGCGCGGCAGGGGCACCATCGTGTCCCCGTGTCCGCCCATCACAAAGGCATTGACGTCCTCAATGGAGACATCAAGCTCATCGGCAATGAAATGGCAAAAGCGCGAACTGTCCAGAACCCCGGCCATGCCCACCACGTGGGAGGTGGGAAGGCCCGAAAAACGTTGCAGGGCCCACACCATGGCGTCCAGCGGATTGGTGATGCAGATGACAAAGGCCTCGGGCGCGTATTTTGCAATTCCTGCGCCCACCTGCTCCATAACTTTGAGGTTTATTTCAAGCAGATCATCCCGGCTCATCCCCGGCTTGCGCGGCACCCCGGCAGTAACGATAATCACGTCCGCACCGGCAATTCCCCTATATTCAGAGGTTCCTGTGAGGTTGGCATCAAAGCCGCTTTCAGGAGCAGATTGGGAAAGATCAAGCGCCTTGCCTTGCGGAACTCCGTCCGCAATATCAAAAAGCACCACGTCTCCCAAATCCTTGATCGCGGCCAGATGCGCCAGCGTCCCTCCGATTTGACCTGCACCGATAAGTGCAATTTTTTTGCGGGCCAATTTATCGCTGGGCATGGGGAAGCTTCCTGTCGTTCGTTGTTGAGGCTGGCCAACTGTTAACCTTGTCGTTTCCCCGGCGCAACCCGTCAACACCCCTATTGGCCAGCCATGAGAGACTTCATCCGCATTTGACAGGGAATTTGCCGAAATGCATGTCGAAATAATACTTAAACTGCCAGTTTTCGTGGCGCAGAAAGATAGGCATCCGACGCCATTTCCCTGAGCCGTGATTCGCAGCGCCTGAACTCAAAGGCCGTGTCCCGGTCCCCGGACAGATCCTCAAGCGCAACTTCAAAGCTCGCCGCCAGCTTTACCCCGCGATCATAGAGCGTATCGACCAGAAGAATGAACCTCTTGGCAGCGTTTGAATTGTCCCGGAAAAATTGCGGAATATTGTCAATCACCAGCGTATGGAAGACGTTACAGAGTGCCAGATAATCCCGGGCGCCCAGTGGCTGTTCACACAGGTCGCCAAAAGCAAAGCGCGCCGCACCCATCGCCTGGCGGGGCACTTTTAACTCCCGGCCCAGAACCTCAACCACGTCCGTCTCATCCCCTTGCCCGCCGGAAAGCTTCTGCCAGATTTCGTCCATTGCGGATTTGGTTTTCTCAGGCGGACCAAACTGAAATACCGGCTGGCTTGAAAGTTTGTCCAGCCGATAGTCCTTGCCCGCCTTGAGTTCCATAACTTCACAATGGGAATTGAGCAGGTCAATGAAGGGCAGAAACAAAGCCCGGTTCAAACCGTGCCTGTAAAGCCCCTCCGGAGCAACATTTGAAGTTGCGACCACCACCATGCCCGCAGAAAAGAACTTCTCAAACAAGCGTCCCAGAAGCATGGCATTTGTAATATCATTGACGTGAAATTCATCAAAACATAAAAGTCGCGTTTCACGGATGACGGGCTTGACCACCTGGGCAATCGGATCACCCTCCTTTCCGGTCTTGGTGGATTTTGCCCGGACTTTGGCGACACTTTGGTGGATTTCATCCATGAATTCATGAAAATGCACCCGCCGCTTGTAGGCAATGGGCGCGGTCTCAAAAAACAGGTCCATGAGCAGGGTTTTGCCACCCCCCACCCCACCCCACAGGTAAAGTCCTTTGGGTGCATTCCGCCGTCGCCGGAAAAAACCGGCAATGCCTCCATTGCTCGAAGGCTGCACAAGCCGTTCAGAAATGCGCGCCAGCCTTTCAAGCGCCGCACGCTGTCCCGGATCAGCGCTCAGGCCACCACCCGACACCAGCCGCTCATAGGCTGTCAGAAGCGCATGATCCTCTGCCGGCATTTGAAGTTGAAAATTTTGTCCGCTCAAATTCGCAGGCCCCGATATCCGCCCCCCGAGGGGACCTATCCGGCCATCGAAATACCCTGGCCGCCCGCAAGCGTACCAATAAACCGGTTACCAGATTGCAAAAGCGCCCCGATAAGCTGTCCGCTTTCGTTAAAGAACTGCACCTGTGTGCCTGCAAGTTTCCACGAGGCCAGCCCCCCCAGAGCAGAAATCGTGCAGTTTGGCGCCGAAGCGCGCTGGCGGTCTGTGCCCGATTTCTGGGTCTGGGTCAGATTAACCCGGCACTGCTCAGCTCCCGCAATAACTGTCCATGTGCCCAAAAGCTTCTGCGTGCTCAGTCCCCCGCTCAGGTCGCGCGTCTGCACATTGGTGGGCAGGCCCGAAGGATCAATCGAAACAAAAGAACCATCGGGGTTGGTGGCTGCAATCTGCGCCGGGGTGCCATCAGGCATCAGCAGGGGATCCTGACTCACCAGCCCGTCAGTGGGAAAACCGAATTGGGTTGATCCATTGCTGCCATCGCTCCCCTGCACCAGCGGGTCACCGGAGGGATTAGCCCCTGTCAGGGGTGGAAGTTCAGCGCTTTGCACACTGGAGCCAGCCACCGGAGCCAACTGCTCGGGGGGCGTTGAAAACCGCCGCGAGTTTGAAAACGGCGAAGAACTGGCACACGCCGCCAGCGCTGCGAAAAGCAGCATGGATCCCGATAGCTTAAAGACCCGCAAAACCACGGATGAACTGAACACTGCATTCACCATATTTTACTCGATTCTTTTTCCGTAACGCAGGTCGGAGCCCCAGCACAACCAGACGGACGATAGATTAAAATCTATATCAAATTTCAAAGACCCCAGCATTGTGGCCCCTTTGCGACATCATGGAATATTGCCCAACAAATCTAGGGTCAGGACCCTAAACCTGACCAAATCTTCCTGCGGCCCAGCACCCTCTCAAGTTTGTCAACAGGTTCCAGGTCACCGTGTCATCTCTTCAAGCAGGGCCTGGGCCAGCATTCGGGCATCCTCAGCCTCTTCAGTGGGAACCTGCACACCAAGTCCCTTTGAAGGCGTAACACCCGGCATGCCCGGCAACCCCGAAACGCCCTCCTCAAGCGGATGGAACCCGTGCGCCTTGAGCGCCACCACAATGATGCGCAAGATGTTGGTGTCGCGATGGGTCAGAATTGTTTCAAAATTCGCCATATCTCTAAACGCGCCGCTCGACCATCATTTTTTTGATCTCGGCGATAGCTTTTGCCGGATTAAGGCCCTTTGGACAGGTGTTGGAGCAGTTCAGGATCGTGTGGCAGCGGTAAAGCCTGAAGGGATCTTCCAGATCATCCAAGCGTTCGCCCTTTGCCTCATCCCGGCTGTCAATCAGCCAACGATAGGCCTGCAGCAGAACAGCCGGCCCCAGATACCGATCCCCGTTCCACCAGTAGCTGGGGCATGAAGTGGAGCAGCAGGCACATAAAATGCATTCGTAAAGTCCGTCGAGCCTTACACGTTCATCATGGGATTGCGGCCACTCTTTGCTCGGCTCGGGGCTTTTGGTTTTAAGCCAGGGTTCGATGGAGCGATGCTGAGCGTAAAAATTCGTAAGGTCCGGCACCAGGTCCTTGACCACCGGCAGATGGGGCAGGGGATAGACCTTGATCGGACCGGAAATCTCGTCGGCGCTTTTTGTGCAGGCCAGCGTATTCAGGCCATCCACATTCATGGCGCATGACCCGCACACGCCCTCCCGGCAGGAACGTCTGAGGGTCAGTGTGGGGTCGATCTTGTTTTTGATCCACAGCAGGCCATCAAGTACCATCGGTCCGCAATCGGAACGGTCGACAAAAAAAGTATCAATGCGCGGGTTTTCCTCACTGTCCGGATCATAGCGGTAAATCCGGTACTCGTGCAGCTCTGCCCCCGCGGGTCGGGGCCAGACCTTGCCCGGCCTGGGTTGAGACCTTTTGGGAAGCGTAAGTTCAACCATAAAAATTCACCCGCAACAATTGTCCGCATTTTGGTTTCGTCTCTCCGGCGCAGCGCCAAACCTGTTCAGGTTCGCAAAAATTATCAGCTGCGCCGGATGAATTCTTAAACTTCAGCGCCAACTCTGACGCATCCGCCCAGTCTGTGATCAGTTACCAAGCGCACAGGATGTGCCCGCCGCCCACATGAACCCGTGAACCTTGGCGATATCAGCCAGATCAAGACCATTTTCCCGCGCCACGGAAAGTGCATTGATTTCACCGTCACCATGGGCCGCAACAAGAGCTGCCTGGCCTTCGGTGAGCTGATCATTGGCCTTTTCGACGACGCAATCCCGGATATTTCCGGCAAAGGCGCTGCCAGTTCCTGCAATCATCATTCCTGCGGCTACAAATCCTGCAATCACAATCTTTTTCATGTTCCTTCTCCCTTTTATACAACTTCATTTCTGGTGATGGAGTATCCCCCGGGAAGCGGCCTGCAAACAGACAGTCTTAAACCCAGACGTTATTCATCCATCCCGCATACTTTCACACCAACAGCCCCCCCGGGCAAGACCTCACCCGGATACCTGGTTTCCCGGCAACCCAAAAGGCAAGGAGATAAATTTCTCGCTCCCAACCCTAATTTCCAAGCTGGCTGGCGCATTGCTGGGGAGTGGAAACCATGAAATCCGTGGCCGCCGCCGCCTGTTCATCGCTCATGGTGCCCATTGCGCCCGCCGATTTTGTTGATCCGCCAGCTGCCAGCAAAATCCATTCGCGCTGCGCATCATCAATATTATCGGCTGTTGCTGCCTCTGCAATACATGAACAGACTGCATCGGGAAGGTTGGAACTACCCGAGCAGGCGCCTTTCAGTTCCGTTTCATAGGCACCCAGATGACTGGCTGCCAAAGCGGGGCCTGAGAGGCCAGCGGCAAAAACAAGGGTGGCAAAACTCAACAAATAGTTTTTCTTCATGTCCGGTCTCCAGTTTTGTACCCCGGCAGATATGGGGATTTGCATTCAATAGACGCGTTTTTTTGGTGCAATTTTGGCCGGATCAATACCGCCCTCCTTTAACGAAGTCATCGGATCCGTATGAACCGGCCGGTAGCTCAGGGCGATTTCACCCTTTTCATTCTGGCGCGAGATCGTGTGAACCCGCCAGTTTTTGTCATCCCGATCGGCAAAATCCTCGCGGGCATGGGCCCCCCGGCTCTCATGACGCGCTTCGGCTGAAACCACCGTAGCTGCGGCATTGGCCATCAGGTTTTCAAGCTCAAGCGCCTCCACCAGATCGGAGTTCCAGATCATTGAGCGGTCACTGATCCCGATCTGTGACAGATCCCCCCAGATTTCGCTTATGCGGGCAACGCCGTTATTAAGGGTCTTTGCAGTGCGAAACACTGCCGCATCCTCCTGCATGGCGTGTTGCATCCGGTCGCGCAAAATGGCTGTGGACAGGGGGCCCTCGGCGTGGCGCATCCTGTCAAATCGGGCAATGATTTTGTCCGATGCTTCCTTGTTGGCCCCAGGGGTTTCCTTGTCACGATCTATGACCTTGCCCGCACGGATGGCCGCTGCCCGCCCGAACACCACCAGGTCTATCAGCGAGTTCGAGCCCAGCCGGTTGGCTCCATGCACCGAAGCACAGCCCGCCTCCCCCACCGCCATCAGCCCCGGCACCACCCGGTCAGGGTCATCGGCGCTGGGGTTGAGCGCTTCGCCATGAAAATTGGTCGGAATGCCGCCCATATTATAGTGGGCCGTGGGAATAACGGGGATGGGCTCGCGTGTGAGGTCAACCCCGGCAAAAACCTTGGCGCTTTCAGAAATACCGGGCAGGCGCTCGGCCAGAACAGCGGGGTCCAGATGGTCCAGATTGAGATAGATATGGTCCTTCTTGGGACCAACACCCCGCCCCTCGCGGATTTCCAGCGTCATGCAGCGGCTCACAACATCGCGCGAGGCCAGATCCTTGGCGTTGGGTGCGTAGCGCTCCATGAAGCGCTCGCCCTCGGAATTGGTGAGATAGCCCCCCTCCCCGCGTGCGCCCTCGGTAATCAGCACCCCGGCGCCATAAACGCCGGTGGGGTGAAACTGCACGAACTCCATATCCTGCAGCGGCAATCCGGCCCGCGCCACCATGCCATTGCCGTCCCCGGTGCAGGTGTGGGCAGAAGTCGCTGAAAAATAGGTGCGTCCATAGCCCCCGGTCGCCAGCACCACCATCTTTGCCCGGAACCGATGCAGGGTGCCATCGTCAAGTTTCCAGGCAAGAATGCCCTCGCAGGCCCCATCCTCGCTCATCAGCAGGTCAATGGCGAAATATTCAATGAAGAATTCAGCCTTGTGGCGCAATGACTGCCCGTAAAGCGTGTGCAAAATGGCGTGGCCCGTACGGTCGGCAGCTGCGCAAGTGCGCTGCACCGGCGGCCCGTCGCCAAAATTCTGCATATGCCCGCCAAACGGACGCTGATAGATTTTACCCTCTTCGGTACGGGAGAACGGCACCCCGTAATGCTCAAGCTCATAAACCGCCGCTGGAGCCTCGCGCGCCAGATATTCCATGGCGTCACTGTCCCCCAGCCAGTCTGACCCTTTGATGGTGTCATACATATGCCACTGCCAGTTGTCCGGCCCCATGTTGGAAAGCGAAGCGGCAATCCCCCCTTGCGCGGCAACAGTGTGGCTTCTGGTGGGGAAAACCTTGGTCACGCAGGCGGTTTTAAGGCCCTGCTCGGCCATGCCCAAGGTCGCACGAAGCCCCGCACCCCCTGCACCCACAACCACAACATCAAATGCATGGTCGACAATTTCGTAAGGTCCGGCGTCCAATGTATTAACCCCCGAAAGTCAGTTTTAGTACTGAAATAATGCTGAACCCGGCAATGACCGCAGCAAAAAAATTATTGGCAATAATCAGAACGATTTTTGTACCCTCGGCGGGCACATAATCCTCGATCACCACCTGCATGCCCAGTTTCATGTGCCAGGCAAACGAGAAAAGTGTCAGCACCAGCAGCACCGAAACAACGGGATTGGCCAGCATCAAAACCATCTCCGCCCGGTTTGCCCCGGCCAACTGCGTGACCAGCCACACAGCAAAAAGCGTCAGGGGCACATTGGCGAGGGCTGTGAGTCGTTGCTGCCAGAAATGGGTGGTGCCCTCTTTGGCCGAACCCTTGCCGGTAACCTTTGCAAAAGGGGTGCGCATGTCCATGATAACTCTCCCCTCACATCCACACAAAGAAAAGCCAGGTCAGACCCGTGAGTACCAGCCCGCCAATGAGCGTGAACCATGTCAGCGCCACGCGCGCCTCCGGCTCCAGCCCCATGCCCGTATCCCAGATGAAGTGCCTGATGCCGCCCAGCATGTGGTGAAACAGGGCCCAGGTGAACCCGAGCAATACCAGCTGCCCCAGCCAGTGCCCGAGCACCATATTGACAAAATCAAGCTGCCCCGGACCCATAGCGGCAGCAATAAGCCACCAGGCAATAAGAGCCGTGCCCAGATAAAGCCCTACTCCGGTGATACGATGAATGATCGACATGGCCATGGTCAGGGAAAGCCGGTAAACCTGCAAATGCGGTGAAAGTGGTCGATAGGATTTGGACATACCGGAGCCTTTGGCCTGAATACGGGTACCGGCAGGATCATCCGACCGGTTTTTTGCGAACCGTGTGCACTATGACTAGTTAAACCTCAAGCATAGATTCGTCAAAGGGCTGCAAAGCCCTATCGATAGTCCCCCAGTTTTTTGTCCGGATCATAAGGCTGGTCCGTGACCTCTTTGGTCACGGCCTGCGCACAACGGGGAGCGCCCCAGCCGCTATGGGCGTATTGCGGATCACCATAAAGCTCCCAGCCTTCGCTCAAGGCTTTTGTCACCTTGTGACAAAAAGCGCTGTCATCCTTGCCCGTCAAAAGTCTGTAAACGCGCATTTTAGCCCTCTTGTTGTTTGCGCCCAAGATGTTTTTTGAAAAAGTCTGCGGTCACCCGAACTTTTTGCGCCAGAAAAGTGCGGCTTGGATAAACCAGCCATACTCCGGGGTTAAAATCGGCCGGCGCGACCCTGTGATAAGGAAAAACATCCGCCAGTTCACCACTTTTAAGCTGGTCCTCAATCACCCAGTCCACCAACAGCGCCGGGCCAAGCCCCGAAACCACCGCGTCCCTTAGCGCCACCGCGTTGGAAATGACAATGTCCCCCTCCACCGGCACCAGCTCCTCCACGCGCTCCGTAACATCACCCAGAGTGCTGGCAAAGCGCCACCGGGTTGAAAATCCGGGAAGCGGCTGCAACAGGCAGCGATGCTGACCAAGGTCCTGCGGGCGGCGCAACGGCGCGCAATCTTTAAGGTAGACCGGACTGGCACACACCCGGTATCTGGTATCAAGCAGGCGGGCCGATATGTAATCCGCCTCGGGGCGCTGTCCAAGCCGGATGGCCAGATCAATGCGCTCTGCCACCAGATCAAGGTTGGCATCGGTCAATAAAAGCTCGATGGAGATTTTTGGAAACAGTTCACGAAAACGCGGCAGCAGGGGCACCACGCATTGCTGGCCCAGAGATACTGAAGTGGTAAGCCTGAGATTGCCCTGAGGGGCGCTTGAAATGGCGCGGGCTTCGTCCTGTGCCATCGCCAGTCCCTCGATCAGGGGCGCCGCACGGTCCAGAAACACCCGGCCCGCCTCGGTCAGGCTGACCCGGCGGGTGGTACGCTGAAACAGGCGAACGCCCAGCTTGCCCTCAAGCGCTGAGATCGCCCGCGACACCGAAGAGGCGTCTTTTTCATGAAGGCGGGCAACTTCGGCAAAACTGCCCCGGTTGGCCACTTCTACGAATAGTTCAAGAGATTCAATCTGCATTATTGCACCTCTTGCATGAATTTTGGCCCGAACTGTGTCCGCCATGATACTTCCAGCACGAACTGGCAGCTACTCACCCCTCGGGCAACAAACTCTGCGCATACCCGAACAACCTGTCCCAGCACCCCTTTTTAGTGCGATTTTTGCAAAAAAAATGCTTCTTTCTCTTTTTACAGGATTTCTAAGCACGAATGAAGCTCCATTCCATATGCAGGCCATCTGGCTGAACCAGGAAATCAAATATTGAACAAAAGCGTCAATTTGCCCACTTCGCCATATTGATCTTGGCCCTGCTTGCCTTTATTGAGTGCCCATGCACAATTTTCCCGCCTATCTCATTGATGGTTATGCGAGTTTCATGGAAACCCGCCATGCAAGCGAGCGCCAGCGCTACATTGATCTGGCCGAGGCCGGTCAGAAGCCGGCAACGATGATTATTGCCTGCTGCGACAGCCGCGCTGCGCCTGAAACTATCTTCAGCACCGGCCCCGGTGAACTGTTTGTCCTTAGAAATGTTGCCAATCTCGTGCCCCCGCATGAACCCGACGGAGGGCAGCACGGCACATCGGCAGCCATAGAATTTGCGGTGCAGGCGCTCAAGGTCAAAAATATCGTGGTTATGGGGCATGGCCGTTGCGGCGGCATTCACGCCGCCCTCCACCCCATGGCTGAACCGCTGGCCCCGGGAGACTTTATTGGCAAATGGATGAATTTGCTCGAGCCGGTCACTAAGCAGTTTCACGACGATGGCCTGATGACTGATGGCGAACGCCACACCATGCTCGAACGCATTTCCATTCGCAATTCAATTCATAACCTGAGAAGCTTCCCTTATGTTGCTGAACTGGAGAGCAAGGATCAACTGGCGCTTCACGGTGCCTGGTTTGACATCAAGTCCGGTGAACTCTGGATCATGGATCACGAGAGCGGCGAGTTTGAACGCCCGGTGATTTAGACTCAGGGCCTTTCGGTTTGCCCCTTGCCTGTCGGCCTGAACAGCGTGACCCCCAGGCCCGCCATAACCAGCACTCCACCTATAATCTCAAACATCGCTATGCTTTCCCCCAATATTGCCCACCCCGAAAGCAGCCCGGTAATGGGCACCAGCAATGTGAACGGGACAACGCTTGAGGCGGGATGGGTGGCCAGAAGCTTGTTCCAGATGGAAAAGCCGAACAGGGTTGCCGGATAGGCCAGAAACGCCAGCAGCCCCCAGGTCCAGAGATCAGGCGCAACAAACGCCGCCACCAGCGGCTCCATTCCCTCTGTCACTATCGAAAGCAGGATCAGGGGGATGGCCGCAAACAGCGATCCCCAGACCGCCAGAGCCACCGGATTGATCTTGCCCGCATATCTGGTCAGCACATTGGCCAGCGCCCAGACAAATGCCGCGCAAATCGTCAAGGCGAACGGAACGAACGCCGCCCCTTCCAGCCGATAATAGCCGATCAGGCCGATACCGGAAAAGGCGATGACAGCGCCAACAGTCTGCATTTTTCGTGGCCGCTCCCGAAGCACAAAAAATGCCACCAGAAAGGTAAAAAACACCTGTATCTGCAACACCAGTGACGCAAGGCCCGCTGGCATGCCCTGGGAAAGCGCAAAATTCAGGAATACATAAAGCCCGAACCCAAAACTCAGGCCGAACCCGATGATGATCGCCCAGGGGATTTTATCCGAAGCGTCCCTGGGGGGTTTGACAAACAAAATCGCGGGGAATGCCGCCAGCACAAAACGCAGACCTGCTGCCAGAAACGGTTCCAGCACCTCCACGGAAAGTTTGATGACCACAAAATTGAAGCCCCAGATGGCGACAACCAGCAACGCAAGCAGAATGTGACGCAGGGGCATAAAAACTCAGACCAGCTCTTCAGAATTTGGCGCGTTGAGCAGGCGACAAGCCCGGCGCTGAACCAGCGTATTTCACAAGATTGCCAAACTGTCAAAAGGCCCCTGCACAGACTTTGACCTCTATCTGGCCTGGGCTGCCTGCTGGTTCTGGCGTTCGGCCCGCACAAACGCGCGGGCATCATGGGCCTTGAGGGGTCTTGAACAATAATAGCCCTGAATGGTCTGGCACCCCAGACTGTTCAGAATTTTGACCTGTTCCCGGGTTTCAACCCCCTCAACAATACAATCCATTTTCAGACTGCGGCACATTTCGATCATGGATCCGGCAACAGCCCGCGCCCCGGCATCCTGCACCAGATCAACAACAAAGGAACGATCAAGCTTGAGTTTATCAAGCGGTAGTGTGCGCACATAGGCAAGAGAAGAATAACCGGTGCCAAAATCATCCAGTGCAATCCTGACCCCCAGGTTTTTCAAAAGCATCAGAGAACCAAGCGCCTGATTGTAATTGTTCATTACAGCCGTTTCAGTGACTTCAAGCGTTATTCTTTTTGGATCGAACCCTGAGGCGTTGATAATCGAAACAAGCTTGAGAACAGCAACGCTTGACGTCACATCCTGCATCGAGAGATTAAATGACATGAACAAGTCTTCAGGCCAGCACTTTGCTTCATCGAGCGCCTTGGTGAGCAAAACCGCTGTCAGCCGGTTTATGGACCCTATCCGCTCAGCCGAACGAATAAAAACGTCAGGCGGGACCTCACCCAGAACCGGACTGTTCCAGCGCGCCAGAACTTCAAGCCCCACTGTTCTCTTGGTGCCAAGCGAAACAATAGGTTGAAAAACCAGCGACATTTCCTTCTCAAAATCGGCATCATGCAATTGCCGGTCAACTCCGGTTATCTCGCGAAGTCTTGACGCATGCCGCTCGTTGAAAACAGTTACGCCACCACGCGAGTTTTTCTTGCCTGAATAAAGCGCATAATCAGCTCTCTCAAAAAGAACATCTGCACTATCACCGGGCTCCCTCCATTTGGCAAAGCCCACAGAGCCACCCAAATGTATGCTTCGCCCATCCAGATCGAAGGGAACCTGCATAGCCGAACAAATTCGCTCCCCAAGAGCGACAAGGTCAGCATCGGAGCGCTCTCCACTGACTGTTATGCCAAACTCATCCCCCCCGAGCCGGGCAATAAACACCCGGGAATAAAACAAATCCGTAAGCCTTTTGCCCGCCGATTTGAGCAATCTGTCCCCTGCCGGATGGCCATAGACATCATTGACAAGCTTGAACCCGTCCAGGTCGAGAATGCCCACAGCTAGCCCCTCGGAAAGCCCGCTTTTGGCGTCATCCACCTGCATATTTAGATTGTTCAAAAACGCCCGGCGATTGGCAAGCCCGGTCAAGCTGTCCTGATGGGCCATAATCCGGTTAAGACGACTGATCTGCTCGGCTTCAGATTTTTTGGCCCCCACCTCACGCTGTTTCAGAATCATCCGGGAATAATCCTGCCCGTATCTGGCAATAACAAACACCGCCACCCCGGTGGACAAGGCAATTATCAATGCAGCAACCCCATGGCCCGGTTCACCGGAAAGCCACAGGAAAACAGCAAGGGGAGCCATAACTGAAACTAAAAAACCCATTGCTGCCATCGGCAGCTGCAATAGACAAACGGCAGCACCCAGACTGGTAACACTCAAGAGTATCACGATCAGGCTCTGTGCTGCGACATCCGCATGGGCAAGCAGGCTGATTGCCCATGCGGCATGAAGAACCCCCAGCCCCAGAGCCGACCAGACAGTGGTGTGCAAACGATAAACAACACTTGAGCGGTAGGAATTGCGGTTAAGGTTTCTCTGAATCGTGAACGAATGAAACGATACCAGATCAACCAGAATGAGAACCAGGGGCACAACGACTGTCAAACCGGCCGGTGCCTGCTCCATGCTGACATAGGCCAGCGCAACCACGGCAGATATCATGCTGAGATAAAAGAGCGGCGCCTGCCCGGCAAGGGATTTATACTGGGCCAGACAGAGTTCGTGATTGTCCTTTTGGATGCCAAACAGCCATGAAAAAAACGCAAGAGGATACACGAAGCCACCCGATCATCTGGAATATGCGCAATATTGTGCAAAAAATTTGTAAAATAAACGTATACCCACCCCTCCCCTCGCTCACAGGGAATAAGTGTAAAATCAGGCGGATCGCAGTTGTGCAGAACTACTTAAACAAGAATATTAAAAGCAACATGCCCCAAAGCGACAGTACACAACCCACCTTATCAATTCTTTTAGGGTCAGAGTCGGCCCCCAAAGCCCTTCTCCACCAGCGTTTCAGCAATCTGGACGGCGTTCAGGGCTGCCCCTTTGCGTAAATTGTCTGAAACCACCCACAGGTTCAGGCCGTTTTCAACAGTTGCGTCTTCCCGGATACGCGAAATATAGGTCGCATATTCACCCACACACTCAACCGGGGTGATATAGCCCCCGTCCTCACGCTTGTCGATGACAGCAATGCCGGGCGCCGCACGCAGAATATCGCGTGCTTCATCGGCACTTATCTCGTTTGCAAAATCAAGATTAACCGCCTCGGAATGGCCCACAAATACCGGAACCCGCACCGCTGTGCATGTTACCCTGATTTTGGGGTCGAGGATTTTCTTGGTTTCCGCCAGAACCTTCCACTCCTCCCTGGTGTAGCCATCCTCCATGAAACTATCGATGTGGGG
>JALSII010000007.1 GCA_026981645.1 Hyphomicrobiales bacterium | reverse complement strand
CCACGACAAGCTGACCGCCAGCCTGACACGTATCCCCACGCTGTCCGATGTGCCTTATCCGGTGCAGATGGAGCCCAACCTGGTGGTGGAATTTTATTCCAGATAAGGTTTCTTGTGGTCGCGTTGCCGAACCGAAAAACCGGTTCCCACTTTTTCTGGCAACGCTCCGGCCGGTACAGATGGAGCCCAACCTGGTGGTGGAATTTTATTCACGCTAGTTTGTTTGCCAGCGATTTGAATTGAAAAGGCCGCTCAAGTGAGCGGCCTTTTTTGTCCCCCTCTCCCCGGCCCTCTCCCCGGAGGGAGAGGGGGAGCAAGAGGTTCGAAGCCGTTGCCACCCTCCGCGCGAAGGGGGAAGGAGCACGGATGTGCTGGCCACTTAAGGCCGGTGCTATTCTGACGTTATTCCGCCGCGACGCTGCCCGAGTTCACAAATACCGGGTGGTCGAGGTCGTAGGCGATGTCGGCTTCATATGGCACGCTTGATTCGAACAGGCGCAGGCGCTTGTAGACCGAAATCAGGTCAATGATGGTGGTCCATGAATTGGCCAGGAACTTGAACGATTCCTCCACCTGGTTAAAGGCGTTGGAAATCTGCTGGAACAGGCCAAGGGTCAGGGCACCGGTCAGAATGGAGGGAGCCATGGCAACAAGGGGAATAAAATTGGTCGCCTGCAGGTAGGAATAGCGGGCGATGTTGAAATAAAGATAGTGCCGATAGAGGCGGAAATAGTTTTTCTGCACATTGCCAAACAATTCCTGAATGGAAACCGGCTGGGCGCGGGTGTGGGCGTCCTCACCATAGACCAGCTCCTTGCGGAAGGCGGCCTCGACCTTCTGGTTTTCAAATTCAAGGCCGGGGAGCTTGATGCCCACGGAGGCCAGAAGCACCGTGCCGAATATCGCCGACATCAGCGCGATCCACACCAGCGAGCCGTTGACGGGACCAATGAGGGGCAATTCGGTGATGTTGGTGGAAAGTTCAAACAGCAGGGGCAGGAACACTATCAGCGTCATCAGCGAGGCGACAAAGGAAACCGCCAGCCCCTCGACGATGCGGGCAAAGCGCTGGGTATCCTCCTGAATACGCTGGGAGGCTCCTTCAACCTCGCGCAGTATGGGCCAGTGGGCCATATAAAAGGCGTTCATGGCCCGGCGCCAGCGGAACAAATAGTGGGCGATAAAAAACGCGTTGAGCACCAGCACCGTGATATTGGGCACCAGCACATAAAGCACGGTCCACAACTGGCCATAAAACTCCTCGGGAGCAACGGAGTTGGCTTCCCCAAGGGCCTGCTGGATCATGTTGAAAAAAGTGCCGTACCAGTCGTTGAGCCAGGCCCCGATCTGGACGTTGAAATAAACCACTTCCAGAATGGTGACAGAGCCGACCACGGACCACCAGAACCATGGGGTCTTTTTGAAAAAATACCAGGGAACGCAAAACAGGTAGCCGCTCATTATCACATACTGATAGAGCCAGACCTTGTCGGCACTAAAGAACGGGTCGGGATCAGCCTCGGTTGGGGCAATGCCGATTACGCCGCCAAGGGATAATACCGAGCCAAGTTGCGGCCCCAGGGTGAACCATAAAAGCATGGCAACGGCAGTCCACAGGATGGCGGCAGGAAAAAACAGACGGGGGCTGGGAAAAAACGAGCGAAACAATTTAACTCTCCTGATTAGGGGCCTGACCCAAGTAAGCTCACATCTAATGTGCTCAATAAGAGTTTCGCAACCCGACGGGATGGCAGCGCACGATCAATTGATGTCAAATCTTCGGTTCATGACTGTCTCTTGTGCAATGTGCGCGCAAAATCAGCGTGTTAGGCATATTTTTCGGCGCAATGAGCGAGTTCTTCCCCTCGGAGCCTCTTTGGGGTATCAGCCCAATGGAGGGGCAGGCATGGAAAAAACAAAGCAATATGAAAGTGGGGCGGGTGCTGGCGGGGCCGGTGATTCTGTGGGGGGCGTGGTTGATTCTGCCTGTCTCCCCATGTTCCGGGTGGGTATCGGGCCATGTGCCTCCTGGCCATCTGCTGGATGAATACCTGCTAGATTTTGAAAGTTTGAACTTAGAGCGAGTTTGATTTTATGGATATTGATATTGAGGAATTATCGGCCATTTTGCGCGAGGCGGCAATCGCTGAAGTCCTGCCCCGGTTCAGACGACTGGGCGACAGGGATGTACGCAAAAAGAGCGAAGCCATTGATCTGGTGACCGAAGCGGATGAGGCGGCGGAGCGCATGATTACCGCACAGCTTAACCGGCGCTGGCCTGAGGCCCGGGTCATCGGGGAAGAGGCGGCCTCAGCGGACCCCGCCATTCTGGAGGGGCTGGCGGAAATGGAGCTGGCCATCATCGTTGATCCCATTGATGGCACAGCCAATTATGCGGCGGGTATTCCCATGTTCGGAGTTATGGCTTCGGTCGTCCGGCGCGGGGAGATTATCGGAGGGATAATCTATGACCCGATGGGCGACGACTGGATGGTGGCCGAAAAAGGGGCCGGTGCCTGGCTGGTTCGATCCGATGGGTCCCGCGAGCGCCAGAGGGCCGCCCCGGCGGTGCCCATGAGTCAAATGGTGGGGCTGGCTTCGGCGTTTTATCTGCCGCAGGAGCACCGGGCCCATGTGCTGAAAAATCTGGCGCAGGTGCGCATGTCCACAATCTTGCGCAATGCTGCCCACAGCTATCGCACCTTTGCGGGCGGGCATTTTCACTATCTGATGTTTTATTCCCTGATGCCCTGGGACCATGCGGTGGGCGCGCTTATAAGCACCGAGGCGGGAGGTCATGTGGCGCGGCTGGATGGCGATGAATATAGTGTCGCGCGCCGGGACGGGGGCATTCTGGTGGCCAGCAACAAGCAAAGCTGGGACGAACTGCGCGAAAAGATTTTCAACTTTTAGCCGGGCTGCGGGCATAGGTTGCGCTCACTCCGAACAGGCGACCCTTTTCCGCAACCAGTACCGCCCCCATGGCGATAAGACCGGCGACAAAATAGCCGGTGGCGAGGGGGGTGACCGTGTCGTTGAAGGCGCGACCAATGACAAGTCCGATGAGTGCGCCGCCGATGGTCTGGGTGAAACCAAACACTGACGAAGCGGTGCCCGCCACAGCGCCCAGAGGCTCCATGGACAGGGAGTTCATATTGGCGGCGGTCCAGCCGAACATGAAACTGACAATGCCCAGAAAGCTGAGAAAAACAGGCAGGGACATGGGCTCGGCAAGGGAAGTAAACATCCAGAGGCCGGAAAAGACAATGAAAACCGTCAGGGCAAAATGGGATACCCGGCGCACGCCAAAATGCCTGACAATGCGGGAATTAAGATAGGATGAAACCGCCATCATGGTGCCGAGCATGGCAAAGACAACCGGAAAGTAGGCTCCAAGCTTGTAGATATCGACAAAAATCTGCTGGGCGGAGTTGATAAATCCCATCAGTGCGCCAAAGACGAACATGTTGGCGATGGAATAAAACATGGCCGACCGGTTGGTGAATACTATCCTGAACCCTTCGGTTATGGCGCCAAGGGTCAGAGGACGGCGGTTTTTAATGGCCAGGGTCTCGGGCAGGCGGGTAAATGCCCAAATCCAGATGACAAGCGAAAGCGCGCTCATAAACAGGAATATTGTCCACCAGGGGCCGGTAAGCAGCAAAAGCTGACCAATGGCGGGGGCGACGACCGGCACCACCATGAACACCATGAAAACCAGTGACATGACCTCAGCCATTGCGCGCCCCTCATAACGGTCTCGCACGATGGACTGGGCGATGACACGGGTGCCGGCGGCACCCATGCCCTGCACCAGCCTTAGAGCCAAAAGCGTGGTGAAATTGGGGGAAAATATCGCAAAAAACGCAGCTATGGCGTAGATGACCAGACCAATTAACAGGGGCCTGCGCCGCCCGAACCGGTCGGAGAGGGGGCCAAAAATTATCTGGGTCAGGCCAAAACCGAGCATGTAAAAGGTCAGCACCAGCTGACGGTCGTTTTCGTTCACCACCGATAGCGCCTCGCCCATATAGGGCAGGGCCGGCAGCATGACGTCGATGGCCAGCGCGTTCAGGCCCATAAGGGCGGCAATGAGGGCGATAAACTCCACCCGGGCTGGTTCGCGGGGCAAGCGGGAATTTTCGCGCGGCTGTTGCGCTGTAGTGTTCATGAAAAAACTCGAGAATTTCAGAAATCTGTCGCGAGCCAGACCGGCAAGTGGGGCCAGCGGACCCGTATGGCACCTTGGACCCGAGGGGGCGGGTTTGGCAAGGGGGGGTTGGAAGCGAAAGGCTTTTCTCAGCAGTTCAGCTTTACCATGACTTTGATGAAAACCTTGTCAGGGCACGCTCGAAGAGGTCAACACGGGCCGGTGAACAGCGCTGGTATTATTGTTTGAGGGCGGCACCTGCCTACTTCAGGCGGGCAGGGTCCCATTGATGACATAGGCCAATATCTGCACCACCTGCTCAGGGGTTCTGGTGACGGCAAGGGCTGCGGCGTCCACCTCTTTCAGAGCATGCTGGTGCTCGTCCATGTGCATGACAATCAGCGGGATATTGAGGGCGCTGGCCATGCCTGCGTCAAAGGCGGCGTTCCACTGGCGGTATTTTTCGCCAAAGCGTACCACAACGATATCGGCCTCACCAATGAGGGTGCGGGTGCGGATGGCGTTGACTTTTGCGCCCTTGTGGTCGTGCCAGAACTTGTCCGGCTCAGCGCCAAGAATGGCGACACCGCAATCGTCGGAAGCGGCGTGGTTGGTAACGGGGGAGGAAAACTCTACCGGCAGGGAGGCGGCTTTTGCGCCCGCCTCTATCTGGTCGCGCCAGTCTGTGTGGATTTCCCCGGAAAGATAGACGTTCCAGATGCGCTGACTCATGAAACTAGCCTTGTGCCTTGATTTTTATGCCGTTCCTGGTCAGCAATTCCTGCAACTCGCCGGCCTGGAACATCTCACGCACAATGTCGGCGCCGCCCACAAACTCGCCTTTGACGTAAAGCTGGGGGATGGTGGGCCAGTTGGAGAAGCTCTTGATGCCCTGGCGCAGCTCGTCGCTCTCCAGCACGTTGGCGGAGGAGAATTCAAGGTCGAGATATTTCAGGATTTGCACAACCTGCCCGGAAAAGCCGCACTGGGGGAAATCCGGCGTGCCCTTCATGAACAGCATAACAGGGTTGGATTTGACCTGTTCGGAGATGGTGGCGTTGATATCAGTCATTGGTTTTTCCTTTGGCAATCGGGTTCAAGGCCCGAATGGTAGATTTGGCAAGGCAAATCAAAGCATTGAGAACGCGGAAATCGGCGGCGATGGAAACCACCAGAATAAGAACAAAACCAGCGATTGCAGAGCTCATATTTTTCCGTTCCTTGTTAAACGCTAAATAGGCTCTGGCGGGCACGTTGTCGAGGGGGCAATGTTAGCATTTTCTTATGTTCGGGTCAGTCGTTCGCCCACAAAGGGGTGGGATGTAAAATCCTCTGTGACATCAAACAGAACGCCCTCCCACCCGTGGGCATTGGCGGCTTCGATGTTTTTCGGGACGTCATCAAAGAACAGTGGTCGCTGGTCCTGCGGGCCGAGCCGGGCGTCAACGGCATCAAAAAAATCCCTGTCGGGCTTGGCTGTGCCCAGCCCTGCCGCATAGAACATATCGGCGAAAATGTGGGACAGGCCAACATTATGCCAGAGATAGAAGGCGCGCATATGTTCCTGATTGGTGGCGAGATAGACTTCGATATCAGGAGATTTGGCCAGAGACTTGACGGCTTCAACAAGAGCCAGATTGAGATGGGTATCGTTTTTGAGCCAATAGGCAAGGAAGGTCAGGGGCGAGCCGGTATAACCGATGGTGGGCAGAAATTGCGCCAGTTCGGGGATGATGGATTTCTGGTCGCGGATGATGGGGCCAAAACGCTCCTTGAAAAAGCCGACAAAATCCTCCGGGTCAACACCCATATCCTCTTTCATATGCCGGTCCCAGCGCCGGCGGCGCGACAAGTCAGGGTGGAACATGGAATGAATGAGGACACCATCGATGTCAAACAGGACTGCGCGGGGCACGGGCAGAATTATTCCGGGGCGCTGGTTTGCAGGGCCAGGGCGTGCAGTTCGTCACTGCCGATTTTGTCTTTCAGGGCCTCATAGACCATCTGGTGCTGCTGGACACGGCTTTTGCCGGTGAAGGCCTTGGCCACGACCATTGCGGTA
>JALSII010000006.1 GCA_026981645.1 Hyphomicrobiales bacterium | reverse complement strand
GCTGTGCAAGCAAAAGCATAGCGCACAGCAGCAGGAACAATCCCCCCTGCCTCCGGCCCTGAGGTCCGGAGCACCGGAAGAAAACTGGCAAAATACCTTTGAACATGAATAGGAAACTCAAAAAAAAGCGCCAAAAAGGGCCGACAAATTCCATCAGCCACAGCGCTTATATCGCTAAGAGCTGCGGCAAATTTGTTCCAGAACAAACAAAAGGCAGGTTTGGGAGGAAAATGGGCTATATGTTCGTTCAGGGTCAGGGCCCCTGGTCGGTTGCCAACACAGGACAGAAACATTGATTCCAATCGATCGTACTCTGCTCAAGGAATTTGCGCTGTTCGCGACTATGGACACGAAGGAACTTGATGACATTCTGTATGGAGCCACCGGCCGCCTGCTTGGACGCAATGAAGTGGTATTCAAGCAGGGTGATACGGCACGGTCTTTTTATATTCTGTTGCATGGACGCTTAAAGGTCAGCCAGGTTACCGCGGACGGACAGCAGATCATTGTGCGCATCATCAACCCGGGGGACCTGTTTGGCATCGCCAAGGCTCTCAAGCGGGACAGCTATCCCGGCACAGCCAAGACCGTCAGCGAAAGCCTGATCGTTTGCTGGCCAACTGCCCTGTGGGACCAACTCATGGAGGAACATCCCACACTGGCGGCAAACGCCATGCAGGCAGTGGGTGCCCGCCTTCAGGAGGCCCACACGCGTATTCGTGAAATGGCCACCGAGGAAGTGGAACGAAGGGTTGCTCACACCATTCTCAGGCTTGTGCGTCAGTCAGGAAAGCGCGTGGAACAGGGGGTGAGCATCGACTTTCCGGTAACCCGCAAGGATATAGCGGAAATGGCCGGGACTACTTTGCACACGGTTTCGCGTATCCTGAGCGCCTGGGAGAGCGCGGAACTGGTGCAGGGCGGGCGCAAAAAACTGCTGGTGCGCGAACCCCACCGCCTGTTGCTGGTCGCCGATGGTATTGTTGAGGGCTATCTTTAGGGTCCTCTGACCCTGAGCTGTTACCTGGGGCATTTTGGGGCAAAAGCTTCACTTGGGACAAGCTGTTCATTTTTTCGCAAAACTTACCAGCAGGACCAGCCAGAGTGCGATTGCAGCCAGCAGCCCTGTTTGCACCCAGAACCTCCAGACCTCAATATCGGCAGAATAGCTGGCAAAGTCCGTGCTCAGGTTGATAAAACTAAGAATGATAATGGCACCGGTTGCAGCGACAATCAGAGCCCGCACAAATTGCAGATTAGTGCCGGGATCCCGTGCAGTTGTTGCAATGAACACAGCCCAGCCAAAGGCAAAAAATGCTATTATCCTGTCCTGGTAGATTGTGGAGGGGACGTCGAAATAAACAAAGAGCAATGGCAGTTTTGTACCCGTTACATGGGCCAGAAAAATCAGCAGGAAATAGCAGGAAAGGGCCCACAAGGTCAATTTCAGCAGACGAAGGGCAGTGAGTCGGGTCATGGCAGTTTCACTCCGGTTTGCAATGTTGGCAATGTTTGAACCAGCATACTAGGTCAGGGGGCATAAGCTCGAGGTCATCCGGAAAGGCAAAATATCACTCAGTGCGGGATTATCGCCTCCACAGGTTTGGCCCAGGACAGTTTTTGCACCCGATGACAGAAAAAGGGCACCCCCAGAGGGATGCCCTTCAATGACATTCATTGAAACTGCAACCTTACTGGCGGAAGAGTTCCTTCCAGTTGCTATCCTCAATAACCGATACGATGACCTGATCGGCCCCGCTGTGGTCCTCGGCGGAATAGTCCATCTGTCCATCCAGAATTTCATCGTAATAATCGAGGCTTTCCATGCCGGCCTTGAAGCTGGCCGGTGTCAGGTCAGGCCCGGCGGCTTCCAGCGCCCGCACCAAGACTTCAGCTCCCGAACGACCCAGTAACGCACCTGAACTGGGCAGCTGTTCACCGGAGGCTTCCAGATATTTCTGTACCCATGCACCAACCACCGGATTGTCCATGCGGGGCAGAACATCAGCCCAGGGCGCGGCAGCATAAAGACCATTGGTTACGCCACCGGGAACCTTGGCCACAACCGAATGGAAACCGGCCGCTGAAGTGATGAAACTCACATCGGTCCAGCCCATGCGCCCGGCGGTCACATAGGCGGTGATGATCTGGCGAACACCAAGCGCAATGGCAACGACATCGCACTCGGCTTCCTTAAGACGGTTCAGGGAACCTGCGAAATCCGCATCATCCGGCTTGTGGGTAGTTTCGGCGGCATAGTTGAGACCGGAAGCGGCAGCCTCATCCACGGCAGCCTTTTGCACCTCGGTGCCAAAATCGGAGGCAATAAACATAGCGCAGATGTTTTTGGCGTCCTGCTCTCCCGCGAGATAAGCGATGCCGGTTCTCATCTGATCATAATAGGGTGCCCCCGGCGCATAACGATAGTCGATCGGTTCGGCAAGCAGTTCGCCAGACAGAGTAAGCGGGAAGACATTGGCGATCTGCTTGGATTCAAGCAACGGGAAGGAAGCAACATTCATTGGCGTTCCCAGTTGCAAAAACATTGCAAAAATCTTGTCGCGATTGACCAGCTTGTTGATGGCTGAGGTCGCCTTGGGAAGCTGATAGCCGTGGTCTTCAACGACAAACTTTATCTGCCGGCCATGCACGCCGCCATTTTCATTCACTTCGTCAAAATAGAGCTGGGCCGCCTGAACCGCGGGCGCGCCAAAAGCGGCAAAAATTCCTGAAAGGTCATTGCTCGAGCCGATAACCACCTCGGTATCGGTAACCCCTTGGGTCTGGGCGATGGCCACATTGGTTGAAAGTGCGGCGCTGAACGCCATGACGCCAGCCAGTTTGAGTAAAGTTTTCATATTTTTCCTCCTGTTGAAAACTGTTTTATTTGTACATCTGGTCGATAAGTTGTTCATAGCGTTTTTCGACAAAGGCGCGTTTCAGTTTCATTGTCGCCGTCAGTTCATCATCCTCGGCGGTGAGTAAAATGTTGATGAGGCGAAAGTCCTTTATCTGCTCGACACGGGCAAAATCGGCATTTGCCTCCGCAATAATCGCCCCGACCAGTTCTTGCACCTCTTTGGCCGCGCACAGGGAGGCAAAATCATTGAATGGTATTTTATTGTCCTGGGCAAATTTTTCTACATTTTCCTGGTCAATCATAACCAGGCAGGTAAGATATTTGCGCCGGTCGCCGATAACCACAACATCAGAAATGTGGGGAGATGCCTTGAGCTTGTTCTCCATCTGGGAGGGAGTGATATTTTTGCCCCCTGCGGTGATGATAATATCCTTAAGGCGCCCGGTAATGGTGAGGAACCCCTCCTCATCCAGTTGTCCCACATCGCCGGTTCTGAGATAGCCGTCCTCGGTCATGGTATCTCTGGTTTTTTCCGGCGCATTCCAATAGCCGGGAAAAACATTGCCGCCCTTGAACTGAATTTCTCCCTGTTCCGAAATTCTAATGGTCACCCCGGGAATAGCAGGGCCCACCGTGCCGTTCTTGTTATGGCTGACCTGATTGACCGTGGTCACGCCGGTGCCCTCGGTCTGTCCCAGCCCTTCAACCAGATTCACACCGATGGCGCGATACCATTTCAAAAGGTCCGGGGAAATCGGAGCAGCCCCGGTAATGGCGCGCCGGACCCGGGCCATGCCCAGCATGCGACGCAGGTTTTTGAGCACCAGAAAATCCCAAAGCGCATAACGCATCTGCACCAGAGCGGGCGCCTGGCGGTTGGAGATGACAAATTCCGCCCGCGCCATTCCTGCCTTCAAGGCTTGCGCAAAACTCCATTTGCCAAGTGCCGTGCCGTCCATGGCCATCATGCTCACCCGCGAATAAATCTTTTCCCAAACCCTGGGCACGGCGGTGAAAACGTGGGGGGAAACCTCCTGAAGATTATCAAAGATCGTTTCGGAGCTTTCAACGAAGTTGACGATGGTCTTGCAGGCTATGGGAGAATAGGCCGACGTGTTACGCTCCAACACGTGGCACAGGGGCAAAAAACAAAGCTGTTCATCACTCTCCTTGTAGGGCAGCACCCGGAGCGAAGAGGAAATAATGAACATAATATTGTGATTGGAAATCATGGCGCCCTTGGGCTTGCCCGTGGTACCCGATGTATAAATCAGCAGCCCCACGTCCTCAGGTTTAGAGAGGGCAATTTCTGCCTCAAAGCGCCCGGGTTCATCTTGGGAAAGCTTTTCGCCAATGTCGTAAAGCTCATCAAGAAACAACGCCTTTTTATCAGAAAAGTCGGCAAGACCTGCCCTCTGGCAGATGATGACTTTTTCCAGCGTGGGCACCTGGTCGGCAATCTCAAGATATTTATCCAGCATCTCGTCGTTTTCAACGACCAGAAACCGACTTCCCGAATCATTGAGCAGATAGGCAAGCTGGGTGGGAGCATCGGTAGTGTAAACGCCTGAGGCAATGCCTCCCACACATTGCACGCCCAAATCAAAATAGAGCCATTCCTTGGTGTCCTCGGAGAGAATGGAAACCACATCTCCGCGCTTCAGGCCCAGCGATACCAGCCCCAGCCCGATACGCCGGGCGGCAATGAGATAGTCGTTCCAGGAATGGGAGCGCCACAGGCCCAGCACCTTTTCGCGGTGGGCGGTTTTTTCGCCCAATTCCCGGCACCGGCTCAAAAACAGTTTCGTGATGGTATCGCAGCCATCGACAAAATAGGGACCCGTTTCCAGATCGGCGTTGGAGGATATCCCCCCGATAATTATCTGATCAGGCAATTTGCCATATTTACTCATCAACAAATCCTAGCGCCATGTCTTGCGTTGCTTCCAGCGGCGCTGGCCGCGCTGGGTTTCCTCAACCGCACCCAGATAGAATGATTGTATGTCCTTGGAATTTTTCAGTGCCTCTGCGTCATCAGCCATAACGATGCGGCCAAGTTCCATAACATAGCCATAATCGGCCACATCAAGGGCCACCAGCGCGTTCTGCTCAACCAGCAACACGGTCATATCCTGCTCGGTGTTAAGGCGTTTCAGGATGGAAAATATTTCCTCCACCAACAGAGGTGACAGGCCAAGACTGGGTTCGTCCAGCAGCATGACCTCCGGGGCCGCCATCAGGCCACGCCCGATGGCCAGCATCTGTTGCTGGCCGCCCGAAAGGGTGCCTGCGGGCTGTTCCCTGCGCTCGGCGAGAATGGGGAAATAGGTGAAAACCATCTCCATGTCTCTGGCGATGGCAGCCTTGTCGGAACGCACATAGGCACCAAGAGAAATATTCTGAGCCACGCTCAAAAGAGGGAAAATCTCGCGCCCCTCAGGCACATGGACAAGGCCCTTTTTGACGGCAAAATCGGCGTCGCGCCCCTGAATGGGTTCACCGTTCAGCAAAATGGTGCCTTTGGCCGGGTGCATGACCCCCGAAATGGTTTTCAAAAGCGTGGTCTTGCCGGCGCCGTTGGCACCAAGGATGGTAACAATCTGGCCCCGCCGCACTTCCAGCGAAACGCCCCTGATAGCCATTATCGGGCCGTAATAACTTTCAAGGTTATCGATTCTGAGGACGGATTCAGCGCTCATTTGGTTTTGCCCTCACCGGTGCCAAGATAGGCTTTGATCACTTCGGGGTGGGCCTGCACTTCTGCGGGGGTGCCAATGGCCAACTCCTTGCCGTCAGCCAGCGCCAGCACGCGGTCGCAGACGGCGGAAACCAGATTCATATCGTGTTCCACCATCAAAACGGTGATGCCCATCTGTTTCTTGATGTCTTCAATCCAGAAAATCATGTCCTGGGATTCTTCGACTGAAAGGCCCGAGGCCGGTTCATCAAGCAGCAGCAGTTTAGGTTCGGTCGCCAGAGCGCGGCCCAGTTCCACAATCTTGCGCACTCCATAGGGCAGCCCGGCGATATATTTATCGCGATAGGCCTGAAGCTCAAGAAAATCGATCACCTCTTCCACTACTTCACGGTGGCGGTGCTCTTCTTCACGCACAGAAGGGGTGAAAAGCATCTCGGTCAGCATATTGCTTTTTGCATGGCGCTGGCGCCCCACCAGCAGATTTTGCAGAACCGTTGATTGTTCAAAAAGTTCAATATTCTGGAAAGTGCGGGCAATTCCCAGCGAGGGCACCTGATCGGGTCGCAGACCCAGCAGGGGCTTGTCGGCAAAACGGATATCGCCTTCGGCTGGGTCATAAAAACGCGAGATGAGGTTGAACACCGTTGACTTGCCAGCGCCATTAGGACCGACCAGCGCGAACACTTCACCCTCCCCCACATGGAAAGAGACATTGTCCACAGCCACCAGTCCGCCAAAGCGTAGGGTTACATTTTCAAAGGCAAGCAGACTCATCGCGTACGCTCGGTTTTGAGGTAGCTTTTCTGGCGTTTGAACATGCCCTTTCTATAGAAGGGAAAAAGTTCAAAATAAGTGCGAATTTTCAGCCAGCGCCCGTAAATGCCCATGGGTTCGAACAGAATAAAAACCAGAAGAATCAAGGCAAAAACACCGACTTCAATACCCGGAATAGTCAAAGAGCCAAATCCAAAAAGTGAAGAGGTGACATCACGGCCGATAGCAATTACCTGGGGCAGAAAACCAATGACTATGGCACCAAAAAAAGCACCATGAATGGACCCAAGACCCCCGATAACAATCATCAGTAATAATTGAATGGAAAGCACAATGTTGAAGGTTTCATGGTTGAAGGCTCCGGCAAAATGGCCAAGCAAGGCCCCGGCAAGCCCGGTGGCGGTGCACGACAGGCCAAAAGAAATCGCCTTGGTCGCAGTAATGTTGACGCCCATGGCCTGAGCGGAAATCTCAGAATCCCTGATGGCGGCAAAAGCACGTCCAAGCGGCGCCCGCAAGAGGTTGCGATAGGCAAAAAGCACTGCCAGCACAACAATGAGGGTGATAAAATAAAATGCAGTCGGGGTGCCATAGCGGGTGATTTGCATCCCGAACAGATCGATGGGCGGAGCCACAAGGCCCGAGACACCCCCTGTAAACGGCTCGGCAATCACAATAATATCTTCTGCGAGCACGGAAATCGCCAGCGTGGCGATGGCCAGATAGATGCCATGCAGGCGAAGCACCGGCAGGGCAACAATGGCACCGACAATTCCGGTAATCAGGCCTGAAAGCGGCAATGCCACAATAAAGGGCACCCCGCGCTGCATCATGATAATATTGGCATAGCAGCCCACGGCCATGAAGGCAGCGTGCCCCAGACTGACCTGACCGGTGTGGCCGGTGAGCAGCATCAGACCCATGCCAACGATGGCCCAGATAAGCACGTTGGTGGCTTCACCAAGAAAAAAGTCATCCAGAAGCCAGGGCAACGCAACAACAAAGGCAAGCAACACCATATAATATATCGCTTGCGTGCGATGCTTGAACCACCCGATGTCGTCATTATAGGAGCGTTTGAATACAAAGCGCATGTCTTGTCTATCAGACCTTTTTCTTCTGTACCTGGGAGAACAGGCCCGCGGGCCTGAATATCAGCACCAGCAACATGATCGCATAAGGGGCAATCTGGGAATAACCGGCGGGCAGCGCATAGGCAGCAAAGGGCTCGACCAGCCCGATTATAAGGCCGCCTATCAGGGCACCGGGCAAAGAACCAAAGCCCCCGATTACGGCTGCGGCAAACGCCTTGATGCCGAGCAAACCGGTTGAGGGGTCAACGGCACCCTTGGAGGCAAACAAAATTCCGGCCACCGCTGCCACACCCCCCCCAAGACCCCAGACAAGGCTTTGGATGCGCTTCACCGGGATGCCCATGTAATAGGCGGCCAACTGGTTTTGAGAAGCGGCCTGCATGGCAAGGCCAAGTTTTGAGCGGCGAAAAAACAAAAACAGAAAAAGAGTGAGCAACAGGGTGACGATTATCACCGCCACTTCTTCAAGCCCCAGCACCAGTCCAAACATGCGCAACTCGCGTCCGACAAAGGGCGTTTCAAGCCATTGCGGTTCGTGGCCCCAAATGGCCCCGGCGGAAAACCTGAGGATAAAACCGATGGCAATAGTCAGGATGACAGTGGCAATCTGGGGCTGTCCGAACAGGCGCCGCACCACCAGCAGGTCCAAAAGATATCCTGCAACTCCCATGATGAGAATGGCGATGGGCACCGCAACCCAGAAATTCAAGCCCATATAATGGGAGTTGGCGAGCCAGATGGTGACAAAGGCACCCATCATCATGAAATCGCCCTGAGCGAAATTAACCGCTTCTGTCGCCTTGTAAATCAGCACAAAGCCAAGCGCTATCAGGCCATAGACACTACCGTTGGCCAGACCGCCCAGCACCAGTTGCAACATATCCAAATTCAATGCCCTCCCAGGCCGGATGTTCACCACCCCTGTTACAATTCAAGAAAACATATCACAGAGGCAAAGCCAAGGGAGGTTGGATACAAATGGCTATTCTGCACAGCAGCTTTTCAAGAGCTTCAAAGTGCAAGCCTGATGTAAATCACGTAAATTGAGGCGAAGTGAAACAGTCCCGGGGGTGCGAGGAAAAATTTCGAATCGCAGCCAGGTAGCCAAAGAGGCTACCGGCCAACTTCTTGGCCGCCCCATCGCAGGCGTGAGCGAAGCGAATTTGCGCGAGACATGTAAAATGGTGGAGCCAGACGGAATCGAACCGACGACCTCTTGCATGCCATGCAAGCGCTCTCCCAACTGAGCTATGGCCCCATCATGCGTCGGGCTGTCCGCGGCGGGAAATTCCGCCGGGCACCCGGCGCGCAACCTATGAAAACACAGAAGCGGACGCAAGCCTTTTTGCACAGCCATGCCGCTTTTCATTTTTTGCACATGCCTGCGCGCGTCCGGGTGCATGGAACGCGCCTTTTTATGCGCGTCCGTCCGTCTGAAAACTCCAGCAGACAAATACTATTCGTCGTCCTTGGTGGTACTGACGCCCAGGCCGATATCGGCTGTGTCGTCTTCATCATCATCCACAAAGGAATTGTCCACCTCGCCGCCGATATCCTCAACGCCTTCAACATCGGGAATATCTTCACCGGTGTCTTCAACGTCACCGGTATCATTGACTTTTTCCGCATCCTCGAACGATACAAGTTCGGCACCGACCGCAGTGGCTGCAGGATCGACAATGACTTCGTCTGTTTTGGTATCCTCGGACCCATCCGTAACACCGGCTTCAGCCGGACTCTTGCGGGGCTTTATTTCTGCGGGGGGTTCATAGGGCTTCCCGCAGGCGGGACAGAGAATCGGATCGCGGTTCAAATCGTAATATTTGGTCCCGCAATGAAGGCATTGGCGTTTGGTTCCGCGGTCGGCACTGGCCACTGGCACATCCTCTTTGTTGCGAATTGGAAAACTGCACATTTTTTGGCGCGTTTTGTCCGGTTAATCAACATGGTGCGCCCTGTCAAACGCAAAATTACTCTGGTATCAGGGAGCTGGGAAAATTTAGCGCATCCGGGAAAAGGCCAAGGCCAAATGATTATTGCCATTGATGGTCCTGCCGCGTCGGGAAAAGGCACAATCGCCAGCGCGCTGGCAACCCATTACGGGCTGGCACATCTGGACACCGGCCTGCTCTATCGGGCGGTGGGAAAGGCAGTGTTGGACCGGCTTGAGGCGGACAATCTGGAATATAGCGCTTCAGAAGCGGCA
Organism: Hyphomicrobiales bacterium; assembly: GCA_026981645.1. Lineage (GTDB taxonomy): Bacteria > Pseudomonadota > Alphaproteobacteria > Rhizobiales > Devosiaceae > DROE01. The sequence continues at coordinate 268,115 of JALSII010000006.1, read as the reverse complement.
AAACACCTGGATGAAAGCCAGCTTGATGCAGAAGTGCTGGGCAGTGCGGAAATTGCAATGGCTGCTTCAAAAGTGGCGCGCTTTGAGCCGGTCAGGGCGGCCTTGCGTCAGTATCAGCGCGAATTTGCCAGACAACCCGGCGGTGCGGTGCTCGACGGACGCGACATCGGCACCCGCATCTGCCCCGATGCCAATGTAAAACTGTTTATCACCGCCGAGCCGGAGGTGCGGGCCGCCCGGCGCACCGCGCAGTTCAGGGCGCGGGGCATTGAGGCTGAATACGAGAATATCCTTGCGCAAATAATCGCCCGAGACAAAAACGACCGGCAAAACCCCGCCGGAGCGTTTTATTTAGCTGAAGGTGCCCACTTGCTTGATACGAGCCAATTGGATATAGAGGCGGCACTTCGTGCAGCCATCGCGATTGTTGATGGAACTGTAGAGCGCAAGCTGAACCCCGGGGAAACTCGAAAATAGCGGTTCAAAATCAAACTTGGCACTCTTCGGGTTCCGGCAGGCAGTCATTTCTGAATTTCAGAACGAGGGGCCAGCGAAAAAACACAATATACAAACATAATGAATATTGTCTGGTTTTTACCAGATTCGCGCGCCGGATTTGTTGTTGCATACAGTGCAGCAAACAGATCGAGAGTTTGGCCTCCAGACAGTATTTCACACCCAACCTTAACCGCATGGCGCGCACATAATGGAGTTTAAATGGCACAGCAAACTGTGACGAGTGAAGATTTTGAAGCCCTGCTGATGGATTCATTTGTTGATCACGAGCCCCTTGAGGGCGCGGTGGTCAAGGGCAAGGTCGTAGCGATTGAAAAAGACCTGGCCATCATCGATGTGGGGCTGAAAACCGAGGGACGGATTCCCCTGAAAGAATTTGGCGCTGCCGGCAAGGACGGCTCGATTGTTCCGGGTTCGGAAGTTGAAGTCTATGTGGACCGCGTGGAAAACGCCATGGGCGAAGCTGTTCTGAGCCGGGAAAAAGCCCGTCGTGAGGAAAGCTGGGTTCGTCTGGAGAAGCAGTTCGAGAACGAAGAAAAAGTCGAAGGCATCATCTTTAATCAGGTCAAGGGTGGTTTTACCGTTGATCTGCAGGGGGCGATTGCCTTTTTGCCGCGCTCCCAGGTGGATATCCGTCCCATCCGCGACATCGGGCCGCTAATGAATGTCCCCCAGCCCTTCCAGGTTTTGAAAATGGACAAGCGCCGGGGCAATATTGTTGTCTCCCGCCGCGCTATTCTTGAAGAAAGCCGGGCTGAACAGCGCTCTGAAATCGTTCAGAAGCTCACCGAAGGCCAGGTGGTCGAAGGTGTTGTCAAAAATATCACCGACTATGGTGCGTTTGTTGACCTCGGCGGTATTGACGGCCTGCTGCATGTGACCGATATCGCATGGCGCCGGGTCAATCACCCCACTGATGTTCTGAGCATTGGTGAGACCATCAAGGTACAGATCGTTCGGGTCAATCAGGAAAGTCACCGGATTTCCCTGGGTATGAAACAGCTTCAGGCTGACCCATGGGAAGGCATCGAAGCCAAATATCCCGTGGATGCCAAGTTTACCGGTCGCATCACCAATATCACCGACTATGGTGCGTTTGTGGAACTGGAACCAGGCATTGAAGGGCTGATCCACGTTTCGGAGATGAGTTGGACCAAGAAAAATGTGCATCCGGGCAAAATTGTTTCCACTTCCCAGGAAGTTGAGGCGATGGTTCTGGATGTGGACCCGGAAAAACGCCGGATTTCGCTTGGCCTGAAACAATGTAACGACAATCCCTGGGATTCCTTTTCTGACAGGCATCCCGTTGGCTCAATCGTTGAAGGCGAAGTCAAAAACAAGACCGAATTTGGCCTGTTCATAGGTCTTGACGGCGATGTGGACGGCATGGTTCACCTTTCCGATCTGGACTGGCAGCGTCCGGGCGAAGAAGCGCTTGTTGATTTTGAGCGCGGCGACATCGTCAAGGCCCTGGTGCTCGACATTGACACCGACAAAGAGCGTATTTCCCTGGGAATCAAGCAATTGGTCAGCGAAGGCCTTGCAGCTGAAGGGGGCGACAGTGGCGGTCTCAAGCGGGGTTCGGTCATCACCTGTACTGTTACCCAGGTCAATGATGGCGGCATCGAGGTCAAGCTTGGTGACACCGAGATGACGGCGTTTATCCGCCGCTCTGATCTGAGCCGTGACCGTTCCGAACAGCGCCCTGAGCGTTTTGCTGTTGGTGACAAGGTTGATGCCCGCGTCACCCAGTTCGATCGCAAGACCCATCGGGTTGGTCTCTCGATCAAGGCTCTGGAAATCGCCGAAGAAAAAGAAGCCGTTGCGCAGTTTGGTTCTTCGGACTCCGGTGCTTCCCTGGGCGATATTCTGGGTGCGGCTCTCAAGAACCGTGATGACGAGTAGATATGGTTCACTTGTTGAACTGACATAAACAGGGCCCGCTTTTCCTCAAGGAAATGCGGGCCTTTTTTGACCTTTCAGGAAACTTTGCCGGGACAGAATGATTGTGACTTCCCCTGAAAAGAGAACCGATGGAATGCCTGTGACACGCGCCTTGCGTAAATCACGCATGCGTTGGCGGGTTTTCGCCTTTGTGGCTCTTGGCGCGGCGCTTGTTGCGCTTGGGGCGCGGATGACCGAGGGATTTCAATCCCCCCAGGATTATGTTGCGCTTGTAGTCATCGAGGGCGTCATTACCACCAATGCCCAGCGCATGGCAGTGCTTGAGGATCTGGCCGAGGACGAACAGGTCAAGGCAGTAATCGTACGCATCAACAGCCCCGGCGGTTCAACAGCGGGGGGCGAAGAGCTTTATGAGACGCTGACAAAATTGCGGGCTGAAAAACCGGTGGTTGCAGTCATCAATGAAGTGGGCGCATCTGCGGCCTATATGAGCGCCATTGCCGCTGACAGGGTTTTTGCCCGCCGTCTGTCCATCGTTGGCTCAATCGGTGTTCTGTTCAGCCATGTGGATGCCAGCGGTCTGCTCAACACAATCGGCATTGACCTGGACAAGGTGGCCTCTGGTCCGCTCAAGGCAGAGCCGGACAGTGACGAACCGCTTCAGGGCGAAGTCAGGGCAAGTCTGCAGGCGCTGGTTGATGACAGCTATAACTGGTTTGTTGACATTGTTGCGGAACGCCGGGGCTTAAGCCGTTCCCGAACACTGGAACTGGCCGACGGGCGCATCGTCAATGGCCGGGTGGCACTGGAAGCCGGTCTGATTGATGAGTTTGGCGGCGAGGCAGAAGCCATTGCCTGGCTTGAAACACAAGAAGTTGAAGAAGATCTGCCGGTTTACCGTGCATTTCCGTTGCCGCTTTCGGATTGGGAGCGGTTTAACAACATCCTTGGCGGGGATATTGCCTCATTTCTGGGGTTTGATCTTGCTTCAGTCGATGCTGTTACGCTTGACGGTTTGGTTTCTGTTTGGCACGTTGGCTTGTAAAAGCCCTGCCAGTATAGCAATAACAGGTCTTTTAGTGGGGTCTCGATGATTAAATCTGAATTGATACAAAAACTTGTTGATGAAAACCCTCATCTTTTTCAAAAGGATGTGGAGAATATCGTTGCGGCAATCTTTGATGAAATAAGTAACGCTCTGGCACGGGGGGACCGGGTGGAATTGCGTGGCTTTGGTGCTTTTTCCGTCAAAAACCGCCCCGCAAGGATCGGACGAAATCCGCGAACCGGCGAAAAAGTGAACGTGGGCGAAAAATATGCCCCCCAGTTCAAGGCCGGAAAAGAAATTCGTGAGCGCCTCAACCGTTAGGGTTCTGTCCCTGGGTGTTTAGTGATCTCCATGATTTTCAAATCGTCATTATATATCACGCCGGCAGAAAGCGAAGGCGGCGCATAAAGGCCGAAATGCGCCTGGGTAAGAAGTCCGTTGCCGCGCCTGACCGGGGCCTCGGAAACCAGCACGTCGTTTTGCCAGACTCTTGCATAGCCATCATTTTTATCAAAATGCAGCTCAGCGCTGAGTTTGACCCATTGGCGAAACGGAAATTTCACCGATTTTGTCTGGAAACTGGTAATCCCCCTGCCGTTTGCCGGCACATGCATCAGGTGCACAAATCCCTCATCACTCAGGTTGATCAGAACCGGGTCCCAGATATCTTTGGTCGTGTGGTCAAGGGTTGCAAAGCTGAACCACTCTCCGGGTTTTAATTCCATATCCAGCCAGACCCAGAATTCAATTCTGACCGGGGTTCTAAAGGCTCCATCCGCCAGTTTATATAGCTGGACTGTCGGGTACCCGCGGTGATTGTTGTTGACAAAAATACTGCTGGCCGGATTGCCGCCGGTTATCCACCCCTTGTGGGAAAGGCGGCCGGAGCGAACAATTTCAGAAGTCAAATCATGGCTTGCGGTGGGTTTTCTATCCTGGGGCACACTGTAAAACCCGGCAAAATCATCTACTGATTCAAAGCTGGTTTCATAGGTGCGAAAATGTGCATTGTTTTCTTGTGAGGCCGCAACGCTTGTGCCGATTATCGTGGCAACAATCAGGGTTGTTATTTTACTTGAAAACATTGTTGACGCTTAAACCCCGTTTTTCTTGTTTCGAGGATGCGCAACAAAAGGCGCAAACAGCGGGATTGCAAACCCCAGTATCAGCAGACGCCATGTGTGGTGAGCGGCAATAAACGCGCTGTCATAGCCAAAGGCCAGACCAAGCGCGATCATTGCTTCCAGAGCGCCCGGCGCAAGACCCAGCCATACCTGCCCCAGCGGCATATCCATGTATGTGGTAAGGATGAGGCCGCTGGCGGTGACGGTGCCCACGGCAATTGCGGTGACGGCCAGACCCGCTGCCGCTGACTGGCGAAGTTCGGCCCAACTCACTCCCGACATGCGCGAGCCGATGAGTGCGCCCATCAGGACAAAAGCAAATCCGGTGAGGGCGTCGGGCAACTGGCCCTGATAAAACCCGGAAAGCTTGCCTGCAACCGCAACAACCATCGCCCCCAGAATAAGACCGCCGGGCACCTTGAGCAGTTCAAGTGCGATGCCACCCATAATGCAGGCCGCCGCCAGCATCCCGATGGAAGCAAGGCTCAATGTCGGCCCTGACGTCAGGGGTACAGCGGGAAGTTCCCCCCCAAGCATCGCGCCGATGGGCAGAACGATGGTGAGCGCCAGCACCCGCACGCCCATGATGATGGAGATGCGGCGGCTGTCAGCAATGCCCGAGGCCGTAAGGGCCAGAATGAGGCTCAAATGCCCCGGCATTGCCGAATAAAAGGCGGTTGCGCGGTCAAGTCCGAACAGGCGGCGCAACATGAACCAGCTTGCCCCCACAATAAAAACCAGCATTGCAACCAGCCCGAGCATGCTCAGGGGCCATTGGCGCACCAGTTGCAGAGAATCGCTGGCGACATTGGCACCCACTGCCATGCCGACAATGATAAAACCCAGATACATCAAAGGTTTTGAAATGGAGAGTCGCAACCCGGAAAATCCTGCAATCGCAACAGCAATGGCACCGCCGGCAAGAAAGGCAGCCGGCATGTCAAGCCAGTATGCAACCAGCCCTCCGGCCAGCGCAATTAGCATCGTCAGCGCATCGCGCCGGACAATATCGAAGTTCAGGTTGCGCTGTTTCACGAAGCGGGCAGGGCGGTTTCCACCATTTTTACCCAGTAGGTGCAGCCAAGGGGAATGATTTCATCGTTAAAATCATAGGCTGCCTGATGCAGGTTGGCACTGTCTCCATTGCCCATGAATATGAAGGCGCCGGGCCGAGCGTTTGACATATAGGCAAAATCCTCCCCCCCCATGACCGGAGCAACTTCGGTATCAACTTTTTCCTTACCGGCAATTTCACGTGCGATTTTGGCGGCAAAGTCCGTTTGTGCCGGAGCATTCACCACCACCGGATAACCCCGCTTGAAATCGAGATGGGCTTTTGCACCAAAGGCTTCAGCCAGTTTGGGCACCATTTCGCCCATGCGTTGCTCCATCAGCTTGCGCACGCCTTCATCCAATGTCCTGACGGTGCCGTTCAATACTGCTGTTGCAGGGATAACATTAAAGGCCTCGCCTGCATGAATCTGGGTGATGCTGAGCACGGCGCTTTCAATGGGGTCCACATTGCGCGAGACCAGCGTTTGTAAAGCAACTGCCATCTGTGCGCCAATGACAATGGGGTCGATGCCCTTGTTCGGCGCTGCCGCATGACCACCCACGCCCTCGATTTTAATCGTAAATTCGTCCGTTGCCGCCATCATTCCGCCCTCTCGAATGGCGAACTGTCCAACGGGCAGGCCGGGCATGTTGTGCATTCCAAAAACCTGTTCAATGCCAAAGCGGTCCATAAGACCATCATCAACCATGGCCTTGCCTCCGGCGCCACCCTCTTCGGCGGGTTGAAAGATGACGATGGCGGTGCCGTCAAAATTGCGGGTCTCTGCCAGGTATTTGGCAGCGCCCAACAGCATGGCGGTATGCCCGTCATGGCCGCAGGCATGCATTTTGCCTTCGGTTTTGGATGCGTACGGCTTGCCGGTGGTCTCGACAATGGGCAGGGCGTCCATATCGGCCCGCAGGCCGATAACCTTGCCGCTGTTGCTCTGATGCCCTTTGATGACGCCGACCACGCCGGTGCGCCCCAGCCCTGTGACCACCTCGTCAACGCCAAAGGATTTCAAAAGTTCTTCAACCTTGCCCGCTGTGCGGTGCACATCATAAAGCAACTCGGGATGGGCGTGCAGGTCGCGCCGCCAGCCGGTGATTTCTTCGTGGAATTCGGCAATACGATTTATAACGGGCATGGGAACATCCTTGCGAAATTTCAGCAGGGCCTCTTTTTGCGCTCTGGCGTCATCGCGTCAACCTTCTGAGGGAAATTCTGCCTGTTCAGGTAGAATTGTTTCAAAGACCTTGCCGCTGGCCAGTGGGATTTTCAGCCGCCAGCCATTATTTGCGGGGGCCAGCAAAAAATCCCCTGTTGCCTGTGCGGGCAGGGGCTGCCGGGTGATTTCGCGTAATTTCCGGTCGGCAAAGCTCAATATCCGTAACACCGAGTAATTGCCGCTGACCAGCGCAATATCGTCTATCCCATCGCCATCAAAATCAGCACTTGCTGAAAGACCTGTCTCAGGCGCGCCAATATGGTGGTTGGAGATGTCCGGCACGCTGGCAATGCGGGAGAACACGCCATTTTCAAGCGTCCAGATTTCAAGTTGCTTGCTTAAATGCGGCTTTTGCACAAGCGCAACGTCAAGTTGTCCATCCCCGTCATAATCAGCAATCCCCGCCGGGTTGAGCCAGCGAAAGGGCAGCCCGATAAAGGGCGTTCTTGTTTTCAGGACCAGCCGCCCCTCTTCAAGCGCATAGGCGGCAAGAGCCGCCCCGCGTTCCCGGGCCGTAAGAACAACAATAATTTCATCGCGCCCGTCGCTGTCCAGATCAGCAAGCCGTGCTGTGCGATCCTCGAATACAAATCTTTCGGCGAGCATCAGCGTTGCAACCTGGCCCGTGCGTGACACCACCCGCAAACCCGAAGGTTCATAATCCTGTCCGAGTACAAAATGGGGATAGCGCTGTGTGGGGGCGATCAGCCACGCGGCGGCAATATCCTTGTCGCCGCTGGTGACTACCACATCGGCAATGGCATCGGGGTCATGCTTTCCGTCGGGCAGCAGTGTTTTGGAAAAAACCGGCCATGAGGCCATCAGCGATAATGCAATCAACAAAGTTCGAAGCATATTCGATTTTACCCCGGGATGATAATTCTCTGGTTCTGATTGAGAGCAAGCCTAGCGGCATTTGCCGACGGTTGCGTTACAATCCCTGTTCACTCCTGCGCGAGAAATCCAGACTCACCGGCAATCAGAGAAAACAGGCGCCAGATCAATTGCAAATGAGTTATGAAGGCATATAAACCTACTCGTGAAAATTCGGTTCGAAATCATCAAGGACGCCCCCCATGTTCGAGACACTCAAAAAAGCCCCGGTCGACAAGATTTTTGCATTGCTGGGAGAATATCGCGCTGACCCGCGTGACGACAAGCTCGATCTGGGGATCGGCGTTTTCAAGGATCCTTCGGGCAATACCCCGGTCATGTCTGCCGTCAAGAAGGCCGAGCAGCGCATATTTGATGCCCAGACTACCAAAACCTATGTGGGGGTTTCAGGCAATCGGGGCTTTTGTGACGCCATTGTAGATCTGGTTTTCGGTAAAAGCATCGATCTCAGCCGGGTGGCTTCGGTTCAGGCACCGGGGGGCACAGGCTCGCTCTGGGTCATTAACCAGTTGCTCAACCGCGCCAGACCCGGCGCAAAGGTCTGGATGTCCGACCCCTCATGGCCCAACCACTGGCCGATGATGGAACTGGCGGGTCTCTCTCCGCAGACCTATCCCTATTTCGATTCCGAAACCCGTTCTGTACGCTTCAATGATATGATGGCAGTGCTGGAGCGGCTCGGGCCTGATGATATCGTTCTTCTGCACGCCTGCTGCCATAATCCCACCGGTGCCAACCTGACCCCGGAACAATGGGACAAAGTGGCTGAAAGCCTGAACCGCACCGGGGCATTTCCCTTCCTTGATCTTGCCTATCTCGGGTTTGGTGACGGGCTTGAAAAAGACGCGTACGGAGTACGAAAAATTGCCCAAACCTGCCCCGAAATGATGATCGGCTTTTCAGCCTCCAAGAATTTTGGCCTCTATCGTGAACGCGCCGGGGTTGCCATTGCCGTGGCTGCGGAAAAACGCGCCGCCGATATAGTGTTCTCGCAAATGGCCAATGTCATTCGTGCCTCTTTTTCCCAGTCGCCCGACCATGGGGCCGAAATTGTGCGCACAATTCTTGCTGATCCCGAACTGCGCCAGGAATGGGAGGATGAGCTGAAAACAATGCGGGAGCAAATGTTGACCTCGCGCACCAGCCTGGCGGCCTCCCTGCGCAAGCTCTCCAATTCCGATGAGTTTGATTTTGTCGCCGAGCATCGGGGGATGTTTTCCCTGCTTGGCCTCTCTCCTCAAGCTGTGGAAAGGCTCAAGGTTGAAAAGGGCATTTACCTGATTGATGACAGCCGGGTAAACATCGCCGGGGTGCCGGTTGATGACACCGATGCGCTGGCCAGCGCCATTCTGGAGGTTTTGGATTGAGGGCTCGCCATTTGTTCTGTTGACCAACCCCTCAAAAAATCCGGATTGCTTTGCTCTTGCGAAATCGCCATACGATGCTACACAATCAACCTGCATAGGTTTTATGAAAGGGAAGTTGAGCCTGAGCGGCTCTCGTTTCCCCACCTGGAAAGGTCCTGAAATGAAGTTCTTTGTCGATACCGCAGAGGTCGATGACATCCGCGAATTGCAGGCTACCGGTCTGCTGGATGGCGTCACCACAAATCCTTCCCTGATCGCCAAATCAGGCCGCGATTTCAAGCAGGTGATTGCTGAAATTTGCAAAATTGTTGACGGTCCGGTTTCCGCAGAAGTCGCAGCCCTTGATGTTGAAGGCATGATTGCTGAAGGCGAGCACCTGGCAAAGATCGCCCCCAACGTTGTGATAAAGGTTCCCCTCACTCCGGCGGGCCTCAAAGCGTGCAGACATTTTACCAGCAATGACATCAAGACCAATGTCACCCTGTGTTTTTCCGCCAATCAGGCATTGCTGGCGGCAAAAGTGGGTGCGACATACATCTCTCCCTTCATCGGACGCCTCGATGATATCAATCTGCCGGGCATGGATCTGATTGCAGACATCCGTACGATTTACGACAACTACGCGTTCACCACCGAGATACTGGCCGCCTCGATCCGCACGCTCAACCATGTTTCCGAGGCAGCGCTTGCAGGCGCTGATGTGGCGACAATCCCCCCGGGCATTATCCATAAGATGTACCAGCACCCGCTGACCGATAAGGGACTGGAAGGTTTTGTGAAAGACTGGGCCTCCACCGGCCAGTCCATACTCTAGGTCTCGTTGCAATGTCCGATAACCCCATCGCTGCCACCGCACGCGAAGCGCTGAAAAGCGTAAACGTACCCGGTGGCGGCAATCTTGCCGATTATCCGGGTCTGAGCGATATCATCGTGACCCCGAGTGCTCTTGCGCTGGCCATATCGGTTGAGGCGGGCATGGAGGGCGCCTTCGGGCCCGTGCGTGCCGCTGCCACTGAGGCGGTAGAAAAAGTTGCAGAGGGGCGCAAGGTTCTGGTTTCGCTGACTGCTGACAGTGCGCCTGCAGGGGCGGGACAACCAGGCGCTGCGCCGCAACAGCCCGCCCCCAACACGCCCCAGCCGGTTAAAGGTATCAGGCATATTATTGCCGTGGCGTCGGGCAAGGGCGGTGTGGGCAAATCCACCTGCTCGGTCAACCTGGCTCTGGCCCTGAAAAACAAGGGCCTTAAAGTCGGCATTCTGGACGCTGACCTCTATGGCCCCTCCATTCCCAAGCTGCTCGGTATCGAAGGCAAGCCGGCCTTTCGTGACGAAAAGCTGTTTTTGCCCTTTGAAGCGTTTGGTCTCAAAGCGATGTCCATCGGACCCATGGTTGAAGCCGATCAGGCGGTGGTCTGGCGTGGTCCCATGGCCTCCTCGGCCCTTCGCCAACTGCTTCGGGAAACCGAATGGGGAGAGCTTGATGTGCTCATTATCGACCTGCCCCCGGGAACCGGCGACATCCAGATTTCTCTGGGACAGTCGGTTGCGGCAACCGGCGCGGTCATCGTTTCGACACCACAGGATCTCGCCCTGATTGACGCCCGCCGGGCGGTGAATATGTTCAAGCGCATGAAAGTGCCGGTGCTCGGCCTCATCGAAAATATGAGCTATTTTGTCGCCCCGGACACCGGAGAGCGCTACGATATTTTTGGTCACGGTGGCGCGCAGGACGAAGCCGGAAAACAGGACATTCCTTTTCTTGGTGAGGTACCCCTTCACATGGCAATCCGCGAGCAGTCTGACAGGGGAAAGCCGGTTACGCAGGCTGACCCCGAGGGCGCTGAGGCGCAAGCGTTCGCAAAGGTCGCATCCGCCTTGATCGAGGCGGTTCCAGACCTCAAGGTTTGACGTCGGGATGTTATATGAAGGGTGTCGTATAAAATCGGAGCCACCTCCGCCATTCCCTAATCCTCTGAAATAGCGGGTTTTTTACGAATTTTCTTCTGTTGCCAAAACCATCTTGGCAAGCGCAATTCTTTATGCAACCTTAAAGCACCGCAACATGGCCAGAGATTGCCACACCCGACTCCCAAAACGTTTTGGTTACCGAAACGTTTTGGTAAATCTTCATTCGGTTGGAGAAGGTGGCAAAAATTCGGGTTCTGGCGGAGGGTAATTTTGAACCCAAAAGTGCAATGGGAGGAAAAACATGCACATTAAACTTTTGGCGGGCGCGTCCGCTTTAGCATTGCTCATGGCTTCGGTTAGCGGCGTCAGCGCCGCATCCCACGGGATGCCGGACCTTTCCGGGCAGAACCTGACCATTTTTGGCCCATGGCTCACAGTTGATCAGGAAAACTTTCAGAAAGTCATCGACGGATTTGTCGAGGCGACCGGTGCCAGCGTTGAATATGCGGGCTCCGACAGTTTCGAGCAGCAGATCGTTATTGACGTTTCCGCAGGCTCGGCACCGAATATCGCTGTATTCCCCCAGCCCGGTCTGGCAGCAGATCTTGCTTCGCGAGGCAGCCTGACACCAATCGGTGACGATGTAAGAGATTATGTCATCGAAAACTACGCTGCGGGCCAATCCTGGGTTGATCTTTCAAGCTACCCGGACGAGAACGGTGACACCAAAATGTTCGCAATGCCCTATAAGGCCGACGTAAAGTCACTTGTCTGGTACTCGCCGGACAATTTCGCTGATGCCGGTTACGAAGTACCTGGCACCATGGAAGAATTGATCGCGCTCTCGGAGCAGATTGTTGCCGATGGTGGAACGCCCTGGTGCATCGGTCTGGGCTCCGGTGGCGCAACGGGCTGGCCTGCGACCGACTGGGTGGAAGATATTATGCTTCGCACGCAGCCTCCCGAGGTTTACGACCAATGGGTGACCAACGAAATGCCGTTCAATGATCCGCGTGTTGTAGCGGCCATTGATACCTTTGGCATGTTTGCCCGCAACGATGACTGGGTAGATGGCGGCGCAGCAGCCGTCGGGTCCACAGACTTCCGCGACAGCCCCAAGGGCCTGTTCTCGGTGCCGCCCAAGTGTTATATGCACCGTCAGGCATCGTTCATCCCCGCCTTCTTCCCTGAAGGCACGGAACTGGGCACAGATGCGGATTTCTTCTACTTCCCCGCCTATGCTGAAAAAGACCTTGGTCGCCCTGTTTTGGGTGGCGGCACATTGTTCGCCATCACCAATGACAGTGAAGCCGCTCAGGCCTTTGTTCGTTACCTGCAAACCCCCGAAGCCCACGAAATATGGATGGGTCTTGCCGGTTTCCTGACACCGCATACCGGAGTTGATGAAAGCAAATATGCCAACGACACCTTGCGCAAGCTGGGGGGAATTCTGGCTAACGCAACCACGTTCCGGTTTGATGGTTCTGACCTGATGCCTGGTGCCATTGGCGCAGGCTCGTTCTGGACAGGCATGGTCGACTACACATCGGGCAAGTCCGCTCAGGAAGTGGCTGACGAAATTCAGGCCTCCTGGGACGCAATTAAATAAAGCGTACCAACAAGATTTTGACCCGGCTCCTTCATCTGGTGCCGGGTCATTCGACCCGCAAGACTTCAATATCTGAAAAGGGGAGATTCAGATGTTTGAACAGGTAACAAGCGCATTTCTAACCATACTCATAGGCGTTGTGGCTTGCTTCATCTATTTCTGGGGCACCAACTGGCTTCTTGACCGGTTTTTGCGCTCCGATGGTCCCGGTTTGAGCGGTCGCCAGTCGGTTCAGCGCGACACGCTACGCTCACGCATTCGCCCCTGGCTGTTTCTTTTCCCCGCACTGTTTTTCATGGGCGTCTACCTCGCCTATCCGGTGTTTGCCACGCTCTGGCTCGCCCTGCATGACCGAACGGCAACCAACTTTGTCGGTCTTGCCAATTTCACATGGGCCCTGACCGACCCCAGATTTCTGCAGGCGGCGGGCAATAATCTGCTCTGGCTCATCGTCGTTCCCACGGCCTCCACCGGCTTTGGCCTGCTCGTGGCCGTGCTTGCCGACAGGCTCTGGTGGGGCAATATCGCCAAGTCGCTGATTTTCATGCCCATGGCAATTTCGTTTGTTGGTGCTTCGGTGATCTGGAAATTTGTATTTGATTTTCGCGGTCCCGACGCCGACCAGATAGGCGTGCTTAACGCCTTGGTCCAGATGTTTGGCGGAAGTCCACAGGCCTGGATTACGGTTCCCTTCTGGAACAATTTTTTCCTGATGATCATTCTCATCTGGATTCAGACCGGCTTTGCCATGGTCATTCTTTCGGCAGCGCTTCGTGGTATTCCAGAAGAAACTCTGGAAGCTGCCCGTATCGACGGGGCGACCGACATCCAGATTTTCTTTGGCATCATGATCCCGCAGATTTTCCCGACAATTCTTGTGGTCTGGACCACTATCACCATCACGGTGCTCAAGGTGTTTGATATTGTATTGGCCATGACCAACGGGCAGTGGGACACCCAGGTTCTGGCCAATCTGATGTTCGACTGGATGTTCCGCGGCGGGGGGGATAGCGGTCGCTCCTCGACGATTGCCCTTTTCATCATGTTCGCAGTTCTGCCCATCATGGTCTGGAACATCCGCAACGTGAACTCAGAGGAGACCACACGCTGATGAGCATTCAGACCCAAACGGCTACCTCTGTATCAGAGCCCCAAATCTCGTTTTTTGCACGTATCCGCTGGGGACGCATGTTCGCCCATGCAGCCCTTTTGTTTCTGGTAATTCTCTGGTCCTTCCCCACCGTCGGCCTGTTGGTTTCCTCCCTAAGAGACAAGGACCAACTGACCGTTTCTGGTTGGTGGACGGCGCTTGTGGTAACAGAGCGCAATGAACTGGCCCGTCTTCCCCTTGCCGATAGCCAGGTTGAGGAAGACGGGCGGTTTGTTATCCGGGGAGAGATATTTGAGCCCGGTTCGGGTCGCTCCATCAAAAGCTTTGGAACAAAATCCAGCGAACTGGCCGCAGCCCTGCCGGGCGAGACTTTGTCCATGCGCGATGCCGGAGAAATCACCGTTAACCGGGACGGCTCTTATGAGTGGGTGTCGGGCGAAGCCTTTACCCATACCCGTGGTCCCAGAATATTTTTTATTGCTGAAATTCCACCTCGGTTTACCCTTGAAAACTATGTGGAGGTGCTGGATTCTTCCGGCATCGGGCGTTCGTTCGTCAACTCGTTCACCGTAACCGTTCCGGCAACGATTATCCCTATTCTCATTGCAGCTTTTGCCGCCTACGCGCTCGCCTGGATGAAATTTTCGGGGCGTGGCCTGCTGGTTGCCGTCGTTGTCGGCATGCTGGTTGTGCCGCTGCAAATGTCGCTCATTCCGCTTTTGCGCATGTATAACGGCATCGCTTCCTGGACCGGGGGCGAGAGCAAAACCTATCTGGGCATCTGGCTTGCCCACACCGGCTTCGGGTTGCCGCTGGCGATTTACCTGCTGCGCAACTACATGGCCGGACTGCCCCGTGAAATCATGGAATCCGCGCGCATAGACGGAGCTTCACACTTCAAGATTTTTACCACAATGGTCTTGCCCCTGAGCTTTCCGGCGCTGGCCTCGTTTGCGATTTTTCAGTTTCTCTGGGTCTGGAACGACCTGCTTGTGGCAACCGTGTTTTTGGGCAATACGGAAAAAACGCTGGTACTCACCGGGCGCCTGCGCGAACTGCTAGGTTCAAGGGGTGACAACTGGGAAATCCTGACTTCAGGGGCATTCATTTCCATCATCGTCCCGCTGATAGTCTTCTTTTCTCTGCAGCGCTATTTCGTGCGCGGCCTGCTTGCTGGTTCTGTCAAATAGAGTGTTACCAAAATACGAGTATGGATTACTTCGCTATTTTTTTAGCACTGATCCGTCCAGATCGGGCGCAACAAAAAAGATTGAGGGAACCACCGTTTGGCTGACCTCGGCCTGCTTTTCGCACCGCGCAATAAGTTTGGCGGCCAGCAATTCGCCAGCGTCACGCAGAGAAGAGCGCACGAAGGTAAAAATATCCTCATAAGGGGAGAGGTCCAGATAATGCAGCATGTCGTCCATGGTTGCAATGGCGATATCCTTGCCCGGCTCCCGCCCCGCCCGGAGCAATGCCGACTGGCCCTCGACCGCCATGAGTGAGGATGAATAAAGAATGGCAGAAACGCTCATATCGCGGAGGGCCTGCGAAGTGAGCTGAAAGCCCGCATCGCCCATCGGGTGTGCAGCGTTAAAGATACGAACTGTGCTTTGTGGCATGTCCAAAGCTTCAAGTGCCTCGCTGACCCCGCGACGGCGCGCGGCCGCAAAAGTGAAACGCTCATCGCCATTGATGAAGGCAATATTTCGGTGCCCGTTAGCTACCAGCAGTTTGGTAAGTTTGAAGAAATTGCCATAATTGTCCACGTCGACCCAACTGAACTCATTGGCTCGTTCCGACCTGCCGTGCACAACGAACGGTTTTTGTGCTTCCAGCAGAAACTCGATTCTTGGGTCACAGAGCTGAGGGGAATCAATAATGAAACCATCGACAGAATGATCTCCCACATAACGCTCATACACTGCCACCTGGTGCTCTGAGGTGTCGCTTGTCAGGATTATGTCATAGTTGCCGGTTCGTGCACCACGCAATACTCCGGCCATCACCTCGACAAAATGCGGATCAACAAATTTCCGATCATTGTCAGCCTGCACCCAGGCGATATTTCTGGTACGTTTGGTGACCAGCCTCTGGGCATTGCGGTTGGGGCGATACCCGTGCCGGCTGGCGGCCTCCACCACCCGGGCCCGGGTTTTTTCCCCCACATCGCTATAGCCATTGAGCGCCCGTGAAATGGTGGTGATGGACAGCCCCAGTTCAAGAGCCAGATCCTTAATGGTCACGCTGCGGCCTGCCATGCCGGGTGATTTGCGTGTCTTGAAGGGAGTACTTTGCATCAGACATTCTGAATAGCGGAAAAACCCTCAATGCAAAAGCTCGAAATATATCCTGGAACGCAGTTGACGCAGCCGGTGCGAGTTCGTTAACAATTGATTACTAAAACGTTTTGGAAACCCGGATTGACTGGGTTTTGACAGAAGCTACAAAACTTTTGGGCAGAGCTGCCATCGGTTGGGGAGGCCGGGTTTGATTCACGATTTCTACGGCCAGGATCCAACTCCAGCCCACACAGCCACCACCAGATCTCAATGGTGGCGCGGTGCCGTGATTTATCAGATTTACCCGCGTTCGTTTCAGGACCACAATGGCGATGGCATCGGCGACCTTGTCGGTGTTACCCAGCGTCTGGAATATGTGGCCGATCTTGGCGTGGACGCCATATGGCTTAGCCCGTTTTTCACCTCTCCCATGAAAGATTTTGGCTATGATGTTTCCAATTACCGGGATGTCGATCCCATATTTGGAACAATAGAGGATTTTGACCGCCTGATTGAAAAGGCCCACGGGCTTGGTCTCAAGGTCATAATCGATCAGGTTATTTCCCACAGTTCAGATCAGCACCGCTGGTTTCAGGAAAGCCGCCAGAATAGAACCAACCCGCGCGCCGACTGGTATGTGTGGGCCGATCCCAAGGCCGATGGTACGCCGCCCAATAACTGGCTCTCTATTTTCGGAGGCTCAGCCTGGCATTGGGATCCGCGCCGCAAGCAGTATTTTTTCCATAATTTCCTGACCTCCCAGCCGGATTTGAATTTCCACAATTGTGAAGTGCAGGACGCAGTTCTTGCCGAGATGCGTTTCTGGCTCGAACGCAAGGTCGATGGTTTTCGTCTGGATACAGTGAACTTTTATTTTCATGCACCCAGCCTGCGTTCCAATCCCCCGGTGGCACCCGAGGATTTCAATGCTTCAATCGCCCCGGACGTGAACCCCTACAATCTTCAGGACCATCTGTTCGACAAGTCGCAGCCCAAAAATCTTGAATTCCTCAAACGTGTCAGAAAGCTGATGGACGAATACCCCGGTACCACCACGGTGGGAGAAGTGGGAGACGCCCAGCGACAGCTTGAAATCATGGCTGAGTATACCTCGGGCGGCGACAAACTTCATATGGCCTACACGTTCGACTTTCTGGGGGGAACCTTTGACGCCGAACATTTCATCAAGTCTATTCGCAAGGCAGAAGAAACCGCACCGGAGGGCTGGCAATGCCTGGCTTTTTCCAATCATGATGTAAAACGCCATGTTTCCCGCTGGAGCAAGCATGGCGATGAGGGGCGCCTTGCCCGCCTTGCTGCGATGGTGCTGATGAGCCTGCGCGGCTCGGTGTGCCTCTACCAGGGCGAGGAGCTCGGCCTGACGGAAGCCGATATCGCCTATGAGGATATCACCGATCCTTATGGCAAGGAATTCTGGCCCAACTTCAAGGGTCGTGACGGATGCCGTACGCCCATGGTCTGGCAGGCCCAGGCCCACCTTGGCGGTTTCACCACCGCGCCTCGAAGCTGGCTGCCGGTCCCCGCCGATCACCTGACCCGGGCCGTTGATCACCAGGAACATATGGGCGAAAGTTCAATTCTGGGTTTTTACCGGCGTTTTATCCGCTTCCGCAAAAGTCAGCCGGCATTGACCGCAGGGGACATCACACTGGTTGAAGCTCCTCCAGATATTCTGGCCTTTACCAGAACCTGTGCGCAACAATCCCTGTTTTGCGTTTTCAACATGTCCGGCAAGGACAAGGTTTTTGATCTGCCAGGGGATATGAATCTTGAGAGTATCAACGCGCCCGGCTCGGTGGAGTTCAAAGATGAGTCCACCATCAATCTACCGGCTTTTGGCGCTCTGATTGCCTTGATTCAGGCCTGAACTACAGCCACATTTCGTTTGAAGGGGGAAGAATCATGACTGACCTGAAAATCACCAACCTCTATAAGGCTTATGGCAAGGTGGAGGTGCTCAAGGACATAAATCTGGAAATAAAGTCGGGGGAGTTTATCGTATTTGTCGGTCCATCGGGTTGTGGGAAGTCAACGCTTTTGCGTTGTATTTCGGGCCTTGAGGATATTACCAGCGGTGAATTGCAGATTGGCGGACGCCGGGTAAACGAGGTTGCCCCCTCCAAACGCGGTATTGCCATGGTGTTTCAATCCTATGCGCTTTATCCCCACATGACAGTCTATGATAACATGGCCTATTCCCTCAAACTCAGTGGCACGCCCAAGAATGAAATAAAGCGCCTCGTTACAGAAGCAGCGGAGAAGCTGCAACTCACCGATTATCTGGATCGCCTGCCCAAGGCCCTGTCAGGGGGGCAGCGCCAGCGGGTGGCTATCGGCCGCTCCATTGTGCGTGACCCCAAAGTATTTCTGTTTGATGAGCCCCTTTCCAACCTCGATGCGGCGTTGCGCGTGCAGATGCGCATGGAAATAGCGGCTTTGAGTGATAGCCTGCCCGAAACCACCATGATTTACGTGACCCACGATCAGGTCGAAGCCATGACCATGGCTGACCGCATCGTGGTATTGCGCAATGGACGGGTGGAGCAGGTAGGCACACCCATGGAGCTTTACGATCACCCCAATTCAGTTTTTGTTGCCGGGTTTATTGGTTCGCCCAAGATGAATTTTTTCACCGGAGATGTGGCAAAAAAATACGGGGCTATCACACTTGGAGCCCGCGCCGAGCATCTTGAAATTGTTGAAAAAGGCGACTGGTCCGGCAAGGTTGTTCATGTGGAAAACCTTGGTTCAGACAGCTTTCTTTATGTTGATATCGGCCAGGAAGAGCCCATCGTCGTACGCCAGTCAGGCCGGGCCACCAGTGGGCTGGGTGATATGGTTTCCATTGCCCCCATCGGCGCTCAGGTGCACAAGTTTGATAATGAGGGAAAGCCTGTATCAGTCTGAGCGCTTGGTCAGCGGTAAGGAAACGTGAGAAATGGCAGTCACCTTGCCGTGCCTGGGCGCTCTTTCAGGAGTGTTCGGGTGAGAATGATGACTGGAACAATACCAGCCACCACCAGCAGCAGCGAGGCCAGCCCGGCCTGCTCAATGCGTCCCCTTGAAGCCAGGTCGTGAATATAGATTGCTGTGGTTTCGATACCAAAGGGGCGCAATACCAGAGTTGCGGAAAGTTCCTTTAACGCATCAATGAACACAAGCAATGCTGCGGTTGCGATGGCGGGGCGCATCATGGGCAGCAATATTTGCCTGAATATCTGCCACCGGGAGTAGCCAAAGTTCCGGGCCGCATCATCCAGGTTGGGGGAAATCTTTTTGAAGCCGGCATCTATTGAGCCTTCTGCAACGGCCATGAATCGCACCACATAGGCAAAAACCAGTGTTGCCCCCGAGCCAGTGAGCAGCAGGCCGGTGGAGAGGCCAAACACCTCACGCATGCGCGCATCAACAAAATTGTCGAACGCCGCAATGGGCAGAAAAATTCCCAGTGCAATGATGGTGCCGGGCATGGCGTAGCCCACGGAGGCAAAACGCACCAGAAAGTTCATGAACCGGGTGTGGCGTACCCGCACCGCGTAACTTAAAAGCAACGCCAGGGCCACGGTCACGAGCGCTGCGATTAAGGCAAGCATGAGGCTGGTCGCCAGAGCATCCAGTAATCTGGGATCAAAGCCTGCAAAAACGTACCGGCTCGCATAACCGCTCAGAATGACAAAGGGCACACCGAACCCGAGCCCCACGGGAGCAAAACAAAGGATAAAGGCCAGCCCGGCTCTGGCTCCCGACAGTTTTATGCGCTCAAAGCGTATGGTTGCGCTGCTGCCGACTTCGCTGAACCGCTGCCTGCCCCGGGCCAGCCGTTCTCCGGCAATCAGCGCCAGAACCAGA
The DNA here is from genome assembly GCA_026981645.1 of Hyphomicrobiales bacterium. GTDB lineage: Bacteria > Pseudomonadota > Alphaproteobacteria > Rhizobiales > Devosiaceae > DROE01. Next base: position 248,199 of record JALSII010000006.1, on the reverse strand, counting down.
AACAGCAGGATCAGTGCCAGTTGCGCTGACCCTGCCATATCCCCCTGATTGACCCAGATGGAAAATATTGAAAAAGTCAGGGTTTGAACGCCAAGATATTCCATCGCGCCTATGTCGTTGATCGCCTCCATCATTGCCAGAATGATCCCGAGCGCCAATGCGGGTCGCGCCAGCGGCAAGAGGATGTGTGTTAGAATCCGTCCCTGGTTTGCACCAAGCAACAGCCCGGCCTCGATCGCCCTCTTGCCCTGAACAAAAAAGATGGCTCGGACACTGAGAAACACATAGGGATAAAGCACAAGGGAGAGCACAAAGACCGCCCCCCACAGGGAGCGTATTTCGGGGAACCAGTAATCACGCGAGGAGGTGAACCCGCCCATTGTGCGCACAAGTGTTTGCACCGGGCCGGTGAAGGTGAAGAATTCAGTGAAGGCGTAGGCACTTATGTAGGTGGGTACGGCGAGAGGAAGCATAAGTGCCCAGATAAAAATCCTGCGCCCCGGAAACTCGAAAAAGGATACAAGCCATGCCGAAATTGCGCCAATAGAACCGGCAAACACCGCAAGCCCCGCCAACAGCAGAATGGTTGTCATGCTCGCTTTGGGCAGAATCGTGGCACTCAGGCGATGAAGGCTTTCAAGGTCTCCCGAAACGGCCATAACCAGCAACGCCAAAATCGGCATGGCAACGAACAGGGCAATCAGCCCCGAGCCCAGAACCAGCCCGCGGTCCTGACGAACCGCGGGCAGAGCAGATAAGGCGCTTGTGACTGATAGTTTAGCGGGCACCGGCATCCCTACCCAATATCAGTCATTAAAGCCGACTTTGTCGACCAGCCGGGAGGCTGTGTTGCGCAGGTCAGCGATGGTTTCAAGGGGGAGCGGGTCTGGTTTCAATTCGCCCATACTGCTGACCAGTTCGCTGGGTTTGGCCCCCGGCGTAAGCGGATATTCATAAACGCTCTGCGCGTAAATCTCCTGGGCTCTGACGCTGGATAAAAACTCCATGAGCGCCAGCGCCTCTTCCGGGTTGGGGGCATGGGCGGCCATGGCCATGCCGGAAATGTTCACGTGGGTACCGCGTTCATTGGCGTCAGGAAAGAGTACTTTCATCGAGGCCTCCCACTCCTGTTGTTCGGGGTTTTTCGCATTGGTGCGCATCAGGCCCACATAATAGGTGTATCCGATAGCCAGATCACACTCTCCTGAAAAAATTCCCTGCGCCTGCGCCCGGTCGTTTCCACTTGGAGAACGGGCAAGGTTTGCCTTGAGGCCGCGCAACCATTGTTCTGCCGCCTCTTCACCCTCATTGGCAATAATCGAGGCAAACAGCGCAATATTATAGGGATGCTGGCCCGAGCGGGTGCATATGCGCTCCGCCCATTTGGGCTCGGCCAGTTCAGCATAGGTAATGGAATTCTGCGTGACCCTCTCGCGTGAGGCATAAACAACCCGCGCCCGCATGGTCAGTCCGAACCAGTTGTTTTCGGTATCTCTGAACTGAGCGGGTATATTGGCTTTGATGACAGCACTCTCAACGGCCTGTGTCACTCCGGCATCCTTAAGGGCAATCAGTCGGCCGATATCAACAGTCAAAACCACATCAGCGGGAGAGTTGCGGCCCTCAGCCTTGAGGCGTTCTACCAGGCCGTTGCTCAGATTGAGCACGCGGGTTCTGATGCCCGTTTCTTCACTAAAGGCATCCAGAAGGGGGGCGATGAGTTCTGGCTGGCGGGAAGAATAGATATTGACTTCGCTGGCAGACGTTGCCGCTGGCAGCAAAACGAAAGCAGCAACAATTGCTACTCTGAAGGTGAGCTTCATTATTTTCTCCTGTTCCAAGGGGGTAAAGGCCCCGAGCAAGCAGGTGTACTTGTGCGACGTCTCTTCGTTCCTGTCAAGAAACGATTGAAAAACAATGAGTTAGGATAGCATCTTTTATTTAGAATGATTCAAGAAACGCTGAACATTCGGCTTTGTTATCAGCGCCCTACCGGCGGCAAGAGAGGGGCAATTACCGCGGCACAATGTCTTCCCGTGAAATTTGAATCAGCCCTTTTCTGATATGCGTTCTGCTGGAATGACCAGCGTCATCAGGGTACCGGTACCCGCTGAGGGATCAATGGAGAGCGAACATTCGTTGACCGCCAACAGCGAGCGGGTAAGCGTCAAACCCATGCTCGATTTTAAGGGTACCGTGCTTTCGCGGCGCTTCGTGTCCCCCTCGCGAAACACCACAAACCGGTCTTCGGATTCGCCCGGATGGGTGTCGGAATTGCGCACATGCACTCCAACAGAGCCATCGGGCTCCACCTGGGCCGACAAAATGACCTTGCCACCGGGTGGAGATTGATCAATGGCGCTGGCCAGCAGGTTCAGGATTGCCTGGCGCATTGTCGCGCGGTCGGCACTGACATTTCGAATATCCTCTGAAATTGCGCTGCGCACGAACACCTGCTGGTGATTGGCCTGACGTCGAACCAGCCTCAGACATTCATCCAGCAACTCACCCAGGTTGAAATCCAGCGCTTCAGCAAACTTGTCCTCGCTTTCAAGGCGCACATATTCGTCGATTTCATCCACCAGTCGGGATATCTCAAGACCTGCGCTTTTGATATCCCGGGCATATTCCCGATAGCGCTGGTTCTCCTGTTTCCCAAACGCTTCGGATTGCACCAGCTCTGAAAACCCGACAATTGAATTGAGAGGTCGCCGAATTTCCCGGCTCAAACGTTTCAGCATGTCGATGTCTGCTCGGCTGTCAGAGCCTGAAGCGGGCTTTGCGGGCCGGGCGGTTTTAGCAACGGTCCCGAAATAGCCGGAAACAAGTCCGGCACGTCCCTGCGTAAACAGGTTGATTTCCACAAGGGGCCTCATGGCCTGAATCCTGATATTGGGACGTGCTGTTTCAGCAAATTTTGCCGGTTGCGCCAGAAAATATGCGAGTTTTTTCTGGGCCCTTTCATCGGTCAATTCGCGGAGCGTTTTCCCGACCAGCTCAGAGGGTGTTTTCTCAAGCAATTGCGCCGCAAGTTTGCTGACCTGTGTGATGGCCCCTCTTCCGTCTGCTTCAAAATACCCCTCGTTTTGTGCTGCCGCCTGGGCCCGGACGAAGGCTTTGATGTTCAACTCCCCATCCGCATTCAAAGAGCTGTCCCGCTGAGCCGAGAGCATGAGTGCAGGGCGCCCCTGCCAGACAATCGTTTGCAAACGGGCACGGACCGGTACCTCTTGACCGTTCATGTCAAGCAGGTGTGCAACAGGACCCAGTGTTGCACTTTCATCCTCAACCTTGGGGAAGATGGCATCAAGACCGCCTTCGCGTAGCCGGGCGATACTGGGACTTCCCATGATGTCGGCCAGCGCCCTGTTGGCAAACAGAATTGACTGGTTCCGAAATATCAGGATTCCGACAGGCAGCCGGTTAAGAACCAGCAGTTCTTCGCTCAGCTTGATTGTTTTATCCGAAGTTCCCTTGTGTTTTGCGGTTTCAGTTTGCGCCACCACCTTGCGGCTCAATGGCTCAGGGGGCGGTGGAGTTTTCTCCGGTGCCTCGCCATCCCTGTCAACTCGATCCTTTAGCAGGCGCGACAACTCATCAAAATTGTAGCGCGCAACGCGGTCCACATCACGGTCATAGATCGGTTCGGAACCTGATTTATCCGTTACCTCTACCGGTGTTTTGTCAGTGTTCCCGGTTTCGGCCGCGCTCAAAGGGGACGTTTTGTTTTCAATGCTCTGGTTTTTTTTGGCAATAAAACCCCGTCCGGTCACGCGCCATTGGTCTGAGTTTTGTGAGGGCGTGTTTTCTGTTTCCAGCATCCCGAATTCTGCGCCTGGAAGAGCATTGGCAGTTTCTGTGGGCGTAGTTTGTTCCGCCCCATCAACCTCTAGCCCCAAAGGGGCAAACAGACTCGGACGATCAGCCAGTTGATCAAGCAATCCGCTTAGTTGTTTTTTTGAGGTACTTTTGGATTTAACTCTAACCGGGCCATGCTTTCCGGTTTTTTTGGTTTTAGTTTTTTGTTCGGAAATATCAGGGGCAATAGCCCCCTCTGCCTTATCGGAAGGCCTGACATCAGACCTGCTGCTGTCTGTTTCTCGTAACGCAAGGCCAAAACCTGTTTCGCCGGCATCCAGCACGGCCCGCCATTTTCCCCCCGGCTTGAATGTTTTGCTGCCCCATTCATGAAGGGCATGTTCGGAACCTGAAAAGCCCCGCCCTTTCTCGTCAAAAAACAGATGTTCGTTGTGGTTTTGGAACAAAGAGCTGGCAATTGGGTCGGGCAGTTCCAGATTTCGGAACAATGATTTTTCAATTTTTTCCACGCCGACAATCAAAAGGGCTTGCTCGCCATTTTCCAGATGCAGGGGTGTGCAGGTGCAAGTCGCTGAAACCGGTTTCTGGCCTACCAGAAACCTCACTCTTGCCAGACTGGGCAGGCCAGGGGTGCCCAGCCGCATCAGCCGGCGGACCTGCCCTTTGATGGGAATGGCCTCTTTTGGTTGTCGGCTCTTATGTTTTTTCCGTTTGGCCATAAACAGGCGGGCGGCAGGATTGCGCCAGATAAGCGTTTCTCCGTCCGGCGTCCACAGCCAAGCCGGACGTCGCTCAGCCATCCGGCTGAAGATCGCCCCTGCCGATACCGACCTGATCCAATCACTACTCATAAATCACTAAACTTCTTCGCTAAAGACTCCCGGCCTCAACCTCAATACCCCGCATTTGTCGAGAAACCTTTTACACGTTTGTGCCATTCCGGGACAAGGCGCGGGATTTGTTAACGTATTGTCAGGCTATAGAGTCAAGCAGACGGGGTCCAGATCGCCTGGCCATGTGGTCGGCATCAATAGATTCCATGGTTAAGATAAAAGAGCCGCTCCGGCTGAGGAAAAGAAGCAAATTCAACTCTTGTCAGTGCAGCATCAACGACATATGTTCCGCCCGTCTTGCAAGAGCAGACAAGTGCCGCCTTAGCTCAGTTGGTTAGAGCGCTAGAATGTGGATCTAGAGGTCCCCTGTTCGATTCAGGGAGGCGGTACCATCCTCTGAAAAATTGATTTCTTCCAATTCTGCAACAAGGCGGGAAGGCCTTTTCAAGGCCTGTTTTCTGCCGGGGGCCTGTCTATTGTGCCAGCCTGAGGGCTGCCAACTGATTTGCGATGTCGGAAAACACAGCATCCAGTTCACTTGGTTGCTCGGGGAAATATGCGTGAGCGACGCTGGTGGCGCAGTTTTCCAGCATGGTCCGGGTTGCATTGTTGGGCGGATTGAGCCCGACCGTGTAAACTGTAATATCCTGAGCTTTGGCATTGTTGCAGGATTCGATCGTTCTGACATTCATTTCCGCTATCATCTGGTTGCTCGACCAGCCCACGGCACCCAGGCGCCCGTTGAAGGGATAGCCATAGGGGGAGTTGTATGCAGCCCCGTTCATATTGTTGCGCGCATACATGGTATTCTGACCGTCAGTCATCACAATGAGCACCTTGGCGGTTGCTTCATCATATTCACCACCTTCGGTAAAAGGTTCGCCGGGGGAGAGTGCGCGGAAACCCCATATTGTGCCCATGTGGATGTTGGTCGCGCCGCGGGCTTCCATATCGTCGATGGCGTCAAGCACCGGCTGTTTATAGTTGGTCAGGGGCAGAAGTTCGGCGCTGGGGCAATCAAAGTTGGGACCCCAGGAGGCGGTGTTGATGTTCCCGTCATATTTGCACAAGCGCTCCTGGCGCTCACGGTCCGAGCCGCCGTTGATTCCGTTGCAGGCGGGGGCGTCATTGTCATCTTCATAGTCGGCCAGCCAGGTTGCCCAGGAATCAGGCGTATCCGGCGCGAAGGAGGGAACGAATTTGGTATCGGGATTGCTGTTTGTTGGCGGCGTGTCATCCGTGTCCAGATGGGAATCGGGTCCGGTTTGAGTATGTGGACGGGCATCAACGCACCCCCGCCAGCTCACGTTGTTAAGCTGATCATAAAGGGCCAGGCGGTTGACGTTCCCGTTAAATGGAGTGGAATCATCACTGTCATCATCAAAATTATCATTGGCGATGCTGGATTCACCCGCCACATCAAGCCAGCTGGCGTTGGAGTTGTCTGTTCCAATGTTCACAAAGCTGGTGAACGGCACAATGCCGATAAATACGTTGGACTGTGTCTCTTCGCCGTCAAACAGAATTTCCGCCGCATTTGAGGCAGCCGTTTTCAGGTTCGTCATGCGTGAGGAGGCTGCCATGGAGCCGGAATTATCCAGAACCATCATAACTTCGACCGCGAGTTTTTTGCGCGTGGCTTGCGCGGCGACCCGTGCGTTCATTTCCGAGATGCCGACCAGGGAAACAAAAGCCATGGGTACGGTCATCCGAGCCTGCAGGAATAAGGTTCCATCGGTGGTAATTGATTCTGCTGTCTCCATCTCAATGCTCACCCCTGAAGCGGCCATGCGCTCCTGAACCATATCTTCGGCCAGTACGCGGATCTGCTCATCGGTAAGGGAATAAATAGAGGGTTGTAGCGCTAAAACTGTGGCATCCAATGCAATTTGTGCCTGGGAGCGGGCCTGTTGCACACCCACATAGTCCACAACGGCACCCGAAGTTGCGACCATAACCACAGACAAGATGCCAAAAATGACGGCGAATACACCGCGTTCGTCTTTTTTGAAGCGATAGATCTTTTCAAGAAAAATGCCCATGCTGCGTCTTTTCACTTTAGCCGTTCAGGGGCAGGGTGGCACAACTTCCCTAAAGAGCGTTTAGCCCCCGGATAACATTTGCTTCAACTCTGTTGAGATCTTGTTAATAAATAGCGCCTCTGACCAAGGACCGTCCGGTCCTAAGACTATAAAACGATGACTTTGGCACCCAGACGCACCCGGTTATAAAGGTCTTTAACGTCCTGGTTGGTCAGGCGGATACAGCCTGAAGATACGTTCTGTCCGATGGTCCATGCCTGGCTCGTACCGTGGATGCGATAGAGCGTTGAACCCAGATAGAGTGCACGTGCTCCAAGAGGGTTATCCGGCCCCCCCGGCATAAACGCAGGTAGTTCCGGTTCACGCAGGCGCATTTCAGCTGGCGGGGTCCAGCCCGGCCATTCCCGCTTGGCCGAAACCCTGTTGGTCCCGGTCCATTCAAAACCCTCTCGCGCCACGCCGACGCCATAACGTAAGGCCCGGTTTCCGGGCAGGACAAGATAAAGGAACTTCTCGGCGGTATTCACAATAACGGTGCCAGGACGTTCGTTCGTCCGATAGGCTACGATCTGGCGCAGATATTGGGGGCTGGTCGTTTTATTGCTGACCAGCGCCAGCCCGTTGCCGGGCGTTGAAGTGGTAAGGGTCATGCCCGCCGGCGGAGGATAGGAAACGGCGCTCTGTCCGGCCCATGCAGGTGCAACCACCCCGCTTGGCAATAAAAGCAAAACAAGAGCAAGCGCTGTCGCCTGTTTGAAAACATTCATCCATCATCTCCAAATAACTTCAGGCCGGGCGATGAGTATCTCCCCGGAAATTTGAAAGAAATTTAATCAGAAATGGGAAATTTGGCGTAAAGCAGGTTGGTTAACTCTGCTATAAGAATTATGGTTTTCAGATAGTTAACAAGACTGTTCTGCGCCAGGGCAAGTCGACATTGCTTGTTGGGAGCCTACAACAAAATCTGTTCGTCGTCTGCATCGTCCTCCGGTTCGTCATTTGAAATTCCTGTCGTGACTTTTGACAGGGCACCTGATATGGCGCGGGAAAGTTGCTTTGCATCAAACGGCTTAATGAGAATTTCCTTCACACCCAACTCCTGGATACGCGTGATATTTTCGCGTGTGGCATAGGCTGTCGAAATGATAATGGGAATATCCCTGGGGCAGTTTACCTGTCCCTCCCGCGCCAGCCGAATAAACCCTGCTCCGTTTATTTCAGGCATATACCAGTCTAAAAGTACGAAATCGATACTTTGGTTGTGCAGCAACTGCAACCCGGCGGCACCATCCGGTGCCTCCAACACGGTGCCGATGCCCAGCTTTTTAAGGCACCCCGCCGCCAATGATCGTGAATAATCATTATCCTCGACGATCAGTCCGCATAACTGCGCTGGTATGATCAAAGTTCCCCCCTGGATATTTTCTGCGCAAAAGTATTTGAAGCCCTTGCCACATAAAAACCCTGTGCCAATAAGTATATTGCGTGGGGCGTGTCAAGTATGAGGGAGCAGGCATGAATGAAACCAAGAACAACCGCTGTCCATGGCCGGGGGATGACCCGTTTTATATATCCTATCACGATAAGGAATGGGGCTGGCCGGTAATCGACGACCAGCGTTTGTTTGAAAAAATCTGTCTTGAAGGTTTTCAGTCCGGTCTGTCCTGGATCACCATTTTGCGCAAACGAGAGGGTTTTCGCAGCGCCTTTGCTGGCTTTGATTTTGAGCAAGTCGCAAAATTTGGCGAGCGCGATGTGGATCGCCTGCTTCAGGACACCGGCATCGTCCGCCACCGGGGCAAAATCAACGCAACCATCAACAATGCCCGGCGCGCGCTCGAACTGCGCGACGAATTCAGCTCGCTCGCCGCCTATTTCTGGGAGTTTGAGCCAAAGCCACAAAACCGCCCCCAAGAGCTGAGTTGGGAAACACTCAAAACCATGGGCACAACCGAAGAATCCATGGCCCTTTCCAAGGATTTGAAAAAACGCGGCTGGAAATTTGTCGGTCCCACCACCTGTTATGCCTTCATGCAGGCCATGGGGCTGGTCAATGACCATATAGAGGATTGTTTCTGCCGTGCAGAGATTGAAACGGCCCGCAATGACTTCATTCGGCCCTGATTATCCCCTCCATCCTGTTGTTCTTGCCCGCTTCCCCTCAATCCGCTAAGAGCGGCCAGCATTGAACAACAGGCACCCATCATGGCCAAAAAGCAAAAAACATTTCGCACCAAGGCGCGGCTGCCGCGCGGGTTTGGCGACCGTTCGGCAAATGATATTCGCAGCACCGAACGCATGGTGGCAAAAATCCGCAAGGTTTTTGAGCTTTACGGCTTTGATGCGCTGGAAACCCCGTTTTTTGAATATACCGACGCGCTGGGCAAGTTTCTGCCCGATACCGACAGGCCCAATACCGGGGTGTTCTCGTTGCAGGACGATGATGAACAATGGATGAGCCTGCGCTATGATCTGACGGCGCCGCTGGCCCGCCATGTGGCTCAGAACATCAACGAAATTGCCATGCCCTACCGCACCTACCGGCAGGGCTGGGTGTTCCGCAACGAAAAGCCGGGTCCCGGACGTTTTCGCCAGTTCATGCAGTTTGATGCCGATATTGTCGGCGCGCCCGGCGTTCAGGCCGATGCGGAAATGTGCATGATGATGGCCGACACCATGGAGGCGCTGGGCATAAAACGCGGCGATTATGTCATCCGGGTCAACAACCGCAAGGTGCTCGACGGGGTACTCGAAGCTATCGGCGTCACCGACGAAGCGCAAAAGCTGGCGGTGCTCAGGGCCATCGACAAGCTCGACAAGTTCGGCATCGAGGGCGTCAAACTGCTGCTTGGCAAAGGTCGCAAGGACGAGAGCGGCGATTTCACTGAAGGTGCGGGGCTAGGTGAGGGGCAGATTGAATTTATGCTACAGTACCTTCAAGGTACTGGGCCGGAAGGTGAAAGTGTATATGATATTTTAATGGCTAGAATCGCAGGAGGGACGGGCGACTTAACCGGTAACTATGAAGGCGCTCGTTTGGCCGGGGACGGGCAACAGGAGCTAAGAAATATTGAAGACCTTTTACTCGCCTTAAACTACGGTCCCGACCGAATCCGCATCGACCCCTCCTGCGTCCGTGGTCTCGAATATTATACCGGCATGGTCTATGAAGCCGAGCTGACTTTTCCTGTCAAAAATGAAAAAGGTGAAGAGGTCGTGTTTGGTTCTGTCGGCGGCGGCGGGCGTTATGACGGGCTGGTGCAGCGCTTCACCGGCCAGAAGGTTCCCGCAGCCGGCTTTTCCATTGGCGTGTCCCGCCTGATGACGGCCCTGAAAAACCTCGGCAAGCTCGACGACATTGAAATGCCCGGCCCGGTGGTGGTCTGTGTCATGGACCGGGACCGGATTGGCTCGTACCAGAAAATGGTCGCCGAAATGCGCAATGCCGGTATTCGGGCCGAGATGTATCAGGGCAACCCGAAAAATTTTGGTAAGCAATTGCAATATGCCGACAGGCGCAATTCCCCTGCCGCCATCATTGAAGGCAGTGACGAGCGCGACAAGGGCATCGTCCAGATAAAAGACCTGCACGAGGGCAAAAAGGCTGCCGCCGCCATTGCCGACAACAAAACCTGGAAATCCGAACGCCCCGGCCAGTTCGAGGTGGACCGCGCCGATATGGTCGCGGAAATCAAAAAACTGCCAGCCGTAAGGGCCTGGCTGGACGCCAAAAAGTGAGCACCGGTGCGCGCCAGCGTCGCAATGCCCTGACCGCCCTTGTTTCGGGGAAGGGCATGGTGCTCGCCAACCCGCCAACCCTGCTGCCGGCCGGTGATTATTTTGACCTGGCCGGGGAGGAGTTCGGCTCCCGCCTGTTGTTGACAACCGGCGCTGATGGCAAGGAATATTGCCTCAGGCCAGATTTCACCCTGCCCATTGCCAAAGCCTATATTGCCGCTACCGGCGACACCCCCGCCGCTTTCTCCTATCTGGGGCCGGTGTTCCGCCAGCGCGCTGAGGGACCGGCAGAATTCGAACAGGCCGGGCTTGAACTCATCAACCAGCCCGACCCCGACAAGGCCCTTACCCGTGTGTTTGGTTTTACCGCTCAAGGGCTTGCCCTTTATGATGTCGATGCGCCTGCCGTTCGGCTGGGCAGCGTGGCTCTGTTTGAAGCGCTGCTCGAGGTTGCTGATATGCCGCCCGTCTGGCGCCCGCGCCTGCGCCGCCGCTTTGGCAGCGCCAGAGCCATGCAGGCAAGTCTTGAGCGCCTTGCCAGTCTGGAGGGAACCGCAAAAACCCCGGCCGACAAGTCCCGGGATGATCTGGTTGGGGACATCACCGGACAAATGCTTGAAAGCGGCCTGTCGCTGGTTGAAAGCCGTTACCCCGAAGAAATCGCTGACCGTTTTATGGAAAAACAGGCGCTGGCCGCCGCCAGAGTGCCCGAACAGACCATTGCCCTGCTGCGCGCCTATCTGGAGATTTCCGGGCCGGTCGAACAGGCGCTTGGAGAGGCTGAGGAACTGTTTCATGCCAACGGCCTTTCACTCGAAAAGCCGCTGGCGGGTGTGAAAGCGCACGCAAAAGCGCTGGCCGCGCTCCTGCCTGACGCGGGTCTGAAATTTGAGGCCGGCTTTTCGCCGCGCCTGCATTATTATACCGGGCTGGTTTTTGAGATTGCCGGGCAGGGCGGCGACATTCTTGCTTCGGGCGGGCAGTATGACCGCCTGCTGCAAAGCCTTGGGGCCGAAAGGGAAATCCCCGCCTCGGGCTGTGCCCTCTGGGTCGAGCGTCTTGAACAGGAGGCAGGCTTGTGAGTGCAAAACCAGAGGGCGAAATCATCCTTGCCGTGCCCTCCAAGGGTCGGCTCGAAGAACAAAGCCGCAAGGTGTTTGCCGACGCCGGTCTGCCCATCGAACGCCCCGGCGGTGCCCGTTCCTATCAGGGAAAGATTGCCGGGCAGTCCTATATTGTCGTGCGGTTTCTGTCCGCCGGAGAAATCGCCCGCGAGCTGGTTCGCGGCAATCTGGATATGGGCATCACCGGCACCGACCTCATCCACGAGGCAAGCCGGAACGGACCGGACAAGGTGATTGTTGCCAAAGCGCTGGGCTTTGGTCAGGCCGATGTGGTTGTCGCTGTTCCTGACGTGTGGCTGGATGTTTCAGCCATGTCCGACCTCTCGGACGTGGCGGCGGATTTTTCTTCCCGGCACGGGCGCTGGCTCCGGGTGGCGACCAAATATGTCAATCTTACAAGGCGCTGTTTCGCTGCCCACGGCATTGCCGAATATAAAATCGTTGAAAGCCTTGGGGCCACCGAAGCCGCTCCCGCCTCGGGCGCTGCCGACCTGATTGTCGATATCACCTCCACCGGCTCCACCCTCAAAGCCAACGGCTTGCGGGTGCTGGAGGATGGGGTGATATTGAAAAGTGAGGCTAGTCTGGTGGTGTCGCGCACCCGGAATCTCAGTGAGCGGAGGCAGGCTTTGCTCGACCGGGTACTTGGCGCATTCAGAGCGGACTGAAGCGAGCGAAAAGCGAGCCGTCACCCATGCGATGCCCCGCCATTTGGAGCAGCGCGTATTTCACGGGTCGTGAGAAATGCGTTGCGCCCCGCGAGGCTAAAAAACCTCTAACGCTCAGACCTGAAAATCCAGTTTTTTGCCAGTGCGAAATTTATCGCCAGTCCGACAATAGAGCCGATAGCTACGCCAATGACTGGCCATGCGGCCACAATATCAACGAAATAGACCAGCGCTGCGTAAGACGCGTAGTTGGCGCTCCCCCCCGCGATCATGGCGGAGAAATAGCGCCCGAACTCACGGGGCAGCGTAAGGCCGCTCTCCCTGTTGGCGAAGGTGAAAAACTTGTTGCACACAAAGGTCGTCAATACCGCCAGAGCAAACGAAACCAATCGCCCGACATAAGGGCCAAGCACTCCGTCAACCAGCACCAATACTCCGGCATCAACCATAAAGCCGACAATGCCGACCAGCGAAAACCTGAGAAAATGAGAGTTCGTCAGCTCTTTCAGTCTTTTGCCCTCACGCCGGGAACGCTGAGATAGGTCAGCCGTTTGGCCTCGGACCGGCCCGTGACTACGCTGTCCAGAATAACCGCGGTAATCGCCATCAGCATCGCGCCCAGCATGATGATGCCGGCAAGAAAGGCGGTGGGGAAGCGTGGCACCAGCCCGGTCTGCAAAAACTCGAACACAATCGGCAGGCCCAGAACCAGCGAAGCAATGGCCATGGAAAAGGCCAGCATCAGATTGACCTGACGGGGACGTTCGCGAATGAGCAGCCGCAATATGGCTTTGGCGATGCGGGCACCGTCCTTGTAGGTCGAGAGTTTGCTGACTGAGCCTTCGGGGCGGGCCGAATAGGCAGTTTCAATTTCGGCGTAGGGCGCGCGCAGTTCCAGTGCGTGGATGGTCAACTCGGTTTCAATCTCGAACCCCCTGGAAAGAGCGGGAAACGATTTGACATAGCGCCGGGAAAATACCCGGTATCCCGAAAGCATGTCGGTAAAACCTTCGCCGAAAATCTTTGCGACGGTCCCGGTCAGCAGGCGGTTTCCGAACGTGTGTCCGAAACGGTATATCTGACCAGCCCCAGCAGGTTTTCGAGCCCCCACCACCATGTCCAGACGCTCGTCGATAAGTTTGTCAATCATGGCCGGGGCAATACCGGTTTCATAGGTGCCGTCCCCATCGGCCATTACATAGATGTCGGCTTCAACATCAGCAAAGATGCGCCGTACCACATTGCCTTTGCCCGGAATTGGCACCCGGATAATGCTGGCTCCCGCCGCGCTTGCCCGGCTCGCAGTGGCATCGGTGGAGGCGTTGTCGAACACAAATATCTTGGCCTGAGGAATAGTGTCGGCAAAGGCCCTGACTACGTCCGCAATGGCCGTTTCTTCATTGTGGCAGGGCAGTACCACCGCTACACGGTGTCCGCGATAGGTTTTGTCCATCTCCGCCTCCCGGCGCGGTTTCGGGCCCATAGTGAATTGATGATGTCACTATCTTGCTAACAAAACCAAAAAAGCACTCACCCATTTCAGCTTGGTTGCATTATGTGTGCGATAAGGTCGCAAAAGAGGCGCGAAGCCTTATAGCTTCGCGCCTCTTTTTCCGGGTTCAAGACTGGGAAGTCAAAACCCTGGAACTGTGCCGGGCCGGTCGGGCCGACCCAACGCCTGATAATTCGGCTGTGCGTGCCGGGCTTTTTAGAAGCCCATGCCACCCATGCCGCCCATGCCACCCATGTCAGGTGCGCCACCCATTGCAGGAGCTTCGTCCTTGGGGATTTCAGCAACCATGGCCTCAGTGGTGATCAGCAATGAAGCAACCGATGTGGCATCCTGCAAAGCGGTGCGAACCACTTTAACCGGGTCGATAATGCCCATCTCGATCATGTCGCCATACTCGCCGGTCTGAGCGTTGTAGCCAAAGGTCTGGGACTTGTTGTCTACAACCTTGCCCACCACAACAGAGCCCTCGTCACCGGCATTCTCGGCAATCTGACGGATGGGGCCTTGCAGTGCACGGCGAACAATGTTGACGCCTGCGTCCTGATCGGCGTTTTCGCCCTTGGCCTTTATGGCACCAGCAGCACGCAAGAGGGCTATGCCACCTCCTGAAACGATGCCTTCTTCAACGGCAGCACGAGTTGCATTCAAAGCGTCTTCCACGCGATCCTTGCGCTCTTTTACTTCGACCTCGGTTGCTCCGCCGACCTTGATAACGGCTACGCCACCAGCCAGTTTGGCCAGGCGTTCTTGCAGTTTCTCGCGGTCGTAGTCGGAGGTTGTTTCTTCAATCTGTGCTTTGATCTGCTCAACACGGCCCGTGATATCTTCCTTGGAGCCCGCGCCATCAACGATGGTTGTGGTTTCCTTGGTGATGTCGACAACTTTTGCCGTGCCAAGCATGTCAATGGTCACGTTTTCGAGCTTGATGCCCAGCTCTTCAGAGATCACCTGACCACCAGTCAGAATTGCGATATCCTCAAGCATGGCCTTGCGGCGGTCGCCAAACCCGGGAGCCTTCACGGCACAGACTTTAAGTCCGGCACGCAAACGGTTGACCACCAGAGTGGCAAGGGCTTCGCCGTCCACGTCTTCTGCAATGATAAGCAGGGGACGCTGGCTTTGCACAACAGACTCGAGAATTGGCAACATGGCCTGCAGGTTGGAGAGCTTCTTTTCGTGGAGAAGAATAAGGGGCTCTTCCAGGTTTGCGGTCATTTTTTCCGCATTGGTCACAAAATAGGGTGACAGGTACCCGCGGTCGAACTGCATGCCCTCAACCACTTCAGTCTCGGTTTCAAGCGACTTGGCTTCTTCAACGGTGATCACACCCTCATTGCCAACACGCTGCATGGCATCGGCAATCTGCTCGCCGATTTCACTTTCACCGTTGGCGGAGATGGTGCCGACCTGAGCAATTTCAGCTTCGGTCTGGATAATCTTTTTCGCGCTGCCAAGGCTATCGACAACTTCCTTGACTGCAAGGTCAATGCCACGTTTCAGGTCCATGGGGTTCATGCCAGCCGCAACGGCCTTTACGCCCTCATTGACGATCGACTGAGCCAGAACTGTTGCCGTGGTTGTGCCATCGCCGGCTATGTCATTGGTCTTGGAGGCCACGGCACGCACCATCTGGGCGCCCATATTTTCAAACTTGTCATCAAGTTCTATTTCTTTTGCAACTGTCACACCGTCTTTGGTGATACGCGGTGCGCCAAAGGACTTGTCCAGAATGACATTGCGACCTTTGGGGCCGAGCGTAACCTTTACAGCGTTGGCAAGAATATTCACGCCGCGCAACATCTTGTCGCGGGCTTCGGTGGAGAATTTGACTTCTTTAGCAGCCATTTTAATGGAGCTCCTGATCGGAATTGATAAAAAAGGACGGAAGGAAGGGTTTAGTCTTCGATCACGCCCATGATGTCACTTTCTTTCATGATCAACATGTCTTCATCGTTGATCTTGATTTCTGTGCCAGACCACTTGCCGAACAGAACACGATCGCCAGCTTTAACATCAGGGGCGATGTGTTTGCCGTCTTCATCACGGGCACCCGGCCCAACAGAGATGATGACGCCTTCGGAAGGTTTTTCTTTTGCGGTATCTGGGATGATAATGCCGCCGGCAGTTTTCTCTTCGCTGTCGACGCGCCGGACAACCACCCGGTCATGAAGGGGACGAAAGCTCATGCTCACTCCAATTTCTGTCTTGATCTGTTGCGTTAATATGACGTCTTGTTAGCACTCGTCATTATAGAGTGCTAACAGCCAACCGGGGATATAGGGTTGCAAACGAAGGGTGTCAAGTTTTTGCCCTCCAAAATGTTTCGTCATGCCTTCACGTCGTATTGCCTTGATTTCTGCCGCCAATACTGGCTCACCAGGGCATCACAAAAACCCGCACTTTTTGTAAGAAGGAGCTGCCCATGGCTAAAAATGCAGGGATAAAGATATACCAATCGTGCCAAGCTCAGGCCCGGTGAGGGTGATGTTCAGTGGACATAGGGTTGCCTGTTCAACCCCGGCGCTGGACCTCAGGGAAGGGGAGTATCCCATTGCCACTTATATTCTGCGCAGATGTTGTGCAAAGGTTTCTGCTCCCCTTGGAACACACAAGCAACTGCCCCTGCAAGGGCGATGCATCCCATTTCGATCTGGTGGGTGTTGAAAAAATTTCACCTGATGCCGTCTGGTACTATGCTGATCCCTGCCCGTTGGCCGCGCAGATAAAAGATCATGTTGCCTTCTGGGGCGCAGATATTGCCTATCTGACCTGAACGAATGGCGCTCATGCTACCTGTTGTTTTAGCTGCTGCATCTGCTCCCAGGCTGCCTGCTTGCGGTAGATGGTTGAAGGGCTGATCTCCAGTGCGGCGGCGGCTTGGGCGATGTTACCGTCAAATTGAGCCAGCGCATCCTCGATTATGCGTTGCTCCTGATGCCACATGGGCCGGATTGGTTGAGGTTTTTCCATGCACGGGCCTTCGGGCGTGTGCACTTCCCGGGTTTCAATATCTGCTGCTGAAATCATATCGGCAGTAATTTCAGACCCCTCGAACATGACAACAACACGCCGGATAAGGTTTTGAAGCTGCCGCACGTTCCCCGGCCATTCCCGAGCAACTATCATATCAGCTGCATTCTGGGAAAAACCCTCAAAATGCTTGTTTTCCTCGCCCGAGTAGCGCTTGAGGAATGTCTGTGCCAGGGGCAGAATGTCTGCGGGGCGTTGCCTGAGCGGGGGCAGGTGTATGGGCAGAACATGCAGACGATAAAACAGGTCTTCCCTGAATTTCTTTTCCGCAATCATCTGCATAGGATTTGAATTTGTGGCGCAAATCACCCGGACGTCTACGGGTCGGGATGTAGCTTCACCAACCCGGGTTATGGAGCCGGTCTGCAAAAACCTGAGCAGCTTGGCCTGCAGGCCGAGATCCATCTCACCAATTTCATCAAGGAACAATACGCCCCCTTGCGCCAGTTCGGCAGCTCCGGACCTGTCATGGGTGGCTCCGGTATAAGCACCGCGCGCAACACCGAATATTTCACTCTCCATCAGGTCACGCGGGATAGCGCCGCAATTTATGGCGATAAAGGGTTTGTTGGCACGAGTACTGCGCTTGTGCAGTGCTTCGGCGCACACTTCCTTGCCCGTCCCGCTTTCTCCGGTAATGAAAACCGGAGCGGGAGAGGGCGCGATGCGTTCAATTTGTTCGTAAATAATCCGCATCTGGTGAGACGTGCCCACAAAACCCTCAAAGTCAGGTGAAAAAAGGCCGTCCCTGTCGGCATTGAGCGCCCTGGCATTGCCGTGGCGATGGCCAAGTTCTGCAATGCGGGTGGACAAAGCGGCGTAGTTGATGGGTTTTGCGATATAGTCATGGGCTCCGGCGCGCATGGCAGCAACTGCCACTGATACCGAGCCCCCTTCTGATAGGGCAATGACCAATGCGGAACCAGCGGCACGGCTGACAAGAGAAATGCCCTCTTCGGCGGAGGAGAGATTGTGGCTTAGGCTTTCAACATCGGCAAGAACGATGTCGAAGTCCTGAGTGCGCAATAACGAGCTTGCCTGTTTTCCTGAAGCGGCATGGCTGACGGAATGGCCCGCGCCAAACTCATTTTCCAGATTGTCCCGCATCACCCGGAAGGATGCGGGATCGTTCTCGATCACCAGAAAACTGACGCCTGCTTCAGATCCGTTTGCGGATCGCATGATTTATAGTCTCCCTGTTCTGGGGTATACGCAACTGTTCCACACTCCAGTTTGTGCCAACAGGGTAAATAAAGTGTTTGGGTCTTTTGCATTTTGCCTGCAAAGTGATTTTTTTAAGCGCTATCGGCCCGCCGCAATGCTTCAACGAACAGCCGCAAGCTGCTATGTAAAAGGCGAGCGAATCTTAAGCGCTGAAGGGGAAAGGGATTGGATCAGGTGCAGGGCCTCGTCTACCTATTTATTGCAGCCATCAGCATTGCCATCGCCGGTACTGCGTATTTCGGGCTGACCTTTACTCTGATTGAAGCTCTTCTTGCCGGGATTATCGGACTGGTTTTCTGCCTGTTCATGCTTGAACGCATCCTGCGCCAGCGGGATCAGCAACGCCTCGAGCGCTCTATTCAGGACCTCTCACGGCTTCTTTCAACAGATGCTCAGGCGGGGCAGAACCTGAGCCGGCGCATGAACGAGTTTGCAGATCTTGAGTTGGGCTCGCGGGTAGAGGTGCTTGAAGCTGATGTTTCCGTATTGGGGACGGTGGTGCGTGAACTCGCAGAAACCCTGGCGGATTTTGAAAAAGAGCGCAGGCAGACAGATTTGAGCGAAGAAAAAAGGCGTGGCGGAATTGAGTATGTCTCGGTGGAGAAAAAAAAGCCTGCAGAGCCGGTAATTCCCCCCGAGATTCTGCGTGAAGCGTTGGCTGATGACCGTCTTATCCATCACATATTGCCCATTATTACGCTGCCCCAGCGGCGAACCCATGGCTATGATCTGGTACCCCGTCTGATGCTTGAGGACAATGAACTGGCTGAGGGTTCCGATTTTCTGCCCCTGAAAGGCGGGCAGGATCTTGTTGCCCAGATTGAGGGCATGGCCCTGATGGACGCTATAACCATTGCCCGGCGTTCAAAAACCGGTGGGGAGCCGGTTGCGATTTATGCACCGATTTCCATGGCAACCATCTCCAGCAAACAATCGCGTAATCAACTCATGGCTATTCTTGATGCCAACCGTGCCATTTCTGACCTGCTTAACTTCTCCCTGACAGAGGAGCAGTGGCAGGAGGCGCGCGCCAATGATGCCCCAGCCCTGAAAGCCATGGCCAAAAGCGGTATCGGCTTCTCCCTTTGTGATGTGAAATCACTTCGCCTGAATTATTCGGAACTAAAGAACCTCGGGGTCCGTTCGGTGCGGGCTGACGCAAAAATGTTTATAGACAATCCTTCTCATTACACCGATTTTCATACAGCAGACATCGCTGCCTATGTAAGCCGCTTTGAGGTTGACCTGATCATGGTAAATGTTACGACAGAGCAGCAGGTGCTCACACTTGTTGATGATGGCATCGGTTTCGCGCAAGGGCCCTATCTGGCCAAAGCAGGGCCCATTCGCTCTGACCTGCTGTCCCAGAGTGATGATTTTTTGCAAATCAACCTGGCTGGCCAATAGAGCGTGTCACCGATAATAAACCAGATTATCGGAAAAAATAACACACTCGAACATCACAGCCGGAAACGTCTTCCCCCTGAACCCTTAATCCTCCTCTTCTCCTGCCTTGGAATCAAGATTTTGACAAACGTTACCGGAGCCCTGAAGGGCTTGCATGAAATTGCTGACAATTATGATGTTATTCTGTGTGATATCTGGGGAGTGCTGCACAACGGGGTGGCCCGGCACCCTGAAGCTGATGTCGCGTTGAGGAAATTCAAAGGCAGGGACAAAAAAAACATTCCCCGTGTTGCGCTGGTCACAAATATGCCCCGCCCCCTTGCGGATGTGGTTGCTATGCTGGAAAGCCTTGGCATTGGAGATGATGCCTATGATGCAATCTCCAGTTCCGGCGATGTCGCAAGGGCAGAGATTTTACGCTATGCAGGCAAGAATATCCGCCATGTCGGCCCCTCACGACTGGAAAGTCTGTTTGCCGGAATTGATGTAAAGCTTGGCGATGCACAAAGTGCTGTAGCAATTATCGTCAGCGATGTGGATTCCGATATATTCGCTGCTGGCGGATATGATGCAGAGATGGAAATCTGGCTGGCGCGCAAACTGCCGATGATTTGCGCCAACCCGGACAAAGTTGTCGAAGTCGGCAACACGCTGCGCTATTGTGCCGGGGCGCTGGCCGACATTTATGAGGCACGCGGCGGTGAGGTGGTGATGGCGGGCAAGCCCTTTGCGCCCATTTATGAGTACGCGCTGAAAAAGCTGGAGGCCCTGTCTGTGCCGCGCGCCCGTATCCTGAGCATTGGCGACGCCGTGCGCACCGACGCGGCGGGCGCAGCTCTTCAGAAAGTAGATTTTCTGTTCATTTCAGGTTCGGTTCACGCCGGGGAATTGGCAACAGCCGGGGGTGCCAATGATGCCAATATTGAGGCGCTGATAGCTCCCACCGGGGCGCGTCTTGCAGGACATATGCCGATGCTGGTCTGGTAGGCTCGCCGGCACGCCTTTAGGCCCTGCCTCTAAAACAGCGCATCAATATCAGATTGGCTGGCGCCACCCGATGTTGGACCGTGCAGCAATTGCTTTTCCTTGGATTTTTCAGATTCGGTGAGAACCGGCGCTGTTTTCCCTGCGTGGCTGTCCATCATCTCGCACAGAATGTTGATGCGCTCTTCAATGACTTCGAGCGTATCCACCACCTTGGTGATGCGTTGACCCGTGATGTCCTGAAAAGAACAGGCTTCAAAAACCGCCATCATCCGGTCGGTGACCAATTCGCGATATTCCTTTTCGGGCTTATCCTCCGCTGCCAGAACCGCCTCAGCGGCGCCCATGATGGAATTGGTGGCAAACTCGGTGGCCTTGACCACCTCTGAAAGCTCCTTGCCCACTTCAGGAATGCGATTGTCGGCGATATCGTCCGCATGAACCTTGGAAATATCCTGCCGCAGACTTTCAATTTTCATAAGAATACCGCGCAACTCCTTTTGCAGGGTTACGTCAATACGCCGGAGCAGGGGTTGCAGGGAGCTTGTCAGTAACTCGGCAACACTAATGACATCGGTAAGTGTCATCTGTTCGGAAGAAGAGTTTTTGAGCCTGTCGCCCAGGTCAACGATGGTCTGGACCACCAACTCGTCATTTGCCACTTCAACTGGGCCGGGTTGCACTTTTTTTGCTGCTTTGCCCGGTTTTTTTGCAGGCTTGTTTAAACTTCTTGCTGTGCTGCCCATGTCTTAAGCTCCAAATACCGCGTCAATTTTGCCCTTGAGGGTCTGCGCGTTGAACGGTTTGACGATATAATTGTTCACACCGGCCTTTTTGGCGGCAATGACGTTTTCTGTCTTTGATTCAGCCGTCACCATGATGAAGGGCAGGCGTACGGTCTCTGCCCGCGCCCGCACCTGGCGCAACAGGTCGTAACCGGTCATAGGCTCCATGTTCCAGTCTGATATGACCAGCCCGTATTGCTTTTTCTGTATCATGGCGAGAGCCTGACTGCCGTCAGAAGCATCATCCACATTTTCATAACCCAGCTGTTTGAGCAGATTACGCAGGATGCGCACCATTGTTGAATAATCATCCACAACAAGGATTGGCGAACTGGTGTCGAGTGACATATCTAACCCCCGGGGTACTTTCATGAACGCGCGCCGTAGATTTGGGCGCATCTTCCAAACTCAGGCGCAAGGCTAGCCGGGGGCATTAAAGCGCCCGTAAAGTCCGGGATAGGTAGATTTTTCTAGGGTGAAATACATAGAAATGCAGACATTGGCTTTTCTGCTTCAGTACACGCTTGCAAACTGCGCCCGGAACAGGCAGTTTCGCCCGAAAAATCAAACGGTGCCTTTGCAAGGGAGCGGTTCTATTGAGTGAGTTTTGGGCCCTTGACGGCCTGGAGAAAGTTCCGGCGGACTTGAAGGGGTGCGTGGTTGCCATCGGCAATTTTGATGGTGTACATCTTGGTCACCAGTCCGTAATCGAGCGCACCATGCGCCTGGCTGCCGCCGAAAACAAACCGGCGGTGATGCTGACTTTTGAGCCGCACCCCCGCGACCTGTTTGCCCCTGAACCCTTCATGTTCCGGCTCACCGATGGTAAGGCCAAGGCCCGGCTGGTCAGGGCACTGGGCATGGATGCCATCATTGTGATGGAGTTCACAAAACATCTGGCTTCCCTGGAGGCAGAGGATTTTGTCGAACAGTTTCTGGTTTGTGCCCTTAAAGCCTCAGCAGTGGTTGTTGGTAATGACTTTCACTTCGGCAAGGCCCGGCGCGGCACCCCGGAGTTCTTGAAACAGGCGGGGGAAAAATCCGGCTTCAACGTGCTTCAGCTTCCCCTGCTGGAAACGGAAAACGATGCGGTATCCTCCTCGCGCATCCGCGCCTGCCTGAACACCGGTGAGCTTGATATGGCCAATGCGCTTCTGGGTTATCACTGGCAATTGTCCGGCGAAGTGGTGCTGGGAGACCAGCGTGGGCGCGAACTGGGTTATCCCACTGCCAATTTCAAACTGCCCGCCACCTGCCTGCTGGCCCAGGGTGTTTACGGGGTGCGCGTTCGGCTGGGGGAACGCCTGTTTGATGGCGTTGCCAGTTTTGGAAAACCCATGTTTGATATTCACCACAGTCCCTTTGAGGCGCACATATTTGACTTTGACGAGGATATTTATGGTCAAACCATCGAAGTCGCGCTAGTAAACCATATCCGGGGGCAAATGACCTTTGAGGGGTTAGAGGACTTAATCGTGCAAATGGACGACGACAGCAAAAAGGCAAAAGCCGCGCTGGCAAAAGTGCAGCCGCTGACGCCGCTCGACAAAAAGCTCGGGTTCATTATCCAGGGATAGTGGCAAGGTCCATTGTCCCGATAAAACCTCTTCCACCAGCCATAAACGCTTGTTAAGGGCTGTTTGTGGTATCAAGTGTAAACCCGATTATTCTCACTAGGCATGCTTTATGACTGACACCGACACCGGCGCGACAACTCGCGACTATTCAGATACGCTTTTTCTGCCCAAAACTGATTTTCCCATGCGGGCGGGTCTTCCAAAGCGTGAGCCGCAATGGCTCAAGCGTTGGGAGGATATGGATATTTACGCACGCCTGCGCGAGCAATCCAAAGGTGCTGAAAAGTTCACCCTGCACGATGGCCCCCCTTACGCCAACGGCAACATCCATATCGGGCACGCGCTGAATAAAGTCCTCAAGGACATGGTCACCCGCTCCATGCAGATGCTGGGTTACAATTCGGCCTATGTGCCGGGCTGGGATTGCCACGGACTGCCCATCGAATGGAAAATCGAGGAGCAATACCGGGCCAAAGGCAAAAACAAGGACGAAGTGCCCATCAACGAGTTTCGTAAGGAATGCCGCGAGTTTGCGCAAAAATGGCTCGACGTGCAGCGCGAGGAATTCAAGCGGCTGGGGATAACCGGGGACTGGGACAATCCCTATACCACCATGGCCTATGACGCTGAAGCGACCATTGCCGGGGAATTGATGAAATTCTCCATATCCGGCCAGCTTTATCGCGGCTCAAAACCGGTGATGTGGAGCGTGGTCGAACGGACGGCTCTGGCCGAAGCGGAAATCGAATATCATGATGTGGAGAGTGATGCGATTTGGGTGAAGTTTCCGGTTAAAATGATTTTCCGGGAAAACGAAACGGGACCGGGTGATTTGTCGGGCGCTTCCATCGTCATCTGGACGACGACCCCGTGGACCATACCCGCCAACCGCGCCATCGCCTTCAACTCCAAACTCTCTTACGGATTATACGAGGTAACGGCGGCAGAAAACACCTTCGGGCCGCAACCCGGCGAGAAACTGATATTTGCCGATTCTCTGGCAGAGGAATGCGCGGCCAAAGCAAAACTCACTTTCAAGCGTGTGTCTGACGTGACCGATGGTGAGCTTGCGGCTATCACTTGCGCCCACCCTCTTAAAGGGTTTGGAGGTGGTTATGAATTCGACGTTCCCCTCCTGGACGGCGACCACGTCACCGATGAGGCGGGCACCGGATTTGTGCATTCTGCCCCCGGCCACGGCGCTGACGATTTTGACATCTGGTCGTCCAACGCCCGCCAGCTTGAGGCGCGCGGCATCGACGCCACTATTCCTTTTTCCGTCGACGACGCTGGCTACTACACCAAGGACGTGCCCGGTTTTGGTCCGTCAGCGCCAGAAGGCGCGGCCCGCATCATCGACGACAAGGGCAAAAAGGGTGACGCCAATAAACGCGTCATTGCCGCTCTCATCGACGCTGGAAATCTGTTTGCGCGCGGTCGTATCAAACATTCCTACCCCCATTCGTGGCGCTCCAAAAAACCGATTATTTTCCGCAATACTCCCCAATGGTTTGTCCATATGGACAAGGAACTTGACGGGCTGACATTTGATTTTGAAACTGGTGCGCCTGTTCTTTCCTCACCCCTTGGGGGAGAGGGTGCTGAGCGCGGCGAAGCGGGTGGGGGGGACAAGGTTCCCGACACACTTCGCACCCGCGCCCTTGCCGCCATCGACAACACAAGATTTGTGCCCGCCTCGCGCCAGAACCGCCTGCGCGCCATGATAGAAAACCGCCCCGACTGGGTGCTGTCGCGCCAGCGCGCCTGGGGGGTGCCCATCAGCGTTTTCGTGCACAGGGAAACGGGCGAAGTCCTCAAGGACGAAACCGTCAACGCCCGTATTCTTGAAGCCTTCAGAAAAGAAGGGTCTGACGCCTGGTTTGCCGAGGGAGCAAAAGAACGCTTTCTGACAGGCGTTGAAGGTGCCGACCAGTACCAGCAGGTCACAGACATTCTTGATGTCTGGTTTGATTCTGGTTCCACCCATGCCTTTGTGCTGCGCAACAAGAAAAAATGGCCCCATGTGAAATGGCCCGCCTCGCTTTATCTTGAGGGTAGCGACCAGCACCGGGGCTGGTTCCATTCGTCGCTTCTGGAAAGCTGCGGCACCACCGGCCGTGCACCCTATGAGGCGGTGTTGACCAACGGTTTCACCCTGGACGCCAAGGGCCGCAAAATGTCCAAATCCATCGGCAATACGGTGGCGCCCCAGGATATCGTCAAGCAATATGGCGCCGATATTCTGCGCCTGTGGACCGCTTCGGTCGATTATTGGGACGACCAGCGGCTGGGCGACGAAGCCATAAAAACCAATGTCGAGACCTACCGCAAACTGCGCAATTCCTTTCGGTTTTTACTGGGAAATCTTGCCCATTATACGCCCCGGGATGATGTCACTTTTACCGACATGCCTGAGCTTGAGCGCCTGATGCTCTCTCGGCTTGCCGCGCTCGATAAGCTGGTGCGACAGGCCTACAGGGATTTTGACTATAAAAAAGTCGTCGCCACGCTTTCAAATTTCATGAATCTGGAACTCTCGGCCTTTTATTTTGATATCCGCAAGGATGCGCTTTATTGCGATCCCGTCTCCAGCACCACGCGGCACGCTTCGCTCACAGTTCTGAATGAATTGTTCAATTGCCTGACCAAGTGGCTGGCCCCGGTTCTGGTGTTCACCATGGAAGAAATCTGGCTTGAACGCTTCCCCGGTGAGAATTCATCCGTGCATCTGCAACACTTTCCTGAAGTGCCGGAAAATTGGGCCAATGGGGAGCTGGAGGCAAAATGGGCCAAAATCCGCACCGTGCGAAAAGTGATAACCGGGGCGCTTGAACTGGAACGCAAAGACAAGAATATCGGCTCCTCTCTGGAAGCCGCGCCGAAGGTGTTCGTGGCCGACACCGGTCTTTATGTGGCTTTGCACGGTCAGGACATGGCTGAAATATCCATCACCTCTGACATCGAGATTGTGCAGGGTGAGGGGCCTTCTCAAGCCTTCCGTCTTGATGATGTGCCCGGTGTTTCGGTAGTTTTTGCCCGCGCTACAGGGAAACGCTGCGCCCGCTCGTGGAAAATCTCTCCCGATGTGGGCACCGACCCGGACTATCCCGACCTTTCCCCACGCGATGCACAGGCCATGCGCGAGCGAGAACAGAACGGCCGGGCGGTATCGGGTACATGAGTGTAAAACCGCAAAAATCGGTAATCTTCAGTCTGGTTGCCGGTTTTGACGCGTTCCTCCTTGATCGCGTCCACAAGTTTTATCAACTCAACATTGAAGGCTGGGTTGGTGGAGAAGTTGTGCCGGTAACCAGCTTCTTCAACTATAGGCTGGTCTGGAACCGTGGTATTTCCTACGGACTGCTGAGCGGGTTTCCCCAACCGGTGATAATGGTGATTATTGGTGCGGCCATGACCCTTCTGGCCTGGTGGTGGTGGCGGGAAAAGTCCCTGCTGGTACGTACCGGGCTGGCGCTGGTGCTTGGTGGCGCGCTCTCCAATGCCACCGATCGCTGGCTCTATGGCGGGGTTGCTGATTTTTTCCACTTCTATGTATCAAACTGGTCATTTTACGTCTTCAATCTGGCTGATACCGCCATCACGCTTGGGGCATTGCTCTTGATTTTGGATGTCGTGTTGCCCAAAAGGGATATAAAAGTTTAACCGCAATGCTGCCTGAATCTGGCATTAGGGAAAACATCGAACTATAGATAGACAGCTGCTTCGTATGGGATTGGGTGGCAACAGGGCAAAACTCAGGGCAAATTTGATGATTATTGCTGCCAGATTAACAAATTTCTTCGCCGGAAACAAACAATCCGGTGTCCTGAAGCGCTTGGCTGGTTTTGCCGGTTTGGGCCTGATGTTGTCCTTCATTTCAGCTTGCACCACGGTTGAGGGCACCAACGCCTTTGTCGATGCAGAAACCTTTGAACGCGAAGTGATGAGCGAAACTCTGCGCGGTCTTGGTGTTCTTGAGCGCGAGGAAAAGCCTGAGATTTCTTCTCCGCGCGCGCGCCTGGTTATGCCCAACCAAAATGCCAGCCTGCCCCCCCCCACTGAAAGCAATATGAGCGCATTGCCCGAAGATTCTGACACCGTTCAGATTGATATGACCAACTTGACCGAGGAAGACTTGCGTCGGCTCCGCAACGCCCGTGTAGTGGATTTACGCTCTATTTCCGGGCGCCCGCTGACCGAAGATGAAACCCGCCAGTTGACCGCCCGCATGGCAGGTGCGCGTGTCGTTCGTGATGGACCCCGTCCGCTTTATCTTCCCCCGGAGCGCTACTTTACCACCGTCAACAGTGTCGACCTTGTCTGTCTGGCACCCAATGGTGACCTGGTTCCACTTGATGACCCCGCCTGTCCGCCGGAAATTCGCGCGGCCCTTCAGCCGGGCTAGGAAACTCTCGCAACTTTTTTTGGTTCCCATTGCCCCGATAAAGCGCAATTTGGCCTGTTCCATCTTGGTGGAAAAGGTTTAGAAGCGGTGCGTAAATTTAATTTCCCGGCGGAATCTGGAATGGCTGAGAACAGCGCACACTCTACAACGGGGTCTCCCAAAACCGGCAATCGTCTTGCCAAGGTGATAGCACGCCACGGTCTTTGCTCCCGTCGACAGGCCGAAACCTGGATTACAGCGGGGCGGGTTGCGGTGAATGGAAAAACCATTCGCACGCCGGCCTTCAACGTTGTTGATGCCGACACCATAGCTGTAGATGGTACGCCGCTGGCCGAAAAGCGCGGCACCCGCGTCTGGCTCTACCACAAGCCCGCCGGACTGGTGGTTACCGAAAGCGACCCGGAGGGGCGTAAGACCATATTCCAGGATCTGGCACAAAGGGGCCTGCCACGTGTTCTCACCGTGGGGCGGCTGGACATCAATACCGAAGGCCTGTTGTTGCTGACCAATGATGGCGGGCTCAAGCGTGTGCTTGAACTGCCCGCAACGGGCTGGTTGCGCCGCTATCGTGTGCGTGCCCACGGCCGCATTGAGCAGGCCGAGCTAGATAAGCTGAGGCGCGGAGTAAGCGTTGAGGGGGTGCGTTATGGCCCAATCGAGGCGACCCTTGAACGGGTGCAGGGCAGCAATGTCTGGCTCCAGATTGCCCTCAAGGAAGGCAAGAACCGCGAGATCAAGAACGTGCTTTCCTCCCTTGGTTTGCAGGTGAACCGTTTGATTCGCACCAGCTTTGGCCCCTTCCAGCTGGGAGATATTGCCGTTGGTGGCCTCGATACGGTCAAGGCAAGGGTGTTGCAGGACCAGTTGGGCAAAAAACTGGCGAAACTCGCCGGCGTGGATTTTGAAGCAGAGATGCCCGAACCGCTCGCCCCGGCGCGCAGCGGCATGCGCTCCCCCAACACCAGGTTCAGGCGCGGTGGGGCGCCTGGTCCGGATAAAAGCGAAGCCGGCGCAAAAGCCGGTACCAAAAAGGAAGAAAACAAACGCCCACCCGCGCCCCGCGGACGCACGGGAGACAAGCGCTTCAAGGCCCAGAGGAGCGAAGAGCAAAGGGGCCGCAAAAGTCCGGGCCCGGAATCTGAGACCGAAAACCTGAAACGCGTGCACTTTAGTGGCGAGCGCGGTATTGAGATGTTTCAGCCCAGGGCAAAACGAAGTGAAGGCGATAGCCGCAAACCCGGTCGCCGGAACAAGCGGGATGGCACAGCTTCCCACGGACGCACGGGGGACCGGGGTCGTCCATCCGGTCGGCGAAAGTAAGTGCGTATCATTTCCGGGCGGTTTCGCAACAAAAAACTGTTCTCACCGGGGGACCAGTCCATCCGTCCG
Organism: Hyphomicrobiales bacterium; assembly: GCA_026981645.1. Classification (GTDB taxonomy): domain Bacteria; phylum Pseudomonadota; class Alphaproteobacteria; order Rhizobiales; family Devosiaceae; genus DROE01. The sequence continues at coordinate 219,661 of JALSII010000006.1, read as the reverse complement.
ACCTCTGACCGGGTCCGCGAATCCCTGTTCAACATTCTGGCCAGCCGCCTCGGCCCGGATTTTTCCGGCCAGCGGGTGCTTGACCTGTTCGCCGGGACCGGCGCATTGGGGATTGAAGCGCTCTCACGCGGTGCCGATTACGCCGTGTTCGTGGACAATGGTGTTGAAGCGCGGGCCAGTATTCGACAGAACATGGAGCATTTTGGCCTTGGCGGACAAAGCAAGCTGCTGCGCCGCGATGCAACAACGCTCGGCCCTGTTGACAACTCCAACCCCTTCGAACTGGTGTTCTGCGACCCCCCCTATGGCAAGGGCTTGGGAGAACAGGCACTTGCATCCGCCAGCGATGGAGGCTGGCTCGCCCCCGGTGCAACCATTGTACTGGAGGAGAAAAAGGGCGTTGAAATAATCTTGCCCGAGGGGTTTGGGCTGTTTGACCAGCGCACTTATGGCCAAACAAGCGTACATTTTTTTGAGTTTGGCGGCGCCTGACTCCACAATTGTGGAACACGGCTCAAGCGCGTCCGAACAGGCGCTCAATATCGCTCAGTTTGAGTTCCACATAGGTGGGCCGCCCGTGAATGCACTGGCCTGAATGGGGGGTGACCTCCATCTCCCTGAGCAGGGCATTCATTTCATCGACCCGCAAAACGCGCCCTGAGCGCACCGAACCATGGCAGGCCATGCGCCCGATTATCGCTTCCATGCGTTCGCTGAGCACATCAATTTCATCCATCTCGGCCAGGCCATCGGCCAGATCCCGAATGAGAATGGTGACGTCGCTATTGCCCAGAATAGCCGGAGTTTCCTGCACCGCGATTGCGCGCGGCCCAAAGCGTTCAATGCCAAGCCCCAGCTTTGAAAGCGCTGGCGCAGCCTCTTCAAGCCGGGCGCAATCCTCTTCCGGCATTTCAACAATGACCGGGATCAACTGCGCTTGCGCATTGACCTGCCCGGCGGCCAGCTCGGCCTTGAATTTTTCATAAACCAGCCGTTCGTGGGCTGCATGCTGGTCGATCAAAAGTAATGCATCCTCGGATTGCGCAACGATGAAATTCTTGAACAATTGCGCTCGCGCGCTGCCCAGGGGATATTCCCCTTCCGGTTCCGGTTCGGTCGCGCCTTCAAACCGCGCGCTGGGTTCGGACAGACCTTCGATTGTTGGAGAATCTGTTCCATAAGGGTGTTGGAATGTCGGACTCAGCCTTTCCCGCTCCGGCCGAGCATAGGGGGAGCGGGCAGCTTCACCCCCCGGCCTGAAGGCGGAAACCGTTGCCTCTCCCACATGGGAGGAGGCGCGAAATCCCGCCTCATTGAGCGCAATTCCGATTGCTGCGATTACCGCCGAGCGTACAGCACCAGCATCACGAAACCGCAATTCGGTTTTTGCCGGATGCACGTTAACGTCGACTTCAGCGGGATCAATGGCCAGTGAAAGCGCCACCACCGGAAACCTGTCACGAAAGACAAAATCCGAATAGGCCGCCCGCACCGCCCCGAACAGGGTTTTGTCGCGCACCGAACGCCCGTTGACAAAAAAGAACTGGTGAAGCGAGTTGGCGCGGGTGAAGGTGGGCAGACCGGCCAAGCCAGTTACCACCACCCCGTGGCGCGAGTTGGCAACAGGCACGCAGTTTTGTGCAAACTCGCCCCCCATGATTTGCCCGAGCCGGGCGAGTTGTGCATCGGGTCCGGTTTGCGCGGGCCAGTTGCTGGTCTGCCGGTCGGCCCCCTCCAGAACGAAGTGAATTTGCGGATTTGCCATGGCCAGCCGCCGCACAATATCGGTGATGGCCCCGGTTTCGGCCCTGTCGCTTTTAAGGAATTTCAGCCGCGCAGGGATCGAGGCGAACAGGTTTTCCACTTCAACAATCGTGCCCTTGTTCATCGGGGTCGGACGCGGAGCATTGAGGAAGCCGCGCTTAAGGCTCAACTCCATTCCTGTTTCCTGACCCTGCGGGCGCGAACGGATCAAAAGGTCTGACACCGAGCCGATGGAAGCCAGCGCCTCGCCGCGAAAGCCAAGAGTATTGATGCGCAAAAGCCCGTCATCCTCAAGCTTGGAGGTCGCATGCCGTTCAATGCTCAGGGCCAGATCTTCCCTGTTCATGCCATGCCCGTCATCGGTCACCCGCATCAGGGTTTTTCCGCCCGCAGCGGTGGTGACAGTGATTTTTGTTGAGCCCGCATCAATGGCGTTTTCCACCAGCTCCTTGATGACGCTGGCCGGGCGTTCCACCACTTCGCCCGCCGCAATGCGGTTGACCAGGTCATCGGGCAGGCGGCGAATGGACATGGAACTGATTCTCCTTGCGGGCAAGTTTACCCATCCCTAAAAGGAATGCACCTCTCAACAATACGTAATTCGTCTGCTATTGAAGCAGATATGGAACAAACCCCGCTCACACCAATGCAGCACGCCCTCATCGCCGCCGAGCAGGCAGCCTGTGCCGGGGAGGTGCCGGTGGGCGCTGTAATCGTAGCTGATGGCAAGATAATTGCCACTTCAGCCAATCGCATGGATGCAAGCGGCGACGCCACTGCCCATGCTGAAATGCTGGCCATCCGGCAGGCTTTGGAAATTCTTGGCACCGGCCGCCTGACCGGGTGCGACCTCTATGTCACGCTTGAGCCCTGCACCATGTGCGCTGGAGCCATCGCCCATGCGCGCCTGCGCCGCCTGTATTTCGGGGCCGAGGACAAAAAGGCCGGGGCCGTTGAAAACGGCGTGCGATTCTTTGACTCAAAAAGCTGCAATCACCGCCCCGAAGTCATCTCCGGCATTGGCGCTGAAAAGTCGGCTGAACTTCTCAGGAAGTTTTTTGCTGCCCGACGATAAACGCTTCAACCGCTTTTGCCAGCATGCGCTTGAAGCGCTCCTTGTCCTTGTCACCACTCTCAACGATTTCCTTGACCCGCCAGAACTCCATCGCTCCAAAAGATTTGACATGGGGCCGCACATAAATATCGGGCGGAAAAGCGGCCAGAGAATGGGCAATCAGCCCGTGCATCATGATTTGGGCAGAGCCAAGCCCCACATCAATCAGCGAGGGGTTGTCCTTCAGCTCCCCATTTTCGGGCGAGCCGTTGACATCGACGCCAACGAGAATATCCACATCCCGCGAGGCCACGTCCAGCGGCAGCGGATTGACTACGTTGCCATCGATAAGCAGCCGGTCGTCCAGCGGCACAGGCTTGAAAAAGCTGGGGATGGCAATTGACGCAGCAATGGCGGGCACCAGTTCCCCATCCCTGAACACCACCTGATGCCAGTTGCGAAAATCCGTGGCAACGATGTGTAAGGGAACATCAAGCTCTGAGAAGGTTTTGGGCAGGTTTTCGGGAATGAACGACTCGATGACCTCAACCGCATCAAGCTGCATGGAAAGACCTTTGCGGAAAGCAGAGGTCAAATTGCGCAGCCGGGTCGACCAGATGCGCCCCATAATGGTGCGCATGGACCCCAGATAATCATAGGCATATTCGCGGATTTCACTGCCGCTCAGGCCCCCGGCCCAGCCCGCACCCAGCAGCGCACCGATGGAAGTGCCCGCAATGATGCTCGGTTTCAGCCCCATCTCGTCCATGGCTTCGATGAACGGGATATGGGTCAGCCCGCGCGCCGCCCCCCCACCCAGGGCCACACCGATTTTGGGTCCGGAAATTCCGGTCATCTTTTATGCCTCCTGAACAGAGTATTGAGCTGGATTGTTGCATGAGTGGGGCATCGCCACAGCGCAGTTGCAACGCCAAGAGATTTAAGAGTTTTCTTTCTCCGCTTCAATCGCCCGCCAGCCTATGTCACGGCGGCAAAATCCCCCCGGCCAGTCTATATTGTCGATTGCTTTGTAGGTGGCTGACTGCGCTTCGGTGATTGTTGGGCCAAGTGCTGTAACACCAAGCACGCGCCCGCCAGCGGCCAGCGCCCGTCCATCTTCCCGCCGCGTGCCCGCGTGAAAAATACGAACGCTTTCGCTTTGTGCCTTTTCAAGACCAGAGATGACTTCGCCTTTTTGGTAAGCACCGGGATAGCCCCTGGCTGCCATCACCACACAAAGCGCCGCCTCATCGCGCCACTCAGGTGTAATGTCTGAAATGTCGCCTCTGGCTGAGGCAAGCAGCAATTCCAGCAGGTCTGACTTCAGCCGCATCATCAACACCTGACATTCCGGGTCGCCAAATCTGACATTGTGTTCAATCAGTTTGGGGCCGTCCTCGGTCAGCATCAGCCCGGCAAACAAAACCCCGGAAAAAGGCGTGCCGCGCCTGGCCATGCCGACAAGGGTGGGGGCAACTATTTCGCGTTCCACCCGGGCCAGCAATTCAGTCGTCATCGCCGGGGCCGGGGAATAGGCTCCCATGCCCCCGGTATTGGGGCCCTTGTCGCCATCAAACGCCTGCTTGTGGTCCTGGGCGCTGGCCAGCGTGACAAAACGTTCTCCATCCGAGATGGCAAAGACAGAAACCTCTTCGCCGGTGAGGCACTCTTCGATGACCACCTCGGCACCCGCTTCGCCGAACGCGCCGGAAAAACACGTACATACTGCGCTTTCAGCCTGTTCCAGAGTTTGGGCCACCGTGACCCCTTTGCCCGCCGCCAGACCATCGGCCTTGACCACGATCGGTGCGCCATGCTCCCGGACATGGGCCAGCGCTTCTTCAACATTGTCAAAGCGGGAATAATCAGCCGTGGGGATGTTCATTTCGTCGCACAGGGTCTTGGTGAAACTCTTGGAGCCCTCAAGTTGCGCCGCAGCTTTTGAGGGCCCGAACACGTTAAAGCCCGCTTCGCGCAAATCGTCGGCAAGCCCCGCGACCAGGGGCGCTTCGGGTCCCACCACCACCAGACCAATTTTCTGGGTCGTGCAGAACGCAATAATTTCTGCATGGTCGCTGATATTCAGAGCGATATTCTCGCCAAACTCGCCGGTGCCTCCATTTCCCGGCGCAATGTAAAGATGGGATAGTCGAGCAGAGGCGGCAAGCTTGAAGGCCAGCGCATGTTCGCGTCCGCCTGAACCGATAAGCAGAACTTTCATTGGGCGAATCTCCCTCTTTGCCAGCTCTCCGCGCTCTATCATTTGTGTCCAACCCCGGCCAGCCCCTTGACGCGAGAGAGATGCCTGCGCATTTTTCAATGATGAATGAGCCAACAGAAACGCCTCAGAGCAACGCCCACGAGTTTACTGTTTCGGAACTGTCCCAGTCGGTAAAGCGCGCGGTTGAGGATGAATTTGGCCATGTGCGGGTGCGCGGCGAGGTCGGGCGCCTTTCCCGACCGGCATCCGGGCACATATATTTTGACCTCAAGGACGACAAGGCGGTGATTTCCACTGTGGCCTGGAAAGGGGTCGCCTCGCGCTGGCGCTTTCAGCCCGAGCAGGGGCTGGAAGTGATTGTCACCGGACGCATGACCACGTTTCCCGGCCAGTCCAAATATCAGATCATTGTGGAAAATGTCGAGCCCGCCGGTGCGGGTGCCCTGATGGCCCTGCTCGAAGAGCGGCGCAAGAAACTTGCCGCCGAAGGCCTGTTTGATGCTGAACATAAACAGGACCTGCCCTATCTGCCCCGGGTGATTGGAGTTGTAACTTCGCCCAGCGGTGCGGTTATCCGCGATATTCTGCATCGCCTGGCCGACCGTTTCCCCACCCATGTCATTGTCTGGCCGGTTCGTGTGCAGGGGGAGGCCTGCGCCCCCGAGGTCGCCGCAGCGGTTGAAGGATTCAACATGCTGCCCCCGGAGGGAAACATCCCCCGCCCGGACCTGATAATCGTTGCCCGTGGCGGAGGTTCGGTTGAGGACCTGTGGGGCTTTAACGAAGAAGCGGTGGTCAGGGCCATTTCGGAAAGCTCTATCCCCATTATCTCCGCCATCGGCCATGAAACCGATACCTCTCTGGCTGATTTTGCCGCGGACAAACGCGCGCCGACCCCGACGGGAGCTGCGGAAATGGCGGTTCCGGTCCGCTCCGAACTCATCGCCTATGTCGATGATCTGGGCACCCGGCAACGAACTTCAGCCCGGCGAATTGTCGCCCGCGCCCGAGACGGCTTGCGCGCCAGCGCGGCCGGGCTGCCCCGGCCTGCAGAAATTCTTGCAGAAGCCCGCCAGCGGCTCGATATCGCACAAACCAGGCTGGCCGCAGCGCTGGGCCGGGCCCGGCAGAAAAAAGCCCTGCAACTTGCCCAACTTGCCCCCCGCCTCAACCGGCGGGTGCTGCTTCAGACGATTTCAAGCCATCGCGCCCGGATTGAAGCGTTGCCGCTTCAGGCGGCAATTCTGCGCACCCTTGGCGCCAAACGTCAACAGCTGGAGCAGAGCTGGCAACTGGCCAACTCGCTGGGTTATCGCAATGTACTCGCCCGTGGTTTTGCGTTGGTCAGCGATGCTCAGGGAAAGCTGGTTCGCTCAGCTTCTGTGCTCGGGGCAGGAGACAGAGTGAGCCTGAAATTTGCTGATGGGGATAAAGAGGCAACTATTTCCGGGTCGGCTGCTGCTCCCCCACTAAAGCCCAAAAAGCCAAAAAAATCTTCAGCGCCGCCAGACAATGGACAAGCTGATTTGTTTTGACGTATTGATGAGGCTTCACGCCAGCAAGCAGGCACCATGTAAGACATGAATATTCTGGATCCCGGATTTAACCCCAGCGAAGCCAAAGTCCGCTATATGGACGCGGACTATGTGGTGATAAGCCCCGGCACGTTCGTGCGCTGCGCAATTACCAGGCAAACCATTGCCATGGATGAGCTGAAATATTGGAGCGTCGACAGGCAGGAGGCCTATGTCGACGCTGATGCAGCTTACAAAGCCTACCTCAATCAGAAGGATTGAGTTAGAGTGTTTTCAGGATAAGTGTGTGCGGTTATCCGGTTCGAAAACGCGACAAAACAAAGATTTAGGGCTTTTGTTTTGATTCTATCAAAACATGAAAGGCTCTAGTGGTCGTCGCCCGGCGCAGCTTCAGGGTCCATCAGGCGGTGCATGTGGACAATGAAATAGCGCATGTGGGCATTGTCGACGGAGCTCTGCGCTTTTTGTTTCCAGACATCGTAAGCGGCGGCGTAATTGGGATAAACTCCCACAATATCCACTGCGTCCAGATCTGAAAACTCAACACCCTCGAGATCAGACAGTTCACCGCCAATGACCAGATGCAGCAATTGCTTGGATGGTTTTTCATTCATGTGGATTGTTCTCCGTGGGTTGATGGGGTTTCAGGTTGAGGGCAGCCATAAACCTTTATCAGCGCTTCGTGCACCAAAGGTTTCATGGAAGGGTTGTTCAAGACAGCAAGCGCGCCATGGCGCAATTCGGCACGATTAAATTCAGGCTGGCCCACACATACATCTTCCAGTTCCAGCCCGCACTCCGAAAGGATGATGGCCGCCGCCGCAATATCCCAGTCCTGTGCCCCGCGCCGTGCCACTGCTCCGTCAAGAGCGCCGGTTGCCACCTGCACCAGACGATAGGCCAGTGAAGGCAGGGCGGGGCCACGCACATAGTCAAACCTGGCGGCTTCCAACTCCTTGTGAATCGCGCCCGGCGTGGGGATGAGAGGCACTTTGTTCGGGCCGGAGGGACGAACCAAAGGCATACCGTTGAGTTTTGCTCCTTCCCCAAGGGCAGCTTCATAAAGCTCATTGCGGGCCGGGGCATAGATAACGCCTGTAATAGCCGCGCCATTTTCAACGACAGCCATACAGATAGTCCAACTGTCTTCACCCCGGATAAATCCGCGTGTGCCGTCAATGGGGTCGACCACAAATATGCGCTTTTTGCCAAGCCGATGCGCATCGTCCATGGTTTCCTCGCTTAGCCAGCCATAGTCAGGCCGCGCGCCCATCAGGCTGGTATGTAAGAGTTCGTCCACCAGGTAATCAGCTTCGGTTACCGGAGAAGTATTTTCTTTCGCCCAGGTTTTGACATCACGGCGAAAGTAGCCGAGCGCCACAATACCGGCTGCCACCGCTGCTGATCGCAACAGCTCGATATCCGGATTCTGGCTGATGGCTTCTTTTTGCTGCATGTGTGTTTTAGGATAAAAGCCCTGTTTGCGGGCTGAATCGGCGCTTTTCTTGAGATGAAGGACCTTCCTATGTCAGCCCCGCGCCTCTGGCAAGGCGGCCCTGTGGGTTAACCGGCTGTTACACCCGGTGACAGAGTACTAACCCTTTTCAAAACAAGGAAAATTTAACCCACTTTCTTAAACTGATCTGAGGATGCAAACGCTAGGTTGCTCCCACCAGAGAGCACGAAAAAAAAGATGTTCTCGGAGTTAACAGTGAGGCAATATTATGGATTATGGTGTTGGAGCGCAGGGCTCAAACGTCATTATGTTTGGCAAGACGGGCAGCAGCAAGGTGCCCCTCTTGCGTGCAGCAAATGACGACTTTACACCCGGCGACCGGGCCCGGGAGCCAATCAAAACAGTTACATTGCGCAAAAAACTCGACAAGAGCGGCGTTGAGATAAAAATCAAGGTGCCTGTTGCCGAGTATATTGGCGTTGCTGTAGCTACTCGAATTTCAGAGGATGGTGTGCTCACCAGTGCTATTGAACTGGTGCATGAGGACTCAGAACTCAACTATCAGGTCTATGAGGAAACCGGCAACACCGATGTCGTCGCCGAGTGGCAGAACTGGGGGCGCCAGTTGCGCCTGCCACTTTTTATTCGTGCCGGAGATGGCAGCCTGATGCCCTACAGCCAGCAGGTTGACGGGGTGATGCTGGGTCAGGACAATGCTCGCCGCAAGACGGTGAACGAATCCTCCCGGCGACCTCGCTTTCTCAACCGTCGGAAAACCGGCATTTCGGTCGTCCGCTAAAAACGAAACTCTATCCATAACGCCAGCGTCAAGGCCAGCCCCACCCAGTGGTTGGCCTTGAAACGCGTCAGGCAGTTGGCAGTGTCATCTGGTTTCAGAGTAACCACCTGCCAGATCAGAATTGCAGCGGGTACAAGGCTGGCCAGAAGGAACTGGTTGCCCGCCCCGGCCGACCAGCCCGCATAGATAAATAGCGCCATAGCCCCCAGATAAAAAAGTGCGACCATGGCTCGAGCATGTTTTCCAAACAGGCGGGCGGTGGATTTGATGCCGATGAGTGCATCATCTTCGACGTCCTGCAACGCATAGAGCGTATCATAGCCGATTATCCATAGTACCGAGCCTGCATAAAGCAGGTAGGCGGGTTTGTATAATTGCCCAAATTCGGCAGCCCAGCCCATCAGCGCACCCCATGAAAACACCAGTCCGAGGAACAATTGCGGCCACCAGGTAATGCGTTTCATAAACGGGTAGATGGCAATGAGCCCCAGCGAGGCAATGCCCAGCCAGATTGTGAAACTGTTGAACTGCAATAAGACCACAAGCCCGATGAGCGCCTGCACACCCAGAAAAGCCAGGGCCTGCAATCTTGACACCTGACCACTGGGCAGGGGACGGGAGCGCGTGCGCGCAACCTTTTCATCCAGGCGCTGGTCCACCAGATCATTGAACGTGCAACCGGCACCCCGCATGGCAACAGCGCCAGCCAGAAACAGCACCAGCGCGTTGAGATCAAACCCTGTTGGCGGTCGGGCAACGCTGGCCAGGGCCAGAGACATGGCGCAGGGCCAGAATAAAAGCCAGAAACCGATAGGCCGGTCCAGCCGGGAAAGGCGCAGGTAGGGGCGGGTGAATTCCGGGGCAACTCGGTCAACCCAATTGCCCTTTTGGGCATCTGCAACCCGGCCTGACCCGGTGTTGTGACTTTTGTCGGATTGCATATGGTGCGTCCTGTGGTTTAAGCCTTGGGGTGAACGCTATTCCCTCGCCAAGCGAAGTCAACCCGCCATGCCGCGCTCCCACAAAAAGCTCCAGCGCCTGTATGTATCAAACGCCCTCGCACCGGGCGTTTTGGTCTCGCTGGAAAAGGGCCAGGTGAACTATCTGGCCAACGTGCTCAGACGTAAACCCGGCGATGAAATTATCCTGTTCAACGGACGCGACGGGGCTTGGCTGGCAAGGATTGCCTCACTCAGCCGAAAGTCAATTTCTCTTGAATGTTGTGAACAGATAGCGTCCCAGCCGGTTCCGGGCGACTTGTGGTATGGATTTGCTCCCCTGAAATCTGCCCGCCTCGATTATATGGTGCAAAAGGCCACCGAAATGGGCGCCAGTGCCCTGCAACCCGTCATCACCCGGTTTACCCAAGGTAAAAGGTTCAAACCCGAGCGCCTCAGAGCCAATATCGTTGAAGCGGCAGAACAGTGCGAAGTGCTCGCTGTCCCCTCTCTCTTGCCACAAATCACGCTGGCCTTGCTTATTGAAAACTGGCAGCCCGAGCGCGCGCTGATTTTTGCTGATGAAACGGCACCAGCCGCATCTCCCCTCGAGCGGCTTGCCGGGCTTGCCGGTCAACCGCTTGGCCTGCTGATTGGCCCTGAGGGAGGGTTTTCAGACGAAGAGCGTATCCTGCTGCTTGCTCAAAAGTTCGTGATACCCATTTCTCTGGGACCGCGCATTCTCAGGGCTGATACTGCCGCCGTTGCTGCCTTGTCGATCATCCAGGCAGGAATCGGTGACTGGAACAATCATCGGTAGACTACGATAAAAGCATTGCCTTTGAAAATAAGCGGAGTATGTTCGCTCCACTTTTCGGCAGTGTTTGCCGGCATCAAACCAGAGTGCGAACAGACTTATGCCAGACCTGCCCCCCGCTTCACCACTCATTGAGAACAAGGCCGATATGATTGAGGTTCTCTCTCTCGGCTGCAAACCGAAAGCCGACTGGCGCATTGGCACCGAGCACGAAAAATTCGTCTTTTACAAAAACAACCACAAGCCCGTGCCCTATGAAGGCGAAAACGGTATCAGGGCTTTGCTTGAGGCCACGATGGCGGCCAACAACTGGACTCCGCTTCTTGATGAGGGCGCGCTGATTGGTCTGAAAGACCCTGTGGGAGGCGGTGCCATTTCCCTCGAGCCGGGGGGGCAGTTCGAACTTTCCGGCGCAACGCTTGAAACCGTGCACCAGACCTGTGCCGAAACCGCCGATCACCTCAACCTGCTTAAATCCATTGCCGACCCCATGGGGATTGGTTTTCTGGGCCTGGGTGTTGCACCCACATGGACGCTCGATGAAATTGGCGCCATGCCTAAAAGCCGCTATTCAATCATGGCCCCCTATATGGAAAAAGTGGGCACGTTGGGCACCTCCATGATGTTTCGCTCGTGCACGGTTCAGGTCAATCTGGACTTTGCAGATGAAGCTGACATGGTCAAAAAAATGCGGGTCTCGCTGGCGTTGCAACCTGTGGCTACCGCCCTGTTTGCAAACTCGCCCTTTCTGGAAGGCAAGCCCAATGGCTATTTGTCTTTCCGCTCCCACATCTGGCGCAACCTTGATGATGACCGCACCGGCATGTTGCCCTTCGTGTTCGAAGAGGGCATGGGCTTTGAGCGCTATGTGGACTACGCTCTTGATGTGCCTATGTATTTTGTCATGCGCAACGGCAAATATATCAACTGCGCCGGGGAGAGCTTTCGCACCTTTCTGGAAGGAAAACTGCCTCAGTTGCCGGGTGAAAAGCCCACTATTTCTGATTGGGAAGACCACATCACCACAATATTCCCCGAAGTTCGCCTGAAACAGTTTCTTGAAATGCGCGGTGCTGACAGTGGTGCCTGGGCCGATATTTGTGCCCTGCCTGCTTTCTGGGTCGGCCTGCTTTACGAAAGGAGTGCGCTTGATGCCGCCTGGGATCTGGTGAAAGACTGGAGCGCGGAGGAGCGCCAATCTCTGCGCAATGAAGTGCCAAAATCGGCAATCCATACAGAATTCCGTTCGGGCACACTCAACGATATTGCCCGCGAGGTGCTCGCCATCTCCGCCGCGGGCCTCAAAGCCCGTAATCGCCTCAATTGGGAAGGCGCCGATGAAAGCCAGTTTCTTGCCCCCCTCAACCATATCGTTGAAACCGGCAAGACATCCGCTGAGCGCTTGCTTGATCGCTATCACGGGGACTGGGCTGGCGATGTCACCCCTCTGTTTTGCGAAACCATGATTAACTGAGCGGTTCTTCACTCACTCTGGTTTTTAATCGCCAGATTGCCGACAAAAGCGGCAAGAAAAACAATCAGCAAAGCCAGTCCGCTCCCCAGCATCACATCATAGCTCATGATTTCGCCGCGGAATATGGCCCGCGTGGCATCAACCACATGTTTGATGGGGTTGAAGTCTGAAAAAATTTGCAGCCAGCGCGGAGCCAGCGCCATGGGCAGCAATATGCCCGACAGCAAAAGAATGGGCAGCGCAAACATATTGATGAGCGGAGCCAGCGCGTCCTCACTTTTCAGCATCAGGCCGGCAGCATAGGACAGGTATGAAAATGCAGCAGCCAGAAGCGCAATGATGCCAAGGGTTGCAACAATTTCCAGTGCCGATACCCTGAGCCCGAACAAAAACCCCGCGCCAATCAGAATCAGGCCCTGGGCAGTAATCATCACCACATCACGCAATACCCGACCGGTGATAAGCGCGGTGCGGCGCGCCGGGGTGGCCATCATCCGCTCGATGACCCCCTCGCGCCACTCAGCGACAATACCAAAGCCCACGAAGGACGCCCCGAATATCCCCAGTTGCACCAGCAGGCCCGGAACAAATACCAGCCAGGCGTCCCCCGGAGGAAACCCGGGCACCTGAGCCACACGTTCGAGCAGGGGGCCGAACAGGGTGAGGTAGAGAATGGGTTGAAAGATGGATACAAAAATCCATACCGGGTTCCGCAGGGCAATGGTCATGGCCCGCCGGAACACCACCATCGTGTCGTGCACATATTGTTTCATCCTTGATAGCTCCTTGAAATGCTTTAGTCGCGCAGGGACCGGCCGGTCAGGCTCAAAAACACATCGTTCAATGTGGGTTGGGCCATTTCAATACCGATAGCCTCGATGTTTTTCTTGTTCAGGGCGCTGATGATTTCAGGGAGGGCTGAAGCGCCCTCAGGCACCTGAATTGTCACAACATTACCGACCTGAACCGGGGTGGCAGTTCCAAGGCTACTGCCCAGCTCCATGGCGGCCCGGGTGTCGGCGCCATTGCGCATGGTCAGCCTGATGGTATCGCCGGAGACGGCTTTCTTGAGTTCTTTTGGACTTCCCTCACCAACGATTTCCCCATGATCGATGATAAACACACGATCACAAAGCGCATCCGCTTCGTCCATATAATGGGTGGTGAGGAAAACGGTTGTTCCCAGTTCATCGCGCAACCGGCCAATATGTCCCCAAAGGTTGGTTCGCGCCTGCGGGTCGAGGCCGGTGGTTGGTTCGTCCATGAACACCAGCTCCGGTTCGTGGATAAGGCCCATGACGATATCCAGCCGACGCCTCTGCCCACCCGAAAGAGTGCCGCATGTCTGCTCCCAGACGCCTTCCAGATCAAGCGCCTTGAGCAGGCTTTTGCCTTTCTTGCGCGCTTCTGTGCGGCTCAAACCATGCAACTCGCCGTGCCAGATCAACTCGTCGCCCGCCCTGGCTGCAGAACTGGTCGAACCACTTTGCGAAATATACCCGATATGGCGCTTCACCTCGTCTGGATTTTTGCTCAGGTCGGTTCCGACAATTGTTGCGGTGCCCCCGCTTGGCTCAAGCAGAGTGCACAACATTTTCAGGGTGGTGGACTTACCGGCACCATTGGGACCCAGGAAGCCAACTATTTCCCCCTGAAAAACATCCAGATCGACACCCTTGACGGCTTCAACATCCTTTTCGCGAGCCCTCCCGCGGGCTTTGAAAGTGCGCTTCAAGCCCCGGGTTCTTATCATATTCTGCTTCTCAGAGCGTGCCACCTTGACCTCTCCTGATAGTTAAATTATTTAATATCTCGAAAATCAAGATAATGGATATACCTTATGAATCGAGATACTCGAAAGTCAAGAGAAAATTCCATGGCGATGGTGGCCCGCCTGATTGCGGCCGCGCGTGGCTCGCAAAATGCCTATGACATGTTCGATGAAGCGGTTGGTCGGTTGCTCGGCAGCAACCGGACTGATGCGCGCTGTGCAGATATTATTCAAAGATTTGGACGTATGACCGCAGGTGAGCTTGCCAGCCGCGCCGGATTGAGTACCGGAGCAGTAACCACCGTAATTGACCGACTTGAAAAAGCTGGAATTGCCCAACGCGTTGCTGATCCAAAAGATCGGCGCAAGGTCTATGTGGAGCTGACGGAATTCACCCGCGACATGGTACATATCATCTTTGAGCCCATGGGTATCGCGTTTGCAGAAGGGATGCAGGGCGTGTCCTTGGAGCAGATACGCGCGATCTCGGAATATCTTGAGTTCTCGGAACGTATGAGCCGGGGATATGCTGAAATTCTTCAACGCCACGCTCCGCTGGGAGAGAGCGACCAGAAGGACCGTCTGCAAAGAGCAAAGAGCTTCGCCCGCGACAGCGTCAAGTTCAACAAAGAACTGGTCAAGAGTTATGGCCAGGAGCCGTCTGAGCCACCTGTTCCGGGAAAACCATTGGAATAGCGGCTGCTGGAGGCCTGCCTATTCCGCAGCCTCTCTGTGCCGCTCCTCCTGCCCGCCAATATTGCCCATCGAAGCGCAAATGTGGTCGGCCAGAGCGTCATAAATCCCGCCATAGGCATGGCTGGCGCGCATTACTGCCACCTGCGCATCAGTCATACGGGGCAGACCTTCTTTTTCCCCGAGCACAACCATACCTGGCTGCAAGGCGCTTTGTGGCAATATGCCCACTGCCAGGTCGGAAAGAACAGCGCTGGAAATCGCTGTGGCGTTTGAAGAAGTGTAGGCAATGCGGTATTCACGGCCCGTGCGGTTGAGCGCTTCCATTGCATCAGCACTCCAGCAACAGCTGGCGGGGCCAACTGCCAGCGGAAGGGGATCAGTTGACACCGCGGTGCCATTTTTGCAGCCGACCCAGAACATGCCTTCGGTGCGGAATAATTCCCCGAATTCATGAAGCGTTCCTTGCGTGAAAACGATCAGGTCAAAATTGCCCGAGCGCATGCCATCAAGCAATTCTTCTGAGGCCATACATTTCACGTCCACTGCAATTTTCGGGTGCGTGCGCTGAAACTGGGAGAGAATGACCGGCAACAGGCGGTCCGCATAATCGTCGGGCACGCCGAACCTGATATTGCCTGCAAGATCATCATCTGCAAACAGGTCTATAATTTCAGCGTTGATGCGTAACATTCGCCGTGCCTGTGCATAAAGTTTGTGGCCCTCTGGGGTTACGCTGATAGAGCGGCCCTCGCGCAGGAACAAAGCCTGGTCCAGCCGCTCTTCAAGGCGCTTGATCTGCATGGAAACCGCGGACTGGGTTTTGTGAACGCGTCGGGCTGCTTCAGTAAAACTGCCGCAGTCAGCGATTGCACAAAAAGTTTGCAACTGGTCAAGGTCAAGCGGTGTGGTCATGAGAAATTCATCACAAATTGTTATGAGTAAGATGAAATCTATTTGTTGGGCGAATAAATAGCAAGTCCCTATAATTGCATCACCGACAAATGACTGATCACAGGCTCAGCCCTCATGGGCTGACAATCAAAGGAGAACGATCATGAATGTGCTTACAGCCCTTTCCAGAATTTACTCAGATTGGACTTCCGTCAGAAATCTCTCGGAGCTGGATAGTTGCCGTCTCAGTGATCTGGGGCTGACCCGCTATGATCTGTTTGATGCACGCAATATGCGCGGAACTTCACGGGGAGATTTCCTCGCCGCGCGCCGTGATGACCGGGCTGAGACCTGGTTGCGCTGAATGAAGTGAATTGCCGACCGGTTGCCTGCCGGAAGGGAGTTTTGTTTCCTAAAAAAACTTTCCGGGTGGTTCTTCCTTAAGGACTGCCCGGTTTTTATGTCCGCGCTGTAATTGGTTCGGACCCGGCAGAAGTCTGTGAGCGGATGAGGGCAAAGGCCGCCCATAACGCAATGAGAGCGAAGGGGACACTGCCCGCAAGTATGCCCCAGGAGAGGCCGGTCAGGCCGCCCCACTCAGCGCCAAGCCAGATAAAAGGCACCACACCCAAAGTCTGGCGTAACCAGTTGAAGCCTGTTGCCCAAAGAGGCTTGCCCAGATTATTGAAGGCAGCGTTGGTCACGAAGATCACGCCATTGAACAGGAAAGCACCCGCAGCAATGGTGGTAAACAGGTCGATCATCAACGCCATGTTTCCCGTGGCCGCATAGATGGATATGATCCAGTTGCGCCCCAGAAACAGCGCCCCCCAGGCCAGCGCCACATAAGCCGTATTGAAAATAATCCCGTCAATCAACGTCTGGCGTGCCCTAGGCATCAGCCTTGCGCCAGCATTCTGCCCGATGATGGGGCCCACGGCCCCCGAGAGGGCGAATATCACGCCAAACGCCAGCGGGATTAACCGGTCCACCACTGCCTGCCCGGCAATGGCGGCATCACCGAATTCCGAAATTTTCTGGGCGATCAGAAACGCTCCCACCGGCGCTGCCAGATTGGTGAACATCGCTGGAACCGCAAGTTTTGCCATGTCTGCCAGATCGCTTTTGATCTGTTCTAATGTCCCAAGAATGGCCATTTTGTTCACCAGCACCACGAGATAAAGTCCATAGGTGGCAAAGCTGATGCGGGCTATGGCCGAAACGATCGCCGCCCCGGTAACCTCCAGCCCGAACACAAAGATGAATATGGGGTCCAGCGTTGCGGTTAGAAGCCCGCCAATCAGAGTGATGTACATGGACTGGCGTGCCGCTCCGTGGGCGCGTAAAATACCCATGCTCACCATGCCCACGGTCAAAAACGGCATCACTGGCAGAATGATGTAAAGATAACGCCGGGCGTGATCCAACGCCTCGCCTTGGGCGTCGAGCCGAGCCAGAAACCAGTTGGTGGATAGCAGTAGAACAACGGAAAATATTGCGCCCAGCACAGCAACACCAACCAGAGCTGACCCTGCATAGGACTTTGCTTTTTTTGTTTTTCCCTCGCCCAGCGAACGGGCAATAAGAACGGATGAGCCGATCATCAGCCCCACGGCAAGGGCGATGACAAATCCAACAACATAGCTTGCCCTTCCCACCGCAGCGGTCTGGGCGGGATCCTGCAATTGGCTGACATAGAACAGCGTGACCGCATCAACAAAGAATATCGCCATCATACCGATGGCGGCAGTCGAGGTCATGATAATCACATGACGCATGGTTGAGCCCTGCGTGAAGACCGCCTTTGGGCGGCCCGGTTTTTGGGACATGCATGGCTCCGTGGGGAAAAGAAAGACCAGCGCATATACTGCGCTTTGGTCAAACTTTCAAGCAAGGGGAAGGTTCACGCAACACGGATAAGGCGCACGAGGCATTGAAGCCATGTAGCTATCCAGCCGGGTTGCGGCTGATCTCAGGGAAGAGCGGCGAATCCGCCGGTAAAGCCATTAAGAGATACAGGAATGCCAATCCCTTCCTCGGGAGTTTTGAACACTACAAAAATGGCTGTTTGCCCGTCTCTGAGTACATCAAGAAGATCATCATCCATAATAACTTCGGCAATGCATCCATTGGGAAGGCAGCGCACAAAGGCCACACGCCCCATGTCCTGACCATCAACATTCAGTCCCAGCCCGTTGGGCAGCAGAACCCCGAGGGGAACCAGAACTCTGAGCAGTCTGGCCTGCTGATCTGCGGTTTTGAGCACAATGACGCTAAGGCCCACATTGGGCTGGTTCTCTGCGGTGACGTTCTGGATGATCGCGCATTGCTCAAAGCTGGCTCCCGGGGGAGTATCACAGCTCATCTGCCAGTCTCCGTGCTGAGATCTGACCACCCCTTGCGCGTTTGCCGGGGCCAGGGCCCCGATCATGCTTGAAATGAATAGTACAAAGATGCTTAGGGTTATGCTGAAATAACGCTTCACTTTAGGTAGTCTCCCGCTGTGTTTGCCCATCGGGGCAATCGTATGGTCACCAGACTATCGCAGCCTGTGCCATGACTTGATCCGTTAGACATGTAGCCACTTGCCCATGTCAAGATTGCTGACTGTTGGCTCAAAGGGGTGACTGCATTCTTTTTTTGAAATGGAACCTTCATGAGGCAAAAATGTGCCTCAGTGCGACATATTTGCCTCTAAGAAGCAATTTGCCGCACATTTCTTGTTCAAGAGCCAATTGCACAAACGCCCCTGATGTGATTTAGGTCATCAAAACGGGTATGTTCCTGGAACTGAGTCGGGACAAATGTGCCTGGAAAAGATCAATACAAGGTTTGCGCCAAGAGATAGCACCTCTGGCGGCAAACCCCTTCAGTGGTATCCAAAGGGGGAACCTGTGAGCAGAAACACAACCAGCCCGAACACAGGCCACAACGCGATGCTCAGCATCGCGACAGGCCTGCTTGCATTCACGGCAGCGCTCTTTCCAAGCGCCGCCCTGACCCAAGAGGGTCAGCCGGCCGATCGACAGATAGGCCTTCAAGACTCTGTCACCCCGATCATGGACAGCATAATCGTTTTCCATAACGGTATATTGATGTGGATCATATCGGCGATAGTTTTGTTCGTGACCTTGCTGATGATCTACATCATGTTTCGCTACAATGCGCGTGCTAATCCCACGCCCTCCAAAACCACTCATAACGTGGCGATTGAGATCCTCTGGACGGTGGCTCCCATCGTCATTCTGATTGTTATTGCTGTGCCTTCATTTGGTGTTCTGGCCGACCAGGAAACAATTCCCGATGGCGAACGGAAATATCTTGGGGCAAATATTTTCAGCTTTGGGGATGTCGAGATGCCCGCTCCTGAATTGACCATCAAAGCCACCGGCGTTCAGTGGAACTGGGAATATGACTATGTGGACTATGACGGCGCGGATTATTCGTCCTTCATGCTCAATGACGAAGAGCGCTTGGCCGAAAAACCCAGTGAGCCGCGCCTGCTGGCAACAGATTTTGATCTGGTCATTCCCGTTGATACAACCGTCCGCGTTCAGGTAACTGCAACGGATGTTATTCACGCGTTCGCAGTGCCCTCGTTCGGCATAAAAATTGATGCCGTTCCGGGTCGTCTTAACGAAACCTGGTTCAATGCACGCAAAACCGGTATGTTCTATGGACAATGTTCGGAGTTGTGCGGCAAGGACCATGCGTTCATGCCCATTTCGGTGCGTGTTGTTTCCAAGGAAGAGTTTGCGACCTGGATAGAGGCGGTTCAGGCCAATGGTGTGGCCGAAGCGGCTTCGGTTCTCAGCCCGATCATCTGATTAAGGCTGTGAGGATCGAATAAAAGGCCACACCCACTGCAACTGAACAAATAGAGAATTCAAAAGGGATAAACCAATGTCCGAGGCTACTTCTGCAAACCACGACAGCCACGCCAATCCCACCGGCTGGCGGCGTTATGTCTATTCAACCAATCACAAGGACATCGGCACGATGTATCTTGTTTTTGCAATTATCACAGGCATTATTGGCGGAGCTTTGTCCGGGTTTATGCGCTGGGAGCTGGCGGAACCGGGCATTCAGATTTTTCATGGACTGGCCTCCATGGTCTATGGCTTTGAGGGCGACGCTGCCATTGATGGCGGCAAGCAGATGTTCAACGTCTTTACCACCGCTCACGGCCTCATCATGGTGTTCTTCATGGTGATGCCTGCCCTTATAGGCGGATTTGGGAACTGGTTTGTGCCCATTATGATTGGCGCACCTGACATGGCATTCCCCAGAATGAACAACATTTCTTTCTGGCTGTTGCCTTTCGCCTTCGCTCTGCTTCTGATGTCCCTGTTTTTCGAGGGTGCGCCGGGTGCTTATGGTGCTGGCGTGGGCTGGACTGTTTATGCGCCTCTTTCGACGACGGGTAGTCCCGGACCGGCGGTGGATTTTGCTATCCTCTCTCTGCACCTGGCCGGTGCCTCTTCAATTCTCGGGGCCATCAACTTCATTACAACAATCTTCAACATGCGTGCGCCGGGCATGACCATGCACAAAATGCCGCTGTTTCCCTGGTCAATTCTGGTGACAGTGTTCCTTTTGTTGCTCTCGCTGCCTGTTCTGGCCGGTGCCATCACAATGTTGCTGACAGACCGCAATTTTGGCACCACGTTCTTCTCGCCGGAAGGCGGGGGTGATCCCATTCTTTACCAGCACCTGTTCTGGTTCTTTGGGCACCCCGAAGTCTATGTACTCATTCTTCCTGCGTTTGGTATCGTTTCGCACATTGTATCGACTTTCTCCAAGAAGCCCATTTTTGGCTATCTGGGTATGGTTTACGCCATGATTGCCATTGGTTTTGTGGGCTTTGTGGTCTGGGCTCACCATATGTATACAACCGGACTCAGCCTTGATGTGCAGCGCTATTTTGTAGCGGCGACCATGGTGATTGCCGTGCCCACCGGGGTGAAGATTTTTTCCTGGCTTGCCACCATGTGGGGCGGTTCAATAACCTTCAGAACACCCATGCTCTGGGCGCTCGGCTTTATATTTCTGTTCACGATCGGCGGGGTGACCGGGGTGGTTCTGGCCAATGCCGGAGCGGACCGGGCATTGCATGACACCTATTATGTGGTTGCTCACTTCCATTACACCATGTCTCTTGGAGCAACGTTCGGTGTGTTTGCTGGCTGGTACTACTGGTACCCCAAAATGTTTGGCCATATGTATTCCGAATTCTGGGCCAACATACACTTCTGGCTGATGTTTGTCGGTGTGAACACCATCTTTTTCCCGCAGCACTTCCTCGGCCTGGCCGGCATGCCCCGTCGCTACATTGACTATCCGGATGCCTACGCGTTCTGGAACAATGTCTCTTCAATCGGCTATCTAATCACTCTGGTCGGCGTCGTCGCCTTCCTCTGGGTAATGCTCGAAGCCTGGATGAAAAAACGTGTTGCCGGGGACAACCCGTGGGGAGAGGGCGCCACAACACTTGAGTGGACACTTTCTTCACCCCCGCCCTTCCACCAGTTTGAGACGCTTCCGCGGATCAAGTAAGAGTGAAGAAAGGCCCCCCGTTTGGCGTATGTCGATAACATGGATGATTTGGACAAGGTCCATATGGGAGCGCGGGTAGAAGACTACTTTGCGCTCCTCAAGCCGCGGCTGATGTCTCTTGTTGTCTTCACTGCTGTGGTGGGCATGGTTCTGGCCCCTGCTGGGGTACATCCGGTCGTTGGCGTGATTTCCATTTTTTGCATCGCCGTGGGGGCTGGTGCCTCCGGTGCGCTTAACATGTGGTACGATGCCGATATTGACGCCATCATGAGCAGGACGAAAAACCGTCCGATTCCTGCAGGGCGCCTGGATAAGACTTCGGCCCTCGGGTTCGGACTGGTTCTGTCCGTATTCTCGGTTTCAATGTTGGGGCTTGCCGCCAACTGGCTGGCCGCAGGGCTGCTGGCACTGACCATCTTTTATTATCTGGTCGTCTATACCATGTGGTTGAAACGGACCACCGCGCAGAATACCGTAATCGGCGGCGCTGCCGGCGCATTTCCGCCGATCATTGGCTGGGTCGCGGTGACCGGTTCAGTTTCTCTTGAGCCGGTTTTATTGTTTCTGATAATTTTTCTCTGGTCGGCCCCTCATTTCTGGGCGCTTTCTCTCTATAAAAAGAGCGATTATGAAGCTGCCGGTATTCCCATGCTGCCCAATGTGGCCGGCGAGCGAGCCACCAAAGTTCACTTGCTGATTTATAACGTTCTCTTGGCGTTCGCCGGTTTCGCTCCCGCCGGGTTTGGATTTGCCGGACCTGCTTATGGTGTCACCGCGATATTGCTTGGCATCGTTATAGTCGCGCTTTCCCTCCGTTTGTTTGGAGTGGAGGGCGCTGAAATGCGCCGCAGGGCTCGCACCCTGTTTTTGTTTTCCCTGAGCTATCTGTTTATCGCTTTTGCCGCGCTGCTGGTGGAAGCTTTGGCTCTCAAATTTTTTGGAATTGGCCAATAGCAATGACACAGCAAAATCCACAATCCGTCACCAAGGACCAGGATGCCGTACACTCTGAAACCTTTCTGGCCCGTCAGCGCAAACGTTCCATTGCAATTGCAATTACGCTCGCTGTGCTCGTGGTGATGTTTTATCTGCTCACCATCGTAAAGATGGGTCCCGCGCTTTTCTCTCGGCCATTGTGAGGAAAAAATGCTGACAGATACTCTTCCAAAGAAAGCGAACTGGCCATCGGGTAACCTGCGGGTTGCAATGATATGTGGCGGGATAGCGCTGGGCATGGTTGGCGCGGCCTACGCCGCTGTGCCTCTTTATCAGCTTTTTTGCCAGATTACCGGCTATGGTGGCACCACCCAGGTGGCGGCAGGAAACGTCAATGGCATCATTGAACGCACGATGACTGTGCGCTTTGATGAAAATGTTTCCCCCGACCTTAATTTCACCATTGTCCCCGCCAGGTCTGAGACAAATGAAATCGGGACGGTTAGAACAGTTGTCTACTTGGCAACAAACAATTCCGATGTGCCGGTGACCTCTACCGCTTCGTTCAACGTGGCTCCAGCAATTGCCGGGGCCTATTTCAACAAGATTGAGTGCTTCTGTTTCACCGAACAAACACTGCAGCCCGGTGAAACCGTGGAAATGCCAATCGTATATTTTCTTGATCCGGATCTTGACGACGTTCCCGAGCTCGATACCGTTCAGGAAATCACTTTGTCCTATACATTTTATGCATCACAGACCGGGAGTAGCTGACCATGGCAACCCATGCCAAAAATCATGATTATCACCTCGTAGACCCAAGCCCCTGGCCTTTTGTTGGCTCGCTTTCCGCCTTCGTCATGGCTCTGGGCGCAATCGCCTGGATGCAGAACGTGACACCTTGGTTGTTTTTCATCGGCCTTGCCGGCGTTTTGTATACCATGTTCACCTGGTGGGCGGATGTCATCAAAGAAGCAAATGGCAACGACCATACCGAGATTGTGCAGATCAGCCATCGCTATGGGATGATCCTGTTTATTATCTCGGAAATCATGTTTTTTGTTGCCTGGTTCTGGGCCTATTTCGACGGTTTCTTCCGTGTTGACGATCTGGAGCAGTTCGCCCGTGTTGCCGCCACCGGCGGTGTCTGGCCGCCTCAGGGAATTGAGGTGTTTAATCCCTGGCATCTGCCGCTGTTCAATACTCTCATTCTGCTGACTTCGGGCACAACAGTAACCTGGGCTCACCACGCATTGCTTGAAGGCAACCGCGACGGCCTGAAATGGGGTCTGATCCTGACAATTCTTCTGGGGGCTCTGTTTACGGTTGTTCAGGTCATTGAATATGCAGGTGCCGGGTTCTCCTTTTCTGGAAACATTTACGGTTCAACCTTTTACATGGCTACCGGATTTCACGGGTTCCATGTTCTGGTGGGAACCATCTTCCTGATCGTGTGTCTGGTGCGCATGCTTCAAGGCCAGTTTACGCCCAAGCAACACCTTGGATTTGAATTTGCCGCCTGGTACTGGCACTTTGTTGACGTTGTCTGGTTGTTCCTTTTTGCTTCCATCTACGTCTGGGGCAGCTGGAATGTAACTGTCTTTCACTAGACGATTAGAGCTGTTGAACAAGCGGGGCGCCAAATGGCGCCCCCCTGTTTTTGTCATCCCGCAGGTTCTTTTATTATTCCACGGAGCTGGCAATGAAAGCGCACCGCTTTAAATGAACAAACATGAGAAACCAAAAAAAACCTCAACCATCGTCACAGGCCTTGCCGGTCGTTGTCCGCGGTGCGCCCAAGGCCCATTATTCAAGGGTTTTTTGACTCCCGCCTCTACCTGTGAAACTTGTGGGCTTGACCTTGGCTTTGCCGATAGCGGCGATGGACCCGCAATTTTCATCATCTTTATAGTTGGTTTCATTGTGGTGGGCTTTGCGCTTGTGGTGGATGTTGTTTTTTCCCCCTCCATGCTGGTACACATGGCGCTGTGGATCCCTCTGACTGTGGTACTGGCCGTTGGATTGCTGCGCCCGTTCAAGGGTGCAATGATTGCGCTACAATATCGGCATGATGCCCGGGAGGGCCGGAGTGAGTGAACTTGTGAGCAATTTGGATCAATCCGGGAATGTCCCTACAACGGACAGTAAGAAAACAATCCGGTCAAATATCGGGTTTGTTGTCTTCATGCTGGCACTGACGGCGTTGTTCGTTTTCCTGGGATATTGGCAGGTCGATCGACTGGCACTAAAAAATGCGCGAATTTCAGCTGTGGAGCAGCGGGTTGGTGAAGCGCCCATCTCCCTGCCTCCGGTGGAGGAGTGGGTGGCTTTTGATCCTCAGACTTATGACTTCCGGCCAGTTCAGGTCACCGGCACCTTCGACCATGATAACACCGTGCTGGTATTTACATTTCTCGCCGAACCACGGGGCCCTTATTCAGGGTCTGGATACTGGGTGCTCGCACCATTGCAGCTTTCCGAGGGAGGGGCGGTTTTTGTCAATCGCGGTTTTGTGCCCCAGGCTCAGGCGCAGGAATTCAAGAGTGGCGGAGCAGGTCCACTGGGTGAGGTTACCATTGTCGGACTTGCACGAACCTCGGAACTCGCCAACACTTTTACCCCGGGTCCGGAATTTGCAAACCGGGTGGAGTGGGTGCGCAATATCGACCGGCTGATGCGCTTTGTTGATGAGGATATCGGGCCTGTCGCCCCTATTTATATTAATGCCGAAGCTGGTGAGTGGGGTGCATTGCCGCAAGGGGGGGAAACGCGCCTGGTTTTTGCCAACCGGCACCTTGAGTATGCACTCACCTGGTTTTCTCTGGCAGTTCTCACGCCCATCATGTTGTTATTCTGGTTCTGGCGGGGCCGCAAACAGCAGACTTCCAAGTGATTTCCCCCAAGAGTGTTTTGACTCCTGCCTTTCCTGCCACTAGTGTGCGCCGCCTGCCCCAATCCTGATAAAATCAAGCAGAGTTATTCACCCCCATGCAATATGTTTCCACGCGCGGCCAGGCGCCAAATCTGGGATTTTGCGATGCTGTTCTTGCAGGGCTGGCCAGCGATGGCGGCCTATACCTGCCCGCTGAGTGGCCGCAGCTGAGTAATGACGAGATTGCTGCACTGGCCAACCGTCCCTACCGCGATGTTGCTTTTGAAATAATAAGCCGCTTTGTGGATGGAGAAATTGCTGACACGGACCTCAATTCAATAATCCGGGAGGCCTATTCTGGTTTCCGCCACCCCAGCGTTGCTCCTCTTGCGGAACTGGAGCCGGGATTGTTTGTGCTGGAATTGTTCCACGGCCCAACACTTGCCTTCAAGGACGTGGCCATGCAGGTGCTCGCCCGCATGATGGATCATATTCTGGCCAAACGCGGCCAGCGCGCAACTATCATCGGAGCCACCTCGGGGGATACCGGTTCGGCAGCCATAGAAGCGTTTCGGGGCAGAGAAAACACCGACATTTTTATTCTGCATCCAAAGGGTCGAGTGTCTCCGGTGCAGCGGCGCCAGATGACCACTGTGCTTGATGAAAACGTGCATAATATTGCTCTTGAGGGAGCGTTTGACGACTGCCAGAATCTGGTCAAATCCCTGTTTCTGGATAAGGACTTTCGTGATGGTGTGCACCTTTCGGGAGTAAATTCCATCAACTGGGGGCGGATTGTCGCCCAGATAGTCTATTATTTCACCGCTGCGACGGCTCTTGGCGCGCCACATCGAAAAGTCAGCTTCACAGTGCCCACTGGAAATTTCGGTGACATTTTTGCAGGCTATGCCGCCCGGCAAATGGGCCTGCCCATCGAAAAGCTGGTGATTGCAACAAACTCCAACGACATTTTACGCCGCACCTTCCAGACCGGTGCCTATCGGACTTCAGACGTGGTGCCTACTGCCAGCCCCTCTATGGACATTCAGATTTCGTCAAATTTTGAACGCCTGCTGTTTGAGTCTGCACAAAGGGATGCTCAAACTATTCAGGCCATGATGGACTCCCTCAAACAATCCGGTGGATTTGAAATTGCGCGAGGCATCATGAAAAACCTCACCCGTTTCTTTTCAGTGGGCTCGGCAAACGAAACTGAAACGGCTCAGGCTATCGCCAGTGTCCTTGAGCATTCAGAATATCTGGCAGACCCGCATACAGCAGTAGGATTGCACGTGGCCCGCCAGCAGAAGAGAATATCTGCGCCCATGATAACGCTCGCCACTGCCCACCCGGCCAAGTTCCCCGATGCTGTGCGCTCCGCCAGCGGCATCGACCCCGAACTTCCCGGTTGGTTGAGTGATCTTCACGAAAGAACAGAACGCTGTGATGTGCTGGCAAATGATACTCGCACATTGCAGGAATATATACGCGCCCGCATTCGGGCCTGAGGAGAAAAAGTTGAGCGTTCAAAGCACCAAACTTGATAACGGTATGACGGTCCTGACCCATAATATGCCACACTTGGAAAGCGCTTCGCTTGGCGTTTGGGTAAAGGCGGGCTCGCGGTGGGAACGCCCTGAAGAACACGGGATTTCGCATTTTCTGGAGCATATGGCCTTCAAGGGCACCACGACCCGCTCTTCGCGCGAAATCGTTGAGCAGATCGAGCGTGTGGGTGGTGAGCTCAATGCGGCAACTTCCATAGAGCACACAGGATATTTTGCTCGTGTTCTCAAGGGCGATGTTCCGCTCGCTGCAGAAATTCTCTCCGATATCTTGCGTAATTCGGTCTTTAACCCCAAGGAACTGGCCCGCGAACGGCACGTCATCGAACAGGAAATTGGAGCTTCCCTTGATGACCCCAACGACCAGGTGTTTGATTTATTTCAGAAGGCGGTATTTCCGGACCAGGCGATCGGGCGCACCATTC
The DNA here is from genome assembly GCA_026981645.1 of Hyphomicrobiales bacterium. Lineage (GTDB taxonomy): Bacteria > Pseudomonadota > Alphaproteobacteria > Rhizobiales > Devosiaceae > DROE01. The sequence goes on along the minus strand of JALSII010000006.1, from coordinate 192,891 downwards.
TGGGGACAGTGGAATCCGTCAACAGTTTTGGCGCGGACCAGATACGGGCCTATATGGAGCGAAATTATGTGGGCTCGCGTATGGTCTTGTCTGCTGCAGGAAATGTTGACCACGACCAATTGGTAGACATTGCTGCTGATCGGTTCAGTGGCCTCAAGGCGGAAGGTGACCTTGAACCCACCAAGGCGCAATATGTGGGCGGGGATAAACGCAACACCTCAAAACACGAACAGGCCCACATCATTCTGGGTCTGGAGGGGCGGGCCTATAATTCGGACGGATTTTATGCTGCCCAGATTCTTGCATCAGTTCTTGGCGGAGGCATGAGTTCGCGTCTGTTTCAGGAAGTGCGCGAAAAACGTGGGTTGTGCTACTCTGTTTATGCATTCCACTGGGCTTTTGCCGATTGTGGAGTGTTCGGTGTTTCAGCATCCACCGGCGAAAAAGAGGTCAGTGAGCTGATGCCTGTCATTCTTGGTGAACTGCGTGCCGCCGTTGATACAATCTCCGATGAAGAAGTGTTGCGGGTGCGCAATCAGATACGCGCCGGGCTTCTCATGTCCCTGGAAAGCCCCTCAGGCCGCGCCGGACAGCTGGCGCGCCAGCAGATTTTGTGGGGCCGCCCCATCGAAATGGCGGAAACCATAGAGCGCATAAACCGCATTGATGCGGCAAGAGTAAAAGAAATCGCCGGGCAGATTTTTGCCGGGGATAATCCGGCGGTGGCCGGCAATGGTCCGGTTGCTAACCTTTTGAGCTATGGCGATATTGTAAAGCATTTTTCAGATTGAGTATGATGCCAGATGCTTGCCTTGTGGACAAAAAAAGCCGGGCCGGTATTGAATGGTGAGGGGCTATGTTTGCGCCTTCCTCAAAAAACGGATTTTGAGGCATGGCAGAACCTGCGCTCCAGAAGTGCAGAATTTCTTGAACCATTTGAGCCAAAATGGTCAAAGCTCGATCTGACCCGCGCCAACTTTGATGCCCGGGTGCGGCGTGCAATTCGGGACGCCAAAGCCGCAACGGAATTTTCGTTTCTTCTGTTCAAGACAGAATCCAGAAGCGAACGTCTCATTGGAGGTCTTACCCTGTCCAACATCCGCTATCGGGCGGCCCGCCACGCCAATCTTGGTTATTGGATGGGAGTAAATGACGCAGGCAGTGGCCACATGGGCCGGGCGGTGGGGTTGTGCCTGCCATTCGTCTTTGAAACCCTGGAGCTAAAACGCCTGCATGCCGCCTGCTTGCCCGGGAATTTGGCTTCGCGCCGGGTGTTGGAGAAAAACGGTTTTGTTGAAGAGGGCTTTGCCGAACATTATTTGCAGATAGCGGGGGAGTGGCGCGATCATGTTCTGTATGGTTTAACAACTCAGCGATATAAAGCCAAAAAAGAAACAACCTGACCCTATGAGCTTGTGAGTTGAGGAAATCCCCGCTACCAAGAGTACTCCCTAGGGCCCAACCAACAAAGAACAGCCTGCAAGCAATGCGTCTTATTGTTTTTTTTGTGATAACAATGGCCCTTGCAGCGGCTGGGATGCGTAGCGCCGTTGCGTTTGAGGTTATTTCCGTCCCCCCTGATGTGAATGCAGTCAATCTGAGCGCTGCGGTTGATATCTTGCCTGGAAATGATGGCCGGGTGCGCCTGTCCACAGCACCGGGTGAAGATGGAATTATCCGTCGTATTGAAGTTCTTGCCGCCAAGGAGGGGACGAACCCCAACTGGGCCCTATTTGCTTTGAGTAACCCTTCAGACGAGCAGATAGAACGTTTGCTTGTGGCTCCGTTTTTTCGCATGCCCGGTTCTGGCCTTATAAACCCCGATCTGGGGTCCGAGCGCATAGCTGTACTCACGCCAAGTTCAGGCCTGCGTCCCCAGCGCCTGATAGATGCCGAAGCGGATGTCTTTGAGGTTGTTCTTGATCCTGGCGCAACCGTGACCTTTGCCGCCGAACTTTCCGGTGACAGGCTGCCTGAACTCTATATGTGGGAACCGGGGGCCTATCGTGATTATGTAAACTCATTCACCCTGTTCCGGGGCACCGTTCTGGGGATTGCAGGCCTGGCTGCCGTGTTTCTTACCATCATGTTTGTGGTCAAGGGGCGGGGGGTGTTCCCGGCCACCGCTGCGTTCTCCTGGGCCGTTCTCATCTACCTGCTGGTAGACTTTGGCGTGCTTGGCCGCCTGATCGGGGTTGGCAACGGTTCAGTTCAACCCTACCGGGCCGCCGCCGAGGCGGCCATCGCCACGACCCTGTTCGGGTTTTTGTTCATATACCTGAATCTGCACCGGTGGCATTTGCGCTTCCTGCATCTGGCGCTGGCGCTGTCCGCTGTGATGCTGGCACTGTTCGCTTTCGCATTCCTTCAACCCTCGATTGCAGCGACTGTCGCCCGTACGGTTCTTTTCATTCTGGCCATTCTGGGCTTTATACTCATCTTGCTGCTGGCCATGCGCGGTTATGATCGCGCAGTGATGCTGGTGCCTACCTGGATCATATTTTTTGCCTGGCTGTTCTATTCCTGGATGGTGATTACCGGGCGTGTTTCCAACGACATTGCGCAGCCAGCCGTTGCCGGCGGTCTGGTGCTCATTGTTATGCTCATCGGTTTTACCACTGTGCAGCATGCTTTTGCCGAGGGACAGGTCTCTCTTGGTTCTCTGTCGGAAATCGAGCGCCGGGCACTGGCTTTGACCGGAAGCGGTGATTTTGTCTTTGACTGGAATATTGAGCGCGACCGGGTTAATATTTCCCCCGAACTGCACTCCCGGCTTGGCGAACGCCCCGGAGCCTTGCGTGGTGCTATAAAACTATGGCTCGACCGCGTGCATCCCGAAGACCGGGATAAATTTCGCACGGCCCTTGATACTCTGGTGGAATTGCGCCGGGGGCGCTCCAATATGGATGTGAGGGTGGGGTGTCAGGATGGCACCTACCGTACCTTCAACATGCGGGTCAAACCGGTGCTGAGCAGTGATGGAAGCGTCAACAGGATTGTGGGCACGCTTCAGGACGTCACCGACCAGCGCGCTTCCCGGGAACGTCTGATGCACGACGCCGTGCATGACAGCCTGACAGGTTTGCCCAACAAGCAATTGCTGCTCGATCGTCTTGAACGGGCTTTAACGCGTGCGCGTTCCTCCGCTGCTCCAAAACCGGCAGTTTTTATCATTGATCTGGATGAATTTTCCCAGCTTGACGAGCGTGTGGGGAAATCAGCGGCGGACTCCGTTTTACTTGCGGTATCCCGCAGGCTTTCTCGGGTCATCCGGCCTATGGATACACTGGCGCGCCTGAATGGAAGCCAGTTCGGGGCGATCCTTATTTCCGAAGGCAACGCCAGCCAGATTGCGGAAATCGCCGAACAGATGCGCCGCAGTTTGCGCGCGCCGTTCAATTTTGGCGATCAGGATCTGGCGCTCACCGCCTCTATCGGCATCACAATTTTTGATAATGGCCCGGCAGATGCCACCGAAGTGATGCGTGATGCCGAGCTTGCCATGTATTACGCCAAGCGACTCGGGGGCGATCGTATCGAAGCCTACCGGGCCTCGGCCCGCTCGATTGCCGCCTATTCCGAAGCGTCAGAAAAGGACCTTGAGCGCGCCATGAACGAAGGCGAGTTGCAGGTTCATTACCAGCCAATTTATGATATCCACACCAGCCGTATCGCCGGAGCCGAAGCCCTGATGCGTTGGAACCATCCCTCAAGAGGTGCAATCAGTCCTTCAGAATTTATTCCGCTGGCCGAACGTACAGGCCAGATCGAAAAACTGGGGAGGCTGGCCCTGCGTCAGGCCGCCAACCAGACCGGGAACTGGATTTATCAGCTTCCTGTGGATGAAGGTTTTTTTGTTTCAATAAATCTCTCGGCAACGCAATTATCCACCGACACCCTGCTCAATGATATGCGTACTCTGGTGACCGAGAACACCATGCTGGCCCGGCATATCAAGCTTGAAGTGACCGAAAGTCAGGTGATGACCAATCCCGAGCACTCAGCCCATGTGCTTTCCGCCCTCAAGGACCTGGGTCTGGGGCTGGCGCTGGATGACTTTGGCACCGGACATTCTTCGCTTTCCTACCTGCACCGCTTTCCCTTTGATACGGTCAAAATCCCCGCGCAATTTGTGCAGATGAGTGACACCACCGGCATGGCACATACGCAAGGGCCGATTATTCGTGCTATCATGTCGCTGGCAACGGAACTGGGTCTTAAGGTCATCGCCGAGGGGGTTGAGACTGGCGAAGAGCTGGAACGCCTGCGTCTGCTTGACTGTCAGCTTGCCCAGGGTTTTATTCTGGATCCGGCCCTTTCAGGAAGTGATATGCACAGAAAGCTTGCTGCCCAGTTCACCTGATATCAAAGTGTTTAACAGCTCAGGCGTTTCCCGAATAGGCGCTAAGGGATGCTCTGTTGACCCCCAGTATTTTGAGAGCTTTTTCATAGCGTGCTTCCAGGGGGACGTCGAACAGAAGGGCATCATCATAAGGCACTGTAAGCCAGGCATTCTGCGCCAGTTCCTGCTCGAGTTGACCCGGACTCCAACCACAATAACCCAGCGCAAAAATAGCTTTCTCCGGTTTTTCTTCATAGGCAATGGCCTGCAATATCTCTACATTGGCGGAAAGGTGTATATCCTTGGTAACTTCAAGAGCGGCATTGCTTGAGTCATAATCGGGAGAGTGCAGGACAAACCCGCGCGCGCGGTCCACGGGACCTCCACGAAGTACGTGTCTCCGGGCAATTTTACTGCTGATTTCAATTTTTCGATCAGGGGCGTTCACATTAAGATCGCGCAACACATCTTCAAATCTGAGGTCTTGCAGCGTCTGGTTGATAATTAACGCCATCGCGCCTTCCGCACCGTGTTCGACCACATAGATAACACTTTCAAAGAAGCGTTCGTCGTCCATAAGTGGCATGGCGACAAGAAAATCGCCCTTTAGAGAAAAATCCAAGTTTTTTGATTTTTGCACCATGCCGGAAAGGTTACGCGTTTAGTGAGCCTGTGAAAAGCGGTAACAAAAAATAATCCGATCACGAAGGACTGATCGTCCAGTCATTCCTTCTTTATCCTGGCTGTTGTAACAATGGGGCTATGTGCAGATTTTTTCCATCTCCGGCAATTGTTGTGTTTGTTTTTTTGCTGGCTCCCGTTCAGGCCGGTGAAACTCCCTGGCAGGAAGTCGCCCCGCAGGCCAGTTTGCGGCTTATTTCTTCGGATGTGGTCAGAAATGGGAAGACCATGCTTGCCCTTGAACTCAGTATGCCTGAAACAACCTGGACTTATTGGCGCGTGCCTGGAGAAACCGGAATCCCCCTGCAATTGGCGTTCGAGGGTTCAAGAGGCGTGAAGGAATTTGAGGTCATATGGCCGTTCCCCAAGCGAGAGGTCATCTATGGATATGTCGATCATATATATCGCGGTGACGTTGTCCTGCCACTGGAGTTGAGCGTTGAGGGGGATAATCCCTTTGTTTCCATGCAGGCTGTTCTGGGTGTGTGTTCGGATATCTGTGTTCCCGTTTTTGCCAACTTTGAACTGGAACTCAATATGGAGAAACGTGACCGGTCTCAGGCCCTGCGCATAAACCAGGCGTTGGCCCGCACCCCCATCCCCTGGGATCAGCCTTCCGATGTGATTGAGGCCATTGCTTTTGATCAAAAAAATCAGCAGGTACTGGCCCGGCTCTCCAATTCCAACATCGATTTCTCTTCCATGATATTGGCCACCCAAAATTCTTCAATCGTGTTTGGCCCGCCTCAAAAAAGCCAGATAGAGGGAATAATTGCCTTCCCTAAACTAGGTGCAAATGGTGACGAAGAACTGTACGAACAGTCCTTTACAGTGAGTTTCATGTCGTCTCTGGGGCCTTATGAAATTGAACAGACCTCAGTGTCTCTGGCAGATATAGGCGGTTAGGTTGGTATCGGCCGGCCTTGGGGTGATTGGAAGGTTGTGTTCCAAAAATGAGCGAGATGATTAGGCCGGGCGATAGCCTCCCCTCGCTTGAGGTGCGCCGGGTGAGTGGGCAGGGAACGGAGCGAGTCGATCTGTTACAGTGGCTGGGGGAGGGGACGGTTGTTTTGTTCAGTGTCCCTGGTGCTTTTACGCCCACCTGTCACAATGACCATCTGCCTGGGTTCGTTTCGGGTGCCAGGGGTTTTTCCGCTGCCGGTGTCGACAGAATTGTTTGTGCGACAGTAAACGATCACTATGTGGTCCAGGCTTGGGCCAAAAGCAGTGACGCGTTGGCAGTAGTTGATTTTATCGCTGACTCTGAGGCGGAACTCGCCCGGAAGCTGGGCTTGGCAAGGGATTTGTCAGCGGGCGGGTTGGGGTGGCGCTTTGTGCGCTCAGCCATGATCATCAAGGATGGTGTAGTGAAAAATTTGTTGGTGGATGACAAACCGGGACAGCTGACAAAGACCAGCGCATCAGCTATCTTGTCGGTTCTGACGGACCAGGGAGTGTTGCGCAGTGCATAGGAATATTGTGGAAATGAGCAGCAAAGATCAGGTCACCCGTCCCGAAAAGCTCAAGAGATTGCCGCTGGCCGCGCGCAGCGTCGCTGCGGTGCTGGTTGTCAGTCTTACTCTGGCCGGTTGTGGTGTCGGCTCGCTTGTGGGGGATGGCTCCAATACGGCCAGCCAGCTTGCTGATACAACCGCAACTGCCAATGAAATATCCCAGCTTCAATCCAGTGCGTTGCCTGCGATTGCAACAGAATGCCCCCCCATCAAGGTGCGCGATGGTGGGGAAGCAATTTTTGCCTATGCCAACAATCGTATTGGAGATGCCCGAGCGCTTCAGTTTCAGGCGGTCATTGACGGTCAATCCAGAAACTGCGTTGTTTCCAACGGACTGATTACGGTCAAGATGGGCGTTGTTGGTCGTCTGGTTATGGGACCAAGCAGCTCAACCAATTCCATGACGCTCCCCTTGCGTTTTGCCGTGGAGCGCGATGAAATCACCGTATTTTCACAAGTCTATGAAATTCCCATGACTGTTACACCGCCAAGCCAGTCCGAAGAATTTGTCAAGGTTGTTGAAAACGTGGCTATTCCCTATCTGGGCGGTGAAGACATCGTCATCTGGGTTGGCTTTGATAGCAACGCCTGACCCGTCGCAAGGCACCGGCAGATTTCCATTGCAATAACTGCCCTCGCGTCATGCTGGCGCATTGACCTGCCGACAATTTTGCATCACTATTGCGCCCGAACGCGGGAGAGACTGGACAATTGTCCGGCGCCGAAGGAGCAACCGCCCCGGAAACTCTCAGGCAGATGGACCGCGTTCAACGTCAAACTCTGGAAAGAGGAACCCCTGAGGTTCCCGCCGAAGGAGTAACCGCGCGTGGTTGCGTACGGGAAATCTCTCAGGCCACCGGACAGAGGGGGCACTCGTTGCAGGTTGTTTTCCCTGCGCTTAGTGCCCTTGCTGTTGGAGGCGTGAAATGGCCCAATCTGGTATTCCACCTAACAGAACTGCGCTTTTTGATCTGCATGTCTCCCAGGGCGGACGCATTGTGGATTTTTCGGGATATGAATTACCAGTTCAGTTTACCGGAATTGTTGCCGAACACATGCACACCCGCATGATGGCCAGTCTGTTCGATGTTTCACATATGGGACAGATAACGGTCACCGGGAGTGACTTTGAGACGACATCGCAAGCATTGGAAACACTGCTTCCGGGGAACCTGAAGAACCTCAAGCCCGGTTCCATGCGCTATACGGTTTTACTCAATGCTGAGGGTGGTATTGAGGACGATCTCATTGTTACCCGCCCCGCCGAAGGCCAGGCGGCAGATGGGGTGATGTTCATTGTGGTCAACGCAGCGCGAAAAGCCCATGACCTGGCAATATTTGAAGAAGCTTTCACAGATGAGCTTGAATTTGAACTGCATGAGGACAAGGCTTTGCTGGCCTTGCAGGGTCCGCTTGCTGGCGCGGTTCTGGCCGAACTCAGTGACGCGCCTCTCAAACTTGCCTTCATGCAGGCAATGCCCGCCAGCATTGAAGGTATTGAGTGTCAGATTTCTCGCTGCGGGTATACCGGCGAGGACGGCTTTGAAATTTCTCTCAAAAATAACGACGCCATCAGCTTGGCGAAAAAACTCTATGCCGATGAGCGCGTAAACCCCGCGGGTTTGGGCGCACGTGACAGCCTGCGGCTGGAAGCGGGCCTTTGCCTTTATGGCCACGACATGGACGACACCATTGACCCCGTTTCCGCCGACCTTCTGTTTGCCATTGGCAAGCAGAGGCGCATTGATGGCGGTTTTGTCGGCGCACCCCGCGTGCTCCAGATCATCAAAGACGGACCGGAAAACCGCCGCGTGGGGCTTTTGTTTGAAGGGCGCATGCCGGTGCGTGAAGGTGCCCAAATCATTGATGTGCAGGGGAAAATAATTGGCCGTATAACCTCAGGCACCTTTGCGCCCAGCCTTAAGGCTCCCATCGCCATGGCCTATGTGCCCTCAGAATTGGCGGTGCTCGGCAACAAAGTCACAGCTCTCGTGCGCGGGCGAGAAGTTGTCGGAACCATTACCAGAATGCCTTTTGTACACCAGAACTACGCCCGAAAACCCGGAATATGAACCCAATTCATTTTGTTTCCAAGCAAGGATTTTTTTTGTGACAAAAACACTTTTTTCCGAGGACCATGAATATGTACGCCTTGAAGGTGACAGTGCCACCATCGGAATTTCCAACTACGCTCAGGAGCAATTGGGCGACATTGTATTTGTTGAACTGCCTGCGGTGGGTACAAGTTTCAAAAAGGGCGATGAAATTGCCGTTGTGGAATCGGTAAAGGCAGCTTCGGAAATCTACGCGCCCCTCGACTGTACCGTAACAGAAGTCAATGAAGCCCTGAATGAGGACCCCGGAAAGGTGAATATGGATGCCATGGGAGAGGGTTGGCTCATCAGGGTGTCACTCGCTGCCGATGCAGACCGGTCCCACCTGATGGACGAAGCGGCCTATACCACTCACACAGCCTGATTTCGAGGCTGCACCGATCAAGATCAAGTACTGGAACATCCCATGCGCTATCTTCCCCACTCTGATTCAGACCGGGCCAAAATGCTTGCAGCAATCGGCGTGGATTCGGCTGAAGAGCTCTTTTCAAGCGTGCCTGACACCCTGATGTTGCGAACGCCCCTTGATCTTCCGCCCCACAGCCCGGAGTTCATGGTCGAAAATCATATGCGCGGTTTGGCGGGTAAAAATCGCACCTGCGATGATGGCCCGTTTTTTATTGGTGCCGGGGCCTATCGCCACCACGTGCCTGCCAGCGTTGATCACCTCATCCAGCGCTCGGAATGGTTGACCGCCTACACACCTTACCAGCCTGAAATATCGCAAGGCACCTTGCAGATGCTGTTTGAGTTTCAGACCCAGGTCGCACATCTGACGGGAATGGAGGTTGCCAATGCTTCAATGTATGATGGTTCAACCGCCACCGCAGAGGCCGTGCTTATGGCGCGACGCCTGACCCGGCGCGAAAAAACTGTTCTCTCAGGCGCCCTGCACCCCCAATACAAAGACGTGGTGGCTACCTATCTGAGTGAAGATGAGGGTTTGATCTGCCTCCCGCCTGATCCTCTGGGTGTTGCATCTCTTGTCGAACATATCGACGAAAAAACTGCCGCTGTTGTTGTGCAAACCCCCGATTTTTACGGTAACCTGCACGATATTGAAGCACTTGCCAGCACCGCCCATGAGGTCGGGGCGCTGTTGATCGTGGTGGTTACTGAAATCATTGCGCTGGGGCTGATTGAAGCGCCCGGAGCACTGGGAGCCGATATTGTGGTCGCGGAAGGCCAATCTTTGGGCAATCCACTGGGTTTTGGTGGACCCTATGTGGGTCTGTTGGCTACCCGCCAGAAATTTGTCCGCCAGATGCCGGGTCGAGTCTGTGGCGAGACCGTGGATGCAGAGGGCAAGCGGGGCTTTGTGCTGACGCTTTCTACCCGCGAGCAGCATATCAGGCGCGAAAAGGCCACCTCAAATATTTGCACCAACGCAGGGTTGTGCGCTCTTGCATTTTCCATTCATCTCTCCATGCTGGGTGAAAAGGGATTGACCGCCCTTGCTGAACTCAACCATGCCAACGCCTGTATCCTTGCCAATGCGCTTGAAAAGCTGCCCGGAGTAGAAGTGCTCAATAAAACCTTTTTCAACGAATTCACCATCCGGGTGAAGGGGAATGCTGCGAAACATATTGAGGCTTTGACTGCCCGTAACATACTTGGAGGTCTGCCTGTTTCGCGTCTTGAACCCCAGATGCCCGCACTGGCAGACCTGATTGTTCTGAGTGCGACCGAGCTAACCACAAATGAGGACATAACCGCCCTTGTTTTAGCGCTTGGGGAGGAGTTGGCATGAGCATGAACCAGCAGGGCCGCCCGACCAACGCCGGAAAAACTACCGATTCCAGCGCCAGCGAATCCGCATTGTTACCGAGCGAGCCACTATTGTTTGAAATTGGCAGCAAGGACCATACCGGCGTTGATCTTCCTGACGTCAAGCCGTTCAACCACCGGCTCGGCGCGTTCAAACGCACAACGCCCCTTGAGTTGCCCGGCCTGTCCGAGCCGGAAACCATGCGTCATTATGTGCGTCTGTCCCGTCTGAACTATTCCATTGACAGCGGGCTTTATCCGCTGGGCAGTTGCACTATGAAACACAATCCGCGCCTCAATGAAAAGATGGCGCGCCTACCCGGGTTTTCTCAAATACACCCCCTGCAGCCCGTTTCGACGGTCGGGGGCGCCATTGAGGCACTATCAGAGCTCGCCCGCTGGCTGATGAAGCTCACCCGCACTTCGGCTGTGGCCATGAGCCCCAAGGCGGGTGCCCATGGGGAGCTTTGCGGCATGATGGCTATCAGAGCCGCCCATCTGGAAAAAGGTGAGGGGAACCGCTCTATTGTTCTGGTGCCGGAGAGCGCCCACGGCACCAACCCCGCAACGGCCGCCTTTCTGGGCTACAAGGTCAAAGCGATACCGGCCAAAGCAGACGGCACCGTTGATATTTCAGCGGTAGAAGACGCCCTCTCCCCGGACGTGGCGGCAATCATGCTGACCAACCCCAACACCTGCGGGTTGTTCGAGCCGGATGTCAAAAAGATTGCTGATGCCATCCATGCTGCCGGGGCCTACTTTTACTGCGACGGAGCCAACTTCAACGCCATCATGGGCGTGGTCTGCCCCGGCGACCTTGGTATCGACGCCATGCACATAAATCTGCACAAGACCTTTTCCACCCCCCATGGCGGGGGCGGGCCCGGCGCCGGGCCGGTTGTGCTTTCAAAAGCTCTGGCTCCGTTCACCCCTGTGCCCTTTATTCGTGAAACAGCGAGCGGATCCGAACTGGTGGAGCATGTGGGTGAGAGCAAATCCTTTGGGCGTCTCACGGCATTTCACGGGCAGATGGGCATGTTCACTCGTGCACTGACCTATATGCTTTCCCATGGCGGCGACGGCCTGGCCCAGGCTGCAAAGGACGCTGTATTGAACGCCAACTATCTCAAGGCGCGTCTCTCTGAATTGTTTTCCATGCCCTATGGTGAACAGTTCTGCATGCACGAAGTGTTGTGTGATGATGATTTCCTGAAAGGGACCGGTGTCACCACGCTGGATTTTTCCAAGGCGATGATCGACGAGGGCTACCATCCCATGACCATGTATTTTCCACTGGTTGTGCATGGTGCCATGCTCATTGAGCCCACAGAGAGCGAGTCTCTCAAGGAGTTGGACCGCTTTGCCGACACCATGCTGGAATTAGCCCGTGCGGCCCACGCCGGAGAGGTAGAGCGTTTCACTTCTGCTCCAACGAAAGCGCCCTTGCGGCGTCTTGATGAAACCGGTGCCGCCCGCAACCCCAAACTCAAATGGACCAAAGAGTAAGCGCCGGCACGCGCGACGCAAAAAAACGGGCTCCAAAAGGAGCCCCTTTCAAATAGCCTGGCTGGTGCACATAGCCCTCACATTTAATGGGTCCGGCCCCTAATTGATCCGACTGCCCACATCCTTGATGGCATCCTCGATCAGGGCATCGCCCTTTTCAGCCATCTGCTCTACCAGCAAAACCCGCGCCGCTTCCACTGCGACCTCGGCTGAGCGGGAACGAACCTCGGCAATTGCCTGAGCTTCGGCCTGGGAAATTTTGTCTTCGACGGCTTTGGTGCGTCTTGCGATCAGTTCTTCCAGCGCCACCTTTGCTTCTTCGGCCATGCGTGCAGATTCTTCCTTGGCCGCTGTTACAATTTCTTCGGCCTCGGACTCGGCCGCCTTGCGCTTGCGTTCATATTCAGCAAGCAGTGCCTGTGCTTCTTCACGCAACTGTTTGGCTTCATCCAGGTCGGACTGAATTTTTTTGATTTTGCTGTCCATCCCGCCAAGAATGGTTTTGGGCAATTTCATATAGATGAGAAGGCCAAAAAAAGTAAAAAAAGCAACGGTTGCCCAGAAGGTATTATCAAATTCCATTTTTCTAACCCTTCACAACGGTTGCAACAGCACTACGCGCAGCTTTTACACTGATTTTGCCTGTCAATTTTGAAACCAGCGCTACAGCAGTATCTGCGGCGATATCATCTACATTTGCCAGCGCATCAGCCTTTGTTTTCTGGATCCGGCTTTCTGCAACAGCAACCTTTTTGGTCAGATCGGCCTCCACCTCGGCGCGCTTTGCATCCACATCAGCCTTGAGGCTGGCGCGCGTGTCCTCGGCGATAGCCTGAGACTTTGCCCGCGCTTCGGCAAGCTCAGCCTCATAAGAGGCGATGGCCTGATCGGTTTTTTTACGCAAGCGTTCCGCCTCAGCAAGGTCGCCTTCAATACGGTCGCGCCTGACTTCAAGAATTTCACCAATCCGGGGTAGAGCGATTTTACTCATCAGCAGATAAAGCGCGCCGAACGTCAGGGCCAGCCAGAACAGTTGTGCCCCGAAGGTCGAACTGTCGAACGGGGGGAACACGCCAGAGTCTTTTACATCATGGGACGACGTGCCGGTTGTGGTCTCCTCGCCATGGCTTGAGGCGCCCAGCACCTCTTCCCCGGATGTGCCCTCAAGAACAATCACGGCGTCTTCAGATGCACCGCCTTGGGAAGTCTCACTTCCCGATACAGTACTTTCTTCGGACGATATGTCTGTTTCAGCCTGGGCGACAACAATTGCGCCTGCCCATGTCGCGCCGTCCTGTTGTTGCACAGCTAAATCTGCCTGTCCGTAAATTGAGCCGATAATTGACATGTCACCTGTCCCGTTGGATCAAAATACCCCAAGGTCCGCTTTTGCAGTGCGAGCCGGCCGGGGTGTGCTCAAGGCAGCCCGGTAACGTATTAAAGGGCTGCCTCAATAAGTTGACGACTGGGTTTGTGGTCCTTTAACGGACTAAAGAACAAACAACAGCAACAGGGCAACCAGCAGCGAGAAGATGCCAAGGGCTTCTGTCACCGCAAAACCAAAGATGAGGTTGGTAAACTGGCTTGCCGCAGCAGCAGGATTACGCAGGGCCCCGGAAAGATAGTTTCCGAAAATAATACCCACGCCAACGCCGGCGCCGCCCATGCCAATCGTTGCAATGCCTGCGCCGATGTATTTTGCTGCTTCTGCTTCCATTTTTTTAACTCCTTGGAAAAATTCAGATTGAAAGGTTCGGGATTAAGACTGGAACTCTGATGCTTTGTTGAATCAGTGTCCCGGGTGAATGGCGTCATTCAGATAGACGCATGTAAGAATGGTGAACACGAAGGCCTGAAGGGCCGATACCAGGAACTCAAGGCCCGTCAGTGCGACTGTCATGCCGAAGGGAAGGACAGCACCGATGATGCCAAACGCGCCCATTGAGGTCAGCGTCACGACAAAGCCGGCAAAAACCTTGAGCACTATGTGCCCTGCCAGCATGTTGCCGAACAAACGCAGAGAAAGGCTGAGCGGGCGTGACAGGAAGGAAAGCACTTCAATGGGAACAACAATAATCAAAACCGGAAGCGGAATTCCCGAGGGGACAAACAGCTTCAAAAAGCCAAAACCATTGCGCATCACGCCATAGACTATGACCACGGTCATCACCAGCAACGCCAGCGCCACAGTGATGATCAGATGGCTGGCCACGGTAATAAAATAGGGGAACATGCCGAACATGTTGGAAATCAGAATGAAGGTGAACAGCGAAAATACAAAAGGAAAAAATTTCATTCCCTCGTTCCCCGCCGAACTTCGCACCATATTGGCAATAAATTCGTAGGTTATTTCTGAAACAAGCTGCAATCGCGAGGGCACCAGGCCCCGGCCGCGCGTCGACAGAATAAGGTAACCCGCAATCAGGCCCACCGTAAGCACCATGAACAGCGATGAGTTGGTGAAGGCCAACTCAAACCCGCCCGCCCCTTCAGCATCGGCACCAATGGTGCCAAACGAAAAAAGTTCGTAGATATTGAACTGAGAAATAGGATCTGTGCCAGCCAATTTATTGAGCCCTTCTTAGCCCTGAAAGTGTCGTTTGTTGTTGCGAAATTTTTGGAAAATCGCCAAGTCTTTATCTAGTCGTCATCATCATCCAGTTCGTCCGGCGGAACCAGTTTATCCGGATCCGGTTTGGGCGCATTGGCATTCATTTCCGCCGCAGCCCGCGTCACATTAAGCACACCGGCTGCAAATCCCAGCAACAGCAACACGATCATAAAAATCGGCCGCGTGCCAAAAATGGCGTCCAGTGCCATCCCCAGTGCAGTAGCAACAATAACTGCCGCCACAAACTCCGAGGCCATCCGAAAAGCCCGTCCCGCACCCGTCAGCTCATTCTGACGCATGGCCGAAGCTGCGGCCAGCGCGGGTCGTTGCTTTTTGGCGCGCCGAATTCGTGAAGCCAGCGCCCCCGTTTCCGGCCGTTGCGATACTCGTTCGGGCCGTTTCGTTTTATCCGAATCAGCCATTGAGAACACCGTGAAGACCAGCTCTTTTGTGCATGAGGATCACCCTCAAAGTCGCGCGCACCATAGTGTCAGCCTTTGAAGGTGTCAAGCAATCCGCCCACATGGTAACTTATTGAAATACATGAAGAAATGCAAACAATTGATAGGCACCCATATCTCTCAGCAGGCTTGAGCCATGCTGATGGGGTCGCTCAAACTGCTTCGCGCACGGTCTGCGCGGTTGCCAGGTCGACAGAAACAAGCTGACTGACTCCCCGTTCAGCCATGGTAACACCGAACAGGCGGTCTACCCGAGACATGGTAATCGGATTGTGCGTGATGACCAGAAAACGCGTATGCGTGCGTTGGCACATACTGTCGAGCAGATTACAAAATCGCTCGACATTAGCATCATCAAGGGGCGCGTCCACTTCGTCCAGCACGCAGATGGGTGCCGGATTGGTGAGGAACACGGCAAATATCAGTGCTAGCGCGGTCAAGGCCTGTTCGCCGCCGGATAACAGTGAGAGAACCTGAGGTTTTTTGCCCGGTGGGCGTGCCAGAATTTCAAGGCCTGCCTCCAGCGGATCGTCACTTTCTACAAAGGTGAGTTCGGCAGTGCCTCCGTCAAAAAGCGAAGTGAACAGGTCCTGAAAATGCGCGTTCACCCTTTCAAACGCGTCATTCAGGCGTGCGCGACCCTCCCGGTTCAGGCTTGAAATGCCGGTACGCAACTTGGAAATTGCCGCGATCAGATCATCCCGGTCTGCGATCATTGTCTCAAGTTTTTCTCTGGTATCTGCCGCTTCCTTTTCCGCTGAGAGGTTCACCCCTCCCAGCCTTTCCCGCTCAGCCTTTAGTCGCTCAAGGCGCCGTTCAGTCTGATGCTCGTCGGGCAGGGCGGCCTCGGCCTTGATCTGCGCAAGTTCAGCAGTTTCATTGGCCGGTATGCCAAGGTTTTCCTGTACCACCTGCTCGATTTGCTGACGTTGTAGAATCAACCCCTTCAGGCGTTCGTCGATTCGCGCCATTTCCGCCCGGACTTCACCCAGGGCTTGAGAGGCTTCCCGGCTGTGCCGGTCGAGTTCGCGATAGGCGTTTTCAGCTTCCGCCAGTTTGTTGGACGTCAGTTTTTGCGCCTGTTTTGCATCCTCAAGCTGCCGGTCGAGCGCTTCGCGCTTGTCTGAGTACCCTTCCGGGGATTGAGCGAGGGAAGCGAGTTGCGCGGCAATTTCTTCTCTCCGGTTGCCAAGGTCCTTTGCCTGAGCCTCTGCACTTTCCTTGCGCCGGCACCAGCTTGACATCTCCTGCTCCAACTGGGCAATACGGTTGGCCCGCATACGTCCCGCATTTTCAAAATTGCCCAAGGCCAGTCTGGTTTGCTCATAGGTTGAGCGCGCGCCCTGCAACTGATTTTGAATAGTCCTAACCTCACGTTCTGCGTCGTTTTCACTCTCGCAGGCCTCAAGAGTTCTGGTCGCATCAGCCTCAATTTCGAGCGCTTCTTTCAGGCTTGAATTCAGGCGTACACGCGCCTCTTCCAGAGCGCCCTGACGAGTGGCAAGGTCGCCCACGGCTCGTTGTGCGATATCAAATGCACTCTGTGCTGTTTCGATTTGACGTTGGGCCTGCCGCCAGTTTTCCCGCAGTTCACTTTCTGCACTCTGGGCCTGCTGATCGTTGATTTTAAGCCTGTCGACTTGCTCCCGGGCTCTGGCAACCGCTGCACGGCCCTCAGATATCTCCCGGTCCAGTTCGGTCAACCGGTTGCGCTGGGATAATCGCTGGGCCGCGGCGCTGGGGGCATCGGCTTTGGACACCAGCCCGTCCCAGCGCCAGAGGTCGCCTTCCATAGTGACCAGCCGTTGCCCGGGGCGCAGGGAAAGCATCAGCCGGGGCCCTTCAGAAGCACTGACAATTCCTATCTGATCGAGCCCCCGCTTCAGACTGGCAACTCCATCCACAAATTTCGAAAGTGCCAGCGCCCCTTCAGGCAATGGTGGATCGTCGGCAGAGTCGCCCGGTTTGGTCCAGTAAATAGGCGCGCCGCTATCTCCTGAGGCCTCAAGGTCGTCTCCCAGAGCTGCGCCCAGAGCAACCTCATATCCTGCGCTGACATCCAGCGTATCCACAATTGCCGGCCACAGATTGCTGTCCTGCAATTTCAAGACGCTGGCCAGCGTTTCTGCTTCGATTTCCAGCGAGTTCAGACTGGTCTCAAGTTCGCTGAGCCCGGGGCGTGCCATTTCAAGGGCCTCCCGAGCGGCCTGGCTGGATTTTTCTGCAGAAATTGCTTCCAGCTCGGCCTGCTTTGAGGCGGCGTGGGCAGCGTCCAACTCCGCCCGGCGCAGTATGATTTCGCTGTCGGAATTGAGTTCCAGTCTCACATTGTCAGCTTCGCGGGTCACCTCTTCAATCTGTACCTGCAACCGCGCTGCCCTGACTTTTGCTTCTTCGGCGGAGCGTGTGGCCTGCGCGCGCCGGGCACGCAACTGCGCCAGTTCCTCGGTCGCCTCACGGAATTTGCTTTCCGCCAGCTTCAGATCGGCCTCGGCAGCATTTGCGGCTTCGCGTGCCTGGTTCGCCGCTTTGCTCTCCTGTTCGCTTTCGCAGGTAAGCCGGGTCTTTTCCTCGCCATAAGCTTTCAAAAGGGTGTCCGCCTCACTGATCAGGGCGGTTTCCCGTTCTATGTCGGCAAGGATTTGTTTTTGCCGGTCTTCGAGTTCTGCCTGCCGGCTGTCGGTCCGGCGGATTTCCGTTTCCAACTGCTCACGCAATATCGTCAATCGTTGAACAGCAGCACCCGCGCTGACATCTGCTGCTCGCACCGGTGCGATGGCATCTTTGGCGGCCTCAAGCGCTTTGGTGGTCTTGAGTTCCGCGTGTGTTGCATCCGCCAGAAGTTTAACCGTTTGGCCCTGCAGGGCCTCGGTTTTTTTCTCTGCAACTCGCGCATTCACCCAGCGTACATGATAGAGTGCCGCTTCACACCTGCGAATGTCTCCTGAAATGTTGCGGTATCTTGAGGCGAGGCGCGCCTGCTTTTTCAGATTATCAAGCTGGCCTTCCACCTGAGCGACGATGTCATCGACGCGTTCAAGGTTTTGCTCGGCCCCGCGCAGGCGCAATTCTGCTTCATGGCGCCGGGAGTGCAGACCTGAGATGCCTGCGGCCTCTTCAAGCAAGGCTCGACGTTTGACCGGCTTTGCGGCAATCAACTCCCCTATCTGTCCCTGACGAACCAGCGCCGGCGAGTGGGCACCTGTCGAGGCATCCGCAAACAGAAGTTGTACATCACGGGCTCGAACCTCACGACCATTGACCCGGTAGACGGAACCGTTTTCCCGCTCAATGCGGCGGCTGACTTCCAGCGTATCGGCATCGTTGAGGTGAGCAGGGGCAGAACGGTCGGAGTTGTCCAGCACCAGCGTGACTTCAGCCGAGTTGCGCCCCGGCCGGTTTGCCGAGCCGGAAAAAATCACGTCATCCATGCCCGAAGCGCGCATGGCCTTGTAGGAGCTTTCTCCCATAACCCAGCGCATGGCTTCCACCAGGTTGGACTTTCCGCAGCCATTGGGGCCCACGACACCAGTCAAACCCGGCTCCAGGTGCAGATCGGTGGGGTCGCTGAAACTTTTGAAGCCGTGCAAACGCAGGCGCTGGAATTTCATTCAACGCCTCCTGAAGCTTTTAGCAACAGCCAGTACGAAACTAACCCTGCAGCGGGTCGATTTCCGCTGCCAGGTCCTGAAGAGACTTGTTGCCCGAAAGCTGTTTGCCGTTCATGTAAAATGTCGGAGTTCCCGTCAAATCAAATTGATTCAGTGCCTGATCGCGTACAGCCTCCATGCCTGCGAATAGTTCCTGATTCGTCAAGGCCGCTTCGAAACTTTCCTCTGTAAAGCCGAGTTGCAATGCAACAGCCATCAAGGCGTCCCTGGGCTTGTCGGAGCGGGACCACACCTGCTGACTCTCAAAATAGGCGCCTATCACCTCGTGATAGCCTTCTTCTCCGGCAGCCACAGCCACCATAAACACCACGGCATCCAGCACATTCCGGATGAAGGGGCGAAGAATGAACCTGGATTTTCCGGTCTCGATATACTGCTCTTTAAAGGCTGGGTAGGTTTGGATGTGAAATGCGGCGCAAAACGGGCAGGTGGGGGAGGAATATTCGATAAGAGTTGCCTTGGCGTCCTCCGCGCCAAGAATGGCGATATCGGCCCAGCCATCCGGGTTCATCAATTCTTCGACACTGTGCATATCGCCTTCTGCGCCAAAAGCAGGCGTAAGCCCACTCAAGCCTGTCGCGGTAGCGGCAGCGGTTAGTGCGAGGGCGTTGCGGCGGTTGATTTTCACGAGTTTCTCCGTTCGTTTTGTTGGTACCAGACACCAGGTAATGTTGTTGTTGGGGGCTGGCTGGAAGGTATGTAAGGCTTTGTTGATATCCGTTATTGCTTGCGGTCCTTGTCGCCAAGCACGCCCTGACCAAGTTTACGCAGGGCGTCTCTTATTCCATCGTCCTCAACTGTGGCGATTTTGCTTTCAATCTCCAGAATTGTATCAGCGCTTGTTACAATAGCAATCTGAACCTTTTTGTCTGAACGGAAAGTGAACGGTTCCGCCGACAATTTAACAGCGCCCACGAGCACATATCCGAAGTAACGGTTGACAGCGCCCGCGATCAACGCGCCGTCGTGGGCCAGCGCCAGCCGGTGGGCCTCGTGGCATCGCAGCAACAAAAGTGCTCCTTCGGCCCCCGCCTCTCCCCGGCGCCATTTCAGCCGGTCTGGGACGCAAACCTTGTTATAGGGGGGTGGAGCGATTTGTGCCCAGTGCGCCAGAATATCGCGACTGGCGAAGCCCCGTTTTTTCAGAACCGGGTCAAGCACCTTGTTAGCCAGCTCTCCTATATCGGTAGGCTTGCCCCAACGTTTAGAACCTGGTTTTTTTGGCGCCATAACAATCCTGTGCATAAAAAGCTGATGTTGGGCATCGGTGTCGTTGTGAAAGTATAACATGTGCGCTTTCCTATTGCATGGGCAAATACTTCGTCCCAAGGGGTCTGATGCACCAGAGTTTTGATAGAGAAGGTTTGCTCCATTGGTATGATGCCAACGCGCGCGAACTGCCCTGGCGAGTCTCTCCGGCCCGGCGCAAGGCAGGTGAGCAACCTGATCCCTACAGGGTGTGGCTTTCCGAGGTGATGCTGCAGCAGACCACGGTATCAGTTGCGCGGGACTATTTTCTGCGCTTTTGCGCACACTGGCCGACTGTGCATGAACTGGCTGCAGCCTCTCGTGAGGACGTACTCAAAGAATGGGCAGGCCTGGGCTATTATGCCCGCGCAAGAAATCTGCATGCCTGCGCCCGCAAGATTGTTGCGGATTTTGCCGGAGGTTTCCCCCGGAGCGCCAGGAAACTGGCTGACCTGCCCGGCATTGGCCCCTACACATCAGCAGCGATTGCTGCCATATGCTATGACGAAAGAATTGCGGTGGTCGATGCCAATGTGGAGCGTGTCATTTCGCGCTTCCTCGCGCTGGAAAAACCTCTGAATGAGAGTAGGCCTGAAATCAGAAAATCTGTCCAGTCTCTTGTACCGGAGCGCGCAGGCGACTTTGCACAAAGCCTGATGGACCTGGGCGCGACCATATGCAGACCGCGCGGTGCTGATTGTGAGATCTGCCCGCTGGCTCGAGGTTGCTTGGGTAGAACGACACCAGACCCTGCCCGGTTCCCGTTGAAACAAAAAAAGAAGGCACGTCCGGTCCGATACGGTCATGCTTTTGTGCTCCAGCGTGGTGACAACATGATCTGGTTGTGCAAGCGGCCCGAGAAAGGCCTGTTGGCCGGCATGACCGGGGTGCCCGTAAGCCCCTGGGAATCACAATTTGCAGAAGTTGATTTTCCGATGGCCGGAAACTGGATGAAGGCCGGGTGTGTTGCCCATGTTTTCACGCACTTCCGGCTGGAGTTGGAAGTCTGGGAACTGCGGGGAGCTGACATCGACCCGACCCTGCCCGGGTGGTGGGTTCCTGCAGGTGATTTGGCGGAAGAAGCACTGCCCGGTGTTTTTCGTAAAGTACTGGCCACTGCCGGGTTTGAATAAGAAGACCGCCGGAAATTATCCGGCGGCCCTCTGTAACCTGAAGTAAATGGAGGTCGGTTTCAGGCTGGAATTTGGGACATTTGGGCGCGAATTGCTTCGCGAAACTCATCAATTACGGTCGGCTTTCCCTCAATCTGGGCATGCCAGAATGTCCAGCCGTTGCAGGCCTCGGCCCCCTGCACCAGAGCGCCGACCTTATGGATGGAGCCGGTATACTCGCCTGAGGAAAGCGAACCATCGGCACGTACAATGGCGGTGTATTTCTGCTTGGGGTCGCTCAGCTTCGTGCCCGGCCTGATCAGGCCTTGCTCAACCAGAGAGCCAAAAGCAACACGCGGTGCTGCACGTTTTGACTGGGTGGTTTTCAGTGCTTCTTTGCTGTGCGGTTTGACTGCAGCGATGCGCCTCAGCGCGGCATTGACATATTCTGCCTCGCGCTCGATGCCGATAAAACGCCGCCCCAGTTTTTTGGCAACAGCCCCTGTTGTTCCTGTACCAAAAAAGGGATCGAGCACGATGTCGCCGGGCTTCGTTGTGCCCATTATAATACGGTGCAAAAGCGCTTCAGGCTTCTGGGTCGGGTGAACTTTCTGGTCGCTTTCGTCCTTCAGCCGTTCAGCGCCCGTGCAGATGGGGAACAGCCAGTCAGAACGCATCTGGGTGTCATCATTGCTCAGCTTGAGGGCTTCATAATTGAAAGTGACTTTGGATTTTTGTTCTCTGGCCGCCCAGATCAGGGTTTCATGGGCGTTGGTGAACCTTGTGCCGCGAAAGTTGGGCATGGGGTTGGATTTGCGCCAGATCACATCGTTTAGAACCCAGAATTTGAGGTCCTGCAATACGGTGCCGACGCGAAAAATATTGTGGTATGAACCAATGACCCAGATGGCGCCATTCGGCTTGAGAACCCGGCGGGCCGCCGCCATCCAGTCGCGGGTAAACCTGTCATAATGGGCAAAACTGTCGAACTGGTCCCAGTGGTCATCAACCGCATCAACCCGGCTCTGGTCGGGACGCGTCAGCCCTTTTTCCAGTTGCAGATTATAGGGTGGGTCGGCAAATATCAGGTCAACCGACTTTTCGGGCAACTCATTCATCCGGGTGATGCAGTCACCAATCAATATGGTGTCGAGTGGTACATCCTTGGTCGGGCGTGGTTCCTTGGCAGGTGCCACAGCAAGTCCGGTACGCAACATTTACTTAACCCTAACGCAACACTAATCCAGCGCCTTTGTAACGGGGCAGGGTTAAATCCCGGCTAAGCAACACGGTTAACAAAGCACTGAGAGCTATGGTTAATTCAAGGTTAACCGCCCGAGCGGTTGCCCATCAGGTGCCGGGGTCCCGGCCCTTGCCTGGCTGCCCGGTCTTCAGGGTTGTAAAGGGCGCATTTCTTCAAAGAAAGACAGCCACATCCGATGCAGCCATCCAGAGTGTCGCGCAGCCGGGTCAGCGTATATATTTTTTCATCCAGTACATGGCGAAAAGAACGGCTGATTTTTTCCCAGTCCCGTTTGTTCGGCGTGCGCCCCTCGGGAAGCCTTTCCAGCTGTTGACGAATTTGCTCGATGGTAAATCCGAACTCCTGTGTAATCATCACAAAGGAAAGTCGCCTTATATCAGCGGGTTCAAAGCGCCGCTGCCCTCCGGCATTGCGCCCGGGCTTCACCAGGCCCTGTTCTTCATAATAGCGAATTGCAGAGACCGAAAGCCCGGTTCGTTCCGCAATCTGACCAATGCTCAAACCACCTGCTCTGGATGAAATCATCATTTGTAAAAAACTCCTTGACCTCAAGTTAGGTTGAGGAATTACAAGTTGGACAGTCCCGCGTCAATTCAATCGCCTTTGCTGGACTTGACTTGGAACGTCTGAAATTCAGGACAGGAGAATTTTATGGCAAACGCATTTTTGGAACACCTCAACGTCACAGTGAGCGACCCCGACGCAACAGCCAAAATGTTGTGCGAACTGTTTGGCTGGCACATCCGCTGGCAGGGAAGTGCTATTCACGCTGGCAAAACCATCCATGTGGGGGGCGAGCATTCTTACCTTGCGATTTATACGATGGGCACAGCGCAACTGGAGGCAGGCAACACCTATGCAGTCAGGGGCGGGCTGAACCATATCGGCGTCGTGGTCGATGATCTGGACGCGGTTGAACAAAAGGTCAAAGCGGCCGGGTACACACCCACATCTCATGCGGATTATGAACCGGGCCGGCGGTTCTACTTTCACGATCGGGATAACATCGAGTTTGAGGTGGTCAGCTATCTCTAGGTTTTTGTTCAGGACTGTACTGGTTGTCGGGGGCACCGGAATGCTGGCCGGAGCAAGTGCTTATATCGCAGGTGTGTCCCGCAGCTTATATCTTGCTTGCAGGCATCCCCATGCGCTGGCTGAAGAATTGGATGCGCAACCGATACATCTGGACTGGACTGAGAGGAGCAAGGCGCTGGAGGCTCTTGAGGACCTTCCTGATTTCGATCTCTTGCTGACCTGGCTCCACCAGGACGGGCTCTGGCTTGTGCAGCATCTGGAAAGACTGCTTACCACAGAGGGACGCTCAATCCGCGTTCATGGATCAACTGCCATGGACGCGCGCGAACTGCATTTACGAAACGGCCCGTTATCACCAGAGGTCCTCAGGCAAAACCTGATACTGGGATGGATAAAAACTTCACGAGGGAGAAGATGGTTAAGTCATACCGAAATTTCTGCAGCAGCAATTGAGCTTTTGATACGACCGGCGCAGGAACACCTGATTGCTGGAAGCCTGGATGGCATGCAGACAGGTTTTGACCAGGAAGGGAATGATAGTTGATTGATTTTCAGAAACTATTCAAGCACTCTGTTTTTCTTCTTCTCACAACCGGTTTTCTTATCGGCCTTAACTTTCCTTTGGGTAAACTCGCCGGGGATGCAGGGGTTTCTCCCATTGTCTGGGCGTTCATAATATCACTGGGTGCGCTCATGGTGCTTCTGCCTCTATTGATTGCGCACGGTACCTTTTCGTTCCTGAGCGCTGGTGAAGCAGGGTACGCGATTGTTTCCGGCCTTATTACATTTGTTTCTGCCCCGCTGCTCGTTTTTTTTCTCATCCCGCGAACCGGATCCGGTTATATCGGCTTGATGTTTGCCATGTCTCCGGTTTTCACTTTGGCGCTTTCGCTTCTGTTCAGAATTAAAGCGCCCGACAAGCTCGGAATTCTGGGAATTGCAATTGGATTTGTCGGCGCTGGCCTCGTCGCCTTTTCGCGGCAGTCTGGCAGGGAGGAGGTGGAACTCATCTGGATATTGGCAGCACTCCTGATACCTATGACGCTGGCCTGCGGAAATATCTATCGCACGCTTGCTTGGCCGGAAAATCTATCCCCGGACAATCTGGCATTCTGGAGCCACCTCTTTTCTGCGGCAATATTGCTGGTACTGGTCGTTATGAGCGATGGCCTTTCAGCGTTCGTTCGTCTCTCCGGGGTGACAACACCTGCCTTGTTTCAAATACTGGTGGGTGGGCTCACCTTTCCGGTCTATTTTCGCCTGCAGTATTATGGAGGCCCCGTGCTGCTCAGCCAGATTGGTTACGTTGGTGCCGCTGTTGCCCTGATCGCAGCAACCCTGTTCCTGGGAGAGACTTATAACGCGACCACCTGGGCGGGTGCCGGAATAATCGCCCTGGCTATTGGCATTACAATTATGGCCCAACGTGCGCGGAAATGACTATTTTTCCAAAGCAAGAGCTGCTGCAACCGGGGCAAACAAGGCCCGATGATGGGCCGATGCGCCAAGGGAGTGAAGTGCTGCCATGTGCTGGGTCGAGCCATAGCCCTTGTGCGAGGAAAAACCGTATCTTGGCGCATCAGCATCCATGATTGTACACATATGGTCGCGTATGACCTTTGCCACGATCGATGCCGCGGCAATGGAAAGAGAGCGACCGTCGCCCTTGATGATAGCTTTTGCAGGACAAGGCATCGTGCCAGGAACATCGCGCCCGTCCACAAGGGCATAATCGGGTGGCAGGGAAAGGCTGCTGGCAGCTTTGGCCATGGCCCAAAGGGTTGCGCCGCGTATGTTGAGGTTTTCGATTGTTTCCGGTGGTGCACTGACGATTGTTATTCTGGCGCACAGAATAATTTGCTCAAAAATGGCCTCCCGCCTTTTTGCGCTCAGCTTTTTGGAATCGTTCAGCCCGTCTGGAATATTCTCGGGGTCAAGTATAACTGCCGCCACCACCACCGGACCAGCCAGCGGTCCGCGCCCGGCTTCGTCGATCCCGGCAACATGGGCAAAACCCTGTGCCATCAGTTCGCGTTCAAGAATAAAATCCGGGCCGGAAGCAGGTTCTCTACCTGAGGAATCAGCGTGTGTCATGGCACAAGCTTGCCCGCAACAGGATCAAACACAAGCCCTGCATTGTCAGGCTCTAAAACAGGCTGAGCTGATTGCTTTCAATTACAGGCGCAGCAAACAGATCATTCCTTAAAACCGGAGGCTTGGTGTTCAGGCCCAATCGCTCGGCAGCTCGAACAAAACGTTGTTCCATGATGACCGCATAGGCCCCCTGTCCCCGCATGCGGGTGCCAAAACGGGGATCATTTTCACGTCCCCCCCGTACATCGCGAATGAGGTTGAGCACATGGGACATTTTGTTGGGATAATAACGCAAAAGCCATTCTCTAAAGATGTCCTTCACTTCCCCGGGCAACCTGAGCATGATGAAACTGGCGCCAATAGCGCCCTGGGCCGCCGCCGCTTCAAGAATGCGCTCCAGCTCCATATCATTGATGGCCGGGATCATCGGAGCAGCCAGCACATGAGTGGGAATACCAGCCTCAGAGAGCAGGCGAATGGCTTCCAGTCGCTTTGCCGGTGTAGAGGCGCGCGGCTCCATCCAGCGCGAGAGCCTGTGGTCCATTGAAGTCACAGAAACGGCCACCGAGACCAGATTGTCTTTTGCCAACTGTGTAAGCAGATCAAGATCGCGCACGATAAGTGCCGATTTGGTGGTGATTGTTACCGGATGGCGTGTTTCAGCCAAAACCTCAAGCAGTCCACGCATGATTTTGTGCTTGCGCTCAAGCGGCTGGTAGGCATCTGTATTAGTGCCGATCGCCAGAAGCCTTGGCTTGTATCGTGTGTGGGAAAGTTCCCGGCGCAACAACTCAACCGCATTGGTTTTGATGTAAATATCGCGCTCAAAATCAATGCCGGCAGAATGGCCAAGATAGGCATGGGTCGGGCGTGCAAAACAATAAGAACAGCCATGGGCACAGCCCCGATAGGGATTTATGGACCGGTCAAAATGCAGGTCAGGGGAAGAATTGCGGGTGATGATGCTTTGCCCCCGCTCCAGATGCTCCACCGTCTCAAACGGCAAAACCGGGTCCTCAGACCAGCCATCGTGAAACACCTCGCGCCGGGTTGCTTCATACCTGCCGCTCAGATTGCTTTGTGCGCCGCGCCCGCGATTAAATTTGGGGTTCACCAGAGGCCGGTGCAGCACATCCGCATCCCGGCTGCCTGCCAAACGCTCTATGGTTTCAAATGAGGGCGCAACACTTGGACCCATGATTTTTCTCCCGGTCGCAGCGATTTCGAATCAAAACCGCAATTTCAGTGGACCGGAATATAGGTCAGAAAACAGAACAAAGGAAGAACAAAGGAAGAACAAAGCTAACTTTTCTGCTTTTTCATGTGCTCACCAAGCCGCGGCATCAGTTCGACAAAATTGCACGGCCCGTGCCGATAATCGAGCTGGTGGCGGATAATGCCCTCCCACCCGTCGCGGCAGGCCCCTTTGGAGCCGGGCAGACAGAAAATGAAGGTTGTTGCCGCCAGGCCAGCGGTCGCACGGGACAAGAGTGTTGAAGTGCCGATTTTGGTCGATGAATAGGAGTGGAACAGCACCGAAAATCCATCCATACGTTTATCGAACAAGGGTTCTACCGCTTCGGGGGTCACATCAAATCCTGAAAAACCGGTGCCTCCGGTGGTGATGACCACATCAACCCCGTCATCGGCGACCCATGCCTGCACCCAGGCGCGGATGGCGGCCACATTGTCCTTGACAATTGCACGCTCGGCACAGGTGTGTCCGTCCGCTTCAATCATCTCCTTGAGCAAGGCACCACTGGTATCGGTTTCAAGGGTGCGGGTGTCCGAAACAGCCAGTACTGCGATGTTAAGGGAGACAAATTCTTTGTCTTCGTTGGTTTTTGAAGGAAACATCAGGTCTTTTCTCCAGTTTTGGTGGGAGAGGGGGAAAGATCATCGGCACGCGGATCAAGAGCCACGGTTGCCAGGGTGGTGTTCTTGCCCATGGGCACGTTAAGGAAGGGAGAACGGTCCTCATCCATATCGACCGGACGGACTTGCATGCGGATAAAAGCAAGAACTGCGAGCAAGGCGTGAAAACCGGCGGTCACCAGAAACAGGGAGACCGGCTGCATCTGGCTCATCACCAGAGCCGCAATGATGGGGCCGACAGCCAGACCGCAGCCAAGGGTGAGCAGCATGCCTGCCGCAACGGTCGAGAAGTCGCCTTCGGCCGCCGAATCATTGGCGTGCGCCACCGCCACCGCATAAATGGGGTAGGCCGAAAAACCATAGAGCCCGAACAAGACATAAAGTGGCCACCCCACCCAGGGGTTCACCAACACCATCACCAGGCCAACCGTGGCGGCCAGCAGGCTGGTTCCAATAATGACCCAGCGCCGGTCAACACTGTCCGACAGTCGCCCGAAAGGAACCTGAGAAATCGCTCCCATGATGATGGCAACACTCATCATCTGGGCAATGTCTGCGGCGCCCAACCCCTGCAGGAAACCAAAAACCGGCGCCAGCGTTCCGAAGGTGCCATTGGCTATACCCACACAAAAACTGGCCATAACCGCGATGGGTGAGGTGCGGATCAGCAGCCTGATATTTATCCTGGCTGAGGCGAGGGGACGGGGCTGGGGTTTGGTCGTCAGGGCCGTGGGCAGCATGGCGGTTGTCAGGGCCAGCGCACCCACAACAAACGGGAGGAAGCCCGAGATCCCGGTAACAGACATGGACAATTGCCCCAGGGTCGAGGCGGCCATATTGATCATCACATAGGTGGAAAAAATGGTGCCCCGGTTTTTGTTCTCGGCGGTTTCGTTGAGCCAGCTTTCAACAATCATTGCAGCGCCGGAAAAACAAAACCCCGAAAAGATCCGCAGGACTATCCAGCCAATGTCGCTTATCCATAACAGATTGAGCAATATGGTTATGGTGCCCACTGCCGCCATCACCGAATAGGAGCGGATATGGCCAACCCGGCGCACCAGCATCGGCACCATTATCGATCCGGCAATGAAGCCCACCGACCAGCCGGTACCAATCAGGCCCAGCGAAAAAATCGAAAACCCTTCGTCAGCACCGCGAACGGAAAGCAAAAGACCCTGCAAGCCACCCCCGAACATCAATAATGCCGAGGACAGGAAAAGCGCTTGAATTTTCAATATGCTGGACATGGGAGGCTGACTTTGAACTCCGCTGCACCGGGGATATCTTCAAGCCGTATACCGGGAAAGGCAGGGACGCAATAAAGGACAGGGATTTATGCGGGTTTCAATGCATAACAAGCGCCCTAGTCGCTATCCCCTCCGCTTAATCCCATCTCCTCCGCTAAGGTCGCAATCGCAAGCATATCCTGCCAGGCCTGACGCTTTTGCACTGGCTGACGCAGCAGGAATGCCGGATGCAGCGTTGGCATGGCTTTTGCGGCATGGGCACCCACTTTTATATCCCTCCAGCGCCCGCGCGTCTTGAGTATGGAGAGCTTCTCGCCAAACATGGTCTGGGTTGCCGCCGCACCCAGTGTGACAATAATTTTGGGCGCAACAAGTTCCACCTGGCGCACAAGAAAGGGCATGCAAAGGCTGATTTCAAGGGGGGAGGGTGTGCGGTTTCCCGGAGGTCGCCAGGGAACCGTATTGGCAATATAGACCGATGTCCGGTCTAGCCCGATAGCGTAAAGCATCCGATCCAGCAGCTGGCCCGAGCGGCCTACGAACGGTTTGCCCTGTAAATCCTCGTCGCGCCCCGGCGCCTCCCCGATAAGCATGATTTTTGCTTGCGGGTTCCCATCGGCAAATACCATCTGCGTGGCTCGCAATTTCAGACCGCACCCCTCGTATTTTTCAAGGCGTTTCCGCAACTCGTCCAGACTGCCGGCCCCTTGCGCCAACTTCTCAGCCTCTTCCGGATCCGCGTTGGTTGCTTGCGGGGCAGGGGCGGGTGCACTTTGAGAGGTTGACACCGGCCTGGGTGCAAAAGCCTGTCCGGGCAGGGATGGGGGCGTGGAATGCGATTCAGATTTTACAGAAGTCGCCGACATGTGAGCATGCGCAAACCGGTCAATTGGCTTGTCGCCTACGCCCAAGTCAACTCCCGCCGCCCGATACCATTTGAGCAGGGCAAGCAGTTGTTCCGGGCTGTCCTGGTCCTGATTTGGTGGTTTACTGGCCGTCATGGTGGCCACTATTCCATATTGCCTAGGCTGTTGTCAGCACATGCTTGTCAATTGGCAGGGGTATTTTATCACTCTGGGCAGCAGAAGTGACCATATGAACCTTCAAAAGCAAGCAGATCAACCAAAAGCGGACGACTTTTGTTGACACTTAGGTGATCGGCTCTTGCGGCCCTGTCGCAAATTCGCCAATCTTGTTCAGCAAACCGACCCGGCGCGCCTCACCTGCTCCATTCCGAAGAAAAAAGAGTACTCAAATTGAACCGTCTAGCTCGTCAGTTTACAATCCTGTTATTCTGTTCAGCATTTGTTATGGTGCCGGTGGGTGCAGCCTTCACCCAATCCGACCGTGCAAATTTTGGCCCGCCTAGCCCCTCGGGCAGCTTTCTTGCCGGGCAGGAGGCACTTAGTACGCTTGGCACCGGCATGGCGGCACAGGCCTTTCTGGACGCAACGCAGACCCAGTGGGAAAGCCCTCAAATCATCGAGCGTGCTTTTGCGTCCCTTGCGGCAGCCGGGCGGATTGATGAAGCTGAATCCATGGCCCGCCATATGCTGGAACTGGAGCCGGGCAACAATCTTGCAAAATTGCTGGTGGCAACGGTTGCCCTCAAAGAGCGCCGTTATTCTTCAGCTATCAGGCAGATGGAAACCTTGGGGCTTGATAGTTTTATTGATATTTCGGGGCTGCTGGTTGAGGCATGGGCCTATCTGGGACAGTCCAACCTTAAGGCGGCGTTTGCCGTGCTCGAGCGCATGGAAGGCAATGGGCTGGAGAGTTTTTTGATTTTTCACAAGGCCCTGATGGCTGATTTTGTCGGCGACCGGCGTGCTATTGAGTTTGCCAAGCAGGCCTATGAAGCTGATCCGTTTATCTCCCGGTCTGTGGAAGTTTACGCGCGGGTTCTGGGCAATGCGAGGCAGTTTGACGCCGCTCTTGAGATTCTTGATGCCTATGAGCGAGAAGGCTTCACCCATCCCTCGCTGGAACCGGTTCGTGCAGATATTGAGGCCGGACGCCTTCCGGGCAAATATTCCCCCAATATTGCTGCCGGCGCCGCCGAGCTCTATCATGGCATCGGTGCGGCCCTGGCTCGCGATGGCGCCGCAGACATCGCTATGGTCTTCCTGCAGATGGGTCTCTATCTCAACCCGAAGTCAGAAAATATCGCTTTGGCAATCGGCGGCCTTTTTGACAGTGCGGGACGTTTTGAACTTGCCAACGAAGCCTATGCTTCCATTGCTGATGATTCCCCCTTCAAATCGGGGGCTGCGGTGCTGCTGGCGGCAAATCTGGATGATCTGGGTGACCGCGATGGGGCCATTGCTGAACTCAGCGCAATTATCGAAGCTGAACCAGATAATGTCGAGGCGCTGACAGCGCTGGGTGATCTGTTGCGTTCTGATGAACAATTCGAGCGCGCGGCCGATGCCTATACACAGGTCATTGAGATCGTCGGCGGGGACCACCCCAGAGATTGGCGCTATTATTATGTGCGTGGCATTGCCTATGAGCGGAGCGGGGAATGGGATCTGGCCGAAGCCGATTTTCTGCGTGCCCTGGAGCTCAATCCCGATCAGCCCCAGGTCCTGAACTATCTTGGTTATAGCTGGGTTGATCAGGGGATAAATCTGGAGCCTGCCCTGGTCATGATCGAAAAGGCGGTGAAAGCCGCACCCAGAGATGGCTATATCGTTGATAGTCTGGGCTGGGCCATCTACAAGATGGGGCGCTATGAGGAGGCGGTGAGGATTTTGGAGGAGGCAGTACGCCTGCTTCCCAATGATCCCGAAATTAACGACCATCTGGGTGATGCGTACTGGTTTGCGGGGCGCAAGCGTGAAGCCCGGTTTCAGTGGACAATTGCCAAGTCCGTTGATCAGCGCGGGGTGGTGACCAAGCGCGTACTCCCTAAATTGGAGAACGGTCTGGAAGACAGCTGAGAGATTTTTGATCCTGGCTCAAGAGAACTCCATGACCAACTGGATTACCCGCTTTTCACCGGCAAAAATCAACCTTGCGCTACACGTCGTTGGTCAGCGCGCTGATGGTTATCACCTGCTCCAAAGTCTTGTGGTTTTTGCCGGAACAGGAGATCAGCTGGCTGCCCGGCCAGGAAATATGGATAACCTCAAACTGGACGGTCCATTTGCCTCTGGCCTGCACGGCAGCGGGCAAAATCTGGTATTGGATGCGATTGCGGCCTTCCGGGAGAAATTCCCGGAACATTTGCCTGCCGGGGTGGAAGTCAAGCTTACCAAGAACCTGCCCGTAGCCTCCGGTATTGGTGGTGGTTCTTCGAATGCCGCAGCGATGTTGAGAATTCTTGAAAGGCTGGCTCGATTGCCGGTCGAACGTTCAGAACTCGATGTGTTGGCGGTACAACTTGGCGCTGATGTGCCAGCTTGCCTGTTGCAAAAGCCACAAATTATGGCAGGAATTGGGGAAAAACTTCGCCTCGCAGATGCTCTTCCAGAGGCGCATCTGGTGCTGGTCAATCCAAAAAAACACATACGCACAGCGGATGTTTTTTCTCGTCTGGAAAACAGAAACAATACATCCATGCCAGCGTTTCCCCAAAGCCTTCCTAAATTGTCTGTGTTGGTGGACTGGTTGAAAACCACCCGCAATGATCTCGTCGCTCCAGCGCAGGAACTGGTCCCTCAAATCACTCAACTCACCTGCTTTCTGGAGAGCCAGTCCGACTGCCTTTTTGCCCGCATGTCAGGCTCTGGGGCGACGGTGTTTGGACTTTTCGACAATGAACAACAGGCCACACTGGTGGCAAAGGCGGCTCAGCGACGCTGGCCGCAATATTGGGTTGTTTCAGCCCCGATGCTGAAATGAAGTTGGGGAGTTAGTAAGCCCGCCCCACACAATAGTCGCCCATATTGGCCAGAATGTCCCTGAGTTCAGATGCCGGGAGGGAATCAAGGGCAGTACGGGCAGCCTGCGCATGTTTATGGGCATGCTCCAGCGTATAATTCAGCCCACCATGACGCTTTACAATGTCCAGAATTATACCAAATCGGTGCGCATCAACCGTGTCATCGCCAAGAGCTTCAGCGATCAGCGCCCGCTCATCCCCTGTAGCGGACTTCAGCGCAACAATGATGGGCAATGTCATCTTGCCCTCGCGCAGATCGTCCCCGGTATTTTTGCCCAGAACACCTCCGGCGCCTCCATAATCGAGCACATCATCAACAAGCTGAAAGGCAACCCCCAGCTCGCGTCCGTAAAGCGCCAGCGCAGCCCGCTCTGCTTCCACGGGTTCCCCTGCCATCGCACCCACCTCCGTGGCGGCTTCGAACAAAGCGGCAGTTTTGGCCCCGATCACCTCAAAATATTCTTCCTCGCTCGTATCCAGATTTGTTGCAACGCTCAACTGGAGCACCTCGCCCTCGGCAATGGTGGCCGCGGCGCTGGAAAGCACTTTGAGGGCAGGGAGGCTTCCCGCATCTACCATCATCATAAAGGCCTGTCCGAGCAGAAAATCCCCCACCAGAACGCTGGCCTGGTTTCCCCAGATTTTGCGGGCGGCAGGCTTGCCGCGCCGCATTTCGCTTTCGTCCACTACATCATCATGCAGCAGGGTTGCATTGTGCATGAATTCCAGCGCTGCCGCATAGGAGATCTGGTGGCCTGAAGTGGCCCCCACAAGTTGCGCCGCTGCCAAGGTGAGCATGGGGCGCAGACGTTTTCCCCCCGCATCAATCAGGTGGCGGGCGATGGCCGGCACCATTTCCACATGGGACTTTGCTTTGGACAGAATAAGGGTATTGACCGCCTCCATGTCAGCAGAGGTTACGCTGATAAGCGCGTCCATGGGGGATCTGCCGGAGCTTTCGATAGAGGAGGAAACTTGCGAATCGATCATGCTCGAACCGTTCATTTGTGTACTAACACGTCCATATACTGTTGAGCCTGCATGCACAAACCACATATGCTGTGCAACGCCGGAAACAGGTGCGTCAATTTGCTAACCGATATGTCACAAAATGCAAAAGAAGATATGATGAAAACGAGCGCTTGCACCAGAGACAGCTTCCTTGGTGGAAGGGTGTTGATTGCCCAGCCCCGTGAGGGCTTCCGTGCCGGAATGGATTCCGTGCTTTTGGCTGCCTCCGTCAGCCCCGGCAGTGAGCGCATTCTTGAGCTTGGAGCTGGCGTCGGTGCAGCTGCCTGTTGTGTTATGAAAAATCTGCCCGCAGGCGAGATGGTCCTGGTTGAAAAGCAGAGTGAAGTTCTTGAACTGGCAAGTTTCAATTTGCAAAGGAATGGATTTTCAAAAAGGGCCATGACTATTTGCCTTGATGTCACTGTCAGGGGAAGTGAACGCGAGGCGGCGGGGCTGAAAACTGATCATTTCAGCTCGGTTATCGCCAACCCGCCTTTCTTTGATACAGCATCGGGCACACCGTCCCCGGACACAGGCCGTGCCACGGCGCGCCAAATGGGGGCCGATCAACTTGAGCTCTGGGTGAGAACTGCGGCTGCCAGTGCCAGCCCGGGTGGTGAAACCATCTTCATCCACCTGGCCAGTGCGCTGCCCAACCTTCTGGCTGCGTTTGCCAATCGCTTTGGCGCAATCACTGTGTTGCCCATTGTACCAAGGCCCGACGGGATTGCTTCCAGAGTTTTGGTTCGCGGCATAAAAGGCTCACGCGCGCCCTTGAAGTTGCTCTCGCCCCTTGTTCTGCATACACAAGACGGACGCAGGTTCAACACAAAAACCGATCGGATTTTTCGTGGAGAAAGTGCTCTGCTCTGGTAACTTGTACCTCTGATGACTAAATGAAGTGCACTTTGATGTTAATTCGAATGAGAGAAAAGCAAAATGGCTGATGAAACTGCGGGCCGGCTGGGAGCAACCATTGGTTCTCTTTGGGGCAAAACACAGGAAGCACTGGGCCTGAAAAACCCCGTGGTACCGGTAGTGCGCCTCTATGGAGCTATTACCGCTGAACAAAAGCCCGGCCGTATCAACATCCAAAGTGTCGGCCCGCTGTTGGAAAAAGCCTTCAAAATGAAGCGCGCTGAGGCTGTGGCCATCGTCATCAATTCTCCCGGAGGCTCGGCGGTCCAGTCGCGGCTGGTGTCCAACCGCATTCGCCAGCTTGCCGACCAGCAC
The DNA here is from genome assembly GCA_026981645.1 of Hyphomicrobiales bacterium. GTDB lineage: Bacteria > Pseudomonadota > Alphaproteobacteria > Rhizobiales > Devosiaceae > DROE01. The sequence goes on along the minus strand of JALSII010000006.1, from coordinate 158,216 downwards.
CGTAAGAGGGCGCTGATATTCATCGAAGATGCTGCAGCTTCTGGAGGCTATTTTATCGCCGTTGCCGGGGATGAGGTCATCGCCGACCCCTCCTCGATCGTGGGCTCCATAGGCGTGATTTTTGCCGGTTTCGGCTTTGAAGAGGCCATCGCAAAGATTGGCGTCAAACGCCGGATACATACCGCGGGTAAAAACAAATCCATGCTTGACCCGTTCGTGGCGGAAAAAAAGGCTGATGTGGAGCGCCTGAAAATGTTTGAAAACGACATCCACAAAGTATTCATAGATCACGTGAAAATGCACCGGGGCAGCAAGCTCAAAGCGCCTGATGACAAACTGTTCACCGGCGAGTGGTGGACTGCGGTGCGTGGCTTGGAACTGGGACTTGTCGATGCGTTGGGCGATATGCATTCGGAACTGCAAAAGCGCTATGGAGAAGATGTGAAACTCGTGCCCATCAAAGCCAGGCGCCCTATGTTTTCCATGCCCTCTTTCGGGTTTTCCTCTCAGGTCAGTGAAGGCATCGGCGCGGACATTATTAGTGCGGTGGAAGACAGGGCCCTGTGGTCGCGCTTCGGGCTTTAGGAGAACAAAGCTTTGGTATTGCGCCTGCTGCTCTATATTCTGATTTTCGGAGCCATCTATTTTGGCATCCGGAAAATTCTTCGCGACTGGAAACAGCGCTTTGCCGACATTGACAAGGCCACCCGTGAACGCGACCTGAAGGAGCGCAAGCGCCCCGGCGTTGTGGAACTGAAACGCGATCAGGACGGAGTGTTTCGCCCCGGTGACAAAAACAACACCGGGAAAAACGACGGGCAGGACAAAGACTGAACTTCAGCGGTTATCGTAGAGCGGGGACCGCCCTGGAGATGACCTGATAGGGCAGTGAGCGCGACGCAAGCTGGTTGACAGTGCCGGATATGAATATCTGGTTTTCAGGTTCGGCAAAAAGAAAAGCACCGGAAATCCCCGAATGACCGATCAGGTCGGGTTGTTTCTGAAACAATGTCAGGATTGAGGGAAGCCGGAACAGCATCACCCCCGTGCCATATTGCAGGGGAAAGAATATCCGCCGCCATCGTGCTGTAATCTGGTTCAGCAGTTCGGGCGAAAAAAGTTCCCCTTCAAAAAACGCTTTGATGAAGACAAGTCCGTCAGCGGCACTGGAAACAATGCCTCCATCCCCGGCAACACTGGTCATGGCAAGCGGAATATCAAGCTGTTTGTTTCCATTGCGCAAAGGAATGATTGTCCGTTCCCGCTCAGGGCCCTCAACATCAAAAACCCAGGTGTTTTTAAGCCCCAGGGGGGAAGTGATGTTTTTGGCAACCGCCTCGGAAAAACTGATGCCGAGAACTTTTTCGATTATGGCGGTCAGCAACTGATAATTGGTATCGGAATAAAAGGCCCGACCCGGTTTTGCTGGAGAAAAAGCGGGTTTCATCCCACCACGCACCATGTCAATGACGGTTTCAACCGTGAAGGATTTGTCTTTTCCAGCGAGAATGTCGCGGGCAAAAACAGAACCATCCTGCTGCTTTTGTTCAAAATAGTCGGGCAGTCCGGAAGTGTGGGCCAGCAGGTTCTCAACAGTGATTTTTGAGGTGTGGTCAACGCCGCTGAGCATATGCAGTCCTTCCAGCCGACCAGGCGCGAAAAAAGTGGTGATGGGAGCTTTCAGTTCCAACTGCCCTTTTTCAACCTGCTGCATGATGAGGGCGGTGACAAACAGCTTGGTGGCGCTGGCCAGGAAATAGGGCGTATCCGGGCCTATATCCTTCCCGTTCAGTGCGCCTTTGAAACCGGATGCCTCTTCGCCGGTTTTGCTGTTTTGCGCGACAATGGCCAGTTCATGCATTCCCTTGTTGGCACGGGCGTATTCGATTGCGCTGGCGAATTTGTTGTTTTTCATCTCAACCCCTGTCCATGGTGAGACAGGCTTGACCCGTCCTTTGCTGACGCTTACAGCTTTGCCCCAAATGATCATTGCCATGTCAAAAAACAAGACTGAACCACAAGTCTACTGAACAGAATGTCAGGCCAGCGCTGAAAATGAATAACACCACGCCGAATATGGACCCCAAGCGCTCGTTTCAGGGCATGATTTTGACCCTGCAGCAATATTGGGCTGAGCAGGGCTGCGTGATTTTGCAGCCCTATGACATGCAGATGGGGGCAGGGACCTCCCATGTGGCCACAACCCTGCGCGCGCTGGGGCCAAAATCCTGGAATGCGGCCTATGTGCAGCCCTCGCGCCGCCCCACCGACGGGCGCTATGGAGAAAACCCCAACCGGCTCCAGCACTATTACCAGTTTCAGGTTATCCTCAAGCCTTCACCCGATGACATCCAGGAGCTTTATCTCAGGTCTCTTTATGCCATTGGCATTGACAAAAAACTGCATGATTTGCGCTTTGTCGAGGACGATTGGGAAAACCCTACCCTTGGTGCCTGGGGTTTGGGCTGGGAGGTGTGGTGCGACGGCATGGAAGTCTCCCAGTTCACCTATTTCCAGCAGGTGGCGGGGTTCGAATGCAACCCGGTTTCGGGGGAGCTTACCTACGGGCTGGAGCGGCTGGCCATGTATATCCAGAATGTCGAGAACGTCTATGACCTGAATTTCAACGGCGGGAAGGGGAAAAATAAAGTCACCTATGGTGAAGTGTTCCTGCAAAATGAGCAGGAGAGCTCGCGTTATAATTTCGAGGTTGCCGACACCGAAATCCTGTTCCGTCATTTCGAGGATGCTGAAGGGGAATGCCGGGCAATACTGGCGGCAAGTGATGGAAATACCAACCGGGCGCCCATGGCTGTTCCGGCCTATGAGCAGATGCTCAAGTCTGCCCACATTTTCAATATGCTCGATGCGCGTGGGGTCATCTCCGCCACAGAACGTCAGGGTTATATCCTGCGCATCCGCGAGCTGTCCAAGGCCTGTGGAGCAGCATGGATGCAGACCGAGGGCGGCGGGGCAACCTGATTCTCCACGCACCCGTGCGCCAGAGTTCGACAAGCTCGCCTTCAGTGCCTATATGTGCCGGGCAATCTGAATAGGAGCAGACAAATGAAAGGTAAGCGCGTAAAACCGCCGCCCAATCTGGCGGCGCGGGCATTGGGAAACGAAAAATTCCGCCAGCGCGTAGTCAAAGCCAAAGACGGCTATTCCAGAAAAGAAAAACACAAAAAGAGGGGAGACCAGGATGATGGACTTCCCTCTTTTCTTTTTACCAAACGAAACTGTACGCTTAAGCGCTCAGCGCAAGCTATCCGCTGACTTTAGAAAATTCAGCCACCAGATGCATGGTGTCGCGCAACCGGGCCAGAAGGTTCAACCGGTTCTTTCGAATTTCCGGGTCGGCATCGTTGACAAGCACCGCTTCAAAGAAATTATCCACCGGCTCGCGCAGTTGGGCGAGGGCGGAAATAGCACCGGCGTAGTCGTCCGATTTAACCAGTTCTGAAACCTGATTGCGCGTTGCATCAATAGCGGTTGCGAGCGTGGTTTCCTCCTTGCCCGACAACAGGGCGGGGGTTACATCGCCCCGATAAGTGGTGCCGTCTTTCTTTTCTTCGGCAGCCAGAATGTTTGCTGCACGCCGGTAACCTGCAAGCAGGCTTTGCCCGGCTTCTTCGTCGAGCAGTTCCGAAAGAGCGTTGACGCGTCGAACGATCTCAAGCATGTCGTCGCTTTTTTCGCTGATTACCGCATCCACCAGATCGTGGCGCGCGCCCTTGTCACGAAGCGAGACCTTTAGCCGGTCGTGGAAAAAGCCCAGCAGGTCGGGCTCCACATCAAGTGAGAACTCAATTTTGTTGTCTATCAGAATTCGGATCACCCCCAGCGCCGCCCGCCTCAATGCGAAGGGGTCGCGCGAACCGGTGGGTTTTTCATCCACTGCCCAGAACCCTCTGAGCATATCCAGCTTGTCGGCCAGCGCCACGGCAATCGCCACCGGTTCGGTGGGCACCGCATCGCCGGGGCCAGCGGGCTTGTAGTGCTTTTCGATGGCATCGGCGACTTCTGGTTTTTCACCCTGCGCCAGTGCATAATAGCGCCCCATCAACCCCTGCAAAGAGGGGAACTCCACCACCATCTGGCTGACCAGATCGGCCTTGGCCAGTTTTGCGGCCCGCTGCGTATCTTCAATGTCAGCGCCCACCCGTGGCGCCATTTTTCCCGCCAACGCGACCAGCCGTTCCATCCGCTCGGCCTGAGTCCCCAGCTTTTTGTGAAACACCACATCCTTCAGTTTGGGCAACAGGTTTTCCAGCGGCGAGGCCAGGTCATTTTCATAAAAAAACATGGCATCGGACAGCCGCGCTCCGATAACCCGCTCATTGCCGGCGACAATGGTTTTGCCCCCATCGCTGGCTTCCATATTGGAGACCGCCACGAACCTGTTCGTCAGTTTTCCGCTTTCGGTATTGCGCAGGCAGAAACATTTCTGGTGGGTCTTGATGGTGGTGATAATCACCTCTTCGGGCAGTTTCAGATAGCTCTGTTCAAACGTTCCCATCATTGCCACCGGCCATTCGACAAGTCCGGCCACCTCTTCGAGCAAGCCCTTGTCTTCGACAATGTTCAGCCCTTGGGCGAACGCAAGATGTTCGGCGTCATTTTTGATAATGTCCATGCGCCGGTCCAGATCAAGCACGACTTTTGCACGTTCAAGGGAGGCGGAATAATCGGAAAAGCGTTTCACCCGGATAGCATCGGGGGCCATGAACCGGTGCCCGAATGTGATCTGGCCCGAAGTCAGCTCTCCGACCTCAAAGGAAATCACCTCCGGTTCGTCATTTTCGGTGCCGAAGGTTGCAGTGATTGCCCGGATGGGGCGCACCCATTGCAGGCGGCCCCCGCCCCAGCGCATGGGCTTGCCCCAGGGAAATCCTTCAATGACCTTGGGCAGTAACTCGGCCAGAATTTGGGATGCTGCGGCGCCCTTTTTCTCAATGAGTGCCACATAGAACTCACCCTTTTTGGGGTCCGATTCAATCGTTGCCTGACTGATATCTTCAAGGCCGGCTCCACGTAAAAAACCGGCAAGAGCCTGCTCAGGTGCACCCACGCGCGGGCCTTTTCGTTTTTCGCTGGTATCGGGAGAAGTTGGGGGAATGTCGGTGACCGTCACCGCAAGGCGGCGCGGAGTGGCAAACCCCGCAGCGCTTTTATAGCTCAAACCATTTTCAACCAGTGCCCCGGTAACAGCTTTTTTCAGATCCTCTGCAGCGCGGCGTTGCAGACGGGCAGGGATTTCTTCGGAGAAGATTTCAAAAAGCAGTTCGGGCATGATAAAACCGGGGCAGATTGAGACGCGGCTTGCCTAGCAAGTGACAATGCAATTGTCTATCAGCCAGTTGCATCTGTCTCCGTGGGCAGTTTGCTCAACTGCAGGTAATTCTATTCCAGAAGCTCTGCCAGGTTTGTGCATTGCCGTCTCTTGTGAAAGAAAACCAAAATGAACAAAGATATTTTGCAGAAAAACACCCCGGAGATATTGAAAAGGGTAAGAGAAATGATTGCCGGGGCCAGATATGGGACCCTTTCCACCATCGAAAATGGAACAGGCCACCCTGCCATCAGCCGGGTGGCAATGGCAGCGCTTGATGATGGCACCCCGGTTTTGCTGACCTCGGCGCTGGCACCCCATACCGCTGCCCTGGCCAAGGATGGGCGTTGCTCACTTCTGATTGGTGAGTTGGGCAAGGGCGACCCCATGGCTCATGCACGCATCAGCATGTTTTGTCACGCCCACAGGGTGCCGCAGGACGAGCGCATCGCAATGCGCGCTCTGTTTCTGGCCCACCATCCAAAGGCTAAAAATTATATCGATCTGCCCGACTTTGGCTATTGGAAGCTGGTTGTGGAGCGGGCGAGTTTTAATGCCGGATTTGGTAAAGCCTATGCCATATCCGGGGCAGAACTCGTTCCAGGCTGAAATTGCTCTGAGGGACTACCAGCCGCCGCCACCGCCGCCACCGCCACCGCCGCCCGACGAGCCGCCCCCACCTCCCCCCGACGATGAGGAGGATGAGGGCTGGGCCGAAATCATCGCGGTGCTCATGCCCGCGGCAATGCCCGAGATGTTGGAGCTCAGGGAGCTTGAATTGAAGCCGGAGCCATGGTGCCAGCGGGGGCGATACCCACCCCGGGGCTGTTCTATGGTGTTGCGTAAAAACTCGCCCTCAAGCCTGCTGGCCCAGGGTTTTTCCACACCCAGCGCAATGGCATAGGGCAGGATTTCCTCAAATCGTTCAATGCTGAATTCCGGCTCGCCCAAAAAATTGAGCCGGTCTTTTTCCGCCGTTTCCAGATAAAGTTTGAAACCCTCAATCTGGTCCATGATTTTTCGTCCCTGAACGGTGGGCGCACGCATCAGGAACAAGAAGATGATATTGATGACAACAATGGACACCACTGCAATCAGTGGCTGGTCGATGTCAAAGCCGGAAAACAGGCGAGCCAGGCTCCCGCCCAAATTTATAAAAATCACGCCGAACCAGACGAATACGAAAAAACGTCCTATTCCGCCAGTGGATATAACCCCGCCAACGACCATGGACATTATCCCCAGACCAAAGCCCGCCCCAAGAATGAGCATTCCCTGTTCGGCCGGCAGAATGCCCGTGGCGATAAGACCAAGTATACTTAGAAAGGACAGCGCAATGCCGATACCCACATAAAGGTAATTGTTGAAAAAATAGGCGTTGCGGTTTTCGCTTTCGATTGCCTTCATGAAGGCACCCCGATTTTTCAAGAGGCCCGGCCCGGTTGTCTTGTTGACCTTGATAGTGCCTTTGGACTGGAGATAGGTGTTGATGACCGCTTCGCCCCGGGGCAAACGCCTGTCATCACCCTCAAGCGACTTGAAGGTGGTTTTTTTCTTGTCATCGGTGGTGATGTCAACAAGGCCGCGTGTGGCAAGGGAGATTATGGCAGCGGTAAATGCGGTCCAGCCGCTTTTTTTCCAGCCCATGTGATGAATGAAATGTACCAGTGCCGGTGAAAATCCCTTTGGCGCACGGAACAATGGAATAATCACGCCCTTTTTGGGGTCACGCCCCACCGCGTCCCAGGCGAAATAATAGTAGAGCAAAACAACAAGAACAGCGAGCAGCGGAAAAATCGTCTTGCGGTGGTCCGAGAGAAAGTTGAGTGTTTTTTGGGCGTTATCCGGTTCAATCAGAACTCCTTTTTGGAAAAGGGCGGCAACGCTCATGCCCTCGCCGGCAGCAAAGGGGCGTGTTGCCCGGAAGGTGGCGGTATTATCCGAATTGAGTGTGACTGAGGCGTCTGCTCCGGTCTCCCCCTGCCTGCCGGTGTAAACAGCCAGCTCGGAAATGACCGCGCCCTCGGGCAGGGTAACCCGGGCGATTGCCTTACTGATGGGAAAGCTCCAGAAATTCCCCGTCGCGTTCCAATAGAGTTCATCGTGGTTTTCGAAATAGCGCGCCATGCGTGTCATCGTGTAGCGGATTGTGTAGCGATAGATGCCGCTGGAGAGATACACATCGGCATCGCCCACATAGATTCGCGTGCCATCACGAATATCTTGGGTAAAATAGGGTTCAGGCTTGTCGTCCCGCAACACGGAAACCACGTTCAGGTTGGAGCGCAGGATTGAGCCATCGGGATTTGTCAGCGTGGTTGGAATATCGCGGAAAATACCACGCTTTATCTGTTGCCCCTCAGCCCGCACCGTGATGGTTTCGGTAACATCCACCGTGCCATTGGTGAGAAGGGTGATGTCGGAAATATAGGAAAGTATGCGCTCCTGCGCTTGAACAGGCACCAGCGGGCCAAAAACCAGCGCCACAACCAGAAATATCAGCCGCATGATTGAACCTGTGGTGGAAACCGAATGCTTCTCGCCCGGCATAGAAAATCCGGCATCTGTCAAATCAGTCGAATTTGACATCTGGCACGGCCCGGTCCGCCTCATTCTCCAGCTCGAAATACTCGGCTTTTACGAAAGAAAACTGGCTGGCAACGATGTTTGAAGGAAACGATTCGACGCTCACATTCATGTTGCGTACCGCGCCGTTATAATAGCGCCGGGAGAGCTGAATCTCGTCTTCTACAGTCTGCAAAGCATCCTGTAGCTCAAGAAAGGTCGTATTGGCTTTCAGGTCCGGGTAGCTTTCTGCCACCGCCATCAAACGCCCCAGTGCGCCCGAAAGCAATCCCTCAAGGCTGCCCCGCTCGCTTGGGGAGGCATCCCCGGCTCCCTGTACGGCGGCGCGGGCCTCGGTGACTGCCTGCAGCGTATCGGCTTCGTGCCCCATATAACCCTTGACGGTTTCAAGCATGTTGGGAATGAGGTTGGCCCGGCGTTTGAGCTGCACGTCGATGCCTGACCAGCCCTCTTCCACCATCTGCCGGTTTTTGACCAGCTTGTTGTAAATAACAATGCCAAAGACGACCACGCCGATGGCCAGCACAGCTATAATCAGAAGAATATCCATTTTTGCCTCTCGGAAAGTATTGGCCGGTTGCGCCAAATCCAAATTTGAATCATTTCGTGGCAGAGATTGTCACAAAGAAAGTACGCAACGCAAGCTTGTCCTGAGCTTGGCGTTTTTAGCCAGCAGTTTGTGCCTTGTTATTCTTCATCCGCTTGAGTTGACTTGAACGGCTCCATGCCTTCGTTGGCCAGTGCATCGGCCCTCTCGTTCAATTCATCGCCCGCATGACCCTTGAGCCAGTGCCAGGTGATATTATGCCGTCCCACGGCTTCCTCCAGTGCCTGCCAGAGTTCAACATTTTTGACAGGCTTCTTCGCCGAAGTTTTCCAGCCATTGCGCTTCCAGTTGTGAATCCATCTGGTCAACCCGTCCTTGACATAAGTGCTGTCGGTATAAAGGTCGACATCGCAGGGGCGGGTGAGGGAGTTCAAGGCTTCAATGGCGGCGGTGAGCTCCATGCGGTTGTTGGTGGTCAGTTCGGCCCCGCCCTTAAGCTCTTTTTTTGCGCCATTATATTGCAGTATGGCCCCCCAGCCCCCAGGGCCGGGATTGCCCGAGCACGCGCCATCGGTATGAATGGTTACGCGCTCAGTCATGTTTTTGCTCCAGCCACTGGTTGCGGCTGAGAATGAAAAACTGACACATAGCCCCGTCCATATCCGGCTTGATTTCGGTTGCGTTCATGCCGATTGCTTCAAGAATATTCAGCGAGGCTGTGTTTTTGATGGCAGCCAATCCGATAAAATGATCGCGTTCCGTTTTCTCAAATATCCAGTCGCGAAGGCCGGTTGCAGCCTCCAGCGCATAACCATTTCCCCAGTATTTCCGAAACAGCGCATAACCGAGTTCCGGCTCTGAGGTCGGCGGATAGATGCCAAATCCGGCACGACCGACCAAAACACCATCTGCCTTGCGGATAATCCGTAGCTTTCCAAGCCGGCTGGCAGCAAAGTTCTTGCGCCAGTTGTTGATGCGCCACTCCGCCTGTTCCCGGGTTTCAGGACTGCCATCCGCGGTGAGATAGCGGGTGATTTCCGGGTCGCTGTGCAGGGCATAGAGGTCATCAACATGTACGGGTAGCCAGTTGGTCAGCCTCAGACGTTCTGTTTCCAGCACGGTTTCGATGCTCACAGAATCAACATTCATGGCAGTTTCTACGCCCTGAGCTGGCGGGGCAGGTTGAAAGCGATGTTCTCGCGTGCGGTTGTGCGGCTGGAAACCGAAATTTCAAAATGCTGAGCAAACGCGTCCAGAATTTCATTGACCAGTGTTTCAGGTGCCGAGGCCCCGGCGGTAATGCCAAGGCTTTTTATACCGGAAAAAACATCCCAGTCGATTTCATCAGCGCGCTGAACCAGCACGGAAATGGCGCAACCTGAACGTTCGGCCACTTCCACCAGCCGCATGGAATTGGACGAATTGGGTGCACCCACCACAATCATCGCTTCGACCAGGGGCGCCACATGCTTCACAGCTTCCTGCCGGTTGGTCGTGGCATAGCAGATATCTTCTTTGGGGGTGCTCTTGATTTTCGGGAACCGCCTTTGCAGCACTTTGACTATCTCCGCCGTATCGTCCAGCGAGAGTGTGGTCTGGGTAACGAATGCCAGTTTTCCCGTATCGGCAGGCTTGAATGTTTCAGCATCGGCAAGAGTCTCAACAAGTGTGATGGCTCCTTCGGGCAACTGCCCCATGGTGCCCACAACTTCGGCATGCCCGCGGTGGCCGATAAGAATAATTTCGCAGCCCTCCGCATGGAGTTTTTGCGCTTCCACATGCACTTTGGAAACCAGTGGACAGGTAGCATCAAGCACGAACAGGTTTCGCAACTTTGCCGCCTCCGGCACCGCTTTTGCAACACCATGCGCGGAAAAAATGACCGGAGCGTCAGTCGGGGGGACTTCGCTGAGCTTTTCCACGAACACCGCGCCTTTTTCGCGCAGGCCATCGACCACATACTTATTGTGGACGATTTCGTGACGCACATAAACTGGAGCACCATATTTTTCCAGCGCCGCTTCAACAATCTGGATAGCCCGGTCAACCCCGGCACAAAACCCGCGCGGGGAACATAGAATAATCTCCAGGTTCTTCTTCTTGTTCATACCTGTCTGATGCTTTGTGCCCTCCGATAAGTCAAGACCTGTTGCAGAGACTTCCAGTTCGGGCCAGTATGAACAAAAACAACCAGTTCGAGTTTTGTTGTGACCCCTGCCCAGCAAATGATCGTGATCGCGCCTACTGATGGCCCCGCTCCGCTGTCGGCAGAGCAGCGAGATCTGCTCGTGGGCAAGGCCCACTGGACGCGCACCGTTTATGACGCAGGCATTGCCACCATTCCCTCTATCTGTATTACCCGGGCGGCCTGGAATGCATTGCAGGAAGAGCGTGGCTCCTCAGGCGAGCGGTTACGCACCGCCTGGGTCGCCACATTGTTCCGGCTGGTGCAGAAGGGTGACGCGCCCCCCACGCTTGTTGTGCGCACCTCCGCCGAACGCCACAATGCCGGTCTGATGGCGGCGCGGATGGACATTTCTCCGCCAAATAGCGAAGTCGAGGCGGTGGATGTGACCAAGCCGCTTGGCCGGGCGATCAAGGCGGCGTTTGATTCTTATGCGCAGGCCGATCCCGTTTGGGCCAACTCAAGCCAGGAGGAGGCTCAGGACAACCAGATTGTCGTTGTTCAGGCGCAGGCAACGGGTACGCTGCATCAGTTCATGTCGCGGGACCCCAAGACCGGCGCGCCCGGACCCGCCCCAATGCCTGGCATGCCCGCGCCCGGCGAATTTTCCCTGTTCACCCAGACTATTGCCGAACTGCTGGATGCGGCTGCGGGGTGCCACATGATGGCGCTGGTCAGAAGTGGAGAGCCTGGAGAACAGTTTGTCTCAGCCCGTCCTGTGCCCGTGAGTGCCGGCGCTGACCTTGAAGCAGCTGTTGACCGGGCTGAACGCGGAATCTGGTCAACGCATGATGCGGTCAACTCGTTTGAACCCTCACGATTGCCGCACCTGCTTCATCCGCGCCTGAACGCCAACCCGGACCGGGTTGCGATTGCCAGGGGCCTTGGTGTTTCCCCCGGAGCTGCCAGCGGAATGATTGTTTTTGCACCCGAAGACGCCGCCCGCATGCGCGCGCGTGGCTCCCATTGCATTCTGGTGATGGTCGAAACCGGGCCGACTGATATTGAGGGTATGCAGGCAGCCACCGGAATTCTGACTGCACGCGGTGGCATGACTTCTCATGCAGCGGTTGTTGCCCGCGTCACCGGAAACCCTTGCGTTGCCGGGGTGCGTTCGCTTCAGGTCGATCTTGAAAATCTGACCTGCAGAATTGGGGAGGCCAGTTTCAAAGCCGGCGACCGGATTACCATTGATGGCAGCGAGGGAACGGTATTCAAAGGTCATCAGCCCCTTTCTCAGCCCCATCTGGGTCCGGCGGTTTCAAGGCTGCTCGACTGGTCGGACGGGGCCCGTACCATTGCCGTCAGAACCAATGTTGAAACCGTGGAAGCCGCAAGAACAGCGCTCGATTTCGGAGCCGAGGGCATCGGTCTTGCCCGTTCCGAACACATGTTCTTTTCTTCTGAGCGCATGGTGGCCCTGCGCCGTTTGATATTGTCAGAAAACCAGAACGACCGCGCCGAAGCGCTCAGGGGCCTCGTTGAATATCAGGCTGGGGACTATGCGGAACTTTTTGGCACGATGCAGGGGCGCCCGGTAACCGTACGCCTGTTTGATCCGCCCCTGCACGAGTTTCTGCCGCGCACCGACGATGATATCGATGACACGGCCACCTCCCTGGGCCTGAGCGCCAGAGCTCTGCGCCAGCGGCTCGAACGCCTGAGTGAAGTCAACCCCATGCTTGGTCACCGCGGCTGCCGCCTGGCCATCACCTACCCCGAAGTGCTCGACATGCAGATACACGCGCTGTTTCAGGGCGCGCGCGATGCCGCGTTGCACCAGTCAGAGCCGGTGGAACTGGAAGTGATGGTTCCCTTTGTTTCCTCGGCCCGCGAAGTGTTGTGGATACGTAATCAGGTGATGTCCATCGCCGACAAAATAAACCTGCGCCTTGATAATCAGGTGCGGTTCTCCTTTGGAACCATGATAGAATTGCCGCGCGCTGCCTTAAGGGCCGGTGAAATTGCTCATGCGGTTGATTTCTTTTCTTTTGGCACCAATGATTTGACTCAGACCACCTATGGCATTTCGCGTGATGATGCCCCCGCGTTCCTTGCCGCCTATCAGCGCAAAGGGATTTATGAACACGACCCCTTTGTCACGCTGGACCAGACGGGGGTGGGGGAACTGATTGAATTGGCCATCAAGCGAGGGAAATCAGCAAACCCCAATCTGGTCATTGGCATTTGCGGAGAGCATGCAGGGGAGCCGGAATCTCTGAGCTTTTTTGCCGGGCTCGACATTGATTATGTGTCCTGTTCTCCCTACCGGGTGCCGGTGGCACGCCTCGCTCTGGCCCAGGCGCAGAACTGAACCTCAGTTTTGACACCATTGAAGTTCAGGAATGAGCCGCCCCAACATGGCCTTGAAATGGTCCCGTTTTTATCCCGGTTTGCGCCAAATTCCCTCCATTTACTCCTCGTCAACGTTAATCAGTCATTATGTGCGGGCTGGCAATCTTGAGTATGCCAGTGCGTTTTGAGTGTCGAGTTGAAACAAGTAGAGTATATGGCCCAGAAAATCCGGCCGACAGGAGCCAGAAGCGCTCCGAAAAAATCTTGGTATGCCCGTTTTCGTATCGTCGTTGCGGTGGCGTTTCTGGGATATGGCGCAACCATTTCCGGCGTGTCTGCGCCCGGTATGGTTTCGGGGCCCGATCATCTCGTCTCAGCAACTTTTGCTTCGCTCAGCTACAGTTACACGGATCCGATCATTACCGGGTCGGTGCAAGATCTGTTTCAGTCAGCCTCTTTTGTCGGCCCAAACCGGGCCTTGAAAACCGACCGGCGCCGGCCCGATGTCAATGTGGCTGACATGGCGGCCACTTTCCTTGAAGAAAGAACACGGCTCGCAGCACTTAACCCGAGGCCTGTCGATCCGGTACTGGCACGCCAGAGCTTTGTTGTTGGAACAGCTGATGCCCCCAATATTGACACAGCGCCGCGCATATCCCTTGCCGCGGTCGATCCCGCGCTTGCTTCGGCTGCTTTGGCTGCCATCAACCGGGCAACGCCACTGGACCCCAGTGTGCCGCGGCCCACGGCCATTCCCGACCAGCTTGCCTACGTTCGAGCCAATACACCGGCAACGGAACGTGCAACAAATATTTATTCCGAGCGTGAGCGCTGGTGCCTGGCCACGGCCATCTATTTTGAGGCCCGGGGAGAGAGCTATCGCGGCCAGGTGGGCGTGGCGCAGGTGGTCATGAACCGTGTCAAACACCGACTCTATCCTGACACCATCTGCGGGGTGGTGTTTCAAAATCAGACCTGGCGCAACCGCTGCCAGTTTTCCTTTGCATGCGATGGTATTCCGGAGCGCGTGAATGAACCCGATGCCTGGGCTCAGGCCAAGGAAATTACAGAAAAAGTGACCAACGGCACTCTCTATCTGGCCGAAGTCAACAACGCCACGCACTATCACGCAAACTATGTTTACCCGGCATGGGCCCCGCGCATGACCAGAATAACCCGCATAGGCGCGCACATATTCTATCGTTTCCGAAGAAGTTAAGCTTGCCCTGCCGGCGGCCGGAAAGCCTCAGTTACAGTAGGTAAAACTGCCTGCCTGCCGACAGAAACTCGCGCCCGGACCAATTCGGAAACTGTTGCCGCTCAGCACACCTGAGCTGCCCGATTCTGAAAACTGGCTAACTGAAACGCCCGGATAGAGCACATTGCGCGAGGCAAGGCCATCCGTTGAATAGGTGCCACTGCTGGTAGTCGCGATACTGACCCAGCTTTCTTTTCCAAATGCGATTTTCTGCACAACAGCGCTTGAAAGAACTTCGCTGGAAACCGTGGGATTAAAAGTCACTGCGAAGGAGCGTTCCCCCACGCGCAGCAGGTTGGAAAGGTCAGCCCCTTGTGTCCCCTGATTGGCATCAGCGGCGATTAAGAGCAATTCCGTCGCGTATTCCGCGGTTGCCTCCACGGTTCGTGGAACCGTTTGAATGGGAGAATTTGTCGCGCCCGAATTGGAGAGTGCCTCGGAAATGAGCGCAAGGCCAAGCACAGATATGCCAAGGCTGGCCACACCCAACATGGTTAATTTTGCCATAATCCGAACCCTTCAGGAATTGAAAGACGCATTAAGGCTTTATCAACCATAGGCCATTGCCGGTCAAAGACCTTTGTCCGACATGCTTAACAGAGAAAATTACAGAGTTTTCTTCCTAAAAGTTCAGTCTGCAATTCTCGCTGAGACGGATGCAAAAGTTTCGTTGAACCGCTCCTGTGCTTCATGGGTGGGCCAGGGGCGGATCAGTCGGTCAAATCCATCAAGGTCAAAATCCGGGAGCATGGGTTCACCAAACAGGTTTCGGGCCTCGTCCGGATCAAACCCTGCCAGATGAACCGCCTCGAAATAGGCTGCCTGTTTGTCGGCCTTTTTAATGGCCCGGACAAGTTTGGCAGGCCGCGCAGCACTTAAGGAAAACCGCAGATGGATGGCCTCGAGCACGCGCTCCTCAATGTCCTTGTAATTGCCCCCCATCGCCGCCTTGAAAGGAGAAATGATATCTCCCATCACATATTCGGGTGCGTCGTGAAGCAGGGTATAGAGTTGCGCGTCGGGTTTGGGGCTGGTTGCAAAGGCTTCAAAAATTTTCAGCACCAGAATGGAATGCTGGGCCACCGAAAAGGGATAGTCACCGATGGTCTGACCATTCCAGCGGGCCACGCGGGACAGCCCGTGGGCGATATCGGCAATTTCAATATCCAGCGCAGAAGGATCGAGCAGATCCAGCCTGCGGCCCGAAAGCATGCGTTGCCACGCCCGTTTTGTCGTTCGTGCCATTTTTCGGCCTTCCTGCGAATTTTGAAGGGTTTAACTTTTATTCGAATCTTCAAAATCGTAGCTTGCCCAGTGTGGCAGGGCAAGTTCGACCGGTTGCGAATTCAGGGTCGCACCACCTCCCGGTTTCAACCGGTCAAGACGTAGAATGCCAACGGCCCTGCCACCGACAATCTGACCGACTTGGCCGATGCTTTTCCCATCTGAAATTATCTCGTTTCCCTGACCGGGAGTTGCGCGGGAAACGATTACGGGGCGTCGTCTTGCCGTACCTCGGTGGCGCATGCGTGAGACAACTTCCTGCCCCACATAACACCCCTTTTTGAAGTCGATGCCCTCGAGAAGGTCCATGCCGATATCGTGGGGGAACAGGGTCTCGCTTTCAAAGTCTGGCCCCACCTGAACAATCCCCGCCCTGATGCGATTTGCAGCAAGGGTTTGCCCGTCTTCCGGCCAGCCCGCCCCATCGCTTCGTTCTGAAATGACACGAAAGCCCAGCCCTCCGGCGCGGGGGTCGGCGTGGACAACCGCTCCTTTGACCTCCGGCATGTTCATGGACCAGCCCACCCTGTGGGTATTGGAGAGGTTTGAAATCTGAGCATCCGCGCGCAGCTTGTACATGCGCATGCGCTTGAAAAAGCTCTCGGCAATGCCTGCCTCCACATCCAGCCAGAAGGCGCTATCCTGCCAGCCCAGCAGTCCTTCAGCAATTATCTTGCCCTGTGGCGTCAGCAGCGCCCACCAGTGCGCCGGGCCATCTCTGGCGCTCACCTCGCCGGTCAGAACATCCCTGAGAAGTTTTTCGGCATCCGGTCCCTCAAATTTGAAGGGAACCCGGTCCGGCTGCAGGTATATGGTCAAAACTTTATGCCTTCTTGCTGTTTCCTCCTCGGGAACCTATTGCTTATCAATATCACGCTTCAATTGCATCCATCAAAGGGCTGAACCAGAAAATGGCTTTGTTTGACCTGATTTTCAAGAACGCAACCCTCGTCAACCACCAGGGCATATTTGAAGCCGACCTTGGCATTCGTGATGGCAAAATTGCTGATATCGGTAAAATGGGATCCGCCGCAGGGGCAGTCATTGACTGTACGGGTTTGCATATTCTGCCCGGGGTGATTGACACCCAGGTGCATTTTCGTGAACCCGGCGCCGAGCACAAGGAGGATTTGCGTTCCGGCTCTCTTTCTGCCGTTATGGGCGGCGTCACCAGCGTTTTTGAAATGCCCAATACCAACCCCCTGACGGTGACAAAAGAAGCGTTTGACGACAAAATCAGCCGCGCGGTCAATTCCATGCACTGCGATTTTGCTTTTTATGTGGGGGGCACCCACGAAAATACCGGCCAGCTGGCCGTGCTTGAAAAACTGCCCGGCTGCGCCGGGGTAAAAGTGTTCATGGGTTCCTCCACTGGCTCGCTGCTGGTACCCGATGATGATGGGGTTGCAGCAATTCTCAATTCCATCAGTCGCCGTGCGGCCTTCCACTCTGAAGACGAATACCGCCTTGAAGAGAGAAAGCACTTGCGAGTTGAAGGAGATCCGGCCTCACATCCTGTCTGGCGTGATGTTGAAGCAGCACTGAAATCCACAAAAAGGCTTGTCGGGCTTGCCCGCGCGGCGGGCAAGCGCATCCATGTGCTTCACATCTCCACGGCAGAGGAAATGATGTTTCTGTCCGGTCACAAGGATATCGCCAGCGTGGAGGTGACGCCCCATCACCTGACGCTGGATGACAGCGCTTACAAGAGCCTGGGTTCACTGGTGCAGATGAATCCGCCGGTGCGCTCGCTTGCCCACCAGAAAGGTATCTGGGCCGGTGTCGAAAACGGAGTTGCAGACATTCTGGGCTCGGACCATGCCCCCCATACGCTTGAGGAAAAGGCTGAAGACTATCCCAACTCGCCCTCGGGCATGACCGGTGTGCAGACGCTGGTGCCCATCATGCTCGATCATGTAAACAACGGGCGTTTGAGCCTGCAGCGATTTGCCGACCTGACCAGCGCCGGGCCGAATCGTTTATTTGGCATAACGGGGAAGGGGCGTCTTGCTGTGGGTTATGATGCCGACCTGACAATCGTTGATTTGAAAAGGACACAAACCATCACCAACGACTGGATTGCTTCCAAATCCGGCTGGACACCCTATGATGGCAAGAAGGTAACAGGCTGGCCGGTGGGAACCATTGTGCGGGGCCGTAAAGTGATGTGGGAGGGCGAACTGGTTGAAAAATCGGTAGGGCAGCCGATAAGTTTTTTTGATGGCTTGGAAACAAGACCAAGCCTACTGAATTGAACGCTCCAGGGTATATTCACCCTGCGCGACACGTTTTGAAACATCGGCAATCAGCTTTGCGGTTGTGTCCTCCCCATAGATATCGACCAGTGTTGCAAGCGCTGCAAACAGCGCCGCATGGGAAAGGGTTTCGCTGTCAATCCCATCAACTTCAGCGCTGTTCCACGCTTCGGCAATATATTCCAGAGCGATCTGGCGGTCTTCGATTTCCGCGGATAAAAATTTTGAGGTATTGAGTGTTGAAAACATGGGATCTGCTCGTTGCGTTGTCCATTTGATTAGCACAACAAAATCAACACCGTGTCTGAGAAGTTACGCGAAGGTTAATTGAACCTATGGGAATATACTTAATTCTACTCAGCGTAGCGGGAGTGGATATCCTGGCTCAAATCCTTCGCTTCAGCGAGAAGGCGGATCTGAGCAACCCGGGCGGCTTCAGTGCACTCGCGATAGAGGCGTGCGTAGGCTTCATACCCTTCGTTAAATGAGCCGATAAGGCGCTGGCGGCGATCGTCCGAGGGCTGGTCCAGACTGATGAGTTCTGCCGCATGTCCGCGCCAGTCCTGCTCGTCAAACCCGCAAAGGGGTTGTAAAAAGTAAAGGCTGCCGATGAGTTGCAGCAGGCGCTGCATCTGCGGCTGATATTGGGGGTCGACCGAAAAGGCAGGCTGGGCAAAACTGCTCAGAGCAAGTGCCAGAACGCCGGAGCGGACCAGAATCAAAAGCTGCCGGTTACGGGCGTGTTTCATGACGCAGAACTGAAGGCTGGTTTTTCCATGGCGCTACATAAAGACCAGTGGCCGGAAAACACAAGTCCCCCGTCCTCATAAGGACGGGGGCGTAGGGCGACCCTTTTGAAAGGAAGCCGACGAAGTGGTCCAGATTAATTCTGAGCCAGTTGTATGATTTCCAGATCAGGAAGGTATGAGCGGGCAGAAAAAGCAAACGTCACCAGATAAACAACCAGTTCGGGTTCGTCTCCATCGGTGCGGTAGACTTCGATATTGCCCACGTCTCTTCCATCGGTGATCCGGCGCTGGTCAAGGGCCGAAGCCTGCCCAGCCGACCAGCGGAATTCCAGGTTACCGACCGTGAACGGAGCATTTTGCTCCAGATAGGGCAGGGTAACAGCGATGGAGTCTTCAATACCCTCGACCAGGTTCGCATCCACAAGAGCAACCCGCATCATCGGTTCAACATCTTCCGGCAATTTGCCGTCAAACAGGAACGGAAACGGTGTGCTGTCATAGTTGACATAAGGATTTATGCCTGCTGAGCGCGCGCGGCTTGGGTCGGCCAGCAACACTTCGCCATCGGGAAAACGCTCCAGAAATATGTCAAAACTGATGAGAAACGAGGGCAGGGGCCTCAGTTTTTCACCGGCCCGTATGCCCACAACGGCTTCACCATTATATTGCTGCCACCAGTTCTGTTCCTTGCGGTCATACATCAGCAGATTGGAAAACCTGAGCATGCCGGTGGTGCCAAAGGTCACTGGTTCACCATCAAGCGTGCGCTCAAACACAAGAGATGTGTTGCACAAAGGGCAGAAGGTGACGGCGACAGGCAGGCCGCCCACGGTATCGTTGACGATTTCGTGCCACATCAGATAGCGCAGCGGATAGGCACGCGTGACACCGTTATTGCTGAAGGCAACAACGGGTTCATTGCCGGGGATAGTGGTTTCGTCGGCCGCAGGTTGAAACTTGGGGTCATCAATCGCAGGGATCTGATCCGGCCCGATAACATTGCGGATCTCGCTCATGTCTATGACGAAATTGCTGACGTCAGTTTCCCAGCCCCCCGTCGGACGGCCCAGTTCCTGCGCAAGGGCAGTTCCTGAATAAAAAAACACGGCCACAATCAGCCATAAAAAACGATGCATAATTTTTCTCCCATTTGGTGGGAGCAGATTTGCATTTATTTACATATAAGCCAATTCAAGGTGTGTTCACACCCTGGTGAGATCTTGCACTTATTTGGAATGACTTGGCGTGATCATCCCCGTTGAACTTCAGTCAAACAAAGCGTCGATTGCCGCCTGTGCGTCCTCGCATCCCGTCTCGACCAGCGCCGCCGGCCCTGAAATCATCGCTGAGAGCAGGTCGCGCTGAATTTTAATCTCATGAATTTGCTCGAGCGAAGGCTCGTCTGAAAGCTGGTGATCTAAAATCAGCTCGATCAGAGCATTGTTGATATTTTCAAACTCGTGACGTTTGGAACATTCAAGGGCACGGTAGGAGGCCAGAACCACTTCCGAACCGGCAAACCCGGATTGGGAAAAATGTGTCTCATAGTCTACAGGCTTCCAGTCGTCGAGCACATCGGGGGGCATGGAGCCGTCGGCAACCATCTCTCCGAGCATGATATATTCGTTGAACAGATTGAGGAAATCTGTCGCCAGTCCGGTTTTGGGGTTGACATTTGCCGCCCGCATCGCGGATTCATCGGGCGCGACCACCCAGTCATCGCACAGTTTTGCATTGTTTAGTGTCATAATGCTGGTTTTAATGGCTACGGTTTTGTTTCCCAGTGAATATTGTCATAAGTAATCCCCCGTAAGCTCAAGAGCTAAACAGTGGAATATGTGGAGAGAACTTCATGTGCGGACGCTATACTCTCCATTTGAGCTGGCAGGAAATTCACGACCTGCTCGAGGGGTTTGTCAAATCCCTCAAATCAGCTTCTCCGCCCCATATCCAACATGCTCCTCCCCGTTATAATATTGCTCCAACCCAGCCAATCCTGGTGCTCAAACGTACTGGTGAGGGGGTTGAACCCGAACTTGTGCGCTGGGGTTTTGTGCCCGAGTGGGTGGAGGACCCGGCAGATTTTCCGCTCATTATCAACGCACGGGCGGAAACGCTGGCACAAAAATCTTCATTCAAACACTCTTTGAAGAACCAACGCTGCATCATCCCCGCATCGGGCTATTACGAATGGCAAAGGGATGTGGAGGGGCACAAAATCCCTGTTTACATTACGCGCAGGGATAGAGCACCGTTTTTGATGGCCGGGCTCTTTTCCACCTGGGTCGGCCCCGATGGAGAAGAAGTGGACACGGCGGCCATCATCACGGTTGCCGCTGCCGATGAGATGAAACAGGTGCATGGGCGCACCCCCGCAATGTTGGAGGGGGACGAAATCGCTGAATGGCTGGATACGGCCGGGGTAAACGCCCCCAAAGCCCAGGCGCTCCTCAAACCAATGCCCGCAGGTATCGCCGGTTTCCATGAGGTGTCTCGCCGGGTCAATTCTCCCGGCAATGATGATGCCGATTTGATAATACCGGTCTACGAAGAAGCCGACAGCGCGCCCGAAGAATCACCAAAAAGACCGGCGCCGGACCAGCTTGACCTATTCTGAGACATTGCGGTCTTTGAGCACCTTGCCCGGATTGAGGATATTATTGGGGTCGAGCGCTTGTTTGATGGCAACCATGGCGCCAAGCGCCGCCGGGTCCTTGACCTGTTCCAGAAGCTCGACCTTGAGCTGGCCGATACCATGCTCGGCAGATATGGCCCCCCCCAGGTCCAGCACAATTTCATAGATTGCCTCGTGCAGAGGCCCGGCGCTCTCCATATAGGCTTTGGGGTCGGCCCCCATGGGCTGGGTGAAGTTGAAGTGCATATTGCCGTCCCCCAGATGTCCGAACGGGCAGGGACGAATGCCGGGGATGATTTTTTCCGCAACCGCGCACCCGCGTGCAATGAGTTCGGGAACCGCCGATACCGGCACGGACACGTCATGCTTGATGGACGCACCCTCCCGGGACTGGCTTTCTGACATCTGTTCACGGGTATTCCACATGTCCTGCCGGTCTGCCAGTGAAGTGGCCAGTGTTGCATCTTCAATCAGGCCGCTTTCAAATGCGGTTTCCAGCACCGCGGTCAGCACATCCGCCTTCCCTCCTTTGGGAACCGAAATTTCTGCCATCACATACCAGGGCGAGGGCGAAGCCGAAGGGTCGCGCTCAATCATTTTGTGCCTGAGTTGAATATCCACGCCAAACCGGGGCATAAGCTCAAAGGCGGTCAGGCTGGTTTGCGCGGCTTCGTGCAAGCGCTGGAACAATTGCAGGGCAGTTTCAGGGGAGGCTATGTTTATCCAGGCGGTTTCAAAAGCTTGGGGTCTGGGAAAAAGTTTCAGCGTCGCCGCTGTGATAATGCCCAGCGTCCCTTCGGCGCCAATCAGAAGGTCGCGCAAATCGTAGCCCGTATTATCTTTTCTCAGCGCGCTCAGACCATTGTAGAGCGAACCGTCCGCCATCACCGCCTCCACCCCCAGACAAAGTGCCCGTGCATTGCCATAGGCCAGAACCTGGGTGCCCCCCGCATTGGTGGAGAGCACACCGCCGATGGTGGCGCTGCCCTCCGAGGCAATGGTCAGCGGGAACAGAGCCCCGGCTTTTTCTGCAACTTCGTGGGCGCTGAGCAAGGTCAAGCCCGCTTCGACAACCATATGCCCGTCCGCAGCGTCCAGGCTACGCACAGCATTGAGATGCTTGAGGCTGACAATAATTTCGCGGCCGCTCAACGGCACCTGAGCGCCCACCAGCCCGGTATTGCCCCCCTGCGGTATCAGGGCGGCCTTGTGCTCGTTTGCCCACCTGAGCAGTTTTTGCACCCCGGCCACATCGCGGGGCGAAACGACAGCAAGGGCAGGGGTGAAGAAGCGCTTGCGCGGCTCGTTGATGAAGGCCGCCATATCGACGACCTTGGAAATGACATTGCTTGTGCCCAGAAGGCTTTCAAGCGAGGCAATGATTTGGGATGGCTTGTTTGGCATTTCGAACTCTGAACAGGTCAAATCGGGCGCGACTAACTTGCCCCGGCACCTTGGCCTGTGCCACAAGCAAATTCAACAGAACAACATTTTTAAGAGCAGAACGGAGTGAAGCGGCATGGGCGAGGAAACTTTGGGCGAGGAAACTTTGGGCAAAGGATTGATGGCTGGCAAGCGCGGCCTGATCATGGGTGTGGCCAACAAACGTTCCATTGCTTACGGGATTGCAAAGGCCGTGAGTGACGCCGGCGGTGAAATAGCCCTTTCCTATCAGGGCGAAGTGCTCAAGCGCCGGGTCGAGCCGCTGGCTGAAGAGCTTGGATGTGAAGTTCTGGTCGAGTGTGATGTCACCGATGATGCAGCCATCGACAAGACATTTGATGTGCTCAGGCAAAAATGGGGAAAGATTGATTTTATCGTCCACGCCATCGGTTTTTCCAACAAGGAAGAACTTGAGGGACGTTATGTGAATACCAGCGCCGAGAATTTTGCCCTGACCATGAATATTTCGGTTTATTCGTTTACAGCGATTGCCAGACGTGCCGAAGCGCTGATGAGCGATGGGGGCTCATTGCTGACGCTGACCTATAACGGTTCGCAAAAAGTTATCCCAAATTATAACGTCATGGGCGTTGCCAAGGCCGCGCTTGAGGCCAGTGTTCGCTATCTGGCCGCTGACCTTGGCCCCTCAAGCATCCGGGTGAACTCCATCTCCGCCGGAGCCATCAAGACACTGGCCGCCGCCGGTATTGCCGATTTCCGCACCATGCTGAACTATCAGGAAGCCACCGCCCCCCTGCGCCGCAATGTCTCCGCTGGCGAGGTGGGCAATGCTGCGCTCTATCTGCTCTCGGACCTCTCAAGCGGTGTCACCGGTGAACTGCATTATGTGGATGGCGGCTACAACATCATGGGCATGAGCGTTCTGAACCCCAAGGGTGATGCCTGACACCCGTCTTTCCTTATCCTCAAATTGAGCGGAAAACCGCAATGACAGACTGGCCGGAGCTTTTTTTTGCGCGTCACGGCGAAACCGACTGGAATCGCGAGCGGCGCTATCAGGGACAGCGCGATATCCCATTGAACCAGACCGGCCGCGGTCAGGCCGATGCCATCGGCCCGCTTCTGGTTGACCTGTTGGCGGCGAACAACCTTGACCCGGCGGGCGTTGACTGGTTCGCCTCGCCCCTGTCCCGTGCCCGCGAGACCATGGAACGCATGCGTTCCGCTTTTGATATCAGATTGCCCGAAGTCACCTATGATGACCGGCTTCAGGAGATATCCTTTGGTGTCATGGAAGGAAAGCTGCATTCCGAGCTTGCCAGCGATATCGGCGTGCCGGTTGGCAGGCGAGGAGGCGAATATTGGGACTATCGCCCCCCAAGGGGCGAAAGTTACGAGGATGTGGCGGCGCGTCTTGCCTCTTTTGCTTCTGAGCTGTCAGGGCCCAGCGTAATCGTCGCCCATGGCGGCATCTTGCGCGTGGTCAGACGGATGATTGAAAATGCGCCCCGTGAGGAAGTTGTCAACTGGCCCGTGCCCCAGGGCGCTATTGCGCATTTTTCCAGCGACACCATGAGCATGCATTTTGCCGACCTCTGACTGCATTAAGGCACAGGAGGTGCTTTTGTTGACCTTGCCGGTCACCAGCGCCTATTAAATCCCCAAAGGCAGGGTCAGGATATTTAATGTCATACAACAGCTTTGGACATCTGTTTCGTTTCACCACCTGGGGCGAAAGCCACGGACCCGCCCTTGGCGTGGTCATTGACGGCTGCCCGCCGGACCTGCCCATCAGCGCTGAAATCATCCAGCGTGACCTGGACCGGCGCAGGCCCGGTCAGTCCCGCTTCACCACCCAGCGGCGCGAGGCTGACAAGGTGGTGATTCTTTCAGGGGTTTTTGAGGACGAGCGAACCGGCGGACTAAAAACTACCGGCACGCCCATTGCGCTGGAAATTCAGAATACCGACCAGCGCTCAAAAGATTATTCCGACATCCGCGACAAGTACCGCCCAGGCCACGCCGACTATACCTACCATCAGAAATATGGCATCCGGGATTATCGCGGAGGGGGGCGCTCTTCGGCCCGCGAAACAGCGGCCAGGGTTGCCGCGGGCGCGGTGGCGAAACTGGTCATTCCGGGTGTAACCATTCGCGCTTCGCTGGTGCAAATGGGTCCCCACAAAATCGACTATGAAAATTTTGACTGGGATGAAGTTGAGAACAATCCCTTCTTCTGTGCCGACAAAATCGCCGCTGAAAAATGGACAGAATATCTTGATGAAATTCGCAAGGCCGGCAATTCAGCCGGGGCAATTATTGAGGTGGTTGCGACCGGTGTTCCCCCCGGCTGGGGCGCTCCGGTTTATGGCAAACTGAGCGCTGATTTGGCCTCGGCCATGATGAGCATCAACGCGGTGAAATATGTCGAAATCGGAGCGGGAATAGAGGTCGCTTCCCTGACCGGAACCGACAATGCCGACGAGATGCGCGCCGGTGAAAACGCCCCCTATTTCACCTCCAACAATGCTGGTGGAATTCTGGGCGGCATCTCCAATGGCGACCCGGTGGTAGTGCGTTTTGCGGTCAAGCCCACCTCCTCAATTCTGACGTCCCGCCAGAGCGTGACCACCGCCAATGAGGATACTGAGATTGTCACCAAAGGGCGCCACGACCCCTGCGTGGGCATTCGTGCCGTGCCCATAGGAGAGGCCATGATGGCCGTTGTGCTGGCCGACCATTTCCTGCGCCACCGCGGCCAGACCGGGCGCGAGGGACCGGTCGGGTTTTAGCGCGTTTGTGGCAAAATCATGATTCAACACATGAACAAGTTGAATCAAAACATCAGCAATGATTACAATGAGTTATCGGTGGGGGCGGAATCTGTTTGCCTGAAACGCATCCGGGGCTGAATTTAATGAATTGTGGCCAGAATCAGGCATCCAGAAGGCGTCGTATCTTGGCCAACGCCGTCTCCCGGTTTTCCTCGTAAACGATGGTGCCCAGGAAATTTCCATCGCGGTCAATCATGAGAACGCTGGCTGTGTGGTCGACCAGATAATCCGCAACGCCAGGATCTTCGACTTTCTTTGAGAACACGCCAAAAACGCTCTTGGCGGTCTCTACCTGTTCAGGCGTTCCAGTCAGTCCAATCACCGGCCCTCCAAAAAAAGCGACATATTCTTTCATGACTTCAAGCGTGTCACGCTCGGGGTCAACGGAAACAAAAATGATCCGCAAGTCGGTTTCGTCAAGACCCAGTTCCGCACGCCAGCCCGTGGTCTCGGCCAGGGTTGTCGGGCAGACATCCGGGCAGAAGGTATAGCCAAAAAAAACAAGGCTTGGCGTGCCGGCAAGATCGCGGTCACTGAAGCTGCCCCCGGCTGTGGATTGCAGGGTAAACTCACCGCCAAAACTGGTGACGGCTTGCCGGGGCTGTCCGGTCAGATAAAAAATTGTTGCCGTCGCTCCAGTGACCAGAACCAGTGCCCAGAGGATGAGTCGCAAGCGTTGCATGAGGAGTTTCCTATTCGTCTAGCGGGGCAGTGCCCGTTGGCTCTCCGGCCTTGGACAAAGTAATTTTTTCGATACGGGTTTCGGCCGCCTTGAGCTGGGATTCGCAATGGGCTTTCAGTGCTTCGCCCCGCTCGTAAATCGCGATGGATTCCTGCAAAGGCGCTTCACCACTTTCCAGCTTGGCAACGATTTTCTCAAGCTCGCTTAATGCAGCTTCAAAGCTGAGCGAAGAAATTTCGGTTTCAGTTTTTTCAGACAAAATCCACGCCCTTATCCATGTCTCTGTTCTGTGTCGCCACAAAACAACTCGGGTTTGTTTTCAGCCGCCAGGTTTCAGAGTTCCATCCTGAAGCATTGCCACGTGACTGGTTACCCCACCAGCAAGCCCTTTCAAATCATATCCGCCCTCAAGCAGCGAAACAATTCTATTTGCGCAGTTTTGCTCTGCGATATCCATGATTTTTCCCGTAACCCAGGCAAAATCATTGTCTACCCAGTTCAGATTGGCCAGCGGGTCCCGATGATGGGCATCAAACCCGGCCGAGATGAATATAAAGTCCGGCGCAAAATTGCTCAGGGCGGGAAGCAGGCGATCCCTGTAGGCCTCGCGCATGGCCTCGCCATCCGTCCCGGCCAGCAGCGGCGCGTTGAAGATATTTCCCACACCGGTTTCATTCAAAGCGCCGGTTCCAGGGAACAGAGGCATCTCATGGCTGGAAAGATAGGCGATGTCTTTGTCGTTTTTGAAGATGTTCTGGGTGCCGTTGCCGTGATGCACGTCAAAATCGACAATGGCGATGCGTTCAGCGCCATACATCTGTTGGGCCAGCCGTGCCATGATGGCGACCGTATTGAGCAGGCAGAAGCCCATCGGGCGGTCGACTTCAGCATGGTGCCCCGGCGGGCGGATTGCGCAAAAGGCGTTATCCGCTTCCCCAAGCGCAACAGCTGCCAAAGCCCGCATGCCGGCTCCAAGTGCGGTTGCCGAAGCATCGAGAGACCCCGGAGAGACCCAGGTGTCCGCATCAATCCGGGCGATGCCCTCTGCGGGCCGGGCAGCCTGGATTTGCCTGAGCACACCCGGACCATGCACCAGAGCCGCCAGCGAAAGGTCGGCGCTCTGGGATGTCTCGCGCCGCAACTGCGAAAACCGGTTGGCGCTCAGGGCTTGTTTTATTGCAATCAGCCTTTCAGGGCGTTCAGGGTGACCCTCCGGTGTGATATGGGAAGTATCTTCGGGCTGACAGACAAGCAATGTTGTCATGGGGGGACACTCCTTAAACCCGCTCAGAGCAGGCACGCGCCCTGAACCCTGTTCTTGACGTGACAGCATGCGCTTGTCAAACAGCACTCATGACCAGAACCACGACCAGGAAATTTCAAAACCCTGTTAGCTTTTCCCAAGCAGTGGACTTGCTCAAAAGCGGGGAAGTCTGTGCTTTCCCCACAGAGACGGTCTACGGGCTTGGGGCCGATGCGTTTGATGCCGGGGCCGTGCTGAAAATTTATCAGACCAAAGACAGGCCAAGTTTTAATCCGCTGATAGTTCATTGTGCCCATATGAATATGGCGGAAAAAATCGTCAGATTTTCACCAGTGGCAAGAAAACTCGCCTCTTTTTGGCCTGGCGCGCTCACACTGGTTTTGCCCAGACTTCAGGAGACAAGGATTTGCGATCTGGTGTCGGCGGGGCTGGGCACTGTGGGCGTAAGGGTGCCCGCTCATCCTTTGGCGCAAGAACTGATCAAAGCGGTTGGACGCCCCCTCGCGGCTCCCTCTGCCAACCCCTCAGGCAGGCTTTCACCCACCTCCGTCGGGCAGGTGCGCCATGCTTTTAATGACCGGGTCGCAGTGCTGGATGGTGCAGACTGCGCCGCAGGACTGGAATCAACAATTCTTGGCGTGGAGGAAGAGCGGGTTGTGCAATTGCGCAGTGGCGCGATCACACGCAGAGAAATTGAATTGCTCCTGGACACTGAAATTGAAATCGCACCGGCAAATACCGCCATCTCTGCGCCGGGCATGATGGTTTCCCACTATGCACCTAAAGCAAAAATCAGGCTGAACGCAACTCGGGCCGAAGCCGGGGAGGCATTTCTTGGCTTTGGTGGAGCAGGTGGTACCGCCGGCCCCCTGACAAAAAACCTCTCTCCCGGCGGGGATCTGGCAGAGGCAGCGCACAACCTGTTCGGCTTTTTGCATGACCTGGATGCAACGGGCGCTTCGCGCATTGCCGTTGCTCCAATTCCCGCAGCCGGACTGGGGGAGGCGATCAATGACCGCCTGTCCCGCGCTGCTGCTCCCCGAAAAGTGGAAACAGTTCCAGAGTGACCTAACCTTTGGTGTTGCGCACTTTATAGGGTTTCTGCTCACGCCAGAACCGCATCAGGCTTTCAAGATCCGGGTCACCATCTTTGGGCAGAACGATGCGCAGATTGACCAGCAGATCGCCCGCTCCCTGCAGGCCCTTGCCCTTGAGCCGCAGCGCTTTGGTCGCATCGACGTGGGGGGGGATTTTCAGCTCCACAGGGCCGCTGAGCGTTGGTACGCGTATTTTTGCGCCAAGCACTGCCTCATAAAGCGTGATGGGCACATCAACCCTTAGGTCTTTCCCGTCACGCCGAAACTGAGGATGGCGTTTGAATTTTACCGTAATCAGCGCATCACCTGGCTCCCCACCCACGGGCGAGGGCTGACCCTGCCCCTTGAGGCGGATTTGCTGCCCCTCCTGTACTCCGGTAGGAAGTTTGATGTTCAGGACCCGGCCGCTGGTAAGTTTCAGGGGAACAGTTGCCCCACTGTGCGCCTGTTCCAAGGTTACCAGAACCGGGGCAGTGAAATCCTTGCCCCTTGTGGAGGTGCCCCGCTGGGTGGCAGCAGAAAACGGATCCCACCCGCTAACCCTCGGGTCGGCGGCGCGAGGCCCGCGCGATGCTGCGCCAAAGCCGCCCATGAATTCTTTAAGAATATCTTCCGGGTTGACGCTCCCTTGCGTCCGGGTTCGCCCGCCGCGCATGCCCGAAAAATCAAACCCTCCCATTTTGGGGTTGCCATCGGCATCAATTTCACCCCGGTCAAATTGCGCCCGCCGCTCCTTATCCGATAAAAAGTCATAAGCCGACGAGGCTTCGGCAAATTTTGCCTCGGCCTTGGGGTCATCCTGATTGCGGTCGGGATGATACTTCTTTGCCAGTTTGCGATAAGCGGATTTTATCTCCTTATCGCTGGCGGATTTTTGAACGCCCAGAATCTTGTAAGGGTCTGCCATAGCTACACCAGAATCTTGTGGTTGTCAGTCCACGCTTTCAACGGCATATATGGCGAGCGCACCCGCTCTTGTCCAGCGCAAGGGCTTCGGTTTGTGCCAATTTCCGGAGAGCTTCGGGAAACAGCGGCACCCAGCATCCGGCGCAGGGACTTTTACTTTGAGGGCAATGAGGGATTGCAATTGATGGCCGAAACAGAAAATTTGACTGCGAAACTGTTCGATGACCGCATTGCGGACAAACCCGACCCCATGGACCTGTTCGCTCTCTGGCTGGAGCAGGCCCGCAAAAGTGAAGTCAACGATGCCAACGCTATGGTGCTGGCAACAGTCGATGCCAAGGGCTTGCCCGATTGCCGAACAATGCTTCTGAACGGTCTGGGACCGGACGGTTTTGTGTTTTATACAAATACCCATAGTGCCAAGGGCGAGCAGCTCGCTGCCAACCCGGGGGTCGCAATTCTCTTCCACTGGAAATCTTCCCGGCGTCAGGTACGGGTGCGCGGCACTGTCAGCCGCGTTGCAAGTGATGAAGCCGACACTTATTTCCATTCCCGCCCGCGGGGGTCACAAATTGGAGCCCATGCTTCGCTGCAATCTCAGCCACTTTCCAGCAGGGCTGAGCTGGCAGGGCGCGTTGAAAGCCTGACCAGGCAGTTTGAAGGCAAAGAAATTCCCCGCCCGGCCCACTGGATCGGGTTCAGAATTTTTCCCCTTTACATAGAGTTCTGGCAGGACGGGGAATTCCGTCTTCACGACCGTGTCGTCTACCGGCGCCAAAAAAGCGGGAATAGTTGGAAAGCGGAGCGGCTCAACCCATGATGAGGGCTTTGTGGATCCTGTGCTTGAAAAAACCTGGGGGCCCTCATCATGGCTGAGAGAGCGACAGTGAGTTTCACCGGTTCCAGATGGCGGCTCGCAGGCATTTTGATTTTTGGCTATATCCTGATGCTGCCAACCCTGGGCATCTACCGCTTCTGGCAGGTGACAGCAAAGCGCCGTTTTTACTGGGCCAATACCGAAGTGGATGGCGATACTCTTGAATATACCGGAACCGCCATTCAACTGCTGGTCGGTTTTTTGTTTGCCCTGGCGATTTTTCTGCCCCTGTACGGTTTTTTCTTTTATCTCTCAACCCAGTCACCGGAGGCCTTGATATACGGCTATACCGGTGCCGCCCTGCTTTTGTTTTTCCTCTCCGGCTACGCCATTTTTCGCGCCCGGAGGTTTCGCCTGACCCGCACCCTTTGGCGTGGTATCCGCTTTCATCAGTCCGGCAGTGCCTGGGGCTATGCCTTCCGACGGTTTTTATGGTTCGCTGTAACTGCGGCAACCGCCGGACTTGCCTATCCGTTCATGGCGGCAAGCTTGTGGAAATACCGTTTCAATAATACCTGGTACGGGGACCGCCGGTTCAGTTTTACCGGCTCCTGGCGCACCATCGCTGCGCCCTATTATATCGTTTATTTTTTGATTGTGGGGCTGACGGTTGCAATTATAATTATTTCTGCCCCTCAAATGGAACAGGAACTGGCCGCGCAGGGGGTTTCCCGGGAAGTTCTTACCGGGTATCTGGCCATGGCCACAGCCTTTATTGCTTTTTTTTCGTACTTTTACCTTTTATCCCGCTTCACATCACGCCTGCTGTCCAGTGTGTCTGCCGGTACGGCTGCACTCAAGGTGCACGTCAGAGCCCGCTCATTGTTCTGGCAGTATTTTTTCTATGGAATAATGCTTCTGGTCGTAGTCCTCGCCTTCCTGGTGGTGGCCGGCTTTGTTTTTCAGGGTGTGATTGAGCCGATGCTGGCTGATCAGGAAATCGAACTGAATGAAATATTGCAGATTGGCTGGTACAATCTGCTCCTGCTCGGTCTGCTCTATCTGGCGCTGATGGCTTCCCTCACGGTGCTTTTTGAAACCATACTTGGACTGGGCTTTTGGCGTCTGGTAGCCCGGGGGGCTGTTATCGAGAACGCCGACAGCCTGAAAGGCATCCGCGCCAGTGGCGAAGAATCTCCGCTTGTCGGCGAAGGTCTGGCCGACGCACTCAACGTGGGGGGGTATTGATGCAACTTCTGGGCAAATATTACGACGGGCTGACAGCCAACCCCCGAACTGTCACCTGCTCTATTCAGGGAACAGAGGCATCAGGCTTTCTCGAAATTACGGACCTTGAACTGAACCACGAAGTGGCCCATTGGCCTCAGGGCAGTTTGTTTCCGGTGCCAGGCAAGAGTGGGGAATTGCGATTGGCTTCAACCAGTGCACCCGAGGGCGCACGCGTGGTTTTTTCTGACAGGGAAATTGCTGCACGGGCACGCGGAGAACTGCCCATGCTGGCCCGGCACAGACAAAAGCACACCAGACGGCAATTCAGGATTATCGGCCTGTCATCCATGGCAATAGCTTCGGTTGTTCTGGCCTATATTTACGGAATTCCTTTGCTTGCCGGCCAGGTTGTCGGCCTGATTCCCCCGGAAATGGAAACCCGCTTTGGCGAAAAAATTGTCGTTCAGATGGCTGATGCTCTTGAGGAAAGCGGGGGGCTCACATTGTGTGACCCCGATCCGGAAAGCTTGCCCAACAGGGCCATACAGCGTTTTACCGAGGCGGCGCTTGAGGGAACTTATGCCCCCTTTGATGTCAGCGTTCAGGTGGTGGCCAACAGCATTCCCAATGCGTTCGCTTTACCCGGGGGCCGGGCATTCTATTTTCAGGGCCTGCTCGACAAAACGGAAACTGCCGATGAGTTTGCCGGTGTCCTGGCCCATGAAATAGGGCATGTGGTGCATCGCGACGGGATGAAACAGCTCATCGCAACGGCGGGAACTGGCCTTCTGGTCGGTTTTGTGCTCGGCGATATTACCGGATTATCCGTTGCCGGAACTGTTGGCGCCGCCCTGATCAATACAAGCTTTTCGCGCGATGCGGAACGCGAGGCCGACCGTTTTTCCCTTGCAGTGGCCCAGCGGCGCGCTTTTGAACCCACCGGCCTTGCTGACCTGCTGGAGCGGATTTCAGATGACGATGCAAGCGCGCAAATTTTTGCCCTGCTTAGCACCCACCCTCTCACCCAGGAGCGACGGGCGGCGCTGGAAGAAATCAACCCCCTTGAAACTGCAGCCATTCCCGCCTTCAGCGAGGAGGAATGGCAAGCGATTAAATCCATGTGTTCAACTCGCGGAACCGGAAAAAGAAAAAACAAGGGTAGAGATCGCCGCTGAACCTATGCAGGTATGCACACTGATTTGGTCGCGCAGCGCCCGGGTCATTCAGTAGTTTTTGGAGTTTTTATGCGCATTCTCATTCGAACATCAAAACTGGCAATTTGGGCACGCAGGTTCGGCAGCTTTGCATTGCCGCTGATGGTTATACCTATCTGGATGCACCGCAATCAGATGCTGACCAGCGAAACCTTTCAGATAATTCTGGCGGTGGCCATCGGCTCAGCCCTGCTTGCCGTTATTTTTGGCCTTGGTGCCTATATCCGGTTGTGGCAGAGCGGAGACCGGGGCTGGGGCCGGGCGAGCACCGGGTTGTTTCTGGGCCTGCTCTGCCTGTCGCCTCTGGCTTATGGCGCAAGCCTTGCCCTGCGTTATCCCACAACAGCAGATGTTGCGACCGTGCAAAATCCGCCATTGCGCCTGATGGTCAAGCCGTCAACGGTTTCACCGGTTCCAGCTCCATCCCGCGAGGTAATGCTTGAAGCGTTTCCCAATGCCGTCAGCCGAACCTACCAGTTTGAAATCAAAGAGGTGTTTGAGCTGGTTGAAGAACTTGCAACATTGCGCGGATGGCAAATCCGGGCGCGCCGGGAGCCAGGTTCTGCAAGGGCTGAAGGCCGGATCAACGCCATGGCCATGACTTTTTTTGGCTGGCGGGACGAGGTTGTCGTGCGAGTGAGTGAGAGTGAAGGGGGGGCAAAGGTCGATATGCGCTCCACTTCACTGGTTGGTGTGCACGATCTGGGACGCAACGGCACCCGCATTGAAGCGTTTCTGCTTGAGCTTGATGAGATGGTTTCCGAATTGAATCGCAACCAGATTGTCAGTGCCGATCCTCATGAGGACACAACAACAACAAATTAGGGTGTTTTAGGCAAGGGGCACTATCGTCGTCCCGAACAAAGAGTGTCTGATGTTCAGGTGTCCCTGTTCTTCGAGTAACTCCAGATGCGCAACAACCGTAAGACGGGCCGCGATACGGGTTTTCAGGCCAACTTTTGGGTAGAGCCTGTCAACGACTTCACCTATTCTCGAAGCACCCGCCTTTACAGCATTAAGAATTTGCTGGTTCCTCATCAGCCGATGCTTTTTTAGGGCCCTGGCGATATTTGGCCCGTCGACTCCTTTGGCGTCTTGAGGGATTGAACCGCCATGCCCAGGAAGATAATGGGTCCAGGGTGCAGCAATGAGTTTCTCCAGAGAATTCAGATAATCCCGCATACTGCCGTCAGGGGTGGCGACCAGTGTTGAATTCCACCCCATCACATGGTCGCCGGAAAACAGGTAAGGTGTGCCAACCATACCAAAACTCAAATGGTTGGCGCAGTGCCCCGGCGTAACAATGACTTCAATTTCCATCGCACCTGATTTCAGAATGTCGCCATCGGCAAGCACACGGTCAGGGATGAGGTCCCAATCACAGGCCCCGTGCAGTTGATTGACTTCCAGCCAGCGTTTTGGGCGCGACAGGCGGTGTCTGCCGCCAAACCATAGTGGCGCCCTGCAGTCATCAGCCAGATTTTGTGCAAGCGCTGAATGGTCCCTGTGCGTGTGGGTGAGAACAACGGCAATAACTTTGCGCCCACCTATTTCCTCAAGGAGTGCTGCGCGATGGGTTTCATCGGCCGGGCCGGGGTCAATAACAAAGAGCTCATCCCTGCCCACAAGGTAGGAGTTGGTTCCGGCAAATGTATACGCACTGGCATTGGGCGCAGTCAGACGCACAATTCTAGGCGCGATTTCTACCGGCTCACCCGGCTTTGCATCAAACCGGGTATCAAATGGTGGCGAAGAATCTAACGGGGGCATTGCACAAACCCGGGACTGCGGAGTAGAAGACATCAGGAAAACAAATCGCGTTAACGTTTATTGACAGAAAGGCACCGCAATGGCGACCTCCCTTTTGAACACCAATGCGCCGCTGGCGACAGCTCATCTCCCAAAAGAAGGTGTAAAGCGCTGGGCCGCTTTACTCATGCTGGCGCTGGCTGGCTCGATAGTGCTCTGGGTTTCTGCAAAAACCAGCGTGCCGTTTTACCCGGTACCCATGACTTTGCAGACGCTGGTCATTCTGGTTATTGCCGCGGCCTATGGTTTCCGGCTCGGACTGGCGACCATTGCCCTTTACCTTCTGGAAGGCGCACTGGGGTTGCCGGTCTTTTCTTCGACGCCTGAACGCGGTATCGGGTTTGCCTATATGATGGGGCCAACCGCGGGTTATCTCCTTGGGTTTGTGGTGGCAACGGGGCTGGTGGGCTGGTTTGCCGAACGCGGCGCCGACAATTCCCCACTTAAGCTTTTTGTTGTGATGGCCGCAGCTGCAGCGTCAATTCTGGGTCTCGGTTTTGCCTATCTCGCAAGCATTATCGGTGCCGAGGCAGCGTGGAGCGTTGGCGTTCTGCCATTTCTGCTTGGTGATGCTGTCAAGGTGGCAATTGCAGCACTTCTGGTACCTGCCGCCGGACGTTTCCTCAGACGATAAACGTGATTCGGCAGTAAAGGAATAAAAAAGGCCGACCCGGAAGGGCCGGCTTTTGTTTGCCAGTCAAGCGTCAGCCGCTCTGCTCCTTTCAAAAGAGCAGGAAATTCAGCAAAGTGTCCCACAGAAGCTGATTATTGGTCGGAGTAGCAGGATTTGAACCTGCGACCCCCACGTTCCGAACATGGTACGCTACCAGACTGCGCTATACTCCGAGACCAATACAGGGTGATTATATAAAGGGATCGCTTGCCTCTTTCAAGCGTTCAAAGCTGTTCAATCTCTGTTGCCTGCCATAAACTTTCGGTGTAGGAGACGGGCCGGAATGGGGCGTGGCCAAGTGGTAAGGCACCGGTTTTTGGTATCGGCATTCGCAGGTTCGATCCCTGCCGCCCCAGCCATTCCCGAAGTGTAGGATTTTCAACTGCCGGATTGCCGCTTAAGCGCATCGCATTTTCCAGTTGACGCTGGCTTTTGGTGTGTTATGTATGCGCTACACTAATAGAGTGGTGCACATGAAAACGTGGAATGATACACAGCCTATTTTCATCCAGATCAGACAGATCATTATCGATCTGATCCTCAGAGGTGAAGGCAAAGATGATGAGGCGTTGCCTTCGGTACGCCAGATATCGGCGGAGCTTTCCGTAAACCCCTTGACCGTCACCAAGGCCTACCAGTCTCTGGTGGAGCTTGGCATAATTGAAAAGAGAAGAGGACTGGGAATGTTCCTGACCCCCAAAGCACGAGAGAAACTTCTGCGCCACGAACGAGAAAAGTTTCTCTCCGACGAATGGCCGCGCATTATTGCGCGGATCGAAACCCTGGGCTTGAGCGTTGACGATCTTGTTTCTGAAGTGAAGGGAGGAAAGCCCGATGCCGGAAAATGAAAATATCGTTGAAGTAAAGGGTTTGAGCAAAAAATTCGGGGCAACGGAGGTGTTGCATGAGATTGATTTTTTAATACCTCAGGGGCGAATTTATGGTCTCATTGGCCATAACGGAGCGGGAAAAACGACAGCAATCAATGCACTTCTTGGCCTTACAGACTATCAGGGCTCTGTGCGTGTTCTTGGCCTTGAGCCCTATCAGAACCGGGCTGAACTGATGCGCAATGTGGCTTTTATCTCTGATGTTGCAAGCCTGCCAAGGTTTTTGAAGGTTTCTCAGCTACTGGATTTGCTTGAGGGCATCCACCCTAATTTTTCTCAAAGCAAGGCGCTCGAACTTCTGGAGGGCACCGATATACGCCTTGGGGCGACTATAAAGGCACTATCAAAGGGCATGCTCGCCCAACTGCATCTGGCAATTGTGATGGCAATTGATGCCAAACTTCTGGTGCTGGATGAACCGACTCTTGGTCTGGATATCACTTTTCGCAAGAAGTTCTATCGCCGTCTGCTCGAAGATTATATGAACGAGGGTCGTTCAATATTGATTACCACTCATCAGGTGGACGAGATTGAGTTTCTGCTCTCAGATCTGATTTTTATCCGAGAGGGAAAAATTGTTCTGGACGCCAGCATGCAGGATATTGCCCGGCGCTACATTCAGGTTTCAGTGAGGGAAGAGAAACTTAATGACGCCAAAGAACAAAAACCGATCTACACGGCCAGAGTTCTGGGCCAGAGCATCATGATTTTTGACGGCCTGCCCGAAGATGAGGCAAGCGAATTGGGCACAACGGCCCCCCCCTCGGTCAGTGACCTGTTTGTCGCTCTCATGGAACGAGAGCCAGCCGGAACTGGAGCAGTGCAATGAGCGCCGTTATGAGCCTTCTCAAAAAGGAATATATCGAACACAAGGCGGCGTTTCTCTATGTGCCCGGCATTCTGATTTTTCTGCTTCTGCTCGCTTTTTCCACTGCCGTATGGCGCAACAGCGCAAACCTTCACCTGGTGAACGGTGTCACTGAGATGGGATTGCCCCAGAGCGGCATCGACATATTTAACGGCATTTTTGCCGTCTCCATTCTGGGCTGGACGGGGTACCTCACGCTGATGCTGTTTTTCTATTTCGCCAGCAGCTTCAGTTCTGATCGGAAAAATAATAGCCTGCTGTTCTGGAAGTCGCTGCCCGTTTCTGACCTGAACATTATGGGAAGCAAAACGCTGGCGGGACTGACGGTTTTTCCACTCATCATTTTGATCTGGTCATTTGTTGGCGCACTGGCCGGGTTCCTTGCTCTCAGCCTTGCTTCCCTCGTCAGCCCCGTGATTGGCCAGCTCAATTCCGGAACCAATTTCTGGACAACCATTAATATTGAGATATCGGCACTGGTATTCATGGTGGTCACGCTTCTGTGGTATCTGCCCCTGTTTGCCTTTGTTGGCTTTCTGGGCACGCTGATGCGCTCCTGGGCTGTGCCTGCCTTTATTCTGATACTGGCAATGATATCGGGCCTTGAGGCAATTGTTGTTTTTGGAGATGATGGCCCGATTTCAAGATTGCTGGAACAGCGCTTCAATGCACCATTCAAGTCTCTTGAGGGTGTGTCGCCCGGTGCCGGGAATATGATGCCTGACGGTATTCATTCAATTGTCTCGGTCGGTAACTTCGTGCCCGCCTATCTGGCTCAGGTCGATTGGCTGGGCATGGTGCTCGGATGGTTTGTTGCCGGAGTATTTGTCTATCTGGCCAGCGAATATCGCCGTCGACGGTTGGCAGCCTGAGAGTTCTTCTTTCCTGAAAAAAGTGAACTGGCGGGCTGCGGCCCGCCTTTTTTTGCCGCCCGAATGCATTTGCCGATGAACGTTTTCTGAACACAGGTCTCAGCATCGGTTCAATCTCCCACATCTACAAGAGGGTCAGAATTTGAACACCAACCGGGATTTATCAAAATGAACAGCGCCCTGAAAAACCTGATTGTTGCCGCCTCCGCCGGATTTGTCATCGTTGCCGCCGCGGCATTTGCAGTTACCCCGGCAATGGCCGCCGGAAGCGCCGGATATGACGTAGGCATTGTCGGCAAGGTGGTTGGGGTTGAATGGTGGGATACGCTCAATGTGCGCCTCTGGCCCGCCTCATACTCGCAGAAAATCGGCGAGCTGGCACCCGATACAATGGTTTACGTGGAACGCTGCATCAAGGTCGAGCATTCCTCGGACTGGTGCAAGGTTGGCCGTGACACGACTTATGGCTGGGTAAATTCCCGTTATCTCGCCCCCGTTCAATAGACTTTGAATTTCTGCCTGGCGACCTCCAACAGCCATTGACTTTACCCCGTTTTTGTTTTCCCTCGGCAGGTAAAACAAAGCGGGGATTTTTTTGATGGAAG
Organism: Hyphomicrobiales bacterium; assembly: GCA_026981645.1. Lineage (GTDB taxonomy): Bacteria > Pseudomonadota > Alphaproteobacteria > Rhizobiales > Devosiaceae > DROE01. The sequence continues at coordinate 119,925 of JALSII010000006.1, read as the reverse complement.
CAAATCCGGTTCTGGCGGAAATGATGCGGGGAAACTGGGTTGAAAACCGGCACCGGGGCGCTTTTTGCGTGGTTGATGCCTCCGGCAACATCATAACCGCAGCCGGTGATGTTGAACGGGAGATTTTTCCGCGCTCGGCAATAAAATCCATGCAGGCGCTGGCTTTGTTCCGTTCCGGCGCGGTAAAAAAGTTTGGCCTTGAATCCCAATCCATTGCCATTGCCTGCGCCTCCCATCTGGGGGAGCCCCTCCACATTGAAGCTGTGCGCACGATGCTGGAAAAAATCGGCTGTTCGGAAGCTGACCTTGAATGTGGCATCCATCCCCCCTCCCACCGGGCAACAAGAAACCGCATGCGCGACGCAGGAATTGCCCCTGGCGTAATTCACAATAACTGTTCGGGAAAACATGCCGGCATGCTGGCGGTGGCGCGGGCGCTCGGAGCGCCGGTCAAAGGCTATACTGAACGCGACCACCTGGTGCAAAAGCTGGTACGCGCTTGCGTTGAGGACTTGATTGGGGACACTCTGACAACGGATAAATGTGGCACGGACGGGTGTTCCATTCCCACCTGGGCCGCTCCCTTGCATTCCATTGCCAAGGGATTTGCAACCATGAGCACCAGCTCCGGGATGGTGCCTGAAGACAAAAACGCATTAGGGGAAATCCTCGAAGCTGCCACAAGCCACCCGTTTCTGGTGGGGGGGAGCGGGGCCTTTGATACCGAAGCCATGGAACTGTTCAAAAACCGCCTGATGAGCAAGGGCGGTGCGGAAGGCGTTTTTTGTGGCGCAATTGTCGAGCGCGGCTGGGGTTACGCGTTGAAATGCGATGACGGCAACATGGCTGCCGCCGAAACCATGGTCGCAGCATTGCTGCTCGGGATTACCGAACCGGATGAAAAGCAGCGCGCATTTCTGGAAGGCAGGCGGAAAAACCCCATTCGCAACTGGCGCAAATTTGAAGTGGGAACGGTTTCTGCAACCAAAGCCGCAAAGCCAAAAATTCAGGACTGAACCACACTATTGTTGCTGAGCATGATGTGGGGAAAGCGCTCGGCGTCCGCCACAAGGTCGGTGCTGATGATATCTCGCCAGGCCAGGCCGGCAAGCGCCGCAAGTTCCGCCTCGGCAATCAGATTGTTTGAAATCTTGGCCGCACCGGCCCCTTCTGCAACGCTGACACCAATTCCCACCAGCGTTTTGCGGACAACATTGTTGGAAACCAGCACATTGCGCAGAAACGGTCCCCATCCGGCACAAATGCCGATGCCGGGCACATTTTCCACCACATTGCCGCTGACTGCGGCGTCAGCTTCGGCAAAAATGCCCATGGGTCGGGTTCTGGGGTTGGTGGGCGAAAACGGCAGAATATTGCGCACAATATTGCCCGAGCACACCGCCAGACGCCCCCCGTCGTTGAAATTGGTCATCGAGATGCCCCGGGCCGCGCCATCAATGATATTGTTGCTGATGATGGAGCCGGAAAAGGCAAATTCGGAAAAAATGGCCACCTCCGAGGAGTTGATGCACTGGTTGCCCGAAATAATCGTATCGTTGGTGGCGTTGGCCCGCACGGCTGAAAAAGCACAATCCTCAATCACATTGTCCGAGACGATGACCCGATCAGCCCGGAAGATGTTCACGCCGTTGCCGTTTTGCCCGTCCCCCTCATCAGAACCGATGCCTGAAATCCGGTTGTTGACAACGATGGTGCCATCGGCACCGCTTTCGCTGCGCCAGACCCTGATACCTCCATTACCACAGGCGGAAATGACATTGTCGCGCAAAAATATGCCAACACTGTTTTGCAGGTGGATGGCTGATTGTTGGCAGGTACTGATTTCGCAAGCCTCAATGGCTCCCGAGCATGCGCCCAGATAAAGGCCATTGTTGTTTGTATTGTTTATTGTGCAACTCTTGATGCTGAGCGATGCGCAGTCCTCAAAGGCAAGGAGTGCATCCCGGCGGTTTTCGCCAAGCCCCCTTCCGTTAAAAGTCAGCCCTTCCAGAATGATATTGGATTGGTCTCGTGCACCCATGAGTACCGTTCCATCAGCTGTCTCTAGAATCGTTCCTCCGGCAACGCCTGAAATGGTGAAATTCGAGGGCAATTCGATGCCTGAAACCCGATAGCGCCCGGCGGGCAGGAACAGGGGCGCTCCTGCCTCGACGGCCTTTCGTATGGCGGCGCGCAGTGTTTCGGACTGTTCAGAACCAAGGTTGGGCACAAGGCCCAGTTCAACGCCGTTGAGCGCAAAAGGGCTGTTTTGTGCCAATACTGTTCCCGAAAGGCTCGCTGAGGCCATTGCCAGCCCGGCAATCATGCTGCGGCGTTTGAGTTTCATCACATCAACCCGGAATTAGTTCCCATCCGCCTGACTATAGCCCAGGGGGCTATTGGGAAGCCACCAGACTTGGCGGAACTGGTAAACTGGCAAAGTCCGGCCGGTTACAGAGCCAGAGAGAAAATTTCAGAGCTTGCGGAAACGAACAGCGGTTCCGGTAGCTGTGACCATAATCATCGCCCCGCGCCCGCCAATGGTTTCATAGTCGAAGGTAATACCCACCACCCCGTCCGCACCCAGCAGTTGCGCCCGGTCCATCACCTCGGAAATGGTGCTCTCGCGCGCTTTGCCCAACACCTCCTCATAGGTGCCTGAGCGCCCCCCCACATAGTCGGTTACGGTCGCCATCACATCGCGCACAATGTTGGCCCCCGAGATGGTTTCCCCGGTGACGATCCCCAGATAATCGGTGATTTCAAATCCCTGCAGTGTATCCGTGGTGCTGACAATCATGGCGTTGTGTCCCCTGTCTCCTGAGCCCGAACCTTCCATATAGGAATGCCCAGCACCGGTGCCAAGCTCTTTTGAGGGGTATGGGGCATATGCCAACCATCCCGGTTTATTGGTCTTGTGGCCGCGGGCAAGCCAAAGCTATAAGGCTTGGAATGACCTTGGAGCGTACCACCTATGCTGATTGACGATTATATCTATCTGGGAACGAGTACTGATCCCGAATATCTCGCCCTGAAATACGCCAACCGCCACGGGCTGATTACCGGGGCAACGGGCACCGGAAAAACCGTCAGCCTGCAAATACTGGCCGAAGGCTTTTCGAACGCCGGAGTTCCGGTTTTTTGCGCTGATGTCAAGGGCGACCTGTCCGGCATAGCAGTTGCGGGAGAACCCAGGGATTTTCTCGCCAGACGTGCTTCGGACATCGGTTTTGACGACTATGAGTTCGACAGTTTCCCCACCATTTTCTGGGACCTGTTCGGCCGCCAGGGACATCCCATCCGCACCACGGTTTCAGAGATGGGCCCATTGCTGTTTGCCCGCATGCTCGACCTGAACGACACCCAGGAAGGCGTTCTCAATATCGCTTTCAAGGTCGCCGACGACGAAGGACTGTTGCTGCTCGACCTCAAAGACCTGCGTGCGCTTCTCATTGAAATCGGTAATAACGCCAAGGCCATTTCAATGACTTACGGCAACGTGTCCAGCGCCTCGATAGGGGCGATACAGCGCGGGCTGCTGGTGCTTGAGCAGCAAAGTGGCGACCTGTTTTTTGGCGAGCGTGCCCTTGATATCAAGGACCTGATGCGCACCGACAGTGACGGGCGCGGCTATATTTCCGTTCTGGCGGCAGATGAGTTGATGATGTCACCGCGGCTTTATTCGACCTTTTTGTTGTGGCTGCTTTCGGAATTGTTCGAGGAGTTGCCCGAAGTCGGCAACCCGGACAAACCCAAATTGGTGTTTTTCTTTGATGAGGCACATCTGTTGTTTGACGAAGCGCCCAAGATATTGCTGCAAAAGGTCGAGCAGGTGGTCAAGCTGGTGCGTTCCAAGGGCGTGGGCGTCTATTTTGTGACGCAGAACCCCGCCGATATGCCCGACGCAGTGCTGGCCCAGTTGGGCAATCGTGTGCAACACGCGCTCCGCGCCTATACGCCAAGAGAGCAAAAGGCAGTGCGCGCCGCTGCGGAAACCTTCCGGCCCAACCCCGATTTTGACACCAAAGAAGTCATCACCCAGTTGGGGGTGGGCGAAGCGCTGGTTTCCACCCTGGAATCAAAGGGCGTGCCTTCCGTTGTCGGGCGCACCATGATGCGCCCCCCTTCGTCGCGCCTTGGCCCCATTTTGCCCGCAGAGCGCAGAAAAGTGATTGCGCAAAGTCCGATAAGCGGTCTTTACGATGAAGTTATCGACCGGGACTCAGCTTTTGAAGTGCTCAAACGGCGCACCGAGGTCAACAGGGCAGAAGAAGAAAAGGTTCGACCCGCACCAGGTAGCAATCGTTCCTCCAGTCGCCAGTCGGTGACCGAAACCGCAGCCAAGCAGCTTGCCCGCACCCTGGCCCGCGAATTGGGCAATTCACTGGTCCGGGGCATTCTGGGCAGTCTCAGGCGGGGCCGATGAGCAATTTCAAGCAGCTTACACTGGCCATTTTTGCCTCTGACAAGGGGCCGGGGGATGCGGGGCGCTCCTCTCTGATGTCCCAGACCGGCGCATTGCTGGCCAAGAAGGGGGCAAAACTGATTTGTCTGGCCCAGGATGGGCAAATGCCCCTGCCGGTAATTACCAGCGCCCGCGCCGCCGGTGGCGGTGTGGCGCTGATTGCCGATGACAGTTTCGTTATTCCCAAGGCGCTGGGGGATATTTCTGTTGAACGCATTGCTGAAAAAAAGGACCGCCTGAACCGGTTGGCTGAGATGGCCGATTGTTTTGTCGGGCTTCCCGGCTCACTGGCATCGGCCACCAGTCTTTATTTTACAGTTGCAGAACTGGGTGCCAGCAAGCCCGTCGTTTTGTTGAACCACAACAACGCCTTTGAGATTATTCGTGGAATTTCCGTTGACGTATTTGCACACAGCTTCCCCAAGGCCCACAAATCTGTGCAGTTCGCTGAAACGGTCGAGGATGTATGGACGAAAGTTGCCCGTCTTACGGCATAAGAGAGCTTATGCGGGGTGCAGGCTGTCGCCGCTTCTCTGGTCCGGATTGTTGGAAGTACCAAAAAGCGGGATGACATTTCCTGAATAGGCAACAGTGTCTTTGGAGGGGTGGGAGCAAGAGGCGTGCGGTGTGCGCCAGTTCGCGCTGGTTTGGCTCTCCCCAGTTTCGAGCCGGGCCACAACGCGCTCTTTGAGAAACAGCGGCGACATGGGCTTGATTATGACTTCGTCCACTCCTGCAAACCGACAACTCAGCTTGACTTCCCTATCCATATGGTCGCTCAGCACGATCAGTTGATAGCGGCGGCGAGGAAGGGTTTTGCGCAACATGGCTACAAGGCCAGGGGCGGTTCTGTTTTCAAGCTTGTAATCTGACACAATAAGATCAACGGGTAATATCCGCATGTGGGAAACGAGCGAGTCAATCCCTTTGAATTGCTGGGTGCGCAGGGCCTCTTCACGACCCAGCACCATGGAGATTATCGAGCTCAGGGCCGGGCTTGAAGTAATCACCGCAACGGACTTCTTTTGAGAAACCACCTCGTGCCTCCTTATGGTTAACAAAGTGTTAACACACAGGGACGACAGCGAGAAGGGTTTCAAATCAGATATTGGCTCAGTTTATTCAAAAAAATCCGACCATCGATGATGGCCGGATATTCTGGCTGGTTAGATTCAACAGCAGGTCAGGAAGCGGCTTCAAAAAGCTCCGCCACATATTCCCAGTTGACCATATTGTCGAAAAAGGCTTCCAGATATTTGGGCCGGGCATTGCGATAATCAATATAGTAGGAATGCTCCCATACATCGACACCCAGAAGCGGAACACCACCATGGACCAGCGGGTTTTCCCCATTTGGCGTCTTGGTGACTTCCAGCTTGCCGCCCTTGAGGGTAAGCCATGCCCAGCCCGAGCCGAACTGAGTTGTGCCTGCGGCAATGAAAGCGTCGCGGAATGCGGCAACACTGCCCAGATCGGCATTGATCTTTGCTTCAAGATTGCCCGGAATGGCACCGCCACCGTTGGGCTTCATCCAGTTCCAGAAATGCAGATGGTTATAATGCTGGGCTGCATTGTTGAACAGGCCGGCATTTTTGCCAAACGAGCCGATGACAACATCCTCAAGGCTTTTTCCTTCGAGGCCAGATCCCTCCAGCAGTTTGTTGCCATTGGTCACATAGGCCTGATGGTGCTTGTCGTGATGGTATTCAAAGGTTTCCGCTGACATGAACGGGTCAAGCGCGTCATAGGCATAGGGCAGGTCGGGAAGTTCAAAAGCCATTTTGGCCTCCTAAAATGTTGGAACAATCACGCTGGAAATTCGTGCTGGTCATTTTTGTCTTCAGTTTATTGTGTCAGGTGCGACAATCAGTCAAGGCCTTCAAATTTTTTGTTATTGGCGGCCCAAAGGGCAAACGCCTGAGTTAAAGCGGTTTCCTTGATCCTTTCAAATCGACCGGTCGCGCCGCCATGCCCTGCTTCCATGTTGGTTTTGAGAAACAGCGGCTGGGTATCGGTTTTAGTGGCGCGTAGCCGGGCCACCCATTTTGCCGGTTCCCAATAGGTCACGCGGGGGTCTGTCAAGCCAGCCAGCACCAGCATGGGGGCATAGTCCTGAGCCTGAACATTGTCATAAGGGGAGTAGGAGAGGATACGTTCATAATCCTCTTTTGAGGCGATGGGGTTGCCCCATTCGGGCCATTCGGGCGGGGTCAGTGGCAGCGTGTCGTCGAGCATGGTCGTGAGCACGTCGACGAAGGGCACCTGCGCAATGATACCTGCAAACAGGTCAGGGCGCATATTGGCAATTGCGCCCATCAGCATGCCTCCCGCAGACCCCCCTTGTGCCACGATTTTGCCCCTTGAGGTGAACTGCTCTGCGATGAGGTGTTCTGCGGCGGCAATGAAGTCGGTGAAGGTATTCGTTTTGTGTTCGCGCCGTCCCTTGGCGTACCAGCCGTAACCTTTGTCCTTGCCGCCGCGCACATGGGCGATGGCATGAACAAAACCCCTGTCCACCAGTGACAGATTGGCAACGGAAAAATTCGCCGGCATGGAAATGCCATAGGCCCCGTAGCCATAGAGAAGGCAGGGGGCCGAGCCATCCAGCTTGGTGTTCTTGTGGTAGAGCAGGGTGAGGGGGATTTTTTCCCCGTCTGCCGCCTCGGCAAAAACACGACGGGTCACATAGTCTTGCGGCTTGTGGCCGGAAGGCACTTTTTGCTCCTTGCGCAAGGTGCGCGTCCCGGTTTCAAGATTATAGTCGAATACCCGCGAAGGCGTGGTGGGCGAAGAATAGGTGAAACGAATGTCGCTGGTATCAAATTCATAACCCGCTGAAACGCCCAGGCTATAGGCTTCCTCCTCAAAGGCGATTTCAGACTCACTGGCGTTTGTAAGATTGCGTATGATTATGCGCGGCAAACCTTCGGCACGCTCGAGCCGGACAAGATGATTTTTGATCACAAAACTCGTAAGAATGAGAGTGCCGGGCCGGTGGGGTACGATATCCTGCCAGTTTTCCGCGCCCGGAGATGAAATGTCAGCGGTGACGATTTTGAAATCCTCTGCCCCATTGTCATTGGTCAGGATAAAGAGTGTGCCCTCCCGCTCGTCAACGCTGTATTCGCGCCCGACCTTGCGCCCGGCGACCAGCATCGGAACACCGTTGGTTTGCGCATCAATCAAATGGGCCTCAGAGGTCTGATGATCGCCTGCACTAATGACAACAAACTTCCCCGACAATGTCTTGCTGACATTAACGAAAAACCCCGGATCCGCTTCGGTGTAAACAATTTCGTCTTCAGATTGCGAAGTGCCCATTGCATGGCGGCGCACCTGGTAGGGGCGGTGATTTTCATCCAGTTCCACATAATAGAGGCTTTTGCTGTCGGCCGACCATACAGTGCCGCCAGCGGACTTTTCGATTGTGTCGGTGATGTCCTTTCCTGTCTCAAGGTCTCGCACCTTGATGGTGTAATATTCTGATCCATTGCGATCGGCGGCCCAGGCCAAAAAACGATGGGAGGGGTCATGGATGGCCCCGGCAAACCCGAAATAGCTCTCCCCCGCCTCCACATTGCAGTCGAGCAGAACCTGCTCATCTTTTCCGCTGCGCATTGTGCGCACCAGCAGGGGATATTGTCTGCCCGTTTCCATGCGTGAGAAATAGGCAAAATCTCCATCCGGGGTGGGAACTGAGGAATCATCTTCCTTGATGCGCCCGCGAATTTCCCTGTAGATTTTCTCCCGTAAGTCGGCGGTTTTATCGCTGAACACTTCGGTGAAATAGCGGTTTTCCGCTTCCAGGTAGGCGCGGATTTCAGAATCCAGAACTTCAGGGTCCCGCATGACCTCCTGCCAGTTGGCGGCCCTCAGCCAGTGATAGGGATCATTCCGGCTGACACCGTGATTGACGGCAGTATGTTGTTTTTTTTCGGCGACCGGCGGGGCAGGTTTGGACATGGAAAGCTCGATTATTGTTTGTGCGGGGTCTGGCGACGGAGGATTATTCTTCAGGGGTGAATTTGAGGGCGGTGCCGTTCATGCAGTAGCGCAGCCCGGTGGGTTTCGGGCCGTCCTTGAATACATGACCCAGGTGCGCTTCACATCCTGCACACCGGATTTCAGTACGGCGCATGAACAAGGATCCATCTGCATGAGCACTTATTGCTTCTTCCGAGGCAGGTTTGAAAAAACTGGGCCAGCCGGAACCGGAATCATACTTTGCTTCCGACGAAAACAGAAGAGCGCCACAACAGACGCAGGAATAGGTACCATTGCGTTTTTCCTGATTCAGCGGGTTCGACCATGCCGGCTCGGTACCGTGTTTTCTGGTTATACGAAACTGTTCGTCACTCAGTTGTGTCCGCCAGTCATCGTTTGATTTTAATGTCTTTGTCATCGCCTCTCTCCAGTTCCCGGGGAATGATTGTTATCATATAGGTGCCACGCTTGGCTGTTGCGACAGTTTAATGGTTTTTGTGAGTATAGATTGCTGTGGTAACTGCTCCAAAACAGGGTCACTTCGACTTGCTCTGCGCTGGTGAGGCGTTACATTAGTCCCATGATTCGAGGCGCATTATTTTGCGCCTCAAACGCGCGAAAACAAAGAGGTTGCTTTTGAGCTCCGATCTGGATGTTGGATTTAGCCTTGTCGCGCTAGCACCGTTTTTTGCCGCCGCTCTGGCGCCGTTGCTGTTTCGTTTCACCCAAGGCTACACCGGCTGGCTGCTCGCAATTATTCCCGCTTCCATCTTCATATACCTGCTCTCCTTCGTTGAAGCGATGGCCGACAAGCAGCTCATTTCAGCGGGGTTTGACTGGATTCCGGCCTATGGGCTGAGGTTTTCCTTCTTTATCGACGGGTTGAGCCTGACCTTTGCCCTTTTGATTTCAGGCATTGGCACATTCATAATTCTTTATTCCGGTGCCTATCTGAAGGGCCATCCGCATCAGGGGCGCTTTCTGGCATTCATGATGATGTTCATGGGCTCAATGCTTGGGCTTGTTCTGGCTGACGGTCTGATCACGCTGTTCGTATTCTGGGAGCTGACCGCGATCACCTCGTTTTTGCTTATCGGGTTTGACCATGTGCGCCAGGCCTCCAGACGCGCCGCTATTCAGGCACTGGTGATTACGGGCGGGGGGGGACTGTTTTTGCTGGCGGGTCTGCTGCTGCTTCATCAGATGACCGACCTCTGGGAACTTTCCTCGATATTTGAATATGGCCCTGCCATCAGGGAACAGGCGATTTATCCTGTTCTTCTGGGTCTGATACTGATTGGCGCATTTACAAAATCGGCGCAATTCCCCTTCCACTTCTGGCTGCCCAATGCCATGGAGGCGCCAACTCCGGTTTCCGCCTATCTGCACTCGGCAACAATGGTAAAAGCGGGCGTCTATCTGCTGGCGCGTTTTTCCCCAATTCTTGGGGGCACCGTTGAATGGAGCGTGGTTCTGACAGTGGTGGGCTCTGTCACGCTTTTGTGGGGCGCAACAACAGCGCTCAGGCAGTCAGACCTCAAGCAGATGCTGGCGCAAACGACTGTCGCTTCCCTTGGTTTGCTGGTTGTGTTGATCGGTATTGGAACTGAAAAAGCCATTCTGGCAGCGGTCCTCTATCTTGTCGGGCATGCTTTTTACAAGGGTGCGTTCTTTATGATTGCCGGAGGCATCGATCATGCCACGGGAACCCGGGACATTACCGCTCTTGGCGGCTTGTGGCGTACCATGCCGGTTACGTTTGTTGCCGCGGTCGTTGCTGCCGCCGGAATGGCGGGGCTTCCGCTGACTGTTGCATTTTTTGCCAAAGAGGAAATGTACGCAATTTTAACCTTCAAGGGCACTTGGGGCGGCCTGTTTTTGGCTAATCTCAGCCTGGTGATTGTCATGGTGCTGGGTAATGCCATGATGATGGCCGTTGGACTGGCCATCCTGTTCAAGGCTTTTTTCGGGGAAATAAAACCCACCCCGCTCAAACCTCATGAGGGGAGTTTTTCTTTATGGGCAGGAGCACTGGTTCTGGGTGTGTTTTCTGTGTGGGCGGGAACTCAACTGGGATATTTTTCACAAAATATTCTGGAACCTGCGGCCTCCTCGATTTACAATTTCGAGGTTGAAAGCAAACTTTATTATGCTTTCAAGATGCTCACAACCACGCCGTTTATCATCTCAGCCCTTACCTGGGTTCTGGGTGTGTTCATTTACCTGAATATTGACGCTATCCGTACCTGGCTGCGCGAGTTTGCCCGCGACCTGGGGTGGTCGTTTGATGCCGGGTTTGACTGGCTGATGTTCGGGCTGATCGGTTTTTCCGACAGGATAACGCGGCTCTGGCACCATGGGCGCCTTGAGCTTTACCTGGTGGTTGTTTTTGTGGCTTTTGCCGCCGCCCTGCTTATTCCCATGTGGGGGACCTTCGCCCTGCCCGCCATGAGTGATGTCAAAACGATGACCTTTTACGAATGGGCTGTGTTTGTGATTGCAATGATCGGGCTTGTGGCGGTCGTGGTTGCAAAGACACGTTTGATGGCGATCGTTTCACTGGGTATACAGGGTTTTGCCGTTGCCATGTTTTTCATATTGTTCGGTGCCCCCGATCTTGGGTTTACCCAGTTCATGGTTGAGACCCTGACAGTTGTTATTCTGGCCCTGGTCATGACCCGGTTGCATCTGGATCAGCGGGACAGTCGCATGCCTCTGGATCTCTTGCGCGATGGTGGTCTGGCCCTGGTCAGCGGTGTGGGGGTCACGTTGCTTATGATTACAATTCTGCAAACACCCCTTGACCTGCGTCTGTCCGAATTGTTTGCACAAACGAGCGTGCCCCTTGCCCACGGGAGTAATATCGTCAACGTGATTTTGGTTGATTATCGTGGTCTGGATACGCTTGGAGAGATTGCCGTGGTTATGACAACCGGTGTTGCCATCCTCGCCCTGATCCGAATTCGGGGTGGCGGGCCACAAACCGGTGTGGGTGCAAAAAAACCGCAGCGCGGCAAAAGCAGAGCCAAAAAGAAAACCGCGGCCTCCAGACAGGCAAAAACCTCCCGTCGCGCCTCGGCAGCAAAGGCGTCCGCATGAGAACTGTAATATTCAAAACCATTGCGCCTGCGCTAACCGCCATCATGGTGGTGTTTTCAGTATTTGTGCTTCTGCGGGGACATAATGAACCGGGCGGGGGCTTTATCGGCGGATTGATCGCTGCGTCCGCAGTGGCGATTTACGGTATTGCCGTTGGTGTCGAAGAAGTGCGCCGGGCCATGCGTGTTGATCCGATTTCGGTTGCGGGATTTGGCGTTTTCATCGCCGCGTTTGCCGGGTTGCTGTCGCTGGGGCAGTCGGTTCCCTATCTCACCGGATTGTGGGCCTATTTCGAGATCGGGGGCAGTAAAATCACCGTTTCAACGCCGCTGGTTTTTGATGTCGGTGTGTATCTGGCCGTGGTCGGCACCATCTCGGCGATTGCGCTGGCTCTTGAGGAAGACGAGGAAGGCAAATGACCGAGTTTTTGATGGCCCCGTTTGTTGGAGCTTTTTTTGCCGCTGCCATATATTTGATATTATCGCGCTCGGTTATCCGCATGCTCCTGGGAATTACTATATTGGGCAACGGGGTTAACCTGCTGATTTTTATCATGGGTCGGGTGTCTCCCGAGGTGCCACCCATTGTTCCGGCCGGCGCCCTCAGACCGTCCGAGCTGGCCGCAAACCCGTTGCCTCAGGCATTGATTCTTACTGCCATTGTGATTGGGTTTGCGCTGTTCACATTTCTGCTCGTTTTGGGCTACCGCGCCTATCAGGAGCTGGATGCCGACAATACCGATAACATGCGTCTCGCGGAGCCAAAAAATGCGCCGCGCCCGCCGATGAGCTACTAGGCAGGCTTGGGAATGGAAACCTCACACAACCTTTCGGATTCACCAGGTGAGTTGCCGGCCGCCATGCTTGAAACGGCAACCGCTGCCGGAGACTGGATACTCATTCTTCCGGTTATAATTGCTTTGATGGCTGGAGCACTTCTGCTGGTCCTGAGACACTCCAGAGGCTACCAGTCAGGTTTTGCCATTCTGGCGGTGCTGGCCATCATTATTGTTGAAATTGATTTGTTCTGGAGAGTTCTGGAAACCGGCCCGCTGGCCATGACCATGGGCAATTGGCTGCCCCCCTTCGGTATTACCTTTGTCGCCGATCTTATGGGTGCAGGCTTTGCCCTGGCCGCCTCTGTCGTGACCCTTGTTGTGCTGGTCTTTTTCCAGGCTGAGATCGTCCCTCGTGAACAACGCCATGGATTTTATCCGCTGGTACTGCTTCTGCTGGCCGGGGTTACCGGTGCGTTTCTGACGGGTGATCTGTTCAATCTCTACGTCTGGTTTGAGGTGATGTTGATTTCATCCTTTGGTCTGATGATTATCGGGGGGCGCAAAATCCAACTCGATGGTGCGGTGAAATACGGGTTTTTGAACTTTCTTGCCACTACATTTTTTCTTGTAGGCCTTGGTTATATTTATGGGCTCACCGGCACGCTGAATATGGCCGATATCTCGCTTGTGGTGCCTGCCGCGGACGCCGGAGCAATGACCGCCATAGCAGCATTGTTTCTCCTTGCTTTTGGCATGAAGGCGGCCGCCTTTCCGGTGAACGCCTGGCTTCCCGCTTCCTATCACACGCCCGACGCTGCTGTTTCCGCACTGTTTGCGGGCTTGCTTACCAAAGTGGGGGTCTATGCACTGTTGCGCATTATGATTGCCTTGCTCCCCGCATCGCGCGACATACTCGACCCGGTTCTGACGGCAATTGCTGTATCAACTTTGTTGATTGCGCCTCTGGGTGCACTGGCACAGACAAATCTGCGCCGCGCTTTGGGGTTTCTGGTCATAGGTGGAATTGGCGCCGTGTTTGCGGGCATGGCCCTGCCCACAATAGTCGGGGTGGCTGGAGCAATTTTTTATGCATTTCATTCGATATTGACCATGTCAGCTCTCTATCTGGTTGCGGGCTTGATTGAACGTGTAACCCAGGCCACTGACACCAGACATATGGGAGGCGTTTATGCGGCCAGTTCTCCCATTTCAATCATGTTTCTGATTTTGATTTTCGGGGCCGCCGGCCTTCCTCCATTTCTTGGTTTCTGGCCAAAATTACTCCTTGCGCAGGGGGCTATTGAAAATTCCGACTGGCTGATATTATTTGCAGTTCTTGCCAATTCAATTCTCACTTCGATTGCAGGAACGCGGCTGTGGGCGCATATTTTCTGGCGCCCCGGCCGGGAGGGGAAATTCTCAGAACAGAAAAATGACCAGTTGCGCCGCTTAAGCCCTCTCGAAAAATGGGCGGCACAAGGTTCCGCTATCGCTTTGGTCGGAATCATCGTTTTGGTCGGTCTGTTCCCCAACCTTGTGTTCACCAGTGCGGGAATTTCAGCGCAGGATTTACTCAGCACGCAGAGATATATTGATGCGGTTGGAATTGAGGTGACACCATGAACTTTGCCACCCTTACAGTAATTCTGGCTCTGGTCTGGGCAGCTATTACCGGGAATTTCTCGGTTTTGAACCTGCTGCTTGGAGCAGCGATCAGTGTTGCGGCCCTCTGGTTTGTGCGTGAGCGGGTCACAACACCAACTTTTTTCAAGAAGTTCCGCCGGGTGCTGGCTCTTATTCTTATATTCTTTTATGAACTGGCACACAGTGCGACCCGTGTTGCTCTGCTCATCATGTCGCCGAACCTCAAGAAGAGGCTCAAGCCCGGCATTATTGCCTTTCCGCTTACAGCAAAGAGCGATGTTGAAATAACGCTTCTGGCCAACCTCATCACCCTAACACCGGGAACCCTGAGTGTTGATGTTTCCGCCGATCGAAAATTTATTTTTGTTCATGCCATGGAGGTGCCCGACAAGAAGGCGCTCATCCGGGATATCGCTACCGGCTTTGAAATCAAGATTATCGAGGTGTTCAAATGAGCGGAACAGCTTTCCTTAACCTGACGGTTACGATCTCACTTGGGATACTCAGCCTGGCTTTTGTACTTACCATCGTTCGGATTTTGCGGGGTCCCACTCTGCCGGACCGGATTTTGGGGCTGGACATGCTGGTGTCTATCGGCATCGGATACATCTGTGTAATTGCTATTAAAACCAGTTTTTTCCTTTATCTGGATGTTGCCATTTCTCTGGGCCTGGTTGGTTTTCTGGCCACGGTGGCGTTTGCCCGTTATGTGCTTCATCGTGGTGCCCAGGCCAGTGAAGGCTCAAGCGATCTGGAGGAAAAGCCCAATGGTTGAGCAAATTGCCGCCTATCTTGCCGGTATACTGCTTTTGGTTGGAGCCTTGTTTTCACTGTTGGCGGCAATTGGCATATTGCGTCTGCCCGATCTTTACACACGCATGCACGCAGCTTCAAAAGCGGGGACTATGGGCTCAGGGCTGACACTCATTGCCATCGCGGTCGTTGCGTTTGATGGGGCGGTCATTCTCCGCGCGCTCGTTGGAGTGGTTTTTTTGCTGCTGACTTCACCTGTTTCGGCCCATTTACTTTCCCGGGCTGCCTATATGGTGGGGTATAGTCCCAGTGGTGGCATGAAGATTAACGACTTGAAAAACTATCGCGAGGACTAAATTGTGTGCAATTATTGATTTGCCGCGGTCAAATAGCGCACCAATATAGTGTTGATTTGTGAGTGGGAACTGCCTATCCTGACTACTGCCTCACTTTGTGAACTGCGTGAGGCCAAGAAAAATAAGGACGAATTTATGAATGATCAGCCAAATACAACAGCCACACATGAAGTGGATCTGGTTGAATTAAGTGCCGAAATTGTTTGCGCTTATGTAGGACATAATGCGTTGAGCCCTCACGATGTCACCAAGTTTGTTGGTGAAATACACAGCACTCTCAAAGCACTGAGAAACAGCGAAACAAACCCTCCCGAGCTTGAATTGAAGCCTGCTGTTCCGATTAAGAAGTCAGTTTCAGCTGACTATATTATCTGTCTGGAAGACGGCAAGAAATTTAAGTCGCTCAAACGCCATCTGCGCACACACTATGACCTCTCTCCTGAAGAATATCGGGAAAAGTGGGGTCTGCCTTCTGATTATCCCATGGTTGCCCCGAATTATTCGGTCGTGCGCTCGCAACTGGCCAAGGCAAACGGTCTGGGCCGTAAAGCCAGTTAACCAGAAATCAAATTGCAGTTCTTGAACGGTCGCCCCTGTGGCGGCCGTTTTTTTGTCTCTTACTCTGAGCGCAAAACCAGAATGTGTGAGCGTTGTAAGCCCCGACATGGGTGTCTCCGGGAATGCCCCCGTCTTCCTCAGGACCTGTTGACAAACTTGAGGGGGTACTGCGTCGCAGGAAGATTTGGTCAGATTTAGGGGAGAGGCAGAAGGATATGGATTTCATATTCAAGGCCGAACGACGACAAGATGGACGAATATGGCGCGGCCCCTTCGGGGTTGGGGCAAGATTGCTCTGAAATGCGTCAACATCCCTTGAAAATGATTGACATTGTCGGCATGCCGTTTCCTGTTTCAAAACAATTTTGCCTTCCAACGCAGCGTCCCCTGAAGTTTGTCAACAGATCCTGAACATAAAAGCATACTGAAATCAGGCGTGTAATTTATCCCCGTACCCTTTACTGCAATATAGGAATATAGTCCTATTTATGCAGAGAGGGCGCCCATGAGCATGCACAACTATCAACAGGACATCCTAGAAGACAGCAGCCAGGGACAATCTGTTGCCCAGAGGGCCATATGCTCGGCCGACCAGATTGGCGACAAGCAGGCCTCGGTACTCGTGCGAATAGTATCTCAGTCCCACGGAGTGACTGTGAAAGAGCTTTTCAGCCATTCCCGCAGCCGGGCACCTATTGCTGCAACGCGCCAATTGGCTATGTATCTGATGCATGTGCTTCTGGGTCGTTCACTCACAGAGGTCGGCAGATTTTTTCACAGAGACAGAACAACAGTGTCCTATGCGTGCAGAATTGTGGAAGATTTGCGCGACCTGCCCGATTTTGACGAAGAAACGTCAATTCTTGAACGCAACATCGAGCAGGTAATATCCAGTGCTGCCCGCATCGAACAATTTCTGGCGCAGGCAGATGACAATGTCTGAGCGCCGCAGAATAAAATTCGTCCGTGCGTTGATTTCCGGCGCTGTTGCCCGCAGGGAGGTGTCGGGTCTGTTTCGGATAATCGGCTCCACTGGAAGCCCCAGTCTTGATGCAAGTGAGGTTCGGACACTGAGTTCGGATGGAATACTCTTGATGGAAAAGGACCGGTGCAAGGCTTCTGCCTTGGCAAAAAACTGGCTGCGGCGAAAGATTTCGAGCACTGGAGACCCAGCTGATCAGCATCGTCATATAGTTCAACAGCGCGATGGCACTGTCCTGAACTTCAATGAAAGTCCTCTGGCCCGGCTTGCAGTGGGATCAGCCAATGCGAAGCCATTTTTGCAGCATCACCACGTTCTGGCAGGTGAAAGGCTGCGAGCGCTTGTGGAACGGGCACAAATGATGGAACGCACAACCATGTCTTATGATCCAAATCGCCTGCCATCAAAAGGCAAAACCGGAAAAAGAGGCATGGACCTGAACGATGCAGCAATCGATGCGCGCACTGAATTGCATGCCATTCTTTCTGCCTTGCCCCCAGATTGTGCCGGTGCGGTAATGGATGTTTGCGGTTTTCTGAAAGGATTGCAGCTCGTTGAGAGGGAGCGCCAATGGCCTCGAAGAAGCGCCAAACTGGTTTTAAGAGTCGGCTTGGAACAACTGGCCCGGCATTTCGGCTTCAGTCAGGTCGCAACAGGTGCTCCTTGCGGACGCCTGCGCGTCTGGCTGGATGAAGAAGCACGACCAGATAAATTTGAGTAAGTTCTATCAGGCGTGACGTGCCTCGTGCTGAATACGCTCAACCATGGCGACAAGCCCATTGGCGCGCTGAGAGGTCAGGTGTTCTCTGAGCCCCAGCTCGTCCAATATCTCAATAGCCTTGATTTCAGCGATCTGTTCAGCGCTTTTTCCCGAGAACAGAGCAATCAAAACAGCCACCAGCCCTTTTACGATCATCGCATCAGAATCACCTCTGAAGCGCAGGAGTTTCTCGTTCTCATGCAATAAGGATTCAGTGACCAGCCAAACCTGCGACACACAACCGCTGACCTTGTTGGCGGCGGAGCGCTCTTCCTCATCTATTGGCTCAAGGGTTCCCCCAAGCTCAATCAGGTAGCGGTACCGGTCTTCCCAATCATCAAGAAAACTCAGATTTTCGGAAATTTCGTCAAATGATGTCGTGCTCATGGGTTTTGACCCTTACCTGCTCTTTGCCGGTTCGCCAACAGCAAAATGGAAATCGAGCCGCAGGGCGGGGCAGCGCACCTGCGGCTCTGACAAAGGCCGCCGTTTGGAGTTGCGTCGGGGGAAGTGACGCGGCCTCTGAATCTAATCCGGGCGAGAAAGCCGGGGCAGGGGGAAGGGTACTGAAGATGCAAGTGGCGTTGATGCCTCGTTCAGGATTTCTGCAACTGGGTTCTGTTGAGGTGAAAGCGAATTCAATCCGGCGGTAAATACCATCTTGGCACCCATGCAATCCAACGTGGAGCACTGGGTTGCATCAATGCGCCCGGAAATTATTTGCTGCCCGGCATTTAATGCCTGGGCGGACACATCAGTCATGCTGCGCGATATATCCAACTGCGGGACAAGCGCAATATAGGCAACCGTCAGCCAGAATGTTGATCTCAACAAGAACATTTTTACAAAACCTGGTCCCTAAAAACTGTTTTGTTCAACGGAATATGGCTTCAGGAATAGGCGACGCAAATTAATCCGTCTTCCCAAAATTCAATACAATTTTATTCAAATGCCATCGGGTTCCAGCATTCTCGTTGGCAATGATCTGTTTACGCTAACCTTAAAAACCGCTCCCATTATGGATAATAGCGACCAGATGAGCCTGGAATAAACCACAGCTTAAGGGTGTTTTAGGGCATGGGCGGCAAGGTGCCAGCCATAGCGTGCCCGTCGCACACTTGGAGTGTTTTTTAGTAATGCGTAACCGCCATTTGCCCCGGTCCCCTTCGGGCAACACCATAGGAACTGATCGCGCCTCCCTTGCCATCAGAGCGTTGCGGAGAAAAACAGTCTCCAGCCTCTCCCTTGCTATGCTTGGCGTGGCGGCGCTTGCTTTCCCCTTTGCTTTGCTGGGCTGGTCAGGTGGGTCTGTTGCGCCGGTTGTCATTTGCCTTTCTGGACTGGGACTGGGTTCACTCGCACTGGCAAACGCAAGGATTGGTCGTACGGGCCGCGCCATCTTGATACAGACAAGTTATATTGCGGGCAGTGGACTGGTGCTCAGCGTTCTGGAACCCCTTATCATTGACCTGGGGTTGGGTTTAATGATTTTGGCCATTATGCATGCTGCGCTTTTTTGTGACCGGGCTTCAAGCCGAAACACATTTGTTCTGATGGCAGCTCTTGCAGCTTTCGCAGCCACAAGTGCGCTGAGTTTGACCCAGTTCTCCTTGGAGACAATGAGCCCTCTGGGGATAGCGGCGCTGCTCAATACGGTGTCCGTGGTTTGTGCTCAAACATATTTTGCTGTGCGCCTGCACCGCGTGATGGAGATGCATAAAAAGTCTCATGACAGTGCCACACAACATTTGCTTGAGCATATGGGGGATGGTTATGTGCGTTTTTCGCGCGGCGGCGTGTTGATATTTTCCTCCAGAGCAACAGGAAGAACGCTAGGCGCAACCGCATATGAACTGGCGGGCATCGGGTTCAGTCAAAGGGTTCACGTGTCTGACCGGCCAGTTTTTCTGAAAGGAATTTCAGACGCTCTGCACTCCGGCCAGACAAAAATTATCGAGGTGCGTATACGGAAGGACGACCCGGAGCATCGTGCGCAGGCACCAAAATTTCTCTGGATTGAGTTGTTTCTTTCCCCGGTGTCAAACACCGGAAGCAACCGGAGTGAGCCTGAACTTGTTGCCCTGTTGCGCGATATTACCCCGCGTAAAGATCATGAACTGGAGATGTCTTCAGCCCGCAAGGAGGCTGAAGAGGCCTCGCAGACAAAGTCGCGTTTTCTGGCAACCATCGGTCATGAGCTGCGCACGCCCCTCAATGCAATTGTCGGTTTTTCCGAAATGATGAGCAATGGCATTGGCGGTGATCTGGAGCCGGTTCACAAGGACTATGCGCAACTCATTCAGCAGAGCGGGCATCATCTGCTTGATGTGGTTAACATGCTGCTGGATATGTCACGCATTGAAGCGGGCAAATTCGAACTCCAACTTGCCCGGTTTGGGCCTGAGAGGCTTGTTGAACCCTGTTTGCGTATGATCGAGAGTTCGGCAGCTGAAAGAAACATCACACTTGCTTCAAACATAGAAGCCGCGCTGCCTGCTCTGATCGGAGACGAACGCGCTTGCAGGCAAATTCTGATCAACCTGCTCTCCAACGCCATCAAGTTTTCCAACGAAAATTCAGAAGTGACCATATCCATCAGGCGTCAGGGGCAGAATATAGCATTGTGTGTTGCGGACACTGGGATTGGAATGACAGCAGAAGATGCACAACGAATCGGTGAGCCCTTCTTTCAGGCCCATGGAGAGTTGAACCGTCAGTATGAAGGTACAGGCCTTGGACTTTCCATCGTTAAAGGACTGGTTGAACTGCATGGCGGTAGCCTGCAGGTGAATTCAAAAGTCAATCATGGGACCAGAGTAACTGCGTTCCTGCCCATCAACGGCCCTGAAATTGACAACCTGCCCGCAGACAATGTTTCGAGCCTGCGTTCCACTTCCTCCAAATCAGAAACAAGCCCATGGCCAGAACAAAAAAGAATCGCGCAATGACCACATCAACACTGTCTCGATTGCCCGCTCATTTGGGCTACTTCCTGCTCTCCAGCATCACTCGACTGGTCATCTGGGCTTTTGCTCGGTTTATGGCCGCACCGCTTCAAAATACTGGTATTGCAGTTTTGAGTATTGCGCTGGCCTTTTCGGCCAGCAATGCGTTGTTCTGGCAGACCGGCACGCACCCGGCTCCAATGTTTATGACCGGGCAGCTTCCCCCCGCCATCCCCCATACTGAAAGCTCTTCCGTTGCACCGCCGCGACCACTCCCGGCCCCTGTCCGGGTAGCTCCTTCAAGCCTGCCCCCGGTAGCCTCGCCAGTTTTGGCTCCTGTTTCCCAACCTGTACAGGTCGAGCAATCCATCGTTGATCATGAAGTTACCAATGCAGCCCTGAAAGCGGCACAAACGATTCTGCAATCTGCGGGCCTTTATGATGGCAAAATTGATGGGTTTTACGGTCCGGCAACAGCAGAAGGGCTGCGCGCCTTTGAATTGCGCAACGGATACACACCCAGAGGCGCACTGACACCCCAGATTATTGCCCGCATTCTTGCAAGCGCCAACGCCCGGCAGCCAAGCGCGCCCAGTGTTATTGCCCAGGAACCGGTCAGTGTGCAGTTGGAACGAGTCGAACCGGTTGAGGAACCGCTAGCAACGCCAGAGACGACAGCAGCACCCGATGCGGTTTCTGAAATTGCCGATCCATTAGCAACGATCACCCAGTCGGTGGCGGGCCAAACTCAGACTCTGCAGGCTGAGGCACCTCAGACCCAGCCTCTGCCCGCCCCAATTACCTCGCCGAGCAACTCTGAACTGATCAAAAAAATTCAACGCGGACTGGCCAGCCTGGCATTTTTGCACGGTCCCATCGACGGAATCGCCGGGGAGACAACAGCTCGTGCCATCCGTAATTTTGAGGTGTACAATAATTACGAAGTGACGGGCCGAATTTCACCGGAATTGCTGGATCTGCTCATCAGCGCAGGTGCTGCAATCTAGGAGGCCCCACTGTCTTCAATCCGATCAGAAATCTGGAGCACTGCTTTTGTCCGGCGCCACAATGACCTGGGGCATATCTGTGTAATCTCACGACGCGGCGATCCCGTTGCGGGACAGGTCTGGATTGAGGTCGATCATCTGGATGGGACGCTGTCCCTGTTCACCCCCGCACCCTCTGTGATGCAAAAAGAGGATGGTGAAGAATGGGCCTTTGTTGCACGCTTTGAGCGTGAAAGTGCTGAAAAAGTCGCGGACCGTATTCGCCAGGAAAGCGTTTATGATCCGGATTTCTGGCTTCTTACACTGGAATGCAGGTCAGATGAGCATGGCCTGAATATTATCAGCGGATAAAGTCAGTCCTTGTGCAAATGCTCTATCCGGCACGGCGCGCACCGATGCGCTCAAGTGCCTGAACCGCATGGGCAACATCAGGATCCTTTGAAGCGGCATTTTCCATCTTGGCGCGTGAACCTGCCTGTGTAAAGGGACGATATTTGGGTTTGGCCAGGTCCAGAAGGTTCACTTCTCCACGCCAGGCGCTAAGCAAAAATGCCATCGCGTCTGAACTCACATTTTGAAACAGGCGCGCAAAAAGCTTCAGCGTTTCCGAGCGATCCTCATCCTCGTGAGCAGTGGCATGGATAAGTACCTTCAATCCGTCATGACCGGTCAACCCGAAAGCTCTCAGCACCACGAACAAAGCGGCACCACTGACATCGTGAGCGATCTGACCACAACGAATCTCATCAAGGCCTGTAATTTGCGTCAGCAAACGGGTGGCCTCGGGACGCCGGTTCTCAAAGAATAGTTTCATCAGGGCCTGGGAGAGTTCATCGGTGGCAACAGATACCTGTTCGATGGTGCGTTTTATTGGCGCATCGGGTGTTTTGCGCAGGGCAAAAGCCTCGATAACCTTGAGTCGGTCGGCTTCCTGCAGATCAAAAAAGGCCGGGGCCAGTAAAGCGGTGTCAAAGTCTGAGCGTGCCGCTAATGACCATGCGACCTTGTGGTCCATCTGGGCTGAACGCGCCAGCGCGTTGAGATAGGGTCCGCGGGGGCGAATCGAGGTGTTGGCAGCCAGCGCTCGATAAACCCTGCGCGAATTAAGTTGAAACAGCTTGGCCAATGCCACATTGGAAATGTCATTGCGCGCTGCAATGACCGCGCACACCCTGGTATCCGCAGTGCTGGCGATACCGACCATTGTTTGTTCTGAAAGAGTAGGAGCTTCTTCGAGATAGGCAAGCAGATCATGCTCGATATTCTCGATAACCAATTGCTCCAGTTTTGGCGAAAGGAATTCGGAACGGCCCAGCGTTGCCGCTGCCTTCATGCGTGCACTGCGTGCCGCAGTCGGGAAAAGGCGAGTTGCCAGGGCCTCAAACTGTTCCACTTCAATTGCATGGGGTTTCCCGCGCCGGGCAAATGCATCACACGCCGCGACCAATAATGTGTTCGCCCGGTCAGTGCCGCCGGATTCAATCAAGAGTTGAAACGTTTCGTAGGGTTGAAAACCGATCATAAGCTCATGCATGTTTTTTGGGAAACAGGACAAAGCGACTATTTATCGCTATTCGTTAGCAGACTGTTAACCTTGACTAACTTTTAATGAAAAAAAGCGATTCATACCGCTTTTTGTTCTGCGAGCACAAAATTGCGGCCCTTAGGGCACAATGCGCGGGGCAGTTTTGACTTTGTTCCAACGGAGAGCCCCATGGGGATTTTGGTTCAATTACATACACGGATGCAAAAAAAGAAGAATGCCGGAAAATCGCAGGCCATAGCCGATGAGGTAAAACTGGCTGAAGGCCTGTCCGCAACAAACCCGGAAGAGGGCCGTACCGACTCCGCCGTGCTGCTGTTCACCGGTGTACGCTATGAGCGGGAAAAGCCGTTCACCAAAACTCCTTTCAGTAAGATCATTGCCAACAGCAATTACAAAACCAGATGAGCCCGGCATGGTTTTGTGCCCGGACCGGAGTGATGGTTCTGGGTGTTGTGAGCCTTATCGCTTGCGCCCCCACGGGAGATTTCGGGCGGGTGCAACAATCCCCCGGTGTCGAAATTTCCCTTTCGGCACCCCGAAGTGAAGACGGGACGCGCACTCTTGTTCTGACTGATGAAGAGCGCCTGATGAAGAGCAAAATTCATCGCTTTGTCTCATTTTCCCAGAACCAGTCCTGGACCGGCATTGTCATGCAATCCGTGCGCGCTCAATCAGGGCGACCTCAGGTGCGCAATTATTATGATTGGCTTCGCAAGCAGGATTATGCTTCCTCGCCGGGGCGCTATCGTCGCATACTCAACGACATTGAACTGGACAGACTTACCCTGCCTTCCGTCTATGAGGCGATTTGTGCAGTGAATGAAATCGACCGTCGTCGGGCAATTGCTCTCACCGGATTAAGTCAACCCGACCCCGAAGCTGCTGCTGCCGGAGAACAGCGGAGACTTGAGAATAGCCAAGCTATTGGCGGTTTTGTGGATGCGCTGGTGTTTCGTTATGACTCATATGCCTTTGCCCTTGAGCAGTTGCTGGTGGACACTCCGCATGAAGAGGCGCGAACTGTTGATGCGCGCCTGAACAAGATGGCCGCAAGTGTTGCCTTTGCCCGCGCCGGACAGTTCTGTTCTGCCCAATAAGACAAGAGCCAGTCAGCCTCAGGCATTACCGCAATTCAGTCCGGAAAGTTCGCTGCGAAAGCGGCTTCGTACAGCCGGGTGGGGTGGGGCCAGCCGGATGATAACAAAAACATCATCAAGCCGGGATTCAACAATGAGCAGGCCTTCGGTGATATCCAGCTGTTGCTCGGCCAGCAGACGGGTTTGTGCCGGATTGAAGATGCCAAGTTGCAAAATCTGTCCAATGCCCGAACGGTTGGTTGTGCCGTAAACCGCGCGGCCCGTGGCATCAAACACCGATACTGTCCAGAATGCGTCCGGGAGTCTTCCACTTACTGCTCCAGGTGCCGCTTCAAGATTAATGCGGCACACAGCGTAGAGAATTTCAGGATCAAGCTCGAACGGATTGGCTTCCCCAGCCGCAACATCTTCAAGAACAACAAACCTGTCCCGGTTTTCAAGGGCTGACACACGGCTCCAGACATCATCACGCGCCAGTGCTGGCAGGCTCAGAATAATGCCTACATGAATAATTATTCCCAGCACGAGACCGGCCAATGCCCACAGGGTAATCCTCAGCATCAACAGGCCTCCCTCAATATTGTTGGCAGCACCTCAACCAGTGATCCGAAGCCGGAAAAAATCGAGCTGTCATAGAGGGTCAACACCAGCCGGTAATTTCCCCTGCCTTCGATCTCCAGCCAGTTTTCAGCATTAAGGTCTGGTCCAACACGGATAAGAGCTGCCCCATCATTTGCGCGAGCCAACCGTTGACTGTTCATGGCCAGTGGTGTCCCCTCCCTTGATATTATTCGAAACGCATTGTCGACTGCAAACAAAGTCCAGAAAGAGGAAACCGGAGTACTGCCGGCAATGCGGTAGGTGCACTCACGCTCAAGCGCCTGGCCTGCACTGTCATGTGAGGCGATGAACCGTATCCCCTCGGCCCGGGCCAACTGCAATGCCCTCGAGCGGGAAATATAGGCGCGGGTGTAGGGATCGGGCTCCGGCGAACCCACCCCTGTCCAGGCAACCCAGGGGCCAAGACGGAATGTGCCGAACAAGCCCCTGTCCACCAGCGCAAGATAGCTGAGGCCAAATCCCAGACCAAGGGCAATGCTCAAACACATGAGCGGATAAAGAATTGTACGCACCGACCTGTTACCCGCCCGCAAAAGTCGAGGGCAGAATTACCGGCGGATCAGCAACAGGATCCGGAAATTCTTTCTGCTCAACTCTGGCTTGAACCGGTGATCTTCGCATGGCCCGCATCGCCGAGTTCAGGGCATCGGACAGATCAAGAAGTTTGATCGCTGCTTCCGGTTTAAGGCTTGGCGGTCGCTCAGCCAACAGATCTGCATCCTGTTCGCTGTTGACAGCTACCTCATAGCTTCTGGGGATAAAATCCACCCCGAACAAGGGCTTAACTTCAATATTGGTGTGGGCAAACTCCATAAATTTCTGCCAGATCATTGCTGGCAGGCGGCCGCCGGTCAAACGGTTTGTCGGGCGGTAATTGTCGTTGCCCATCCATACGGTGGCAACGTAATTTCCGGTATATCCTGCAAACCAGGCATCGCGATAGGAAGATGTCGTGCCAGTTTTTCCCGCTGCAGGCACACCTTCCACATTGGCGCGCCGCCCGGTGCCTGACGTGACAACATTGCGCAACATATTGTTGAGATAGGCTGCTGTTTTTTCATCAATAAGCCGCTCGCGTTCGGTTTCAGGCGATGCCTCGTAAACGACTTCCCCCCGCAGGGTTGTAATTCTTATAATGCCCTGAGCTGTGGCATCATACCCACCGCTGGCAAACACCCCAAAGGCCGAAGTCATGTCGATAACACTGGTTGAGGCCACCCCAAGAGCCAATGAGCGCGTAACAGGAAAGTCGCTGGTGATGCCAAGCCGGTGGGCCATCTCGGCAATAGGAGCGCGGCCGGTTCTTATGGAGAGCGTAACCGGAATGGTGTTTATAGATCTGGTCAGTGCCGTCATCAGAGTGACGTTTCCGCGATAGGAGCGGTTGTAATTCTTCGGGCACCAGTTCCCGATGCAGACCGGGCGATCATTCATCACGGTGTTAGGAGTGTAGTCGAGCTGTTCAAAAGCGGTGGCATAGACGAACGGCTTGAAAGAGGAGCCGGGTTGCCGGGCTGAATCCGTGGCCCGGTTGAACTGGCTCTTGCCGTAATCCAGTCCCCCAACCATCGCCCTGACCCAGCCGCTGGGTTCTGTTACAACGATTGCGGCCTGATCCACATCATAGCTTTCCCCGTTCTCCCGCAGGATCGAGGTAACAGCCTGCTCAGCGTAGGACTGCAGGACCGGGTCGATGGTGGTGCGCACAACAAACCCGACAGCATCACTGTCCTCAACAATGCTTTTGACTTCTTCAAATGCCCAGTCAAGAAAGTAATTTGGGGATTCGATGTCATCGAAACGATCAATCGGAGAAGCCGGAGCGCGCCGTGAGGCCGTGACCTGACCTTCGGTTAAAAATCCGGCTTGCACCATATTGGTAAGAACATCGTTGGCACGTCCGCGCGCGGCCGCAAGATCAATATGCGGGGCAAATTTAGACGGAGCCTTGAACAGACCCGCAAGCATCGCAGCTTCAGCCAGTCCAATATCACGCACGGACTTGCCGAAAAAAAACTCGGAGGCGGCAGCAACGCCAAAGTTTCCCCCCCCCATATAGGCGCGGTCGAAATAGAGCTTTAGAATTTCGTCCTTGGAATAATGCGCTTCAAGCCACAGGGATAAAAACGCCTCATTGATTTTGCGCTCAAGTGTTTTTTCGGAACTCAGAAAAAGGTTCTTGGCCAGTTGCTGGGTAATTGAAGAGCCCCCCTCAACCACCGAATTTGCCTGCACATTGGAAATCAGAGCGCGAAACGTACCCTGAATATCAATCCCGAAATGCTGGTAGAATCTACGGTCCTCTGTAGCCAGTGTGGCTTTGATCAGAAAATCAGGAAGTTTGTCCAGCTCTATTGAGTCGTCGGTCCGGATCCCCCGCCGACCGATTTCATTGCCGTAACGGTCAAGAAAAATCACTGAATAGTCCTCGACCCGGTTGAATTCACCCGAAGCGGTTGCATCAAACGCGGGAAGCGCCAGCGCCGTCATCAATACCAGTCCGGCAGCCAGAAAGCTCAATCCGTCAGAAAATATTTCGACAAAAAACCGACGCACTCCGTAAACGTGAAACACGGACATTACATCCTGAAACCAGTTATAGTTGCGCCCCAGAGACTGAAAAAAGTCGTAAAGTGTTGAATCAAGCCAAGCATCTGCCTCCAGCAGCGGCGTGCCTTTTTTTTGCTTCTGCTTGTTGTAGAAGGGGTCTTGCAAGTGCTGTTCCCGTGCTTAAAAGGAAAATTTCCGGTTTGATCCGCTCCAGCAGGCGACAAATTGCCCTAAAATAACTGTTACGGCCAGAGAAAATCTGCGTTTGAAGCCCAAAATATAATATCAGTATCGGATTGCCATGCCCTTTTGGGAAAAAAAACCGCTGAACGAACTCAGCCCCCAGGAGTGGGAAGCCCTGTGTGACGGGTGCGGGCGCTGCTGCCTTATAAAGCTGGAGGACGAAGATACGGGCGAGATTTTCAATTCGGATGTGCGCTGCCGGTTGCTTGACGAAAAAACCTGCAAATGTACCGACTATAAAAACCGCAAACAAAAAGTGCCCGATTGTATAAAGTTGACGCCAGCCAATGTTGGTGAAATATCGTGGATTCCCGTAACCTGTGCCTATCGTCGGTTGGCGGAGGGCAGAGGTCTGGCCTGGTGGCACCCGTTGATTTCGGGGGACCCGGAAACTGTGAAGCAGGCCGGGATTTCGGTGCTGGGGCGCACTGTTGCGGAAACCGATGTTAAATCAGGTGAATGGGTGTCGCATGCAGTTGACTGGCCGGACTGGGAGCCCGAGGATTGATGCGCGCGGCAAAGAGGGTGTGAAGCATTGGTCAGAAAACTGAACAAAAAGACGGGTGCCGGAGCAAGGCCCGTTTCGCCGCAGGAGCAGATTGAACTCAATCAAATCCTGAACAACGCCATCGCCGCCCACCAGGCGGGCAATCTGGCAGCAGCGGAGCGCAGCTATCGGAAAATTCTGAAAAGCCTTCCTGACCAGCCCGTGGCGCTCAATCTTCTGGGCCTCATTGCCATGAGCCAGGGCAAGAATGCGCGGGCCGTTCAGTTGCTGGAACAATCAGTTGCGGCAAAGCCCGATTATGCCGATGCCTATAATCACCTGGGCCTCGCCCGGCGCAAACTTGGCCAGCACGAGCGCGCGCTGGCCAGCTTTTCCCGCGCCGCTGCGCTTGACCCTGCGATGATCGAAGTTTTCAACAATCTGGGAAATGTTCAGAAAGACCTGGGTATTTTTGACGAAGCAGTTCGCAGTTATGAAAAAGCCATCACGCTCGATGGGGCAAATTTTGAGCCTCATTACAATCTTGGCAATGTGCTGCGCGAACTGGAGCAGTTTGATTCTGCAAAACAAAGCTACCGCAACGCCCTGGCGCTGAACGCTGACCATGTTGAATCCTGGTTCAATCTGGCGGCCCTTCTGGAACGCGACCACGAACTGGAAGCCGCGGCAGTAGCTGCAAAAGAAGTACTGATCCGCTCACCCGCATTGGCGGGCGCATCGCTGTTGTTGGCTAAAATCCTGCGCCGACAGAAGAGGTTTGAGGAAGCCACTGCTATTCTCAATTCAATAGATACTGCCGCGGCAAAGCCCCAAGAAGCTGCCTCAATTTATTTTGAACTGGGCAAAATCCATGATGCGCTGGATCAACCGCGCAAGGCCTTTGCTTGCTATCAACAGGGAAACCAGTTGCAAAAGCAAAATGCGGGCGGGGAGATTTTACGCCAAGCAAAGCACTTTCGGGACGGGGTTGAGGCAACACTGGCAGATCTCAGATCAGGAACCTGCAAGTGGTCGTCTGCCGGAACAGTTGTTGACGGGCAGGATCCGGTTTTTCTTGTGGGGTTTCCGCGCTCCGGTACAACTCTCCTTGATCAGGTGCTCGATGCACACCCCCGGATAGGAGTGATGGAAGAGCGGCCGGTGGTCACAGAACTTGTCAAACAGCTCAAATCTTCTGGCAGGATACTTCCCAGCAATTTTGCCCGGCTGACGGGAGAGGACACCAAGGGATTGCGTGCCAAGTATTTTGAACAGGTGGCGCAGCACCTTGGGCGCAGGGAAAACATGCTGTTTGTTGATAAAATGCCCCTGAACATCGTTCATGTGCCACTGCTCTCCCGACTGTTTCCCGAGGCAAGATATATTCTTGCGCTGCGTCATCCTTTCGATGTGGTCCTGAGCAATTTTACGCAGATGTTCCGGTTGAACGGAGCCATGGCCAATTTTCTGGAACTGGAAAGTGCCGCCGACACATATTGTTCGGTCATGGAACTGTGGCGCGAGTGCCAAAACCATCTGCCCATTGCAGTACACCAGGTGCGCTATGAAAACCTGGTGAGGAATCTTGAAGACGAAGTACGCCCGCTCCTGGCTTTTCTGGGAGTTGACTGGGACAATGCGGTGCTTGATCCCTCTGGCCACGCCCGAACGCGCAAAGCCATCAACACACCAAGTTATGAGCAGGTGGCGGAGCCCGTTCACGAAAAGGCCAGATACCGCTGGATTCAGTACCGCACTGAACTGGAGCCCGTTCTGAAAAGGCTGAACCCGTGGGTGGAATATTTTGATTATGATACCGGGTCATCTGAATAGACTGCCGGCCGCATCAGTGAAAAAATTCACCAACTTATCCCCGCGTCACGCTGATGGGGTATAGTTCAGGCATAGTCGGAGAATTGGGCAAAAGCCCGGTTCGCTGACGCTAAAACTATTCTCCAGAATGACAGGAAAAATGTGACCGCAGGAACGCCTCCTGACTGGCCTGCCATTGAGCAGGATTACAGGAAGGGCAAGCTTACCATTGCCCGGATTTGCAAGAAACACGGCATATCCCGCTCCGCATTGGCAAAGGCAAAAAACAGATATGGCTGGCCGGGGCGCTACACCAGGCCGCTCGTTCAGCGCGACCAACTGATTGAACGCTTGTTCGGCGTGCTGGAAAAACAGATAAAGAGCATGGAAATCCGCGACATGAACGCTGCAAACCCCGACAAAGAGGTAGCGCTGCTGGGCACTCTCTCGCGCACTCTTGAAAAGCTCGTAGAGCTTGATGTCAAGCAGGGCGCCACCTCGCCAAAGCCAAAGAGACCAAGGTCCGAAATGATGGCGCTAAGGGAGAAAATATCAGCGCGCATCAGCCAGCTTGAAAAAACCTGAGGTCGACCAATTCGTTGCCGAACTCAGTGACGACGAGATTTCCGAACTGGAGCATGACTGGTCGTTCTGGGCACGGCCCCAGCAATTGCCGCCAGAGGGGAAGTGGATCACCTGGTTGCTGATGGGAGGGCGCGGTTCGGGCAAAACCCGCGCCGGGGCTGAATGGGTTCGGCAACTTGCAACGAGCGCAAATGGTGGAGCGTTGCCGGGGCCTATTGCACTGGTTTCTGAAACCATCTCCCAGGTCCGCTCGGTGATGGTTGAGGGGACTTCAGGCATTTTGAGCATTGGCCCGGTGTCGGATCGGCCCCGCTTTGAGCGCTCGCGCAACATGCTGGTCTGGAAAAATGGCGTGGAAGCCCATCTGATGTCAGCCTCCGAGCCTGAGCGGTTTCGCGGCCCCCAGTTCGCCGCCGCCTGGTGTGACGAGTTGGCCAAATGGCCCAATGCCGAAGCGGCGTGGGATATGCTCCAGTTCGGTCTGCGCCTTGGAAACTGGCCGCGCCAGATGGTGACCACGACGCCCCGGCCAACCAAGCTGCTGAGGCGGATATTGGCTGACGATAAAACTGCCGTCACCGGCATGCGCACCTCCGATAACGCGTCAAATCTGGCGCCGGGTTTCCTCGACCAGATAGTGGGGCGTTACCAAGGGACGTTTTTGGGCCGGCAGGAGCTTGATGGTGAACTGATCGAGGATCTGCCCGATGCCTTGTGGTTGCGCGCTGACCTTGAAGCCTGCATTCGAGCAAAGCTGCCTGAACTGGAACGAGTGATCGTAAGCGTTGACCCTGCGGTCAGTGCCCACGCCGGGTCAGACGCCTGTGGCATTATTGTTGCGGGCAGGTTTGGCGAACAGGCAATCGTACTGGCTGATAAAACGCTTAAATCGGCACCGCCCCTTAAATGGGCGCGCCGGGTGGTTGCTGCCTATCATGAGTTTGGCGCGGATGCCGTAGTGGCCGAAGTAAATCAGGGCGGCGATCTGGTGGTCAGCATGATTGCTCAGGTCGACCCCACGGTGCCGGTTATCAAGGTACGCGCCAACCGCTCCAAATGGGTGCGAGCCGAACCGGTCGCAGCTCTCTATCAGCGCGGGCTTGTGCATCATGTGCCAGGTCTTGCTGAACTGGAAGACGAGATGTGCGCCTTTGGCCCCAACGGACTTGCTGATGGACATTCCCCCGACCGGGTGGACGCTCTGGTCTGGGCGATGACGACATTATTATTGAATGGTCCCGCGCCTCGTGTGCGCGGACTCTGAAAGCTGAATACTCAACCTGAGGAATTTGCATGGCATCCTGGTGGACCCGTCTGACCGGCGGGCGCGCAAACGCGCCTGAAGAACAAAAATCGGCGAGCAACCAGTCTTTGTTTGCACTCACCGGCATTGCTGACGCCTGCTGGAGCGCGCAAGGGTTTTCTTCGCTCGCCCACGAGGGCTATGGGAGCAATCCGGTGGTCTATCGCTGCGTACGCAT
Source organism: Hyphomicrobiales bacterium (assembly GCA_026981645.1). Taxonomy (GTDB): domain Bacteria; phylum Pseudomonadota; class Alphaproteobacteria; order Rhizobiales; family Devosiaceae; genus DROE01. Next base: position 88,172 of record JALSII010000006.1, on the reverse strand, counting down.
GATTGCCGAGGCCGCAACCCGCGTTCCCCTTGTGGTCAAGGCGTCGGGTGAGGTCTTGAGTGAACACCCCGCGCTTGCCCTGCTGGCCAGACCCAACCCGCACCAGTCCGGAACAGAGATGTTCGAGGCGCTCTATAGCTACCTCTACACCGCTGGGAACGCCTATCTTGAAGCGGTAATCGTTGAGGGGGAGGTCAAAGGCCTTTTTATCCTGAGGCCTGACCGCATGGCGGTGGTGGCCGGCAAGGACGGCTGGCCTGTCGCCTATGACTATACAGCAGGTGGCCGCACCGTTCGACTGAGCCAGACAGCCCATGAAATACCCAAAGTGCTCCATGCCAGGCTGTTTCACCCGCTGGATGACCATTACGGGCTGGCCCCGCTTGAGGCCGCCCGCTTTTCGCTCGATACGCACAATGCGGCAGCCAAATGGAACAAGGCGCTGCTGGACAATGCCGCACGTCCCTCCGGCGCGCTGGTCTACTCGGCCGCTGCCGGCAATCTCAGCGACGAGCAGTTCCGCCGCCTCAAGGATGAACTGGAAGTCGGGTTTCAGGGTGCCGCCAACGCTGGCCGTCCCATGGTGCTTGAGGGCGGGTTGGACTGGAAGTCAATGGCGCTTTCACCCCGGGACATGGATTTTATTGAAGCCAAGAACGCCGCTGCCCGCGAAATAGCGCTGGCCTTTGGCGTGCCGCCCATGCTGCTGGGCATTCCCGGCGATAATACTTACGCCAATTATGCAGAAGCCAACCGCGTATTCTGGCGTCACAGTGTGGTGCCGCTGGTGCGGCGCTTAAGCCAGATGCTGGGGTGCTGGCTCGCGCCGACCTTTGAGGGGTCTTTGGAACTGGTTCCGTGCCTTGATGACATCGAAGCGCTTTCCGAGGACCGCGCTACTCTCTGGGAGCGGGTCGGGAACGCAGAGTTTCTTGACGATGATGAAAAACGCGAACTGCTGGGCCTGGGCCCACGCGCTGAGGGGGGAGCATAGACCCAATGGACGAACTGACAAAAACCATAGCCACCAAGGGAGACCTGGCGCATCTGGCGCTGTTCCTGTGGGCCAGTGGTGCCAGCGGATTACTGGTCTGGACCCTGCGTGAACTGGCTTCGGCCAACCGGCGTTTCAACGCCTTTGTGCAGGAAATTGCCAGCCTCAACCGCCTGTTCAAACGAGGGAGCTGAGCAATGATGATGTTCAAGTCCGCAACACCTGTTTCTGAATCCGAGGCAGGAGAGGTTTTTCGCGAATTCAGTTGGCAGCTCGCTGGTATTTTACAGCGTACTGCAAAAACCCGCGTCATGAAGAAAACCACCAACACTCGCCCGGCACCCAAAACCACCACCGCAAAGCGAGCAGCGCGCGCATGCTGATTGATACTGAGGGGCACTTTTCAGGCTATGCCTGTATTTTTGATGAGCCCGATCAGGGGGGTGATATCGTCAAACCCGGCGCGTTCCGCAAATCGCTGGCCAAAAAAGGGGTGAGAGGCATTCGCATGCTGTTTCAGCATGACCCCAAAGAGCCGGTTGGCCGCCTCTTGGATATCAAAGAAGACCACAAGGGTCTGCTGATATCAGGGCAATTGCTCAAAGCCGACCCGCGCGCCGCTTCGCTCAGTCAGCTTATCTCGGGGGGAGCGCTCGATGGGCTCTCCATCGGTTTTCGCACCATTCGCGCCACCAGGGACAAGCGCACAGGGCTCAGACACCTGTGGCAGATCGACTTGTGGGAAATTTCCATTGTCACTTTTCCGATGATGGAGCGGGCCCGGATTTTTCCGACCGCCAAACCGCCGGACGACATAGCCCGGCTTGCGCAGTCGCCACTGGAAAGCATTGCGGCGGCAATCGCACTACTCCGCAACCATTAGAGGACCTCAATGACACAGATAACCAAGCCCAAGCCCGCCCACAAACCCCTTGAAATCAAGGCCACACCCGGCGCGGGTTCAACCGATGTGAACGCCATGTTTGGCGAGTTCATGCATGCGTTTGAAGAATTCAAACAGAGCAACGACCAGCGCCTGGGCGAACTTGAAAGCCGGGGAACTGCCGATGCGCTGACCCAGCAGAAGGTTGCGCGCATTGATGCGGCACTTGACGGCTACAAATCAGCCATGGATCTGGCAACCCTTGAGCGGGCCCGCCCCGCCCTTGAAACCGGGCAGGAAATGGCTCGCTCGGATGAATATAAGGACGCTTTTTCAGCCTATGTGAAACGGGGCGAAGAAAAAGCCCTCTCCATCGGCTCCAACCCCGATGGCGGCTATCTGGTGCCGGACGAAACGGCAACCGAAATCACCCGCCTTCTGACCTCCGTCTCCCCGATCCGTTCGATCGCCGGTGTCCGCGAAATTTCCTCCTCGGTTTACAAAAAACCGGTATCGGTTTCCGGGCCCGCAGTCGGATGGGTTGGCGAAACCGATGTGCGTCCCCAAACATCATCGCAAACGCTGGCGGAAATTACTTTCCCCACCATGGAACTCTACGCCATGCCAGCGGCGACCTCGGCCTTTCTTGATGATGCAGCGGTTGATGTGGGCCAGTGGATTGCCGATGAAATCAACACCGCTTTTGCCGAACAGGAATCAGCGGCTTTTGTCGATGGCGACGGGGTCAACAAACCCACCGGCTTTTTGCAGGCCACCCAGGTAGCTCAGAGCAGCTGGAGCTGGGGCAATATCGGTTATGTGCCGACGGGTGTTTCGGGCGCCTTTCCGGCCAGCGACGAAAGCGATGTGCTGATTGATCTGGTCTATGCGCTCAAAGCCGGCTACCGCCAGAACGCAAGCTGGGTGATGAACCGCCAGACACAAAGCACCATCCGCAAGCTCAAGGATGTGGACGGCAACTATATCTGGCAGCCGGCCGCCGCCGCCAATGGACGGGCAACCCTGATGGGTTTTGACCTGGTGGAAGCCGAAGACATGCCCGATATCGCAGCAGACACCGCATCCATTGCCTTTGGTGATTTCAACCGCGGCTATCTGATTGTCGACCGTCAGGGCGTCAACGTGCTGCGTGATCCGTTCTCGGCCAAGCCCTATGTGTTGTTCTACACCACCAAGCGTGTGGGCGGCGGTGTGCACAATTTTGATGCGATCAAGCTGCTCAAATTCTCGGTCAGTTAATACCCCAAGCTTACCCCTCCCCCCGGACATTCAGGGGGGAGGGCACTCCTCAATAAATGACGATCCAAAACAACAATCAATGAGATAAATATGACATCCTATTTGCTTGCCGCACCAGCGACAGAGCCGGTGACGCTTGTCGAGGCCAAGGAATTCCTGCGTGTCGAAGATGCGGCGGAAGACGGATTTATCAATACGCTGATTACGGCAGCGCGCCTGCATGTGGAGGGGACGACGGGCCGTGCTCTGATTGCACAAAGCTGGCGCGTTATTTGTGATAGCTGGCCCGCTGATAGAATAATCCGCCTGCCGGTCGCGCCGTTGATTTCGCTGAGTGCAATCACAGCCTATGACAGCGAGGGTAATCCCACATCTCTTGCGCTGGCCCAGTTTCAGCCCGAGAGCAAGGTCGCCCCGGCCTCAATATTTTTGCCGCGCCCGGTAACCGATGCACCGGCCCTGCGCGAGCGGGGCGGCATTGAGGTGGACTATGTCGCCGGGTTTGGCACAAGCGCTTCCGATGTGCCCGCCGACCTGCGCCAGAGCGTGTTGACACTGGTCGGTTATTGGTTCGAACACCGTGATGCGGTGGTGATTGCCGGAAGTGGCGCCGTTGTGCCCGCTGGTTTTGACAACCTGCTCTGCGCCTATCGCCGGGTGTCCCTGTGAGTTCTGAGCGACTGCCTGCTCTGGGCACCCTGCGCGAGCGTATCCAGCTCTTGCGAAAGAGCCAGACCATCGGCCCGGAGGGTGGCCACGTAACGACCTATATTCCGCTGGCGACCGTCTGGGCGCGGGTGCGCTCCCTTTCCGGCACCTTGACCAGCCAGGCTGACGGACGGGCCAGCAAGGCCAGTCATTCCATTGTCATCAGATTTAGATCTGACCTCGGTCCCGGCGATCGTATTGTCTATCGAACCCGACCGCTTGAGATTTTGTCGGCCAGCGATCTTAACGGTCGGCGGGCTTACCTCGCCTGTCGTTGTTCCGAGACAGAAGCGACAGGATAAAAAATATGGTTCACCCCATATCTGACTTGCAGGCTAGCATTATTTCCGCCCTGAGCGCTGACACACAATTGATTAGCGCCATCGGCAGCGATGCCGTTTTTGATATGCCGCCCAGGGGCAAGAGTGCACCTTATATCGTTATTCTGCGCCATGATTTGATTGCTCACGATGCGGATATCTCGCCGGGACACGACCATCGGATCCAGATTCAGATTTGGCACAATGACCCCAGCCGCGCCGCTGTGCTGGTTTTGGCCGACAGGGTCATTGAAGTAATGGCAGGCACTGACCTGAGCTCCCTTACGCTCAATGTCAGCCACATACAGCACGACAGAACAGAGACAGCAATTGACCGCAAGTCTGGTCAGGCGCGTGCGTTGCTGGCGTTCAGAGTTTTCAGCGAACCCGTGGTTTAGGGCGGCAAGCCCCAATATACCGCGACTTTTCAGGAGAATTAAATGGTTGCTCAATCCGGCAGGGATATGCTGCTTCGCCTTGACCAGACAGGGGGCGGCAGCTTCCTCACCGTTGCAGGTCTGCGTACAAAAAGCCTGTCTTTCAACGCGGCCGCTGTCGATACCACAGACTCTGAATCCGTGGGCCGCTGGCGTGAATTGCTTGCAGGGGGCGGGCTGAAGCGCGCCGCGCTTTCCGGCTCGGGAATTTTCAAGGATTCCGCTTCGGACGCGCTGGTGCGTACGATGTTTTTCGCCGGCACGATTGTTGAGTGGCAACTGGTGCTCCCGGATTTTGGCACCATTCAGGGCCCTTTTCAGATTGTGGCTCTGGAGTTTGGTGCCGACCATGCCGGGGAGGTGACCTTCGAGTTGGCGCTTGAAAGCGCCGGTGAAATCACCTTCACAGCAGTTTAAGCATGGCCAATATTCATCGCGGAGAAATCGAGGCGGTTATCAATGGGCGCAGGGAGACATTATGCCTGACACTTGGCGCGCTCGCTGAACTGGAGGCCCGCCTTGGAGCTGACGACCTCGTTGCGCTGGGCGAAAAATTTGCCAGTGGTCAAGTTTCCGCCCGCCACCTGATTGCCATCCTTGGCGCGGGTTTGCGTGGTGGCGGAGCTTGCATCAGCGACGAGGAACTGGCGGCAGCTTCCATTGAAGGTGGCCTCAAGGGAGCCGCTGAAACTGTTTCCGAATTGCTCAAAGTGACATTTGGCGAGGCACCGGTTTGAAACCTTTCCCCTGGGTCGAAGCGATGGCTTTTGGCTTTGGCGTTTTGCGGCTGGCCCCGGAACAGTTCTGGACCATGACGCCGCGCGAGCTGCAGGCGGCATATTCGGCCATCAACAAAAGCGCGGGCAGTCTTCAGGCTCCGTCCCGCGCTGATTTCAACCGACTTATGGCTGAGTTTCCTGACGAGGACAAAGCAAAATGACAACAGATACGATTTTCCCCGGCGGCAAAAGCCTTGATGAACTCTCGGACGTGTCGCTTGAACTGGAACGCATCAATGACCTGGCCGATGGTGTTGCCCGCACCCTGACAGGGGCGTTTCGCTCGGCAATTCTGGAGGGGCGTTCCCTGCGCACGCTTCTGGCCGACATTGGACGTTCGTTTGCCGATATTGCCCTGAAAGCCGCGCTCAAGCCTTTGGGTGGTCTTGTGTCCGGTCTTGTCGAAAACCTGTTCACCGCAAGCAATCCTGTGCTGAACCCTGTGCCATTCGCCAAGGGCGGCGTGATTGCCTCACCTACCTATTTTTCTCTTGGGGCAAGTAAAACCGGCATTGTCGGGGAGGCGGGCCCAGAAGCAATTCTGCCCCTTGCCCGGGGCCCGGACGGACGTCTTGGTGTTGCGGCAGGCGGCGCGCAAAACCTGACGATAAATTTCAACGTTACAGCCCGCGATGCGCAGAGCTTCAAGAGTTCAGAAGCGGAAATCAGCGCCATGCTGCTTCGCGCCGTCAAGCGCGGCACCCGCGCAAGCTGACACAGGAGAGAATAGATGGCGTTTCATCAGGTAAGGTTTCCCCTGGATATTGCGTTGGGTGCGCGCGGCGGACCCGAGCGTTTCACTGAAATTGTCACCCTTGGTTCGGGTGCTGAAGAGCGGAACGCGCGCTGGGCCGATTCCCGGCGTCGCTATGATGCAGGCTATGGCATCAAGTCCCTTGCCGACATGCAGATTGTACTGGCGTTTTTTGAGGAACGGCGCGGCAGGTTCCATTCATTTTTGTGGCGCGATCCTCTGGACCATTCATCCAGCACACCGGAGGCTGCCATTTTGCCTGGTGACCAGCCCCTTGGCACGGGGGATGGCACGAATGTGCAGTTTCAGTTGAAAAAGCGCTACGGGGGCAGCTTTGACCCCTATGATCGCGAAATAACCAAACCCGTGGCCGCCAGTGTCCGGGTTGCGCTTGATGGAGTGGAAATATCGGGCGCGGATTTTTCCGTGGATGACCTGACAGGCAGCATAACCTTCAACGTGGCACCCGGTGCTGGCGTGGCTATTACCGCGGGATTTGAGTTTGACCTGCCCGTACGCTTTGAAAGCGACCATCTTAACATCGAAGTCGCCAGCTTTGACGCCGCCGATGCACCTTCAATTCCGGTCATTGAGGTGCGCGAATGAAGACATTCAGTTCAGCCTTTGCCGAGCATATCGCATCAGGTGCAACAACGCTGTGCAATTGCTGGCTCATTGAGCGCTCCGATGGAATAAAGCTTGGCTTCACCGACCATGATCGCACGCTTGCCTTCAGCGGACAGACCTTTGAACCTGCACATGGACTTGATGGAAGTGATACAATCGCAAAGCTGGGTGCCCAGGTCGATACCAGCGAAGTCGCAGGCATATTACACTCCAGCGCCATTACCGAGGACGATATTGTGCTGGGTCGATATGATGGCGCCAAGGTTACCACCTACCGGGTCAACTGGCGCGATGTTTCGGTGCGGGCAACTCTGCGGGTTGATAGCATCGGCGAAATTGTGCGTGAGGACGGTTATTTCCGGGCCGAACTGCGCTCTCAGCTTCAAGCCCTCAATATTGCGAAGGGCAGGCGCTACCAGTCTATCTGCGATGCAACGGTTGGCGATATGCGCTGTCGTGTTGACCTGGAGGATGCAGCCTTCAAGGCCATGGCAACTGTCACCACGATAGTGGATCGCTTCACTTTGCAGGTCAGCGGCGCAAACAGTTTTTCCAGCGGCTGGTGCGCCTATGGCAAAGTGGTCTGGCAGACCGGACAGCGCCTCAATCTCACCGATCCTGTGAGCGGCCATTCAAAATCCGACGGTACCGTGACAATTTCATTCAGCGAACCTGTGGGAGACTGGGTAAGCGTGGGCGACCAGATGAGCCTTTATGCGGGCTGCGACAGAAGGTTCTCCACTTGCGGTGAAAAATTTTCCAATGCCCTCAACTTCCAGGGCTTTCCCCATATTCCGGGCAGCGATTTCATACTGACCCTTCCCAAGGTGTCCGATGCCATGGACGGGGGCGTGTTGTTCTAGTGACATGCTTAAAACCGATGGACCAGAAAATTATTCAGGCTGCACTGATGTGGAGAGGAACGCCCTATCGCCATCAGGCCAGCACACCAGGCGTGGGGTGCGATTGCTTAGGTCTTCTCCGGGGTGTCTGGCGCACACTTTACGGAAAAGAGCCTTCAAACGTGCCTGCCTATGGGCGCTCTGCGCGGGATCAGCGCAGCTCCGGGAAACTGCTTGAGGCCGCGCAGCATTTTTTGATGGAAACCGACAGAGCGCCTCTGCCCGGCCGGGTGGTTCTGTTTCGTCTGCGCCGGGCATTGCCGCCGCGCCATTGCGGCATTCTGCTGCCAGAAGAGCAGTTTATCCACGCTCAGGAAAGGGTGGGGGTGGTGGTCACCAGGCTCGACAATATCTGGCTTGGGCGCGTTGATTCATTGTTCGCCTTCCCTGAAAGGTCCCAATAAAACATGGCAACACTTGCCCTATCTGTCGCCGGTCAGTTTGCCGGAAGCCTTGTTGGCGGCCCGGTTGGCGCAACCATCGGGCGTGCGTTGGGTGCGCTGGCCGGAAGCATTGTTGACAACGCTATTTTTGGTGAGGATACCGAAGCTTCCACCCCTTCTGATGTGCGCCTGTTGAGCTCTTCTGAAGGCGGCGTTATCCCCCGCATCTATGGCTGGAACCGCGTTGCGGGAAATATCATATGGGCTACTAATCTTGAACGCCAGACCGTGGAGACCAGTGGCTCCAAAGGACTGTCCTCAGAAGAAAACGAAGAAATAGTTGCCAATTTTGCCATTGCCCTTTGCCAGGGGGAAGTTGCTCATATCGGGCGGATCTGGGCCGACGGACGCTTGCTGGAAACCGAGGGACTGAACTTCAGGTTCCACCGGGGCACAAAAAATCAGTCCCCTGACAGTCTCATCCAGGCCAAGCAGGGCGCTGGCAATACGCCCGCCTATCGCGGTTTGTGCTATCTGGTTTTTGATGGTTTGCCCCTGGGTCAGTTCGGGAACCGCATCCCCAACATCAGTGTTGAATTATGCCGCGTTGTCGGCGAACTGGAACCGGCCATCAGGGCTATCACAATTATTCCTGGTGCCACGGAATTTGGCTATGACCCCGAACCGCGGGTTCAAATTGTTGGATTTGGCGCCACCCGAAGTGAAAACACACACCTGCTGGGTCAGACCTCAGACTGGACCCTGTCGCTGAACGAATTGCAGGCTCTGTGCCCCAATCTTGAACATGTGGCGCTGGTTGTCGCCTGGTTTGGTAATGACTTGAGGTGCGGGCAGTGTCTCATTCAGCCCAGAGTAGAAAATTCGACCCGCCAGATTGAAGGAGTGCAATGGCAGGTGTCGGGAATGGACCGGAGTCAGGTCCCGGTGATGACACAATATCAGGGTGGTCCTGCCTATGGCGGCACGCCCTCAGACGGGGCGGTTCTGGCAGCCATAACTGACTTGAAGGCCCGCGGTCTCAAGGTCACGCTCTATCCTTTCGTTCTGATGGATATTGAGCAATCAAACTCGTTGACTGACCCCTATACCGGGGTCAGTGGACAGCCAGCTTATCCATGGCGGGGCCGTATCACCTGTAACCCGGCACCAGGCGAAGCGGGGTCGCCTGACAAAACAAGCGCCCTCAAAGCCCAGACTGATGCTTTTGTCGGCACAGCAAATGTCAGCGATTTTCAGGACGCTGGTACGACCGTGAACTATACAGGCCCGCTGGATTGGGGTTACCGGCGCATGGTGCTTCACTATGCAAAACTTTCTACTATGGCCGGTGGCGTGAACGCCATGCTCATTGGCTCGGAAATGCGCGGCTTGACCTGGTTGCGGGATAGCCAAACAAGTTTTCCCTTCGTTTCAGACCTGATTGATCTTGTGGACGATGTCCGCGCGATTGTGGGCAGTGGAACCAGGCTCAGTTACGCTGCCGACTGGTCGGAATATTCAGGGTTTCAGCCTTCCGATGCGCCCGGGGACAAACTGTTCCATCTGGACCCGCTCTGGGCCAGCGCCAATATCGATGCCGTGGGCATCGACAATTATATGCCCCTGTCCGACTGGCGTGGGGTTGCCGATGAGCCGGATGCAGAGATCGCCAGCTATTCTCAGGAAATAGATTATCTGAACGCCAACATAGCTGGTGGGGAGGGGTTTGCTTGGTACTATGCCTCGGACGCAGACAGGAACGCGGGAGTTAGAACGCCTATCACTGATGGCACATATGGTGAACCCTGGGTTTGGCGATATAAGGACCTGGTGAACTGGTGGAGCAACCTCCATCATAACCGGGTGGGTGGGGTGCGAGATGCAGTACCTACCGGTTGGACAGCTCAGAGCAAACCGATATGGCTGACAGAACTGGGGTGCGGCGCAGTTGATAAAGGCCCCAATAGCCCCAACCTTTTTGGAGATCCAAAAAGTTCCGAAAACGCGACGCCGCCTTTTTCTGATGGCACCCCCGACCCCCTTGTTCAACGGCAATATCTGCGCGCTCACCACCGGTGGTGGCAGCCGGAAACTTTGTTTTTCACTGGCTCCAATAACCCTGAATCGTCGCAATATAGCGGACGTATGGTTGACCCGGATCGTCTGTTTGTCTGGACCTGGGATGCGCGGCCCTATCCCGCGTTCCCAGCCCGAAGAGATGTCTGGGCTGATGGTGCAAATCATGAAACCGGGCACTGGCTGACCGGACGCCTGGGTGCCCTTGCCAGCGATGAACTGATTGCAGCAATGGCTGCCGACTATGATGTTTCGTTTTCTGCCCTGAGCGCCGCACCCCCCTTGGTGTATGGCGCCCAGATTGCCGGAATCATCTCTTTGCGTGCTGCAATCGAGCCGCTGCTTGGGGCAAGCGGATTGTTTCTGCGCGACACTCCATCAGGACTGCGCACTATTAATCCGGGTGAAGCTTCTGAAATATCTGTTTCTGCAGACTTTCTGGCAGTGCATGATTCTCCCCTGATCACCCGGCAGAGCCCCAACAGGGGTGAAATGATCGGTGGTCTCTCCTTTGGGTATATGGAGAAGATGAGGGATTATCAGAGTGCCAGCGTGACAGCCCTGATTTCCTCCAATCCAGTACAGACCGGAATGGGAACAAATCTGGTGCTGGATATTCCCCAGGCGCGTTACGCAGCAGAAACGTTGCTGCAGGGCCTCCAGCCAACCGACACACTGGAATTGGCCTTGCCACCGTCTTTGCAGGCGGTTGAAATCGGAGATCGCCTGGATGTTGTTTCGCAACGGGATGGACCCTTCCGGCTGACCCAGGTCCGCACGGGTCAGAGCTTAAAGGTCTCCGCTCAGGTGCGCCATGATAGCACCCCGGTGTCTTTTTCTGCGGACTTGAGGGCCACGCCGGCCAATGTGCCCCAGATTGCTTCGTTACCGGAAATTATCGTCATGCACCTCCCTGGCAGTGGAGGAGAGGTCGATGGAACCCGACTTGTATTTGGAGCATTTGCCGACCCCTGGCCAGGTGCGGTTCGATTAAAGAACGAAACAACCGGTGTTGATTTTGGCACTCTTGAATCCCGCGCAACCATGGGGGAGATAACGCAGGCGCTGCAACCTGCAATCGGGGCGGTATGGGACAGAAAAAGCGAAATCCTGCTTACAGTTTATGGAGGGCATCTGGCTTCAACCTCTGAGCTTGAAGTCTTGAACGGAGCCAATCGGCTTGGGGTGCGCAAGGATGGCGGAGAATGGGAGATTATCGGCTTTACTTCCGCCGAGTTGCTCTCGCCCGGCTCCTACCGGCTAACAAATTTGCTCAGAGGCGTGCAGCAAACTCAAAGGCAGGCACTCCAGATGTGCTCAAGTGGAAATCGTGTCATCTTGTTTGACCAGTCACTTTTATCCACTCCCGTGACCAGTTCGCAGCTCGAGACCACACTTGCCCTGAGAGCTTTCGCCGGTGGTTTTGATGCGGTGGGGCAAACGCTGTCATACCATTTGTCATTGGATATTGCCCTGCCTCTGGCACCGGTGAATCTCAAGGCTGACAGAATTGCGGGCGGCGAGGATATCCACTTGCAGTGGAAACGCCGAACCCAGATTGGGGGCGATAGCTGGGTCGGGGCGGGGGTGCCGCTCGATTTTGTGCCGGAGTTGTACGCGCTGAACATATTCAACGGCAGCACCCTGGTCAGGCAGAGTATGACGAATTCGAGCTCATGGACCTACACCGCCAGCGATCAGATCGCTGACTTCGGGGCTTCCCTTCCGGTTTTCAATTTCAGTGTTCAGCAGGTGAGCGCTGCGCTCGGTCCCGGACACCCTTCAACAGGAGCATTCAATGGCTAATACCCCACGTTTGGATTTGCCACTCATCGAAAGCGATCAGGCTCTCAAGCACATAACTCACAATGAAGCGCTGGCAACGCTTGATGCCCTCATTCAGACGAGCGTTGAAATGCAGGGTGCTGTGACGCCTCCCGGCGCTCCTTCACTGGGCGCAACATATGCGCTGGGAGCAGGAGCCACGGGCGACTGGTCGGGGCAGGATGGAAAGCTCGCCATGTGGACGCAGGGTGGCTGGCGCTATGTTGCCCCATTCGAGGGGTGGCTGATGTGGGACAAGGCATTGAGTGCCTTGTTTATCTATAACTCGGGCGCATGGACGGGCTATTCGCCTCAGTTCACCCAGTTCCAAAATATCGCGCTGCTTGGCGTCAATACCACTGCGGACGCAACCAACAAGCTCTCGGTTTCCTCTGACGCCGCGCTGTTCAGTTATGATGGTTCGGGCACCGGAGATATGCGTGTTAAAATAAACAAGTCTGCGTCGGCTGGAACCGCGTCACATTTGTTTCAGGTCGGATTTTCCGGCCGGGCGGAATTCGGGCTGACAGGGGATGATGACTTTCACATAAAGGTCTCGCCGGATAATTTCACCACAACCTTTGAAGCATTGCGCATAAACAAGGGTAGTGGTGACCTCATAGTCGAAAATAAAATGTCCATTGGTCACTCTGGTACGCCTGTTTCCATACTGCATGTGGTTGGCCCGGCAGGAGCGGGGGCCACCGCTGTAACTATTGATGGCGATGGGGGTAGCGGGGATAAACCCTTGCGAATCCGGAATGCAGCGGGCGTTGATAAATGTATTATTCGCGGTGACGGCGATGTGGAAAATACCAATAACAATTATGGCTCTCTCTCCGATATTTCCCTCAAACAGGATATTCGCCCTGCCCGCAGCCAGTGGGAAGATATCAGCCAGCTACGCCTCTGCAACTACAGGCTCAAGGCAGATATTGAAAAAAAATCTGACAGTCCGGTTCATCTGGGGCTAATCGCTCAGGAGACCCAAAAAGTCTGCCCCGGCCTCGTGTCTGAAAACGAAAACGGTCTGTTGAGCATCAAATACTCAATTCTTTATCTCAAGGCCTTTGGCGTCCTGCAAGAGGCAATGAAACGCATTGAGCAACTCGAACAGGCGATGGGCGCCCGTCAGAATCCAGGAGTTGTCAAGAATGACAAGGTTTGAGGAATGTCTGGCGGAAGTGTTACGCCACGAGGGTGGTTATGTGGACCATCCAAGTGATCCGGGCGGTGCAACCAATATGGGCATAACACGCAAAACCCTGGCCCGCTGGCGCCGGGTGTCCCCCTGGTGGCAATTGCCCAAAGAGGATGTGAGAACCCTGAAGCGAACTGAAGCCGCCCGCATCTATCGCTCACTTTACTGGGACAGATGTCGCGCCGACTTGCTTGCGCCGGGTCTGGATCTGGCCGTTTTTGACTTCGCGGTGAATAGCGGCCCCCAGCGCGCCATTCAATATCTGCAAACTCTTCTCGGAACCCGCGCCGACGGCATTGTCGGCCCGCTGACGCTTACAGCCTTGCGAACAGAAATTCGAAAAAAGAATGTGGCAGAACTCATCAGATCTCTCTGCCAGACCCGGCTGAATTTTCTCTCTCGCCTGCGCTCCTTCGCCACGTTCGGGCGGGGATGGACCCGTCGCGTTTCAACAGTCCAGGATCGCGCTCTGGCAATGGCCGGAGCTGAACGTCAAGCCGATATTACCCAAGACACAAACAAAGGAGAATCAATCATGAACATTCTTTCCGGCTATAAAACCTATATCGTTGCCTTTGCCATGCTCATAGCCGGTCTGGGGCAGATGCTGGGCGTAGACCTGCCCGGTTTTAACGGACAATCCGCCGGGCAACTGATGGTCGAAGCACTCGCCATATTGTTTTTGCGCCGGGGCATAAAGTCAGATATTCTGAGCGCTTGAATTGCAGATTTCGTTCATGTGGAGTTCAGGTGACCGGAGTTATATTTTCCATATGAAAAAAACATCATATCAAATTGTGGGTTTGGCGCTTGCCGGGGTTCTGTTTTTGCTCGCCGGGGTTGGCGCTGTGCAGGCCCAGGCTGCCGGGCCGTGTCTCGACAATCGCTCCATCGCCGCGGCGGTAGCCGGCGGGCAGTTTCGTTCTTTGCCCCAACTTGCCCAACAGGCCGGATTTAATCCGCAGCAGACTTTCAACTTGCGTGTTTGCCAGATAAACGGCCAGCCCTACTATTATTTTGATACGCTTGATGCTTACGGTCAGACCAGGACTTATGTCTTGCGCGCAACAGATGGTGCCCCCTACATTGGCGGCTAGTTACCAGAGGGGAATCAGTCCATGCGCATTCTTGTGGTTGAAGATGACGTTAACCTGAACAGGCAGATCAAGGATGCGCTCGAAGACGCGGACTATGTTGTTGATGTGGCCTTCGATGGCGAGGAGGGGCATTTTCTTGGCGACACCGAGCCCTATGATGCGGTGGTTCTGGATATTGGCCTGCCGCAGATGGATGGGCTGAGCGTCCTTGAAGCATGGCGGCGCGACGGGCGGGATATGCCGGTGCTTATTCTCACTGCGCGGGATCGCTGGAGCGATAAGGTTCAGGGCATAGACGCCGGAGCCGACGACTACGTCGCCAAACCCTTCCACATGGAGGAAATTCTGGCTCGTATCCGCGCTTTGGTCCGGCGCGCGGCTGGGCATGCGTCAAACGAGATACAAATTGGCGAGGTGCGTCTGGATATGGGGGCAGGCCGGGTCACGGTCGAAGGCAAGGCGCTCAGGCTAACCTCTCACGAGTTCCGCCTTCTTGCCTATCTGATGCACCACAAGGGAAAGGTTGTCTCCCGTACCGAACTGACTGAGCATCTTTATGATCAGGATTTTGACCGGGACTCCAACACCATTGAAGTTTTTGTCGGGCGCCTGCGCAAGAAACTGCCCAAGAATTGTATTGAGACCGTTCGCGGCTTGGGCTACCAGATCAACGACTGCCAATGAGAAAAGGCTCTATTGCAGCCAGATTGTTCTGGCTGTCGCTGGCATGGCTGGTTGTGGCCCTCGTTGCAACAGCTTTTTTGCTGGCAGCGCTTTATTCCCGGGCGCTTGATAGAAGCCTGTCCGAAGCGCTCAACTTCAATCTGGAAACACTCGTGGCGCGTACTCTGGAAAATGGAGCGCCCGAAGCGCCCGGTCTTTCTGCCGCCGATCCTCGCTTTACCCGCCCCGCGTCGGGCTGGTACTGGCAGATAACGGACGAAGTCGGCCTGCCCCTCAACCTGTCAAATTCGCTCATCGGGAGTGTGATGCCAAGAATTTCGGGGCCGTTTAATGACAGGAATGCGCGCACGGGTATCGCCATTGATGATTTTGATACCCGTATCCGCATGATTGAACGAAAAGTGACTATTGGTGACCAGGAGCTGATTTATGCAGTTGCAGGGAACCTTGATGAGATCGCAACCCTGACGGGACAGTTTCGTGGACAGACCCTTGTGGTTTTGGGGGCCGTGGGGGCAATGCTGGCCATCATGAGTGCCATTGTTGCCCGGGTGGCGCTGCGTCCGGTTCAAAAGCTGAGCAAGGCCATAGAAAACGTTCGTTCGGGAGGTGCCAGACGGGTTGAGGGGGATTTCCCAAGCGAACTGGTTCCCCTCGCCGACGAACTCAATGAACTACTCAGAGCCAACACTGAAATTGTTGAACGCGCAAGGAACCAGGTGGGAAACCTCGCTCACGGATTAAAAACCCCGCTGGCGGTATTGCGCAACGAAGCGGCAGGCAGAGAAGAGGAGTTTGCCGGAGTTGTTCGTGGTGAGGTGGAAAAAATGAACAGTCAGGTCAAGACTTATCTGGATCGGGCGCAAATGTCGGCCCGAACGGCGGTGATCGGGCAAAAAGCAGACACCGGGGAAGTCATTGAACGCCTGGTCAGGGTAATGGAAAAAATTCATTCCGACCGGGACATTGGTCTTGAATTGCCAGTGGATGGGGCACCCTGGTTCCGGGGGGAGGAAAGTGACCTTGAGGAGATGGTCGGGAATTTGCTTGACAACGCTTGCAAGTGGTCAAAATCATCTGTTGCTATTATTGTTGAGCAAACCCGGGTGTCAGGTCAAAAAAAGGTCTTGATCGCGATCAATGATGACGGGCGCGGCCTGAATGAAACAGAAATGAAGGCTGTGCTGCGCCGGGGCGTGCGGCTGGATGAAAAGACCCCCGGGAGCGGTCTTGGTCTTGATATAGTCAAGGAGCTGGTAGACGTCTATGGTGGAACCTTGTCATTGCATCCATCCCCACAGGGAGGGCTGGAGGTGCGGCTGGTTCTGCCTGTTGCAGGTGTTTAGGGTCCCGGCCTTGGTATACTACGCTTTTCCACCACAACTGTTAGTGAAATGATATGCATGTGACCAAAATCAAAATTGTGAAAAGTTTCGTTATGCTTGCTGCTGTGTTTGCGGTGGGTGCCTGCTCACGCACAGTCGGCTTTCCGGCCAATCAAAGCATTGCCACGCTCACTCCACCGGTTGCTGCAACGCCTCTGCAGGCCTCAGTTCCCGGCGCAACAACGCAGGCAGCCCGTCAATCTACGGACGCCTCGCTGTTCATCAACGCTCAGGCTTTTGCGAAGTTGAGCGAAAACGAAAAGTCAGAAGCTGCCAGCGCGCAATTTTACGCCCTGCAATTTGGTCGCCCCGGTGCACCCCGGCGCTGGAGTGGAGACAAGGGCGCAACCGGTAAAATAACCGTGGGTCCTTTTGTGCGTGTAAATAGTCGTGACTGCCGCGAGTTTGTTCATGAGGTCAAAGTTGGAGAGGAAGAGCTCTCTCAAAGTGGTACCAGCTGTCGTGATATTGACGGCACCTGGAAGGTCGTAGCTTCCTAAGGACGAGGTTTTAGGTTTCTGACTTGTTAAAAAGCCTTTGTTTACCCGTAACTGCTACGGTTTTTGAAAGCCGCCCAACGGCCCACTCAAAAATTTAGCGTTGGAACATGTCCGCCCATCAGCCATTGCCGCACGATTCTGCTGTCAACAAAGACTGCAACACTGAATCGGATTACGTTTGTGATGCGGGCGACGTAGTCGAGGCGTTGATGGGACCTGTTCTGGTTGATCCCCCCGTTCTTTATCCCTCAGAGGGGGCAATAGAAAAATCTCATGCAATAGCTGTCTGGAACTGGCTGGTTAGAGACATCGAGCCGGGCCTTGCGCAGGAAGCCGGGGATGCACTGGCACCTGAAACAAGTCCTCGCTTGCGCTCTGCCTTTTCCCTTAAAATTGCCGAGCTTATTTCCCGGACCCGTCAATCCATTTCTCAAAATGAAGAGGAGAAACGGCGTTTCAAGGTCCAGATCGGGGGGGATGAAATTTTTCAGTCCCTAGAGCGGATTCAAAATGCGCTCCGCTATCATCAATTGCTGCCCCAGGCTGTTGCTTTTGGACGCGCGATAAATAATGTTCGTGATGAAGATGCCCTCAAGCTTGCCTTGAATGCATTTCCAGTGGATGACCCTGCTGTATCTGCTCTGATGATGCATGCTGCAATCGGCCAGGCAAAAAACCCTCATCGGCTGGTTTCCGTCATTCTGGATATGTCTGATGCTCCGACACAACAGGGCATTGAAGCTGCAGGCCTTGCACCGGTCATCGAGGCGGTTATTGCTCACGCGCAAAACCAACTCGGCGTATTTGTCGATTCCTATGGGAGGTTTGCGGATATTGACCTTGCATGTTGTGCTCTGGACCGGTTCAACCGGTTGATTGTGGCGGTCTCCATTGTTACCGAAAATGACAAGAATTGCCGCTGGGCGCAAAAGGTCTCGGGCTTGATCCGAGAGGTTTCCAGCATGATAGAGCCGCGCCTGACGCGTCTTGATTCTGACATTCGGATGTCCTTGCGCAAACCGCGTACCGGTGTCGATCGCACTGACCCCGAACTGATTCTGGATGCGTTAAATGGTTTATATCTGCTGGTGGCAGTTAAAGCCGCAAAAGAGTCGCTGGCGCTCAATACTATTGTCAACACCTTGTGGGCCACTATCGGCAAGGACCTTGAGACGCTGATGAGTCGCAGTCTTGAAGCTTTTCGTCAGGAGCCGGACAATCCGGTTTTTCTTGAGCGATTGAATGCCGGTATTAAGATGGCCGAGGTGCGTTTTAATCCCGAATATGCCGCCATACTGACACGGGCCAGAGATACAGCTGTCAGGTAGGGCTATTCTTCATTTTCGGATTCGACTCGGCGCGGATTTTGCAACTTGCACCATCTCGACATGCGTGTTGTTGCGGACAATAATTGTTTGCCCTTCGCTGACAGCAGACATATTCATATAGGCAAGGTTAGTCCCTGTTCCTTCGTTCGCAGCTTTGAATACAACGCCGATTGCCCGGGAGGGTAAGTTTGTTTCAGTATCCAGATAGATCTGGCAGCCAACTTCAAGTGTAACCTCGTTGCTAACGCCCAACTCCACTATGTCCTCCCGGTCTCCAAAACGCCCTACCAAATAATTTGGCACTCCCTCCATGATGCTTCTATCGTCCTCAAGTACGCGCGCGCCGTCAGAAAACCGGCCGACATGGATGCAGCGTTCCTGCGCAATTATCCCAGAATATTCAGCCGGTATTTCTCCCAGAACAACCTTGGCGGCGACTTCGTTCAGCGTCAAAATTCTATCTTCTGCCGATTTGCTTAAATATGGTTGCGCGCGCCTGGGCCAGAGGCGCGCCAAAAACCCCCGGTCGGGGCTGGTGGTTACACGGACAAAGGAATCTCCACTGTCAAGGAAACAGCTTTCCACCCCCTCGGGTGCCTGAACGACTGGAAGCTGTCCGTCATCGCTCTCGTGCTCAAGGTCCGGGGCAGTAAACTTTTCGCCGGAATGGTCCAGTCCCGCCAACTCAAAAAATGTAGCCCGCCCGTGGTTTGCGCAGGCATACATGCTCAGCTCGCCCGCGTTCGACCCCGCCAGAGCAATGTTCTTGAGTACACCAACGCCTTGAAGCTGGCAACGTTCAACCGACCAGGCGGACTCGCCTCCTGCTCCATGCCATAGAGTGAGGTCAGGCTGCCACCCACCGCAAACAACCAGCCTGTCGACCAAAAGTGTATCGGGGTTCGATAGCGAAGAGTTTGAGGCAAGGCCAAACTGGGCATTCAGTTGTCCGCCTCCCGCCCTCTTCGCTGAAACCGCTTGCGTCCCTGTTGCAAGGGAGATGCCATAGGCCTTGGCAAATTCAAAGAATCGGGATTTCGGGCGGCCTCGGCTGTCGGCCAGCTTTGCAACCTTTATGCCCATATCAGCCGCCAGAAGCGCAACCTGCGTTGCAGCGCTACTTGATATGCAAAAGGCGGCGTTTTTGCCGCTCCATACTCCATAAAATGTGGCTAGATGAAAAGCTGCGCGCGCTTTCACGACACCGGGAAGGCGGTTTCCGGGGAACACCGGCAAGCGCTCCAGCGTGCCCGTGGCCAGAACGCATCTGCGACTTGATATACGGAGCATTTCTGTATGGACACTGCTTTCATGGCGCACGACCCTATGCACTTTGACACTGTTTCCAGACAATGAAAGCGCTTGAGAGTTGGTGAAAACCTGTACATTGTCATAGTCTGCAAGAGCATCTTCAAGGGACTTTATAAAATCACCGGGCCTTTGTTCGCCTTCCTGGGCCCCGAAAAATCGCGCATCCCCTCCCAATATCGAACGCCGCTCGATAATGGTGACTGCCCAGCCGCTTTCAGCTGCGGCCAGTGCCGCACTAAGGCCGCCAACCCCTCCGCCAACTACCACCAGATCAGTCTCAAGGTTTTTTTCGGCCGGCAGACTCATCCATGACCCTGCCAGAGCGCTGCCTTCCCTCAGTTCAAGGTCAAGACTGCGCGCGCCCTGACCTGAAACGATGCGTTTGATACGTTCGACGGGTGAGCGTTTGACCTTTTGTAAGTCTGCTTCTGAGGCAAAGAGACGCAACTGCATCCCCTCAACAAGCGGTGTTCTTTCCATTGGCAGGGGAATTGTCTTTATTGTGTCAGGCAGGGTAGCAACCACGGGCGGGCAGGCCTCAGCATCCAGTGCGATTTCTTCTCCGTTCATTTCTCCAAGTGTGTCCACTCCCGAAGCCAACAGCGCCGAAAGGATGCTGTCGCCTTCAAATCCCTGATAACTCCGTCCCTCAAGTTCGAATGAAATGGGTCGTTCCCGATTGATTAGCGAACCGGAAAACAATGCATCCTGCCTGGCATCGAACCTCGCACTTGGGTTTTTTGCCATGCTCAGCCCCCAGACCTGATGTGCTGGTATTCTGAAATTTGTCTTGATGCGCGCTTAGCCCCGCCGCACCGTTTGGAGAAATATTCTTCCTCCAGCCCTTCCGCTTTTCCGGCAAGAAATCGGGCAATGGCGGGAGCAACAAATGCCCCGGTATTTCCAAACCCGCCAACCGCCCAGGCGCCGCTCTGTCCTAGTTTTCCCGCAAATGGTGCGCCATCGCTACTCACACAGGTATTGAACACCGCCCGGCCTGCAGGGCGCAGTTTTTTTCCATCCGGTAACGAAGCAACGATATCTGTTGCCACCTCGTCAACTAGCGAGAGGGAGACGATTTCATAGCCGTTGTTGGCCTGCCCATAGGCGCGAAAGCGGTTGAACGGATTAAGTACGTATTTCTCACTCAATGCAGGAGCTGGCTCGCATGCCAGTGTAGTTGCACTCGCCTCCACAAAGGCGGGGTTCAGATATTGTGGTTTGGCATGGGCGCGAATAGCCTCTTCATCTGCCAGAACTAGGCGATTGGCCTGAATTGTCCCTTCGGACATTCTTGCCACGACCTGACCTCCCCTTTTGATGGATAGTGTGAGATCGTTGACACTGCCGATACGCACCCCGCCATCCGCAAGCCAGCGCCCAAGTGCTGGCCGGAACGGCTTGTGTTGGATAATTCTTGCGCCGCGAATGCGCAATGTTTTTTTCGCGGCAGGCAGGGCACCAATTGTTTCCTGCTCAATCTCGAAACCGTATCCCTTGGCCACATGAAACATGTGGGCAAGCGCCTGAGCGCAATCGAAGGTTGTTGCAACGATGAGCGGATTGATCCGCCCAAGAGCCTTGCCTCCGCCAATGCTGGTCAGGAGTTTGAATGCCTCGGCGCGCGATTGAGCCAGCAGCTGCCATGTTTCAGGGCGGGTAATGCAATCCACTGACAACGGTAACTCGCGTGCCAAACGAAACCCTATCGACGGCTCGAATGCCAGATATACCTTCTTTTTATGCACGCGCGCCAACAATCCGGCTACCAGTCCAGCTTGTAAACTGGAGCCAACCAGCATAAAATCAAAGTGATGTGTCCCTTTTTTTGTCATTTTCTAATTGTGACACCCGACAGCGACATTTTGCGCAATCACAAACACGATAGATGCGTGGATTTTTGTGCAAAATTGCCTAATGAGTAAATATCTGCTCAATCCAATGTCCTAAAAGTTTCAAAGGCTAGTCTCTGGTATGACTGTATGGTTGTTTATTGGCGGAACTGCGGTTCTGGTCGCCCTTGCGCTGGCCTATGCAAGTCGTCCAAAAAAAGGTCAGACTGGGGTGGTACTCCAAAGTCTGTCAAATGAAGATCATTTCAAGGTGCAACTTGCTGAAATTGAAGCAGATGTAAAGTCCGGACGGCTTGGCGAGACGGAGGCTGAGGCTGCACGGGCTGAACTGGCCCGCGAACTTATCCACCACCGTTCCATTGCACAGGCCGGCCTGCCCGAGCCAAGTGATCGTTGGGTTGGCCCGGGGCTGGCTCTGGCCAGCCTGTCTACAGTTGGCCTTGCTGTGATTGTTTATGCTTTTATCGGCACTCCTGATCAGCCCGCCGCCCCCATGGCCATGCGTGTTTTAGAAGAGGGAAACCCTATCAGTTTTGCCCAGGCAATCACACGCGTTGAAACGCAACTGCTCGTAACACCTGATGACATTGATGGCTGGCAGGTCCTGGCCCCGGCTTATATGCGGGCGCAGAGGTTCTCTGATGCGGCGGACGCTTACCGTCGCATTCTTGAATTGAAACCGCCCGATGCCGACACTCTGACAGATTTCGCCCAGGCCCTGTTGTTTGATAATCAGGGTGTCGCCCCTCTCGAAGCGATTGAAGCACTCGAGCAGGCGGTAGAGATGGATCCCACCCATCCACGGCCCCGGTTTTTTCTTGCAGGCGATGCCACCCGGCAGGAAGACTGGGACAACGCAATTACCCAGTGGAATGAGTTGCTATCTCTGGCCACTGGTGACGAGCCATGGCTCGATGTGGCCAAAGAGGGGCTCTCTATTGCCATGGCTCGCGGGGAATTGCTCCCCCAAAAAACCATTCCCCAGCCTTCGGTACTTGAGGATCCTGCCCAGGCTGAGCTTATTCGCTCCATGGTGGCAGGATTGGCTGAACGCCTTGAGCAGGACGGCGGTTCCATTGAAGAATGGACACGTCTTGTTCGCTCCTATCTTGTGCTGGGAGAAACTGAAAACGCCCGCCAGGCCTATGAAAAGGCCCTGTTGACAAATCCCGGAGCAGAAGAACGTGTCGAATTGGACGCACTGGCCCGGGATGCCGGATTCACTGGAGAAAATGAATAAATGGCACTGACCCGAAAACAAAAACGACTGAGCATCATTGCGGTTCTGGGGGTAGTTCTTGCCTTGGCCACCACCCTCATTCTTACCGCCTTACGTGATGAAATCGTATTTTTCTTTTCACCCACGGAATTGTTGGAGCGCTCTGAACTTGCGGGCCAGTCTGTACGGGTGGGCGGGCTTGTGCTCGAGGGCAGCTGGACTAAAGAGGGCGAGAACAATTCTTTTGATGTTTCAGATGGGGCCTCCGAGGTCACGGTCACCTATGTTGGAATACTTCCTGACCTTTTCCGCGAGGGGCAGGGGGTGATTGCCGAGGGGCAGTTGATTGAGGACGGAACATTTGATGCCAGCACCGTTCTTGCCAAACATGACGAAAATTATATGCCAAAAGAAGTTGAACAGGCCTTGAAGGAACAGGGCAACTGGCAGGGAAAGTATGAATAGCACAAAAATGCTGGCCGCACGCCAACCCGCTGTGAGGAGAAACTGACATGTCAATTGAACTGGGTCACTTTGCACTGATACTGGCTGCTGCAATTGCCGTGGCGCAATCGCTTGTGGGTTTCGTGTTCTGGCGCATCGGTGGTCGGGCCACGGCCTTCGTCCGTCAGGCGGCAGTATTACAGTTTCTGCTCATAGTTGTTTCATTTCTGGCGCTGGTACAGGCTT
Organism: Hyphomicrobiales bacterium; assembly: GCA_026981645.1. GTDB lineage: Bacteria > Pseudomonadota > Alphaproteobacteria > Rhizobiales > Devosiaceae > DROE01. Next base: position 64,957 of record JALSII010000006.1, on the reverse strand, counting down.
TTGTCTTATCAGACTTTTCTGTCGCGCTCGCCTATGAGTATTCTCACACCCTCCAGCCCCTGCTTTATAAAATCACCAGTGTCTGGGGTAATCACGAAGGCTCGATGCTGCTCTGGTTGCTTGTTCTGGCTTTGTTTGGTGCCGCTGTTGCCGTATTTGGTCGCAACCTTCCCGGCGATTTACTGGCGCTGGTCCTTGGGGTTCAGGGCGCGCTTGGAGCGGCCTTTATTTCTTTCACCATCTTCACCTCAAACCCTTTTGAGCGCATGAACCCGGTACCTTTTGAAGGGCGCGACCTCAACCCCATCCTTCAGGATATCGGCCTCGCCATCCACCCACCGCTTCTTTATGTGGGCTATGTGGGGCTGTCAGTGTGCTTTTCCTTTGCTATTGCCGCACTTGTTTCAGGACGGGTTGATGCCGCCTGGGCCCGCTGGGTCCGTCCCTGGGCGCTTGCCAGCTGGACTTTTCTCACCCTTGGCATCGCCATGGGTTCCTACTGGGCCTATTATGAGCTTGGCTGGGGCGGCTGGTGGTTCTGGGACCCGGTGGAAAATGCCTCCCTTATGCCATGGCTCGCAGCAACTGCTCTTTTGCACTCGGCTCTGGTGATGGAAAAACGGGTTGCCCTCAAGGTCTGGACCATATTCCTGGCTATTCTGGCCTTCTCCCTCTCTCTGCTGGGCATGTTCCTCGTACGATCAGGTATCCTGACTTCAGTGCATTCTTTTGCCGCAGACCCGACCAGAGGCATGGTTATTCTGGCTATGCTTGCGGTCGCTATTGGCGGTGCATTTGCCCTTTTTGCCCTGCGCGCCAGGACCCTGCGGGTTGGTGGGCTGTTTGCACCCATCAGCCGTGAGGGCGCACTTATTCTCAACAATCTTTTCCTTTCCACCGCCGTAGTGGCTGTTCTTGTGGGCACACTTTACCCGCTGATACTTCAGGCTGCTGGCGGCCCCATGATTTCAGTGGGTGCACCATTCTTTGATCTGACGTTTGGTGCACTGATGGTGCCTCTACTCATCCTCCTGCCTCTTGGCCCGTTTCTGGCGTGGAAGCGGGGCGATTTCATTGCTGTCATCCAGCGGCTGGCCGGCGCTGCAGGCCTGGCGCTGCTGTTGATGGTTGTCACGGTTCTCCTGGTGGGGGGGCAGGTATCGCTGGCCACCTTCGGCTTGCTTCTGGGTTTCTGGGTTGCCATCGGGGCTATTGCTGAAATTGTTGATCGCATCCGTCTTGGCCGCATTCCCTTTGGGCAGAGTTGGCGCCGTCTCAAGGGTTTGCCCAAAACGGCATGGTCGACCGCACTGGCGCACTTTGGCGTTGGCATCGCAGTGCTGGGCATCGTTTCGGTCAGCGCCTGGGAAACCGAAAAAGTGGTTTCCATCGGTGTCGGGGAAAGTGTCACACTTTCCGGCTACGAGGTGCGTTTGAATGATGTGCAACAGATCGCAGGTTCAAACTATGTTGCCGAACGGGTCGTATTTGATGTCATTGCGCCGGACCAGTCAGTGCGTAGTGCATTCTCCGAAAAGCGTGTTTATACGGCATCCCGCCAGCCCAGCACTGAAGCGGGCATCCTCACCTACGGCCTGTCCCAGTTCTATATTTCGCTGGGTGACAGGGATGAGGAGGGCAACCGTGTGGTACGGGTGTGGTACAAACCCTACATCACCCTGATGTGGTACGGTGCCGTCATCATGGCTTTTGCCGGGTTTCTTTCGCTGAGCGATCGCCGTTTGCGCGTGGGTGCACCAAAAACCGCGCGACAGAAGCCCAAACAACAACCGGAGCCTGCCGAATGAGATGGACCATCCTGCTTCCGATGCTTTTTGCTCTAAGCACGCCGCTGGCTCTGGTGACATCCGCCAGCGCGGTCAACCCTGATGAAATTCTTGCTGACCCGGTTCTTGAAGCCCGGGCCCGTGATATATCTGCGGAACTGCGCTGTCTTGTGTGTCAGAACCAATCCATCGATGACAGTGATGCACCCCTTGCCCGTGATCTTCGTTTGCTGGTGCGCGAGCGCCTGCTTGAAGGGGATGCTGACAGTGAGGTTTTTGAGTTTATTGTCGCCCGCTATGGTGAGTTTGTGCTGCTCAAACCCTATTTCGGGCCCCACACCATTGCGCTGTGGGCAACTGCACCGGTTGTATTGTTCCTGGCCATTATCGCAGTTGTAATAAATTTGCGCCGTCGTCGAGCCGAGCCGCAAAAAGCTAAACCCGTGCCCACCGGAATGACGGCAAAGGAACGGGATATTCTTGCAAGCCTGCAAGGCGATAGCTCTCAATCCGGTAAGGGCTGATGTAAGAATTCACGAAGGACCCGGCAGGCTTGTTTTTGAGCGCGAAGCGCTTTAATCGGAGCCTATGCTCGACTTCTTTTCCCTCTTTGTTGCTCCGGGTCTGGATGCATGGTCGACCGCTGGCCTTATTGCGCTGAGCACATTGACTTCGGCTATTACCGCAGCTTTCGGCCTTGGGGGTGGTTCGCTGCTCATTGCGGTAATGAGCCTGTTTATGTCCGGCGCGGTGGTTGTGCCTGTGCACGGGGCCATCCAACTGGGCAGCAATGGCGGGCGGGCTTTTATTCGCCGGGCTTTTATTCAATGGCAGTTTGTGGGCTGGTTTATTCTGGGTTCGGCCTTTGGTGCACTGGCTGGCGGGCGCGTTGCCACGGCCCTGCCCGAGCCGATTTTTAAAGGTGCCATTGCCCTGTTTCTCCTCTATAGCGTCTGGCTTCCCAAGCCAAAGATTAACCGGCGCGGTCCGCTTTCAACCACCATCGCCGGAATATTTACTTCCGCTATTGGTATGATTGTGGGCATCGCCGGCCCGCTGGTCATCACATTTCTTAGGAATCTTACCGACAGGCGCCAGATTGTGGGCACTCACGCCTTCTTGATGACGTGCCAGAATGTTTTCAAATTGCTGGCATTCATTTTGTTCGGCTTTGCATTTTACGACTATCTGGCCCTGATACTGGCCATGGTGGCCTCGGGCCTGGTCGGCACGGTTTTCGGGGGGCTGGCGCTCGACAGGTTACCCGAAAAACTGTTTCATATTGCCTTTCGTGCCATCCTCACACTGGTGGCACTTGATCTGGCCCGGCGCGCCGTTTTGGGTGTCTGAGGGCAGGGGGTCTTTTTTTGCTCCAACAATTACAAAAATGTAACCTTGGCGCCATGGCATGGAAAGGTTCCCTGCATTAGCTCTCTCATTTAGCTGTTGAGAGCTGACTCTAAGGAGAAATTTCATGCGAACACGAACTCTTTCCAATTCCCGCCGCTGGCTTGTGGCAACTTCGCTGGTCGCTGTGCTGGCCCTTGCTGTTGTAGGGGTTGGCTTTGTCAGTCAGCCCGTGAATGCCCAGGTACGCGTTGAAGCCCCCTCCGGGGCTCCGGCAAGCTTTGCCAACCTTGTTGAAGCAGTTAAGCCCTCGGTTGTATCCATCAATGTTGAAGGCCGCCAGCCCATCCGTCGGCTTGATGGCGAAAACTTTGGCTTTCAATTTCCCGATCTTCCACGCGACCACCCCCTACGTCGTTTTTTTGACCAGTTCGAGGATCAGTTCGGCCAATCCCCCGGCAGTGGCGGTCAGCCGCGTACCCGGCGGTTTCAGGCCGCTGGAGCCGGTTTCATCATCTCTGAAGATGGCCTGGTGGTCACCAATAACCATGTGGTCGAGCAGGCTGAAAATATAACCGTCACAGATGACAACGGCGAAGAATATGTCGCCACATTGATTGGTACCGATGCCCGCACCGATCTTGCATTGCTTAAGATTGAGGGCGCCAGCAACCTGCCCTATGTTGAATTTGCTCAGGAAGATGTGCGCGTGGGCGACTGGGTCGTTGCCGTTGGCAACCCGTTTGGTCTTGGCGGCACCGTCACAGCCGGGATTGTTTCAGCCCGCGGCCGCGACATTTCCGCCAACACCTATGGTGACTTTATTCAGATTGACGCTGCCATAAACCGTGGAAACTCCGGTGGCCCCGCGTTTAACCTCTCCGGTCAGGTTGTGGGTGTCAACACCGCTATTTTCTCACCCACCGGTGGCAATGTGGGCATCGCCTTTGCCATTCCTGCAGAGGTGGTTCAACGGGTCATCAATGATCTGATGGAAGACGGCTTTGTTACCCGGGGTTTTCTTGGCGTTGGCATTCAGGATGTCTCCCCTGACATTGCTGCAAGTGTCGGACTTGATCGTGCCCGTGGTGCCCTTGTCACCGCGCCTCTGCCCAACGGACCTGCCGGCGCAGCTGGCATCAAGGCTGGCGATATCATTCTCAAAGTTGATGGTGAGTTGATTGACGACACGCTCGACCTTACCCGGACCGTAGCCAAAATTGCTCCGGAAACCCCCGTTGATGTGGTGCTCTGGCGTAATGGCGAAAGCTTTAGTGTAGAAGTCGTGCTTGCTGAGCGGATTGAGCCAACAGTTGGCGCGCCCGAAGAGGAAGAACTGAGCCCGCATGAGCCTGAACCGGTTGCCCCCACCAGTGTTGGCCTTACTCTTGTGCCCAATGAACAGGGTGAAGGTGTGATCGTGGCTGCTATCGAGCCCGAATCCATTGCTGCGGCCAAAGGCTTTGTGCGTGGAGATATATTGCTTGAAGCCAATAACATGCAGCTCAACTCCCAGCAGGACTTCGAAGATGCGCTTGAGGCAGTCCGCGCCAGCGGGCGCACCAGCATTCTCGTTAAAGTATCGCGCAACGGCAATGTGCGATTTGTTGGTCTGCCTATATAAAATCCAAACGAAAACGGCCTCGGCGAACATTGTCGCCGGGGCCGACTGGTTCTTTCTCCGGTTTGTTATGGAAAAACAATCAGTTTAAGCTACCAGCCTGAAATTTCATCAGCCGGGCTCCTGACATATGAAAATTCTGCTCATAGAAGATGATAGCGAAGCGGCTCTCTACCTGATCCAGGCGCTGGATGAAGCAGGGCATGTTGCCCACCACGCCAGCGATGGTGAAACCGGCTACGCCATGGCCAGCGGAATGGAATATGACGTTCTCATCGTTGATCGCATGCTGCCGCGGCGCGATGGCCTCTCAATAGTTGAATCACTTCGCGCTGAAGACAATCAGACTCCGGTGCTCATTCTTTCTGCCCTTGGGGAAGTCGAAGACCGCGTAACAGGCTTGCGCTCAGGTGGAGATGACTACCTCACCAAGCCCTACGCATTCAGCGAACTTCTCGCCCGTATCGAGGTGCTCGCCCGCCGCTCTAATCCTGCAGAAGCTGCAACCAGCCATAAAGTCGGCGACTTGACGCTCGACAGGCTTTCACGCGAAGTCACCCGTAATGGTGAGAAAATTCTGCTCCAGCCCCGTGAGTTCCGCCTGCTTGAATATCTGATGAAACATTCTGGTCAGGTGGTGACCCGCACTATGCTGCTCGAAAATGTCTGGGACTATCACTTCGACCCCCAGACCAATGTTATCGACGTCCACATGTCGCGTCTGCGTGCCAAGATTGACCGGGGCCACAAAACCCAGCTTTTGCAGACTGTACGTGGTGCCGGGTATATGATCCGTGCATAAAATAGTCTCCCTGTGGCGCACCACCACCGTGCGCTTCACTGCCATTTTTATTCTTATCTTCATTGTTTTTTCGGTCGCTCTACTGACCTATATGGCCGTGCGCTCCTCCATATCCATCCAGCAGGTACAAACCCGTGAAGTGGTCTGGGAGATCCGCCAGCTTCAAAACCTCAATCAGCGCAGGGGCCTGCGCGCCCTGGCCATAACCGTTCAGCGCCTGGCCAGTCGCCCTGGCCCCGGCGTCTATTATCTGGGCACCCCCCAAGGCGAGATGATTGCCGGGAACCTTGATTCCATTCCCTCCGACATTCTCGCCAATGAGGGGCGCTATTCCCTGCGCTATACCCCACAAGATGCCTTTGGTCGGGCAGGGGTTGAACGTGACGAAGCCGCCCCCCGGGCCCGTGACAGCCACGCCATCGTCCAGTCGGTCATTCTGGAGGGGGGGTTGCGCCTCGTGGTGGGGCGCGATGTTGTCGAACGCCGGGACTTTACCGCCATTATCCTGGGGACGATGGCGGTGGGTCTGGGCGGGATTATTGTGCTTTCCGCCATTGCCGGGGTGCTAATGGCCCGGCACGTTCTGGCACGCATCGATACCATCACCGCGACCTCCAACGAAATCATGTCCGGCAACCTTTCCGAGCGGGTGCCCGTGACCAGGCACAATGACGAGTTTGACCAGCTTGCCATCAACCTCAATGATATGCTCGACCGTATCGAAAAGCTCATGGCCGGTCTCAAAGAGGTTACTGACAATGTGGCCCATGACCTCAAAACACCACTTTCACGTATGCGCAACCGGGCCGAAGCCGCCCTGCGTGAGGGCAAGAAGCCTCAGGACCACAAAAAAGCTCTGGAAGCGACTATTGCTGAAAGTGATCAGCTCATTTCCACTTTCAACGCCCTGTTGCTGATTGCCCGTGTTGAAGCCGGAGCAGTGGCTGACAGCCTTCAGGACGTTGATGTCAGCGAAGTTGTTGCCGATGTGTGCGAGCTTTACGGTCCGGTCGTGGAAGATGCAGGCGCCGTCCTTGAAGCATATATTACTGCGGACATAAAAGTGCATGCAAATCGTGAATTATTGTCTCAGGCGCTTGTGAACCTGCTTGAGAACGCCATAAAGTATGCCACCGAGCAAAACAAGGGTTCAGCTGACGATGCCAAAACCGGGGGCAAAATCATTGTCAGTGTTAAACGCAAAGACGATCGGATATATATTGAAGTTGCCGATAACGGACCGGGTATCCCCGATAGCGATCGCCAACGCGTGCTCGAACGTTTTGTTCGACTGGAAAAAAGCCGCACCGAACAGGGTTCCGGTCTGGGGCTCTCGCTGGTTTCCGCCGTCGTCAGATTGCACAAGGGGACCTTTCGAATTGAAGACGCGGACCCCGGAGTCCGTGCAATCATGGTTTTGCCCGCAAAACCCTGATTGTTGCAGCTCCGCCTCGCCTGCATTGTGAATATGCAGGTGCGCCCCCTTCCACCGGGAGACCACGAGGGCTTTGATCTCTGGCTTGAAGAGTTGCCTCCGGATCAGGCAGAAAAAATCCGCCCCGCAGGTCCTCTGCTGGCGCCGCTTCTCTCCTCAGCGCCCTATCTGCTTTCTCTGGCCGGAAAACATACGGAGTTTCTCCTCGATTTGCTGAATGGCGAGCCATCAGCATTGTTGCAATCCATAACTGATGAAATAAAAGCGGTTTCTTGTGAAGAGACCTGTGAAGCGGAGTTTTCAAAAGCTCTGCGCATAGCCAAGGGCAAAACCGCCCTGCTTGTCGCCATCGCCGAATGCGGAAATGCCTGGGATACCCGACAGGCAACCGCCGCCCTCTCGGACCTGGCCGATGCAAGTGTGCAGGCCTGCCTTGAGTTTCTTATGCGTAGTGTGGCGCAAAGCGGTAAACTTGCCAAGGGTGCGCAAGCCTCTGCCGTCCAATCCGGGTTGGCGATTTTTGCCCTTGGCAAACATGGCGGACGCGAGCTCAATTATTCCTCGGATATCGATATTGTTGCTTTTTATGATCCCTGCCTGAATGTGCTCACCGATCCCGCAGAGGCAGCTAAAACCTATGGGCGTATAGTGCGCCAGCTCGCTACCCTGATGCAGGACAGAACCGAGCACGGATATGTTTTTCGCACGGATTTGCGTCTGCGGCCTGATCCCGGTTCCACCCCGGCCGCCTTACCCGTCGAGGCCGCCCTGACCTATTATGAGGGACGGGGGCAAAACTGGGAACGCGCCGCCTGGATCAAAGCGCGCCAGTGCGCAGGTGATCACCGGGTAGGGGATCTTTTTCTTAAGAATCTTTCTCCCTTTATCTGGCGCAAGCACCTTGATTTTGCAGCCATCGCCGATATTCAGGCCATGAAGCGTCAGATAAATATTGCCAGCAATGTGGGAGCGGCACGCCTTGGTGGACACAATGTGAAACTGGGACGCGGTGGCATCCGCGAGATTGAGTTTTTTACCCAGACCCAGCAGCTCATTGCCGGAGGGCGCGAACCTGCCCTCCGGGTGCGCCCCACCGTTGAAGCACTTGCCGCCCTTGCGAAAAGTCACTGGATCAGCGCTGAAACCGCCAGTGAACTAAGCGGGGCCTACTGGTTTTTGCGCGCCGTTGAAAACCGCATTCAGATGCTTAATGACGAACAGACCCACACCCTGCCTGAAGATGATGAGGGTTTGGAAAAAATCTCCTGTCTGATGGGCTTTGATCATGTTGGTGCTTTTGAGAAAGCTTACCGGCAGGCTCTGGAAACCGTTACCACAAACTACACCAACCTTTTTGCTGGGGAAAATACCCTTTCCTCCGAAATTGGCTCGCTGGTTTTTACGGGTACCGATGATGATCCCGCAACACTTGAAACATTGTCCGTGCTGGGGTTCAAAGATCCTAGAAAAGCCTCGGCAATCATTCGCAACTGGCACTACGGGCGCTATGCCGCGACCCGTGCCGCACCCGCCCGGGCTCGCCTGACCGAGCTTGTTCCCCCATTACTGGAAACCATCGCCCGTGCCGGAAACGCCGATGAGGCGCTTGCCCGCTTTGATGATTTTTTGTCGCGCCTGCCCATGGGAGTCCAGCTTTTTGCCATGTTGTGCGCCCACTCTCGACTGCTCAACCTGCTGATCGCCTTTATGGCCTCAGCTCCGCGCATGGCTGAAGCGGTAATCAAACGCGCCCATGTCCTTGACGGACTCATTGACCCCGCACGCACGGGCGAAGTTGTTGATACCAACATTCTTGTGGCCAGAATTGATGGTTTTCTGGATGAAGCGCGGAGCTTTGAGGACACTATCGATCGTGCCCGCATTATCGGGCAGGAGCAGATGTTCCTGCTCTCCGCCGGACTGATTTCCGGAACCATTTCTCCCAGGCGTGCTGGACATCAGTTTGCAGCCCTTGCCCAGACTCTTCTTGATCGGCTTTTTGTACGTGTGCGTGGAGTTTTTGAACAGCGTCACGGCACAGTCAAAGGCGCAAAAGTGGCCCTGCTTGCCTTTGGCAGGCTGGGCAGCCGCGATATGAGCATTACCTCCGATCTTGATGTGATCCTGCTTTATGATGCCCCCGGCGGTCTGGAAATGTCCGATGGAAAAAAGCCGCTGGCGACCTCGCACTATTTCACCCGCCTGACGCAACGCCTCATTGCTGCCATCTCGGCCCAGACTGCTGAGGGTGTGCTCTACGAGGTCGATATGCGTTTGCGTCCTTCAGGAAACGCCGGCCCGCTTGCCACCAGCCTCACCGCATTTCGTCACTACCAGCTTGAGCAGGCATGGACCTGGGAGCATATGGCGCTCACCCGCGCCCGGACTATTTTCGCCGACGAAGGGTTTGGTGCTCAGATAAATCAAACGATCAGGGACATTATCTGCCGTGATGTCGACAAGAAAAAGATACTCACAGATGCTTGCAGCATGCGGGCGCGGTTGGCCCGGGAGCGCACCCCTCGCCATGCGTTTGATCTGAAACTCGTGCCCGGGGGCCTCATGGACATCGAGTTTATTGCCCAGTCGGCCACTCTGATTCATGGTGAAGAACTGGCCGGGGTGCGAGGGGACATCCCGGCAACTTTGCGCACCCTCCAGCACTCGGGAAGGCTTGCGGCTGGTGAGGATCTGGCGCAGATTTATATCACAATGTCCGGCGTCACCCAGGTGATGAGCGCCTGCCTTACTCACCCGTTTCGCGATGAAAACTGGACTTCAGCCTTCAAGGAGCTTCTGGCCAGCCTGAGCAACTATCCAGATTTTTCCCGTCTTGAGCTTGACCTGCATGAGATGCAGGGGCGTGTTAGCGCCGCATCAAAATCCTGGTTTGATTTGGCCCGGTAACCCATTCATGCCGCCGGGCGCGCTGCATCGTCCTTAATGGCTGCCCTTGGCAGGGAAATTGCTACCGTGGTTCCGATGGCCGGGGTACTTTCAATGGCCATCTCGCCCCCGGAAAGCTCAGCGATTGTGCGTGAAATCGCCAGCCCCAGCCCCATCCCGCCCCGACCCCGCGCAACCAGTGCATCCTCCAGTGCAAACGGGGCAGACAGTGCCTTCAGTCGTTCAGGTGGAATTCCAATACCGGTGTCGGTGACGCTGAGAACCACGCCGTCCTCGGCCTCCCACACCATGAGAGAGACCTTGCCCCCGCTGGGCGTGAAGCGCATGGAATTATCCAGGATATTGGCCAGCATACGCAAGAAACAGGCCCGGTCGCCTCGCAGTTCCACGCCTCGGGCACCGCTGATATCAAAAGTGACCCCGCAATGGGCCGCACTGGACTGAAACTGGTCCTGCAGGGCAATCAGCAATTCATCGACATCTATGTGTTCTTCCTGCAGAACCCGTTTTCCTGCATCCAGTTCGGCCAGTTCAAGAATTTCTGCAAACGAAAAAAGCAGCCGCTCACCGGAACGTTTGATGTCCTCTATATAGGCCAGATAGCGCTTGTCCCCGATGGGGCCATAGGTCTGATGTTTGAGCAGGTCGGCAAAGCCGATTATGTGGTTGAGCGGTGTACGCACATCATGGCTGAGATGAGCCAGAAACGCGGTTTTTGCCCGGCTTGCCGCTTCAGCTTTCAGTTTTTCTTCACGATAGCGCCGAGTAAGCTGGCGTTGCTCGTTCTGCAGTCGTGCCAGTTCCTTCTCTGCTCTTTCCTGCAAGGCTTTTTTGCTGGCCAATGCACTGGCGTTTGCAACCAGCGCTCCATCCCGCCTGAGCCACAAATATCCCCCCGTAAGCAACGCGAGACAGAGCACAACCATCACCATGGCCGCAACGACGGGTTCAAGAATGAGCACTTCAAATACCAGAGCAAGATTGAACGCTGCAACAATTAAAACCACGAATGCCAAAGCCAAAAAGAACTGCATTCCTGTCGGGGAGCCGGCACCAAAATGGCTGGCAAAATGCCAATTGCCCAATCGCCCCAAGCCTGTGTCGGGTGAACCGTCCGACTGCATAAATTCCTCCGCCGCGCCCGGCACCAAATCAAAAAATGGTGCCCCTGCCGCCAACAATGAATCAACAATCTGTGCCTTGTCCAGTGGGTTTTACGCCACAATTCTGTCGGGTTGGAAAAAGCAGAGTCAGAAGAATCACTTAGCTTGTTAAATAAATATTAACCTGCCAGTGTCCGGGTCAGAATATCACTGAGGTCCGGGGATTTCCCCTCTTGTTTTTCCATTCTTTTTAAGACTTTCCCAGCAAGGTTGCGCCGATTCGCCTCCCATGTTCGCCAGCTGCGAAACGAGGTCATAAGTGCCGAGGAGAGTTGCGGGTTGGCGCTGTCAACCTCGTTTGCAACCTCAGCGACAAACTCAAAGCCGGCCCCGTCAGAGCGGGTGAACTGGGCCGGATTGCCCATGGCAAACGCGCCCACCAGCGCCATGAGGCGGTTGGGATTGGTTTTGGGGAAACCACTTGCACCATAGATGGCCTTCACCCTCTCAAGGCAGCCTTCATCCGGCGCGCGCGCCATCAGCCTCAGCCATTTGTCGTAAACCAGTACGTCTTTGCCAAACCGGGCCCCGAAGTCTTCAACAATGTCGGGCGCATCATCTCCCCAGCGCATGGTAATGGCCCCAAGTGCCCCCATGCGGTCGCTCATATTGTCAGCCCTCTCATATTGGGAGCGGGCCAGTGCATCAAATTGCGCCTCTTCCTGAGCCACAAGCAGGCCAAGACACTGGTTGCGCAATGAGCGCGCCCGCACCTGTTGCATATCCTGAGAGGCGGGTGCCTCGCTTTTGAGATTTTCGTAGGCGTCAAGCAGATGTCCCGACATTCCCGAACTGACTTGCTTGAGCAAATCCCGGCGTACCTGATGGATTTTTGCCGGGTCGATATTGTTGGCCAGCACCATCGCAATTGACCCTTCGCCCGGCAGACTGAGCGCCAGCGCCTTGAACGCACTGTCAACAGCGTCGCTTGCAAGCGTGTCGCTCAGCGCTTCGCCCAAGCGAGCAATCTTTGTCGGATCAAATTCTCCCCCGTTACGCACTGCCTCAACCATCATATCAAGGCCAACGCTTTGCAGCGCCTGCCAGCGATTGAAAGGGTCAGCATCGTGTCGGGCCAGAAAAAACTGCTCCTCTGTGCTCTGATCCCCGCTCAGGTTCACTGGCGCTGAAAATCCCCGCAACAGCGAGAGAACCGGTTTGGCCGAGACCCCCTCAAAGGTCAGCTCAGTCTGGGGCGTGCCAAACACGATCATATCACCAACAACCGCATTGCCGCTGACGGTGCTCCAGTCCATATCCTGACCATTGGGACCCACAAGCCCGAATTTGAGCGGAATGACCTGAGGTTTTTTTTCCTGCTGCCCCGGCGTTGCTTTGGTCGACTGGCTCAGTTGCAGGCGATAAGTCTGGCTGTCCGCGTCCCACTGGCCCAAGGCGGTGACTTCGGGTGTTCCCGCCTGCGTGTACCATCTGGAAAACTGGCCAAGGTCGCGCCCCGAACTGTCCTCAAACACCTTGAGCCAGCTCTCGATGGTGGTGGCTTCTCCATCATGGCGCTCAAAATAAAGGTCACAGCCTTTACGGAACTCGTCTTCCCCCAGGAGGGTCGCAAGCATACGCACCACCTCGGCACCCTTGTTATAAACCGTGCTCGTATAAAAATTGTTGATTTCGGCATACTGGTCGGGCCGGGGCGGGTGGGCCAGCGGCCCTGCGTCCTCGGGGAATTGGTGGGCCCGCAAATCCCGTGCATCCCCGATGCGTTTGACCGCCCGCGAACGCATGTCCGAGGTGAATTCCTGGTCGCGATAGACCGTCAGCCCCTCTTTCAGGCACAGCTGAAACCAGTCGCGGCAGGTCACCCGGTTGCCGGTCCAGTTGTGGAAATATTCGTGAGCAACGATGCGCTCGATATTGTAATAATCCATGTCGGTCGCAATGTCAGGGTCGGCCAGAATATACTTGTCGTTGAATATGTTCAGTCCCTTGTTTTCCATGGCCCCGAAATTGAAATCGCTTACAGCAACGATGTTGAAAATACTGAGATCATATTCGCGCCCGAAGCGTTCTTCGTCCCAACGCATCGAGCGTTTCAGCGCTTCCATCGCATAAGTACAACGCGCCGCTTTGCCCGGCTCGCAATATATTGCCAGCGCGACATCTTTGCCCGACATGGTAGTGAATGTGTCGTTCAGGGCCTCAAGGTCTCCTCCAACAACTGCAAACAGATAGGTGGGTTTGGGGTACGGGTCATCCCAGATCGCATAGTGCTTCCCTGCCGCCAGCTCTCCTGCTTCCACAAGATTGCCGTTGGCCAGCAGCACCGGGGCAAGTTTCTTGTCTGCCATGAGACGCACCCGATAGGTTGCCATAATGTCAGGCCGGTCAGCCATGAAGGTGATGCGCCGGAACCCTTCGGGCTCGCACTGGGTGCACCAGATATCATTGGAGCGGTATAACCCCATCAACTGAGAGTTTTCTTCGGGTTTGACTGCAACCCTGCTCTCCAGCACAAAGCGCTGCACGGGCGGGTTGTGCACCGTTAGCCTGTTGTTCTCATAGGAAAACTGCTTGTCCTTCAGCTCTTGTCCATCAATTTTGAGGGAAACAAGCTCAAGTTCCTCTCCATCAAGCTCTAGAACTGCCCCCGGTTCGGTTTCCGGCGCCCGTTCGATGCTCAACCGGCAGGTGATAATCATGCGCTCGGGTGCAAAGTCCACATCCATATCCACATGGAGCACAAGGTATGCGCTGGGCTTGTAATCCTTAAGATGTTTGATTTGTTTGCTTTTCTCGCCCACCATTGCCTCTTTACCGATAATATTGAAGTGTGCTGTTCTTGTTACAGCCTAAATTGAGTTTTCGTGTATTCTGAGCGGCTGGCAACCGCTCGTTTTACTATTCCCCCGTCAATGTGGCGGGTTTTGCGAAATAGAAATACGGAAGGTCCGGCGCGCCGCTCCTCTGCAAGAGGCATGAAGCCAAATTCCGGCCCCTGACAAAAGCCGGTTGCATCGAGCGCGCCACATCAGATTTTATCAGGTGCATTATGCTGAGATGGTTTGAAACCCGCCTCGACCCTTACCCGTCCGAAATTCCGCAAACACCCCCGCGCGGTTTCGTTAAATTCTGTCTGCACTACATGGATGGCAGCAAGCGCTGGCTGGCACTGATGGCCTTGACCGCAGGGGTTATCGGGGTCATCGAGATAATACTTTTTGCCTTCATGGGTTCCATTATCGACTGGCTGTCTGGGGCTGATAAGGAGACTTTTTTCCAGGATGAGGGCAGCAAACTGGTCCTGATGGGTCTGGTCGTGCTCGTTGTTTTTCCCATATTTGCCATTGTGAATACCCTTGTTATTCACCAGACGCTGGCCGGAAATTTCCCCCAGCGTATTCGCTGGATGGTTCACCGCTATCTTTTGCGCCAGTCCATGGCCTTCTTTCAGGATGAGTTTGCGGGCAGAATAGCTACCAAGCTGATGCAGACCGCCCTGGCTGTGCGCGAAGTTGTGATGAAACTTCTCGACATACTGCTCTATGTGGTGATTTATTTCCTCGGGGCGCTGGTTCTGATTGCCTCCAGCGACTGGCGTCTGGTTATCCCGCTGGTCGTCTGGTTTGCAATCTATCTCGGCCTGCTGCGTTTCTTTGTGCCCCGCCTTGGCAAAATTGCCCAGATGCAGGCCGATGCCCGCTCCATGATGACGGGCCGGATTGTTGACAGCTATACCAACATTTCAACGGTCAAGCTGTTTTCCCATTCTGCACGCGAGGAAACCTACGCTCACGATGCTCTGGATGAATTTCTGGTCACCGTGCACAAGCAGATGCGTCTGGGCACCTGGTTTGAAGCCTCCATCGACATATTGAACACACTGCTTTTATTTTCCATAGCCGGGGTGGGCCTTTTTCTGTGGCAGCAGTCCATCATTGGCCCGGGCGCTGTTGCTATCGGCATTGCCATTGCCATCCGGCTTCAGGGCATGTCCCACTGGATCATGTGGGAAATGTCGGCCCTGTTTGAAAATATCGGCACCGTGCGCGATGGCATCAACACCATTTCGGTGCCCCGCCTTGTCCATGATGCACCTGACGCAAAGGAGCTCAAGGTCGGTGAGGGGGCAATCAGGTTTGAAAATATCACGTTCAAGTATGATCGGGGCAGTGCCAACGATGAAACAGTTCTGCCTGATGCTTCTTCAGGACGTGATATCGCGGTCATTGACGGCTTTAGTCTCGCCATCGAGCCGGGCGAGAAAATAGGCCTTGTCGGCCGCTCCGGTGCGGGCAAGTCCACCCTTGTCAGCCTGATTTTGCGGTTTTACGACCTGGCTGATGGGCGCATCACCATTGATGACACCGATATTTCAACCGTGACTCAGGAATCCCTGCGCGGCGCCATTGGTGTGGTTTCCCAAGATACCTCACTTCTGCATCGCTCGGTACGCGAGAACATAAAATATGGTCGCCCCGATGCTTCCGATGAAGAAATGATTGCAGCGGCAAAACTGGCCGAAGCCCATGATTTCATTCTCGGTCTGGAGGATGCCAAGGGCAACCGGGGTTATGACGCCCATGTGGGCGAGCGAGGGGTCAAACTCTCCGGTGGGCAGCGCCAGCGCGTAGCCATCGCCCGGGTATTGCTCAAGAATGGGCCCATTCTGGTGCTTGATGAGGCGACCTCGGCCCTCGATAGCGAGGTTGAAGCGGCAATTCAGGACCAGTTTGAACTGTTGATGCAAAACAAGACCGTCATCGCCATTGCCCATCGGCTCTCTACCATTGCCGCCATGGACCGGCTGATTGTTCTGGACGAGGGTAAAATCGTTGAGCAGGGCACCCATGACGAACTGGTCGCGGCGGGGGGCACCTATGCAAGTCTTTGGGCGCGCCAGTCTGGTGGTTTTCTGGATATTGGAGGAGAGGAAAAGCGGGTGGTTTGAAAAGCGTAGCCATTGCACGACCGGGATTTGCGTGAAAGATAGGAGGGGAACCAATTGTTGACGGAACAATGCCATGACAAAACCCTCCATCACCCGGTCGCGCATCAATGAAATATTGCGCCAGAGCGACGAGTTCATCCGCTCATTTGGTTATGTGCTGCCCCCGTTTGCCTATTGGTCGCCTGAAGAATTCAGGGCAAAAAAAGACGAAGCCCAGGCCATCATCAATTCCAGCATGGGCTGGGACATCACCGATTTCGGCCTCGGAAAATTTGATGAGCAGGGCCTGTTCCTGTTCACCGTGCGCAATGGCAACGCCAACGATTTGAAAAAAGGCACCGGCATGCTTTATGCGGAAAAGGCCATGATTTCCAAGGAAAACCAGTATTCCCCCATGCATCGCCATTTTCTCAAGGCCGAAGACATTATCAACCGGGGAGGGGCGACACTGGTCATTGAGCTGTTTGGCGATACGGATGGCAAATGCGATCGCTCCAAGGGTACCGTGGTTTATTGCGATGGCGTGCGCCATGAGTTCGAGCCCGGCCACAAACTGCGTCTTATGCCCGGTGAGAGCGTCACCCTGATGCCCAATGAGCACTGGCACGCTTTCTGGGGTGAGGGGGGCGACGTTTTTATTGGAGAGGTCTCAACCGTCAATGACGACAATACCGATAACGTTTACGAAGACCCCGCCATTGCGCGTTTTTCCGGCATAGAAGAAGACGAGGAACCCCTGCACCTGCTGGTTTCCGACTATGACAAGTGGCTGAAATAGGTTTTGCCCCCATGCTGGCAGCCAGCGGTCTGTGGATTCAAAAAATAGCCCGGCTTGTCGCCTTGCTCGGCGGTCTTGTTCTGGTGCTCATCGCGGTTCTGACTGTTGTCAGCATCACCGGGCGCACATTGTTGCCCTTCGGCTTTAAGCCCCTGCGTGGGCAGTTCGAACTGGTCGAGGCGGGAACGGTTTTTGTGGTTTGTGCGTTTTTGCCCTGGTGCCACCTCAACCGGGGCCACGCCAGCGTTGCCATATTTACCGACTGGTTGGGCCCCCGTTTCAATGCCTTCATCGATCTGATTGGCGATGTACTTCTGCTCGCTATAGCCCTGATAATTACCTGGCGTCACCTCGCCGGGATGATGGATAAAATCTCCTATGGGGAAACCACTTTCCTGCTTGGCCTTCCCCTGTGGTGGGGTTATGCCGCCGCCCTTGTCGGGCTTGTCAGCTGGATTGTTGTTGGCTTTTGGACCAGCGCAGATTCCTTGCGTGCCCTCGTTACCCCGCCACCAGTCAAACTCACTGGAACGCCAAGATGAGCGCCCTTGAAATCGGCTTCTGGTCGTTTCCGGTGCTCATGGGGCTGATTTTCCTGCGCATCCCCATAGGTCTGGCCATGCTGATTATCGGCCTGGTGGGTAACTATCTGGTGCGCGGGTCCTTCACCCCGGTGCTGGCCCAGATGAAAGACCTCACCTGGTCCACCTTCTCCAACTATTCGCTCTCCATCATTCCCCTGTTTTTGCTGATGGGGCAGCTTGCTACCCTTGGTGGCATGTCCGTTGCACTGTTCCGGGCGGCTCAAACCTGGCTGGGTCACAGGCCCGGCGGTGTTGCCATGGCTGCCATCGGCGCCAGCGCCGGATTTGGAGCTATCTGCGGCTCTTCGCTGGCAACAGCCGCAACCATGGGTCAGGTGGCACTACCCGAACTCAAACGCCACGGCTATTCCGGCGCACTGGCCACCGGCACCCTTGCCGCCGGGGGCACCCTTGGCATTCTCATTCCGCCGTCCGTTATCCTTGTTATCTACGCCATTCTGACCGAACAGAATATCGCAAAACTGTTCATCTCCGCCATCATTCCGGGCGTTCTGGCGGCTCTTGGTTACATGCTGGCCATCTCAATCTATGTGCGCCTGAAGCCTGAGAGCGCTGGTCTGCGCGCCCGCGCACCCTATGCCGAGCGCTGGCGCGCTCTGATTGGGGTCTGGCCGGTTCTCCTGGTATTCATTGTTGTCATCGGTGGCATCTATGCCGGGCTGTTCACCCCCACAGAAGGGGCAGCGGTGGGCGCGGTTGGTACCGGGCTGATTGCCCTGTTCAATGGCGGTCTCACCCGGCACAGTTTCATGCCCGCAATTCTGGCCACCGCCTCGTCAACGGCGATGATATTTTTCATCATTCTGGGGGCAGGGGTCTTTAACAACTTCCTCGCCCTTGCCCGCGTGCCCCAGTTTGCCGCCGAGTTCATTACCACGCAGGGCTTTTCCCCGTGGCTGGTACTGACCGCCATTTTGCTGCTCTATCTGGTGCTTGGCACGCTGATGGATTCCCTGTCCATGATTTTGCTGACCATTCCCATTTTTTATCCCATTGTCATTCAACTCGACTTTGGTCTTTCCCCGGCCGAGTTCGGCCTGTGGTTCGGCATTCTTGTTCTTGTGGTGGTGGAAGTGGGGCTGATAACGCCGCCCGTGGGGCTCAACCTGTTCATCATCAACAAAATGTCTCCCCAAACCCCTCTGAGCGAAACCTATAAAGGCGTGCTCCCCTTCGTAGCCTCCGATATTCTGCGCGTGATACTGCTGGTTACCGTGCCCGCCATCAGTCTGTTTCTGGTGCGGACTTTGGGTTGACTGGCGAATATCACTCCATACTCGGCTGCGTTGGGAATGTTTTGTGCTGGTCTGCTGCCAGTGTATGAGTTAGAGCACTTCCAGAAATAGAGAGCATTCAGGAGTGACTGACATGAACCGCCTCTCCACGATTGTTTGCGCCGCTTTTGCCTTTTTTGGTATCGCCGGCGCAGCCCTTGCCCAGGAATATACCCTGCGCCTGCACCACTTTCTGCCTGCCACTTCGACCATCCCCGCTGAGGGGTTGGCCCCGTGGGCCAAGCGCATTGAGGACGCTTCTAAAGGTCGCATTAAAATTGAACTTTACCCTTCCATGCAACTGGGAGGCGCGCCCCCCCAACTCTTCGACCAGGCCAAAGATGGCGTCGTTGATATCATCTGGACGGTGCTTGGTTATACCCCGGGCCGCTTCCCCAAATCCGAGGTGTTCGAGACCCCCTTCATGGTCACCAATGGCGAGGATACTTCCCGCGCTTTTCACGAATATGTCCAGACCTACGCCATGGACGAGTTTGAGGGCGTTAAACTCATCGCCGCCCATACCCACGGACCCGGCCTTTTTCATATGAAGGAGGCTCTGACTGCGCTGGAGGACCTTGCCGGAACCAAGGTGCGCGGCGGCTCGCGTATCATCAACCAGATGCTGGCCAATCTGGGGGCTGAACCCATCGGCATGCCGCTGCCTTCCGTGCCCGAAGCCCTGACCACGGGCGTAATTTCGGGCACCACCATACCCTGGGAGGTCACAACTGCCTTTCGTATCAGCGAACTGGTGGGCACCCATACCGGCTTTAGTGGCACCAACGGGCTTTACACCCAGACCTTTGCACTGGTGATGAACGAAGCCTCCTACAATAATCTGCCCGAAGACCTGCGCACCATCATTGATGCCAATTCAGGGGCCGACCTTGCAGCGCAGTTTGGCGCTGCCATGGATGCTGGGGACCTTGTCGGCCTCAAGGTGGCCCAGGACCGGGGCAACCAGATAATCACGTTGGACGAAGCGGAAACCGAACGCTGGAAACAGGCGGCCCAGCCCACCATCGACAACTGGATTGCCGAAGTTCCGGACGGGCAGATGCTCTATGAGGCAGCCGGGGCGCTGGTGGCGAAATATTCAGGTGACTGAGAATTTTTGATCTTACCACGCTTCAGCTTTTTTATTTTGTCCTCGCCGCCGCCCTGATCGGGTTTACCAAAACCTCGGTGGGCGGTGTCGGCATTCTGGCCGTACTTCTGCTGGCGCTGGCATTTCCGGGCAAGGCGTCGCCCGGCATAATGCTGCCCATGCTTATTGTCGCCGACATCATGGCGGTGATTTATTACCGGCGCGACTGCCAGTGGCCCATCCTGCTCAGGATTTTCCCGGCGGCCGTGGTTGGTATTGTCATTGGATTTTTTATTGTTGACCTGTTGCCTGCAGAGGTTTTCGAGCGGGCCATCGGCGTCATTATTCTCATTATGCTGGTGATTTCCTTGATGATTGAGTATGCGCGTCTCAGGCCACAGGGCGGCAAAATCGCTACCGCTCTGGTCGGTCTTGCCGCCGGTGCCGCCTCGATGGTTGCCAATGCCGCCGGTCCTATCTTCGGCATTTTTCTGTTGCAAATGGGTTTGACAAAGGAGAAATTTGTCGGTACCCGCTCTTGGTATTTTCTGGTGCTCAACATCGTTAAGGTGCCGTTTTCAGTCAATTTGGGATTGATTACCACCGATACGCTGAAGCTCAATCTGGTGGCGGTGCCCATTATTCTTCTGGGAGCCTGGCTGGGGGTGAAAATTCTCAAGCTCATCAACTTGAGCATGTTCAAGTGGCTGATCCGTATAGCGGTTATCATTGCCGCCATCCGCCTGATTATGTTCAGCTAGGGCCCTGACCCTAGGTCAGAGCCTCTTTTTGAAAGTTCAGTATGGACCTCGCGTTTGTCATTCCCGCCTATAACGAAGAAGTACTCATCGGGCAGTGCCTGGCCTCCGTTGTGGCCGAAGTGGAGCGCTCAGGGTGCAGGGCCGAGATTGTCGTCGTCAACAATGCCTCCACCGACAGAACAAAGGAAATCGCATTGAGCTATCCCGGCGTCACAGTTGTGGATGAAATGAAAAAAGGCCTGGTTCACGCCCGCCACGCAGGTTTTGAGGCCACAACGGCCGAACTGGTTGCCAATATTGATGCCGATACCCTTCTGCCCGAAGGCTGGATAACCACCGTCCTGACCACTTTTGCCAGACACCCCGACCTGGTGGCGCTCAGCGGCCCCTATATCTACTATGATATGGCCTGGTACAATCGGGCGCTGGTCCGGGGTTTTTATTATTTCGCCTACCTGCTTTACCTGCTCAATCGCTTTGTTTTCCGCATCGGTTCAATGATCCAGGGGGGCAATTTTGTGCTCAAGCGCTCGGCATGGAAAAAAGCCGGGGGCTTTGACCGCTCCATCGAGTTTTACGGGGAAGATACCGATGTTGCCCGGCGACTGCACAAGGTGGGTCCGGTAAAGTGGACTTTTTCACTGCCCATGAAAACCTCTGGCCGGCGTCTGGAGCAGGAAGGGGTGTTCAGAACCGCAGGCATTTACACATTGAACTATTTCTGGGTCACCCTGTCCGGGCGCCCGGTGACCAAGGGGCACACCGATGTCCGGCCGGATTAGCTGCCTGTGACCTTAGGGTCAGGCCCCATTAATTGCACCCGTTCTGCGCCAGTTGATTTTGTTTGATGAACAGGCGCGAACATGCAGGAAACCCCATCTTGCGGCCTCGCGCCGGCGGTTTTCAGGTGTTTGCAACGCATTCAGGGGTAAAGTCAACAGCGCCTGAAGGGTTTGAAGTAAAGCACCCGCCTGATAGAAAATCGTTACTCGAAAAGGTAAAACTCCTCTCTTGTGCACGATGTGCTTCATCTGAACACTTTCTTTCAGACAGAATTGCATGAAATTAATGGGTTTCGACCCTAGATTATCAGGTCACTGCCGCCCAGGTCTTTGAGGTCAATACCTTTGATGATGATTTCCGTCCCGGCTGCCTTGAACTTTAACTTGTCATTGTTCGGCCCACCCAGTTCGGTAAACTTGGCGATTGCCGCGGACTTTGAACTGAAATTGAAGGCAGTCAAATCTATCTTGTCCTTTCCGTTTTGAAAGTCCGCAATTTTGTTGCGGCCTTCATTTTTGGCAAAAACGAAATTATCCTTGCCCCCATTGCCCTTTAGCCAGTCATTGCCCTTGCCGCCGAACAATTTGTCATCGCCCTTGCCACCGAATATCTTGTCTTTGCCCTTGCCGCCGAACAATTCGTCATTGCCGTTTCCGCCGAACAGCTTGTCTGCCCTTTTGCCGCCGGACAGATAGTCAGCGCCATTTCCCCCCTTGAGCGTGTCAACAGCTTGCTGGCCCAGTAATATGTCATCACCTCCCAGTCCTTTCACCGTTGCTCCGTCTTTTCTTGAAGTGATGGTTTCATCTGAACTGTCACCCACAATCACGGAGCCGCGGGGGTCCAATATTGAAAAATGGGTTTCCCCTGTTGAATCATCGAGAGAAACCGCCACGCGGCCATCCTCCAGCAATACCAGCGTGGGCGACCTCACCGACTGGGCGGAGGCTGTAATGGGAGCGAATTCTTCTCCGATCTGATTGCCATCCAGGTCATAACGCACCGCAACATAGTCGCCTGGGGCGCTGGGGTTGGACCAGGCAAACAACAAAGTTCCATCTTTGAGTTGCAAGACATTGGGAGCGGTAATCTGCGTTGCAGAACTGACGCTTGCCAAAAACACTGGCCCGGACAGGCTGTTTCCGCTGGCATCAAAACGCTCGAAAATAAGCTCATTGGAGCTTTCAGCGCCTCCCAGATACCTGTCCTCGCGCACAATCAAAAAACCCCCGTCTTCCAGGGCAATAGCATGGCGCAAGCCAGCCGTAAAACTGGCCACCTGCAAAGGGTCCTCGCTGGTGCCGGCGGAATCTTCTGGCTGAACTGCCGTTGCGCCTTTGATGATGGTGCCGTCAGCGGAAATCACGGCATAGAAGTTTTTTTGCCAGGCGTCCGCACCCGTGGCCGTCCATGTGACAACAAACCCGCCCCCGGACAGCGCTTCAGCCTGAAGCTGCTGGATATTGGAGGCGTTTTCCTCAATATTGAATTCGTAGTCCTCGGTCCCCGGAATTACATTGTTTGGCGTATCAATCGGCATCCCGTCGGCGCCAAAAATCCGCACTGCAATCGTATTGGCGGTATTGCCCTCAACCCAGACGGAAACGAAGCCTCCGCCGGTCAAACCCTCAATCAGGCCCTTGTCGGTCAAATTGATTTCGCGGGCGGAGCGTACTTCATTCGTTGTCGTTTCCGCCGTGTAAACGTCTCCTTCCAGAATAACCGGAGGTCCGGTGAGCGTCTGCTCTGTGCCATCGGCCCCAAACCGCTTCATGGCCAAAAAACCAAAACTCGATTCCAGCTCCTTGAAACCAACGACAAATCCGCCATCGGCCAGAGCGCTGATGGTCACGTCTGTTTTTTCATTTGGCCCATCAACAAGGATTGTATTCATGGGCTGGAGAGATTTTAACTCACCGGAGTTTGAAAAAATGGCGAGCTTGTACTGGTCATATCCAGCCCCGTTGAAGCCATCAAAGACCATGGCGATATCGCCGTTGGCCAGAGTGGTGAAAACCACCGAGGTATCATATCCGAATATATTGAGGGGCCAGTAGGGAACGATTTCATGGGTGGTGACAACTTCGCCTTCGGCGTCAAACACCTGGGCCTGCTGTGAGCGGTTGTCAGTCCAGACAATCAGGAAACCGCCATTGGCCAGAGGAACAATGGCGTCATATTGCTCCCCGGCGGTCGCCGCTCCGCCATTAGCGACATTGTCCGTTGCCTTGGTGGTGGTTTTCCAGAAAGTTGGTGTAGTGGTCATTGCCGTTCCCTAGTGTGCAAAAGAACGCAACAAAGAACAGATTTTTCCAACACAGGCAATAGTTGAATGTATATTGTTGAATGGCGCAAGGTTCGTTGCGCTATTGCCAGCCTCTCGAAGAGAAGATTCATGGCGGCCCGGTTCAGTTCATTCGCAAAGGCTATGCTAGTGCAGAAAAAAAGGTCCAGAACCTAAAGTTTATAAGCCTTCTTGGCCAGCCCATAGGCCAATTCTGCCGCCAACTCCTCAGCTTCCTCCATATGCAACTGATGGGTTGTGACCAGTCCGGCCAGATAGGCGCAATCAACCCGCCGGGCCACATCATGGCGCGCCGGAATTGAGGGGAAGGCCCGCGTATCATCGTTAAAGCCCACGGTATTGTAAAAACCCGCAGTTTCCGTTGTGAGCTCACGATAGCGTTTCATGCCCTCGGCACTGTCAAAAAACCACCAGGCGGGGCCAAGTTTGAGCGCCGGATAGGCTCCGGCCAGCGGCGCCAGTTCCCGCGAATAGGCGCTTTCGTCAAGCGTGAACAGAATGAGGCTGAGCTGAGGCGAATGGCCCACAGCATCCAGCAGCGGTTTAAGGTCGCTCACATAGTCGGTTGCGGTGGGGATATCAAATCCCTTGTCCCGTCCGAACCTTTTGTGAACCGAACGCGAATGATTGCGCCACGAGCCGGGGTGTAACTGCATCACCAGACCGTCCTCAATGCTCATTTTTGCCATTTCCGTCAGCATCTGGGCCCGGAACAGGTCTCTTTGTTCCTCGTTGGCCTTTCCCGACACCACGTCGTGAAAAAGCCGTTCGGCCTCCCCGTCGTTCAGGTCGGCGGTGCGAGCGCTGGGGTGTCCGTGGTCGGTCGAAGTTGCGCCAAGGGAAATAAAATAGGCCCGCCGTTGGCGGTGGGCGTCAAGATAACCCTGCCAGCTCATCGTGTCGCAGTCACTCAACTCCCCCAAAGCGACAAGCTTTTCAGCAAAGCCATCATAATCAGGGTCCACGACCATATCGGGCCGATAGGCTGAAATCACCCGACCATTCCAGTCGCTTTCCCTTATCTGTCGGTGATATTTCAGTTCGTCCAGCGGGTCTTCGGTTGTGCTGATGACTTCCAGATTGAACTTTTCGTAGAGCGCTCTGGGGCGGAACTCCTCCTGTTCCAGACACTGGGCGATATGGTCAAAATAACGCCCGGCACTGTCAGAATTCAGCGGTTCGTCAATACCAAATATATGTTGAAAAGAATGGTCCAGCCAAAGCCGGGTCGGTGTGCCTGCGAACAGATAATAATTGTCCGCGAATATTTGCCAGATTTTCCTGCTGTCAGTCTCAACAGGCGAGCCATCCACGCTTGGCACCCCCAGGTCTTCCATTTTGATACCCTGCGACACCAGCATGCGGAATATGTAATGGTCGGGGATGACCAGCAGTTTCGCCGGGTCCGGGAATGCCTCATCATCCGCGAACCACTGCGCTTGTGTGTGCCCGTGCGGACTGATCAGCGGTAATCCGCGGATTTGCTCATATAGCTTTCTGGCCACCAGACGCGCTTGTGGGTCGGCAGGAAACAGATAGTCTTCATCAAGAAGGGGCATGGGTGTCTGGCCTCAAACTAAATTGCTCATTCCGCATTGCGGGCTAAATAATTACACTAAGTGTCATTTTATCGCAATTGTGGTCTTGCGCAAAGGGTGCATCCTTCAGCTTTGTGCTTTATCATCTGATATTGGAGATTCTTCGTATTTCGGATTCGATAGTGAGCAGAAAAAAAACAGGGCGTCGCGCGCCCACAGAAAGTGATGTGGCAAAAGTCGCTGGCGTCTCCCAGTCGGCGGTTTCGCGCGCTTTTACACCCGGTGCCAGCGTGGCTGAGGATACGCGCAAGAAAATCCTCAAAGCGGCCCAATCCCTGTCTTATCAGCCCAATCTGATGGCCCGCTCCATGGCCACCGGCCGTTCCAACATCATCGCGCTGGCCATCTCCAGCCTTGAGAATCCCTTCTATGCGCAGGTGGTCAAGGAGCTGTCCGAGCAGTTGCGCGAGACGGGGCGGCACATCCTGCTGTTCACAACTTCTCCAGACGGTGCGGCGGACCCTGAACTTGAGCGTGTGCTTTCCTATCAGGTTGATGCGCTGATACTCACGGCCACCACCGCCTCCCTTGAACTGACGTTGCAATGCCAAAAAACCGGGGTGCCCATCGTCCAGATAAACCGCGAGAGCAAACTGCCTGGCATTTCGACGGTCCGGGGTGAAAACCAGCGCGCCGCCGAACGCATTGCCGACTTTTTTGTCGCGGCGGGCCACACGCGCTTTGCCTTCATCGGCGGCAGTAAAGGCTCCAACATTTCCGAAATCCGCCAGCAGGCCTTCGCCGGGCGCCTTAAACTGGCGGGCTTTGATCATGTTGATGTGGTCCATGGAAACTATACTTTTGAGGGCGCAGCGGCAGCAACACGCACTCTGCTTGAAAAACCCGATCGCGCCGACGCTATTTTTTGCGCCTCCGACTATATGGCCTTCGCTGCCCTTGATGTGGTCAAACGTGAATTCGGCCTCGGCGTGCCTGAGGATATCGCCATCGTCGGAGTAGACGATGTCCCCGAGGCGGGCCACGCCGCCTATGATCTGACCACCTATTCCCAGCCCGCCGCCGCTCTTGCCCGCGAGGCCATCAAAATCATTGATTCCCAGATCGCCAGCCCCGGCCGCCGGGCCCAGCGCCGTGAAGTGCGTGGGCAACTGATTTTGCGCGGCTCCACCCGACTTCCCCCGGAAGGGGTCTTAACCATCGATAACAAAAAAGTCTGGCAATCATAAAATTTACTGTTGCATGCGCATGCAAAAGCCTCTAGTGCATGCGCATGCAAAGAGTGTCCTGGCAACTTCGGCAGGTCAAACACGCAGGTTAAGACGAACCCAGTGATTGAAAATCAGATGGAAGCTGAAATGAGTGCTCTAGAAAGCATCGCCGTCCCGACAGAAACAAAAAACGCTGCCGTGGCTGCCAGGATTTGTTCCAATGCCAAGGTCATTCGCCAGAATTATGTGACCCAGACCCTTGTCGGCCACGCTCTGCGCCGGGGAGAGGTCATCAAAACGCCTCAGGGTGCTCTGGTTGCCTCCACCGGAAAATTTACCGGACGCTCGGCGGGCGACAAGTTTATCGTGCGCGATGCCGCAACCGAAACAAAAGTTTGGTGGGACAATACCAACTCCCTTGATACGCAAAGCTTTGATCTGTTGCTGGCCGACATGCTCGAACACGTCAAGGGCCGTTCCATCTACCAGCAGCAACTATTTGCCGGAGCCGACCCCGCATCGCGCTACAATATTGACGTATTTTCTGAAAGCGCCTGGCATTCCCTGTTCATCCGCCACTTGCTGATCCGGCCCGCCGAGGCCGAACTTAGCGGATTTGACGCCAACGTCACCATCGTGCACATGCCTGATTTTCAGACCGACCCGGCCCGCCATGGCACCAAATCCACCACAGCTATTGCCCTGGATCTCTCCCGCAATATTGTTCTCATTTGCGGCACCGCCTATGCCGGAGAAATCAAGAAATCAGTATTTTCCCTTTTCAACTACCACGCCCCCGAGGCCGGTATTCTGCCCATGCACTGCTCGGCCAATGTCGGAAAAAATGGTGATACCACATTGTTTTTCGGCCTGTCGGGCACCGGCAAAACCACGCTTTCAACCGCCCCGGATCGTGCGCTGGTTGGTGATGACGAACATGGATGGGCCACCGACAAGGTCTTCAATCTTGAGGGGGGCTGTTACGCCAAGGCCATTAACCTCACCAAGGAAAACGAGCCCGAAATCTATAACGCCGCCATGCGCCCGGCAACAATTCTTGAAAACGTAACGCTTCTGGCGGAAACCGGGGAACTTGATTTTTCCGATACCAGCGTCACCGAAAACACCCGCATTGCCTATCCTTTGAGCGCCATCCCCAACCGTGTTAAAAGCGGTGTCGCGCCTGCTCCGAAAAACATCGTGCTTTTGAGCGCCGATGCGTTCGGCGTTCTGCCGCCACTGGCAAAGCTGACCTTGGAGCAGGCTATCTACTATTTCCTGTCCGGTTACACCGCCAAGGTTGCCGGCACCGAGCGCGGAATAACTGAACCTCAGGCCACATTTTCAGCCTGTTTTGGTGCCCCTTTCATGGCCCGTCACCCTTCCGTCTATGGGCAGTTGCTCTCTGAGCGTCTGGCCTCGGGTGAGGTCACTTGCTGGTTACTCAACACCGGCTGGACCGGCGGACCCTACGGGGTTGGCGAGCGCATGGCGCTCAGGACCACCCGCCGCATGCTCGAAGCTGCCCTCTCCGGTGAACTTGAAAACACAGAGTTCCGCACCGACCCGATTTTTGATCTGGCCGTGCCAACTGCCATAAAAGGCGTTGAAACGGTTCTGCTTGATCCTGAAAAAACCTGGGAAGACCCCACAGCCTACCGTAGGCAGGCCCAGCATCTGGTGCATCTGTTTCAGGACAATTTCACCAAACTGGGGCCCGAGGCCCGCGCTCTTCTGGCACCAGAGCATCTTGATGGCAGGGCAGAAAAAACCAACGTCGCATGATTTGACAGCCCCATGGGGGGAGGCGCTGCCCCCTGCAATCCGAAACCGACAAAATGGAGAAGTAAATGGCCCTGATTTCCCTGAGACAACTGCTCGACCACGCCGGTGAGAACGGCTATGGCATGCCCGCCTTTAACATCACCAATCTGGAAACCCTGCAATCGGTGATGCAGGCAGCGGATAAGACCAACAGCCCGGTTTTGCTGCAGGCCTCCCGCTCGGCCCGCAAATATGTCGACGACATTTTCATCAAGCATATGTTCATGGCCGCTGCCGAACGCTATCCCCATCTGCCGGTCTGTGTGCATCTGGATCACGGCAATGAGCTGAGCACCTGCATGTCGGCCATGGAGTTGGGCTTCACCTCGGTGATGATGGACGGCTCGCTGATGGCCGACGCCAAAACCCCCTCTGACTACGACTACAATGTTTCAGAAACCAAAGCCGTTGTTGAAATGGCCCACGCCCGTGGTGTTTCTGTTGAGGGCGAAATCGGCGTTCTTGGCTCCCTTGAAACCGGGGAGGGGGAAAAAGAAGATGGCCACGGCTTTGAAGGCAAACTCGAAAAGAAACAATTGCTCACTGACCCGCAAGAGGCCAGGTCCTTTGTTGAGGCTACCGGCGTTGACGCTCTGGCCGTTGCCATTGGCACTTCCCATGGCGCTTACAAATTCTCCCGGCAGCCTTCGGGTGATATTCTGGCCATGGACCTGATTGACGAAATCCATGCCCTGCTTCCCAACACCCACCTTGTCATGCATGGAGCTTCCACTATTCCCCAAGATTTGCAGGCTCTCATCAACGATAATGGCGGCGACATTCCCACCACCTTTGGCGTACCGTTGCAAGAGGTGGAACGCGGCATCAAAAACGGCGTCCGCAAGGTGAATATCGACACCGACATCCGCATGGCCATGTCTGGCTGTATGCGCAAATTCCTTTCTGAGAACCGCTCGACCTTTGATTTGCGCGCCATCCTTCAGCCCGGCAGGGAGCGTGTTGTTACCCTGTGTTCCGAGCGCAATGAGCGCTTTGGCTGCGCCGGTATGGCCGATAAAATCCGGCCCCTGACCCTGCCCCAGATGGCCGATCGTTATGCCGCCGGCCAGATGCGCGCTGTTGCCTGATGAGCGTATCTGATCGAACCGGTCTGGCGGTCTGGCTCAAAAGTCAGGCCGCTGATGTGGCTCTTGTTGACTGCCTCCAGCACATTGCTGCTTCGTGCAAAAAGATTGCCCATCTGGTTGCCCGTGCACCCCTTACGGGCACTACAGGCATTTCACAACAAACCAACATACAGGGCGAGACGCAAAAGCAGCTCGATATTATCAGTAATGATGTGATGGTCGAGCAACTCCGCCTCTCCCCTCACATCGCTGCGATGGTTTCCGAGGAAGTGCCCGACCTCATTCAAAATCCCGATGCTGCTCAAAGCGCCCGGTTTGTTGTCTGTTTCGACCCGCTGGACGGCTCTTCCAACATAGAGACCAACGCCGCCATCGGCACCATATTCTCCGTTCTGGAACTTGATGCTCCCGAGGCAGAAGTGAGGACTAAGAGCGTTTTGCAATCGGCCTCCAACCAGATTGCCGCCGGATACGCGCTCTATGGCCCCTCAACCCTGCTGGTTCTGACCACCGGCAAGTCAGTTGCCATCTTTGCCCTTGACCCGGATGAAGGCGTTTTCCTTCTGCTTGAAGACCATGTGAATATCCCCGAACAAACCAGCGAGTTTGCCATCAACATGGCCTATCAGCGCTTTTGGGAGCCGGCGGTTTCAAACTATATCGTGCAGTGCGTTGCGGGTGAAACCGGTCCGCGTAAAAAAGCCTTCAACATGCGCTGGACCGGCTCCATGGTGGCTGATGTGCATCGGCTTTTTGTGCGCGGCGGCATTTTTCTTTATCCTTCCCTGTCCAAACCGGGCGGGGCTAAGGGCAAACTGCGTTTTTTGTATGAGGCCAATCCCATGGCCTTTCTGGTGGAAGTGGCAGGTGGTGCGGCAACAACCGGCACCGGGTCTATCCGCTTAATTGAGCCGGATAGGCTGCACCAGCGCGCTCCGGTAATACTGGGTTCAAAAGAAGAAGTTGAGCTTCTGGAGAACCTCCACCACACTCTCTGAGGGCTTCTGTTTTTTTCCTCTGTTCAGCGTGAGGTTCAGGGGTTAAATCTTTTTCAGTCACCTGCGGCAGAAGCTGCCGACTCACTATTGTGGAAGCTAAAAAGTGCCGAAAAAAATCGCCATTGTTGCCGCGAAACGCTCAGCCATCGGTACATTCTCGGGTGCGCTCTCGCCGTTGCAGGCCCATGAAATTGGCGCGCAGGTTATCAGCGCCGCTCTGGCTCAGGCGGGTCTGAATGGCGAAGCGGTCGATGAAACCATTATGGGCCAGGTGCTGACCGCCGGAGCGGGCATGAATCCGGCCCGCCAGGCGGCCCGGGCGGCGGGCATTCACGATGCCGCCCCCGCCATGAGCATCAATCAGGTCTGTGGCTCGGGTCTGCGCGCGGTGGCGCTTGCAGCCCAGCAGATAGAGAGTGGCGCGGCAAGAATAGTCGTTGCGGGTGGACAGGAATCCATGTCCAACGCCCCCCATGTGGCCGTTCTGCGCAGGGGCAAGAAGCTGGGGGATATTGAATTTGTCGACACCGTCATGCGTGATGGATTGAGCGACGCATTTTACGGCTACCCCATGGGCAACACGGCAGAAAACATTGCTGAACGCTTTGATATCAGCCGGGAACAGCAGGACGTATTCGCGCTTGCCTCTCAAAAAAAAGCCTCCACTGCCGACAGGGCCGGTCGTTTTATCGATGAGATTGCACCCCTCACTATCTCCATCCGCAAAGGTCAAACCGTGGTGAAGTCCGATGAATATATTCGGCACGACGCAAGCGCTGAAACCCTCACCAAACTGCGCCCCGCCTTTGCTGAAAACGGAACGGTCACCGCTGGCAATGCTTCGGGCATCAATGATGGTGCCGCAGCGCTGGTGTTGATGCCTCTGGACGAATGCACCCGGCGTGATATTGAGCCGCTGGTAACCATCGCCTCATGGGCCCATACCGGGCTCGACCCTCAGATAATGGGTCTTGGGCCGGTTTCCGCTTCAGTAAAAGCGGTTGAACTGGCGGGCTGGAGCCTTGCCGATGTTGACCTGTGGGAAATCAATGAAGCTTTCGCTGCCCAGAGCCTGGCGGTCATTTCAGAGCTGGGGCTAGACTCCGAGCGGGTGAACGTCAACGGCGGTGCCATTGCGCTGGGCCATCCCATCGGTGCTTCCGGCGCCCGCGTTCTGACCACGCTCATTTACGAGATGGGGCGGCGGCAGGCCAAAAAGGGTGTCGCCACCCTGTGCATTGGCGGCGGCATGGGTATCACCATGTGCCTTGACCGTGAATAGTTCGGGGAACAGCACTATGACCGGAAAAACCGGCGAAATCCTCTGGCAGCCTACCGCCGAACAGCAACAGGCAACACCATTGTGGGCCTTTTCCCAAAGCACCATCAAAAGCGGGCAACGAACAGCCGATGACTATGGGGCGCTGCTCCGCTGGTCCATCGAGCATCCGGAGGACTTTTACAGCGCCCTGTGGAACCATCTCGATATCATCGGCGAGATGGGGAAAACTGCGTTTGTGCCGGGCGACAGCCTGCTCGAAGCGAAGTTTTTCCCCGAAGCCAAGCTCAATTACGCTGAAAACCTGCTGCGTGACCCCAGCGACAAAATCGCCATCATCGCCCATCGCGATGACGGCACCCGCCGCCAGATCTCAAGGCGCGAACTTGTGGCCAAGGTCTCCCGTATCGTTCTGGCTCTGAGGGATCAGGGTGTCAGTGAGGGCGATACCATTGCCGCCATCGTCACCAACGACCTTGAAGCCATTGAGTTTTATCTGGCAAGCGCCGCTATCGGCGCCATCTGGGCCTCATGCTCTCCCGACTTTGGACCCGAAGGGGCTAGCGACCGCCTGACCCAGATCAAGCCAAAACTGTTGATTGCGGTGCCCGATTACCATTATGCCGGCAAACATATCAAGGTGACCGATACCATAAACGCGGTCGCCTCCACTTCATCGGTTCAGCGCATCATTTTGCTCGGGGAAGCGCCAGAAAAAGATAAATACACCAAGCCCGCCATCACCCTTGAGGATTGGATGGCCCCCTTTGAGCCGGGCGAAATCAACTATTGCCGGGCCGGATTTGACCAGCCCATGGTGGTGCTTTTTTCCTCCGGCACCACGGGAAAACCCAAATGCATCGTCCACCGGGCCGGGGGACTGCTCCTGCAACACAAAAAGGAAATGGCACTGCACTGCAATATGGGGGAGCACGACCGCCTGTTCTATTTTTCCACCTGCGGCTGGATGATGTGGAACTGGCAGATTTCCGCCCTCAGCCTTGGCACAACACTTGTCACCTTTGACGGCAACCCGTTTTATCCCGAACCGCACCGCCTTATCGACCTGATTGATTCCGAGCGCATAACGGTGTTTGGCACTTCGGCCAAATATATCGACGCCTGCTCCAAAGCCGGACTGGAGCCGAAGAAAACCCATTCCCTTGCCAGCCTCAGGGCAGTACTCTCCACCGGTTCCGCCCTGCTCCCTGAAAGCTTTGATTATATTTATGACGCCTGGAAACCCGACATCCATCTGGCCTCGGTGTCCGGGGGAACCGACATTTGCGCCTGTTTTGTTGGCGGGGTTCCCACCCTGCCGGTACGCCGGGGCGAGTTGCAGGGAGCGATGCTGGGCATGGACCTTGACGCGCTCGATGATGAAGGCAATCCGGTGAGTTCGGGCTCGGGGGAATTTGTCTGCCGCTCGCCCCATGTGAGCATGCCGGTAAAATTCTGGGATGATGCCGACCGCTCCCGCTATCGCGATGCCTATTTTTCCCGGTTCCCCGGGATCTGGGCCCAAGGGGATTATGTGGAAAAATGCCCTGGCGGCGGGTTCATAATCCACGGGCGCTCCGACACCACCCTAAACCCTGGCGGGGTACGCATCGGCACTGCCGAGATTTACCGGCAGGTGGAAAACATTAACGAGGTTCTCGAAGCGGTCGCGGTGGGTCAGGACAGGGACGGCGACCAGCGGGTGGTGCTTTTTCTTCGCCTGAGGGACAGCGCGCAGCTTGATGAAGAACTGGCAAAAACCATCCGCACGGCCATCCGTAAAGGGGCCACGCCCCGCCATGTGCCCGCAGAAATCGTGGCCGTTCCCGACATCCCCCGCACCCGTTCCGGCAAAATATCCGAAATTGCTGTGCGCGACACAATTCACGGCCGAAAGATAAAAAACACCACTGCGCTGGCCAATGCCGAGTGTCTGGTGTTTTTTGCGGACTGGGCAAAAAAAAGTGGCGCCGGTTCAGGAAGTTAGGAACAAAAAAGCATGGGCGAATTTTTGCTTTCCATCGGGTTGTTTCTTGCAGCTCACATCCTGCCGCCTGCCACGGGCATGCGCAAAAGAGCCGTAAGCCTTTTTGGAGAGCGACCCTATCTGATTGCTTATTCTCTTGTTTCCATACTGCTGCTTGTGTGGATGATACTTGCCGCCCTGCGCGCACCCTATCTGGCTCTCTGGGGGCAGGCAGCCTGGCAGTTCTGGGTGCCATTGGTGCTGATGCCCTTTTCCATCTGGCTGATCATTGCAGGGCTGTTCGAACCCAATCCGCTCTCGATTACACTGGCCAAACGCGACGAAAAATTCACTACCGGCCTTGCCGGACAGGTTACAAGGCATCCGGTTTTGTGGGGCTTTTTCCTTTGGGCCGCGTCCCATATTCCCGCCAATGGTGATTTTGTGGCGCTGGTCCTGTTCGGCGGCCTCTCGCTTCTGGCAGCGGGCGGTGTGTTTCTTGTCGACCGGCGCGCGCGCCGCCGCCTTGGCATTGAGCAGTGGCGTATTTTGGCCGCGCAAGCCCCGGTGACACCACTTCTTGGTCTGCTCTCCGGGCGCATGAAGTTTCGGCCAGCTCCAAAATCTCTGCTGTGGATTGCCCTCTCGCTCGGGTTTTATTTGTGGACTGTTCTTTCCGCCCACCGTCAGTTTTTGGGTTCTGATCCACTGGCCGGTCTTGGCCTTTGAGGCTGATTTCACGCCGTGGCCGAACGCACCGGTTTATTTGTCGGCAGGGCACCGATGCGGGCGCGAAAATCAGCACCGCCCTGCAAAAGCTGGTCAACCAGCACATCAATCGCATAGACTTTTTCGCGCACGTCATAATCGATTGAGCGGCAGGAGATGGATTTGAAATTGCCCAGCCGCTGCTGATAGATTTTGGCAATTGCCGGATAGCCGAACCCTTCGGTCAGCGCGGCAAAAGACAGGAAGACTTCAAGCTCCGAAGCCAGTTCGGGGTGCTGGCGCCCCTCCTCAAGCAGCCAGCGATAAAGGTCGGGGTGATAATTGTTGGCGATGCCGCAGAACCCCGGCGCGCCTGCGGCCATCGAGCGCCAGGCAATGGCGGCGTTGGCGTTGAGAACTTTCAGCTGTGTGCCACCTGCCAGTGCAACCCGGTGCATCAGAATATCAAGGTCGCAGGATACATCCTTGAGCACCACAAACCTTTCATTGTCGCAACAGGCCTTGAACTCGTTTTCGCTGAGCAGGCGCCGATAGGGAGCAGGGCATTCATAGAACCCCAAGGGAATTTCGCTGTTGATGTGGGTGAGCAACTTATCAAGGTTCTCCCTAAAAGCCGCTTCGCCCTGCCTTTTGGGGTCAAGCCGACTGGTTACCATAACCAGTGCGTCAATCCCGGTTTGTGAAATGGCGTTCAACTCGCTCACCTGCGCGTGCATCAATGCCGAAATATGCCCCGAAGCCACAACGGGAATGCGTCCGTTTGATATTTTTGCCGTAAAGCGCGCCAGAGCCACGCGCTCCTCCAGCGAGAGGAATACCATCTCGCTCGACTGGCAGACGGCAAACAGGGCACTCGCTCCCTTGGCGATATACCATTCGATCAGCGCCTCCAGATCGTCCCAGTCAATTTCTCCCTGTTCGTTGAACGGGGTCAGCATGACCGGAATAATTCCTTCAATCTGTGCTGGCATTATTGCTCTTTCTGCAACTTCAGGAAGTTGCCTCTTTGGGGCATGAAACAGCTTGCCCGGTTCAACCCTGATATCCAAACAAACGCGGCAGCCACAAGACCAGA
Organism: Hyphomicrobiales bacterium; assembly: GCA_026981645.1. Classification (GTDB taxonomy): domain Bacteria; phylum Pseudomonadota; class Alphaproteobacteria; order Rhizobiales; family Devosiaceae; genus DROE01. The sequence goes on along the minus strand of JALSII010000006.1, from coordinate 29,664 downwards.
TCAGGCACCAGAATCAGCAACAACAGCGCCCCGATCAACACGCCGAGGAACCCCCAGATTTCCCGGATGATTTCCCTTAACGGAATCCCGGTGACAGCATTTATGACAAACAGCAAAATTCCATAAGGGGGTGTGATCAGTCCGATCATGGCATTGATGACCACGGCCACACCGAAATGCACCAGATCGATACCCAGTTCCGTTGCCGTTGGTATGAACAAGGGCACAATCACCAATATTATGGTGGTCGCATCCAGAACGGTTCCCAGCAGCAAAATCAACACATTGAAGGCCAGGAAAAACACCAGCGGGTGGATGTCCAGTCCCACCAGGGCCTGGGCCAGAACATTGGGGATATTTTCAGAGGCAACCACATAGTTCAGAATAAGTGCACCACCTATAACGATGCCCACCGCCGCCGACGAGCGCGCGCTGTCCACCAGTACCCGGTACAGGTCTTTGAAGCTGAGTGCGCGATAGAAAAATGCCGCCAGCAATAGCGCATAGGCCGCCGCGATCGCTGCCGCCTCGGTGGGCGTAGTCACCCCGCCATAGATGCCATAGAGCAGGATCGCCGGCATCAGAAGCGCCGGGAACGCATTGAATGTGTGCCGGGGCAATTCCCGCAATGGAACCGGCCTTTCAACAACAAAGTTCCGGCGTCGGGCAACAAGAAAATTCAGACCCATCAACACGCTGCCGAATAACAGGCCGGGAATGATGCCACCAAGAAACAGGTAGCCAATGGATGAATTGGACACCAGCGCATAAAGTACCATGGGGATTGAGGGTGGAATGATCGGGCCGATGGTGGCCGAAGCGGCTGTGATGGCAGCTGCGTATCCGGGCGGATAGCGCCCGTCCTTGGTCATCATCTCGATGATGATTTTGCCGATTCCCGCAGCGTCGGCGATGGCCGACCCGGACATGCCCGAAAAAATCAGCGAGGCAACCACGTTTACATGCCCCAGCCCGCCGCGGAACCGACCAACGCTGGCGACGCAAAAGTTAAGCAACCGCTCCGAGATGGTGCCCGCATTCATGATATTGGCAGCAACGATAAACAAGGGCACCGCCAACAGGATGAAACTGTTGTAAAGCCCCTGAATAATCTGTTCGCCGGCCAGCGCAATATCCTGTCCGCTCAGTGCCAGATAAAGAATGGACGACAGAATTATCGAATAGGCGATGGGGGTGCCAATGCCTGCCAGAAAAAACAGGATGACGATGAACAGGGAAAATTCGAGGCTCATCTATCGGCCTCATCGGTAGTTTCAGGCACGGGCCGGCGGTCTTCCGGCGCCCCGTGGCGCATCACAGAAACAAAGCGATAGACATTGGCCAGAACCGCAGCGACAAGAAAAATCACATAGATGGAAAATATCTGGTTGAGCGGTATCTTAAGCGTCGCACTTTTTTTGATTTTCAGGAAATCGATATAATCCCATGTGGGGTATACCGATATCGCCAGCCCTATGGCGACTGAAGCAGAAATGATGAGGGCCAGAATGCGCCGCGTGCGCGGCCGGACCGCCAGATAGATAATGTCGAAGCTGACATGATCCCTGCTGCGCACCACAAAGGCATTACCCCAGAAAACCAGCCAGACCCACAGGGTCAGATTGAGCTCAAGCGTCCACCCGATAGGAGAGACCAGCACATAGCGCGAAAAAATCTGCAGGATAAAAGTAAGGAACATGGCGGCAAGCATTGCCGCCGCCACGCCCTCAGCCCCAATATTCAGCCATCTGAAGGTAGACTTCATATTGGGGCCCAAACCGCTCTCTTGCCTTAAAGCGCGTTGATCTTGTCAAGCAGACCTTCAGGCCAGTCTTTGGCGAAGTCACTCTCCAGATACATGGATTGCACCTGATTACGGAAGGCATCCAGATCGGGCTCATAAATATCAAGACCCTGCTCCTTGAGGAAATCGACCAGATCAACTTCCTTTTGCAACTGGTTCTGACGTCCAAACTCGGAAGCCTCGTCTGCCGCGGCCTGCAGGGTTGCCTGCTGGTCGGCGGAAAGAGAATTCCAGACATCGAGCGAAATCGCCAGATAGTTCAGGTCAACCAGATGCGAAGTCAGAATAATCTGATTGGTCACCTCGTAGAACTTGGCATCAACCACCGTTGGCAGGGGATTGTCCTGCCCGTCCACGGCACCGGTTTGCAGGGCGGTGTAGACTTCGGTGAAGGCCATCGGGGTTGGGTTGGCCCCAAGCGCCTTGCCCAGGAACTGCCATGCGTCAGTGCCGGGCATGCGCAGGTTCACACCCGCCAGATCGGCCGGAGTCATCACGGTCAACTCCTCCTTGCTCTGGCGCAGGTTCACATGACGGCGCCCCAGATACATGACCGAGAGCAGCTTGATACCCAGTTCGTCCTCTGCCTTCTGCTTGAACGGGTCCATCAGCGGATCATTGAACACGGCAACCTGATGGGCGGCATCACGATGTACATAGCCGGCGGTAAAGATAGAGAACTCGGGGAAAAACACCGCAAGTTCCTGAGCCGAGGTGATCGACATTTCAAGATTGCCGCGGGCAATGGCCTCAAGTTCCGTGCCCTGCTTGAACAGGGATGCATTCCAGTGGGGTTCGAATGTCGCGAAGTCTGCAACCGCAGGTGCAAACTTTTCGATCAGCGCCACAGCGCGCTGGTCAGTGGCAGAACTTGGCGAGGAAAGACGCAGAGTGATTTTGTCCTGTGCCAGCGCCACCCCTCCTACAGAAAGAGCCAGCGCGGTGGCAGCAATGGCCGAAACAAAGGTTCGGCGGGCAAGTTTGGTCGGCATTTGGTTTCTCCCGGATAATTTGTTCTTTTTTATTCATCGGCTTCGATGTAACTAGGGGGACATTCAAGCAATCGCAGACTAACATGTCAATAACATTTCATAGGTGAATTGCATGCCAAATCCGCACAGCACAACCAGAACATTGCGCGCTGAGGCCTATGATCGCATCATCTCGCTGCTGAATGTGCAGGATCTGCGTCCCGGCCAGATAGTGACCCAGCGCGAACTTGTGGAACGTACTGAGACCTCCCTTGCCGCTGTGCGCGAAGCCATCCCGCGCCTTGAGGCTGAAGGGCTGATGAATACCCTGCGCCAGCGCGGTTTGATGATTACCAATGTTGATGTGTCTTTTGTACGCAACGCCTGCCAGTTGCGCACTATTCTTGAGCTTGAAGCCATCGCCAACGCCAGTCGCAACATTCCCAAAGTCACCATTGAGAAATGGGAGGCGGAGCACCGCAATATTCTTGAACGCCTGGAGCACGACAGCACGCAGGAACTGGCCCGCGAGGCTCAGGAAATCGATTGGAGCATGCATGACCAGCTTATTGCCTCACTTTCCAACGAGTTGATTTCAGAGGTTTATCGGGTCAATTCCATCAAGGTGCGTATGGCGGCTCATGAGCGGCTTTTGGTTACCCCGTTCAATGCCCGCCGGGTAATGAGCGAACACCTGGCTGTCCTGAAGGCCCTGAAAGTCGAAGACAGCACGGCGGCGGCCGCGGCAATGAAACGGCATCTGGCCAATTCACTATCCTTGGCGCTGGGGGGAACTCTTTGAGATCCAAAATATTGAACAGGGCCTTCGGGGAATGAAAAACTTGGATCCTTTGGTGGATTTTTCTCTGATGAGACTTGTTTTGGATGGTAAAACTGGTTTGAATTAATTCACAAGAGTTGGACGGGAGTCTGGCACGAATTTAAGCATCCCTATTTGCGGAATTTTGTGGCGGTGTAGTGGGATTGAAATCACAGACAAGACGATATTCTGCCCCGGCTCTTGAGAAGGGGCTTGATATTCTGGAACTGCTTTCCGAGCAGGAATTCGGTCTGTCCCAGGCAAAGATTGCCCGGGCGCTAAACCGTTCGGTGGGCGAAATTTTCCGCATGCTGGTTGTCTTGCAGGAGAGGGGGTACATCACCTTTGAACCGGGCAGTGACAGATATGTTCTGACGACCTTTCTCTTTGAAATCGCTCACAGAACGCCACTTGTGCGCAGACTGGCAGCTCTGGCCGACCCTCTGATGCGTCGCCTTGCCATTGACATCAACCAGTCAGTACACCTGACCATTCTGTCTGGCGATGACATTCTGGTTGTCGGGCAGGTCGACAGTCCCGGCAACAATATCATGAGCGTGCGCCTGGGCGCCAAGATTGATATCTGGCGCGCCTCTTCGGGGCGGGTCATACTGGCCCACCAGTCGGCCAGCGACCTTCGTGAGCGAGCGACTAAATCCAGTCTTCCTGAGGGTGTTACCTTTGAGGAAATTCAATCCGACCTGAAAAAAATTCGTGACCTGGGCCATGAGGTCATGGACAGTTTTGTTGTCAGAGGGGTGGTCAATATTTCCGCGCCGGTTATTGATCATTCCGGCCGGGGCATCGCGGCCCTGAATATCCCCTATATCGAGCGCATGGATACCAAGGTATCCTTCGGGCAATGCACTGAGCGGCTGATCGCTGCCGCCAGACAGCTTTCCCTGAGTCTGGGCGGTGCACATAGCACAGTATCCGACTGAGTGTGACAGGATACATGCAACTGCGCCTGCTTTTATACAACCAAATCCCGCGATTTAATGTATAAACCAGCGCATACGATTATCGACATCAATCCCACAACGTGCCGGTTCAGATGACACAAACCTATCAGGCCCCGCTATTCTCCGTTGCCCCTATGATGGAGTGGACCGATCGCCACTGTCGCTATTTGCACCGGCTGCTCACGCGTCGTGCCTTGTTGTTTACAGAAATGGTGACCAGTGCCGCGCTGGTGCATGGGGAACCCGAACGTCTGATCGGGTTTGACCAGATGGAACACCCGGTTGCGGTGCAGTTGGGGGGTGCCAGTCCACAACAGCTGGCTGAGGCCACGCGGATTTGCCATCAGATGGGGTATGATGAAATCAACCTCAATGTGGGCTGCCCCTCGGACCGGGTTCAGTCCGGTCGCTTCGGGGCTTGCCTCATGGCAGAGCCAGAACTTGTTGCCGAATGTGTCAGCGCCATCAAAAGCGCAACAGACAGGCCGGTAACGGTGAAATGCCGCATCGGCATTGATGATCAGTCCATTGAGAAGCCGCTTGATCACTTTGCCGATCTGGTGGCGAGGGCAGGAGCCAGCGCGCTTTATGTCCATGCGCGCAAAGCCTGGCTGCATGGCCTCAGTCCAAAGGAAAACCGCACGATACCTCCCCTTGATTATCAGCGGGTCTTCCGATTGGCACAGAGGCTTCATCCGCTGCCGGTCATTCTCAATGGTGGCGTTGAATCCCTGGACCAGTCATTGGAGCATCTGGAAAGTGTCTCAGGGGTTATGCTGGGGCGCGCCGCTTATCACAATCCCATGCTGCTGAGTGAAGTTGATACTCGCATCTATGGTGATACCACGCCGCCGCCTGTTCTTACGCAGATCATGGCCAGAATGGCAGACTATGCCGAAATGCAGATGAGCAAAGGCGTGCGGCTGAACTCGGTAACCCGGCACATGATCGGGCTGGCTCACGGCAGGCCCGGAGCGCGCCGGTTCCGCCAGATACTGACTATGGACGTGCTCAGGGACGGTGCAGGGCCGCAAGTCATGGAAACCGCTTTGCGTGCCCTTGGTGCGCAAATCAGAAACAACGGGCAAAACGAAGTTCAACTCGCCCGTTGAATGGCTGTTGTCAGAGGTTCTTGGGATCAGGACCTAAAGCCCGTCAACGACTTCCTTCAGCATCGCCTGCACTTCGCCTGCTATGTCCCCAAGGGCTGGGTTTTCAACTGCAGACATGGACGCCATCGGATCAACCGCGGAAACTTCTACCTTGCCGGGGGCAATTTCCTGGATGATGACATTGCAAGGCAGCATCGTGCCAATTTTATCTTCAGCCAGCAGTGCCTTGTGGGCAAAGCTGGGGTTGCAGGCACCAAGAATATGATAGGGGCGAAAATCAACGTCGATTTTCTTTTTCAGCGTCGCTTTGACATCAATTTCAGTCAGAACACCAAAACCCTTGGCCTTGAGGGCTTCGGTGACTTTTTCGATTGCTGGAGCCATTTCGCTGTCCAGCACCTTAGAAAAACAATAACTCATTGGGGGCTCTCCATATATAACTAAACGCTAATATAAGTGATGGATACCGCTATTACCAGTACAAAAATTGTAACAGATTTTGCAACAATCCACCTTCATTCATCCCTGAAGCTTCAGGGTGTCCCGGCTGACTGTGTACGCACTCAGGGTTTGCAGAAACGTCATGCCTAAAAGGCTGGTTTCAAGCGCGCCCTGTTCAGCAACAAAGGCGCGAATATCCTTGCGCACGATTCCTCCTACTTCAATCTGTTTCAGATTGATTGCGGCGGCTCTGCCTGTTCCGTTGGCTGTCTGTACCGGAATGTTGAACCTTAGACTATCAACATCGATTCCTGCTGCCCTGGCATCACTCCGGGTAAGCACCACCACGCTGGCGCCGGTATCAAAGATCATACGCACATTGGCGTTATTCACACGCACATCCATACTGAATGTGTTGGAAAACCCTTTGCGTATGGTGACTGAATTTTTCTGATCGGTGACCACGGCGGCGCCGGGCATCAGTTCTCCCAGCACGCGATTGGAAAGCCCGACAATTTCAAAACGATAGCTGTACATGGTAATAACCACTGCAAACATCCCCACCCAAAGTACCGCCCCTCCGAGCATTTGGGCAAAACGAATCCGGCGCCCAAAAAGACCCGCAGCAATCAGCAGGCCGATAATGAGCAGGGGAATAAGCCGCGCCGTCTGGTCTTTATCCATTCCAAAAAGACTACCGACATCGGCATTGATCAGAAATGCCAGACCGGCGGCAACAAGCAGGGCAACACCGATAAAAGCCATATGGGTTCCTTCACATGCAGGCGGGACACGGATCGGGACCCTAGATAAAAAGAATAAAGGAGCTCAATGCGGCAATTTCAAGCAGTGCCTGCAGTGCGCCGATTAAATCCCCAGTATAGCCGCCCACGAGCGAACGGCAAATCCGGCTCCATCCCCAGACGATCAATGCCAGCACGCTCAAAGTCAATGCAAGCCCGAAAATGCCCACGAATGCCCCCGCGGCAACAAAGAACAAGAGGGCCCCAAGCGATGCGCCCACCACAAATGGCGTGCGCAACAGGGTGCCTGCAGCTCGGGCGGTGCCGTCTGTTCGGGCCGGGGGCAAAACCAGCAGCAGCCATAATGCGCCCTGCCTTGCGATTATCTGCGCAGCCAGCCAGAGCATAATGGCGCCAATGCCTGACCAGACCAGCAATGTACTCAAAGCCGACAGGCGTATTGTAACCAGCAAAACAATTGCCAGAACGCCATAGGTGCCATGTCTGGGGTCCTTCATGATCTCAAGGCGGCGGCTGACCTCCGCCCCGCCCCACAATCCGTCGGCGCTGTCTGCAAGTGCGTCCTCCGCCATGGCCCCGGTCACAATAATCTGGACACCAATGCCAAAACTTGCAGACAGAAGAGCGGGTAATCCGAACGCCATGCCAAGAGAAAACACCAGAACCGGTATCAGAGAGATGGCAGCGCTGGCAAAAGCAAGTACTGGAGCTATCCGGTTGAAATCTGGTGTTGCATGGGGCCTGCCTCCAGTGGGAAACCGCGAATAGAATCGCAACGCCATGAGCATGTCGACAGGAAATGAGCGCGGGTCAATCCGGGTTTTGTTCTCCGGCGTCTGATTATTGCCGTTGCCAACGGATATACTGCCGGTTGAATATTGATTGTCGGAATCTTTTTTTTTGGCCATCGGCTTCGCCTGCATTCTTCGCATTTGTTCATTCGAGCAGATAGCACTTTGTGTACGCTGCCACCAAGAAAACCTGGGGACACGAGAGAAATAACGAAACTGCGCGAATAGAGAAAAGCTGAGATGACCGAGTTTATTAACAATATGCCAGAGCCTTTTGCCGATTTTGGCGGCCTGATGGACAAGTTGCCTGTCGGAAGCCAGTCCGCAGTTGACGAAATTCGCGCACATGATGCCAAGCTCACAAAACCGGCAGGGTCGCTGGGACAGTTGGAGTTTCTGGTGGAATTTCTGGCCCGTTGGCAGGAAACCGGCCAGCCAACGCTCAACAATCCCATGGTCGCGATTTTTGCTGGAAACCACGGGGTCACCGCCAATGGGGTTTCGCCCTTTCCTGCGGAAGTTACCGCCCAGATGGTGGCAAATTTTACTGCGGGTGGGGCTGCAATTTCGCAGATTTCAAAACTGCACGAGCTTAACCTGCGCGTGTTTGAACTTGCGCTTGATTTACCGACCGGCGATATCAGCGTCAAAGAAGCACTGGATGAGCGCGCCTGCGCCGCAACCATCGCTTATGGAATGGAAGCTATCGCCGGAGAGCCGGACCTGCTGTGTCTAGGTGAAATGGGCATTGGCAACACCACCGTCGCCGCTGCGATTTATGCTGCTCTTTTCGGGGGTGGCGGCGCTGAATGGGTTGGTGCGGGCGCCGGTGTTGATGCGGCCGGCCTTGAACGAAAAATAGAAATCGTTGATAGGGCTCTGGCGTTCCACGCAGGAGAACTCGACCATCCGTTCAAGATTCTGTCCCGCCTTGGCGGACGTGAATTTGCCGCCATGCTGGGGGCGATCATCGCTGCACGTCATCATAAAATTCCCGTGGTCATCGACGGCTTTGTCGCTACCGCCGCCGCTGCGGTTGCCTATGCAATAAATCCGGCAACGCTGGATCACTGCCTGTTTGCACACGTCTCTGCTGAAAGCGCTCATATCAGGGCGCTTGAGCGCATGGACAAGCGCGGTCTTCTGGATTTGGGAATGCGTCTGGGGGAGGGAAGTGGCGCGGCCATTGCCGCTGTTTTGATAAAAACTGCCCTGCACCTGCACCAAAGTATGGCGACCTTCGAGCAAGCCGCGGTCAGCAACAAATCCGAATAGGGGTGCTCATTCCCCTGATTTTCTGGAACTCGTTTCGGAGTTTAGTAAATCTTGAGTTTTTCGGGATTCTCGACCACCGGTGCCAGAGCGCCCATCACCCGTGCCCGGGGAAAGGTGGCAATAGCTTCAGTGCCAAAGCGGAGTTTTGAAAACAGATCAAAACGCCCCTGATGCAGGTCCATGATTTTTTGTACAATCGGCAGACCCAGTCCCGCGCCCTGTTCGGCAGTTTTCTGGGCCAGAGAGCCCTGCCCAAAGGAGGAGAGCACCGTTGCAATCTCATCCTCGGGAATGCCCGGCCCATTGTCCTTGACTGAAACCAGTTGCCCCCCGTCAGCACTCTGGGCGATGGTCAGTGTTATCTGTCCGCCCTGTGGTGTAAACTTGATGGCATTGGTTAACAGGTTCAATATCACTTGACGGATCGAGCGCTCATCGCCCCAGATTTTGGGCAGGTCCTCTTCAATTTCCTCGAGCAGCTCCAACCCCTTGGATTTGGCGCGGATCTGCATCATGCGCAGGCAGTCATCGGCAATATTGGGCAGGCTGACAATTTCTTCATTCAGATCATACTTGCCTGCTTCAATCCGTGACAGGTCCAGCAATTCATTGATCAGGTTGAGCAGATGTTGTCCGCTTGAATGTATATCACCGGCATATTCCTTGTATTGGGGTATGGAGTGGGTCCCGAGAAGCTCGGATTTCAGCACTTCGGAAAAACCGATAATGGCATTGAGTGGGGTTCTCAACTCATGGCTCATGGTTGCCAGAAACCGTGATTTGGCGATGTTGGCCTGCTCGGCTTCATTTCTGGCCTGATCGGAAGTCTGGCGCGCTTCCTCCAGATCAAGGATAAGTGCATCCTTTTCAGATTGGAGAGCGAACGAGGCCAGTTCAATATTCTGTGTCTGGCGGGACAGATAAAGAAAAAAGAACTGTGCCCCCACGGCGATGGCAGCAAGTGCAATGGACAGCGTACTGCCCGTGACCACCAGATTTATGCTGACCGTCAACGTGGCGGGCAGAGTGCTCATCAGGGTTGCGATCGGGAAGGTTCTGCTGGTCAGCGCGTTTGCCGCAACACCAATCAGCATCATGGAAAAAACCACTACCTGCAGTTCAGGCCCGCCCGATGCCAGATTGAACAATGCCAGCGTCGCCCATGATATGCCGTAGATCGTTTCCGCTGCGACAAAACTTGTTGTCCAGTTGCTGGCGACAAACTTTTTCTGTTCAATTCTGACGAAGCGCCTGCACACCAGAACAACACCAAAATTTGCTCCGATTACCAGCCCTGTCCATGAAATCGCCACATAGAGGGGCACCCAGAAACTGGCAAATGCCCCAAGAATAATCAGCAGCGCCGGCATTGCCAGTGCGCTGGAGATACGTGAAGTGGCGTACTCTCTGAGCAATTCATAATCATAAGAAGTGCGCGTGCCCGTTGTTGAGGTCAGTTTCTGGCGGGCATCAAATATCGCACGCTGCGACCGGCGTCTGGTTTCACGCTCGTTCGGCGGCTTTGCTTCAGCAATGGAGCTTTCCGGCTCAAGCGACATTGGAGTACTCACAAACACAATGCAATCCACAGCCGAACAGGGCTATGCTACGCGCATCGTAAATCTAGGCTAACGTGGTTAATATGAAGTTTCCGGGAGTTGCGAGATTGAAAAAATACTCTCGTTTTTTGACACTCTTTCTGGTGGGTGTGTTTTTTGTCTCCGCATTGGCCCTGCTCAACGAAAACGGGGGGCAGACGAGCCTGCAATCGCGTGTAGTTTATGCTGCCGACGGGGACAGTTTGCGCATCAATGGCCAGCGTGTGCGTTTGTGGGGCATAGATGCGCCCGAACTGGACCAGACCTGCACCACATTTGAGGGGAGGGACTGGCCTTGCGGACGCATCTCAAGAGATCGCCTCGCCGACAGGATCAAAAATTCCCAGGTGCAATGTACAGGTACCCGACGCGATAAGTATAACCGGCTGCTGGTTACCTGCACCGTTGGCGGGATCGACATTGGGTCCCAAATGGTGCGCGAGGGAATGGCTATCTCCTACGGTGCCTATCGGCCCGAAGAAACCATGGCTAAAGCCGATGGCTCAGGCATCTGGGCGGGTGAATTTATCAACCCCAAAGACTGGCGGGACGGACAACGCAGAGATACCGCCTCGGGCGGGTTTCTGGAGTGGCTGTTCAGATAGATTGTTGTCAGTGTAGAAAAAAAATCTAATTTTATGAAACTTTGATTGAAATAACAGAAAGTTTATCGCATAATATAGCTGATACAGGAAAAATTTCAGGGGGTTGAAGTGACCTTTGATAGGATTGACAAAAAAATCCTGACCCTTATCCAGAGGGACGCAACTCTGCCGGTTGCTGATATTGCACGCCGGGTTGGGCTTTCAACAACCCCGTGCTGGCGGCGCATTCAAAAGATGGAGGAGGGGGGTGTCATTCGCTACCGTGCCGCCATTCTTGACCCTGAGAAGGTGAATGCCGGGGTCAATGTTTTTATGGCTATTCGTACCAACGAGCATTCAGACGCTTGGCTCAACAAGCTCTCTGGGGTCATTGACCAGTTTCCCGAGGTGGTCGAGTTTTATCGCATGAGCGGGGAAGTCGACTATATGCTGAGGGTGGTCGTGCCAAGCATCTCTGCCTATGATGATTTTTACCGTCGCCTCATCAGCAAAATCACCCTCACCGATGTGAGTTCGTCTTTTGCCATGGAGCAGATCAAATATACGACCGCTCTGCCTCTGGATTATCTCAATACTTCCTGAGGGGGGAGCGCCAGGGGCCCTTCAGCCTCCGGTCATCGACATATGCCTTGCAATGGCAGGTGCCTGGCGTGAAGGGTCAAAGTCGTGGCCTTTGGGTTTAAGGACCATTGCTTCGTCAAGTATCGCGTCAAGGCCGCTGGCACCTTTTTCACGCAGAGCCACACGCAAATCCACCCGCCCCTCCCGGCCCAGGCACAGATAAAGTTGACCGGTGCAGGTCAGCCGCACCCGGTTGCAGCTTTCGCAAAAATTGTGGCTCATGGGCGTGATGAATCCCAGTCGGCCGCCGGTTTCCTTCACACGCACATAGCGGGCCGGACCTCCGGTTGCGTGAGAAATTTTATCAAGGGTGAACGTCTCGGCCAGGTCGTCGCGAACCTTGCGCAGGGGCAGAAAATCCTTTGCACGATCCCTTGAAACCTCTCCAAGGGGCATTTCTTCAATCAGGGTCAGGTCATACCCCTTTCCATGGGCCCATTTCATCATGGGAATGATTTCGGTGTCATTAAAACCTTTTATGGCTACCATATTCAACTTGACGGACAGGCCCGCGCTGTCCGCTGCCTCGATACCGGCAAGAACCTGCTCAAGCCTGCCACGTCGGGTTATGTCGGTAAATTTGCCTGCATCCATGGTGTCCAGAGATACGTTTATTCGGTTAATGCCCGCTTCTTTCAGGCGTTTGGCAAATCTCACCAGTTGGCTGCCGTTTGTCGTCAGGGTAAGTTCGCGCAGATGACTGGATGTCAGGTGCCGCGAAATGCGTCCAATTAAATCCATTATGTCCCGTCTGACCAGCGGTTCTCCGCCGGTCAGACGGACTTTTTTCACACCCCGGGCAACAAAGGCATCAATAAGAACGTTGAGTTCCTCAAAACTAAGCACATCCTTCTTCGGCAGAAATTTCATATTCTCCGACATGCAATATGTGCAGCGGAAATCGCACCGATCCGTGACCGATACCCGAAGATAGGTCACCTGTCGCCCAAAGCTGTCGATCAGCGGCGTGGTGGTTTTTGTCATCTCAGGTGCCTGCATATCCATGAGGCAACTCATACCCGCAAAAATCTGGAAACGCCAGATGTCACTTCCACGGAATATGGATCGGAAACGAAAAGACCGGCCCCGTTCAAGCGGGCCGGTCTATCATGCAGACATATGTATCGGGCTGCTCGGATTATTCCTGCACAACAACCAAAGCGCCAACGCGAACGCGCTCGTAAAGGTCGATCACATCTTCATTCATCAGACGGATGCATCCGGAGGACACGGCCTGTCCAATGGAATAGGGATCGGAGGTGCCGTGCAAACGATAAAGCGTACTTCCGATATACAAAGCCCGTGCGCCGAGGGGATTGTCAGGGCCACCAGGCATATAGGCGGGCAGTTCCGGTTGACGTGCGCGCATGGCGGCAGGAGGGGTCCAGCCCGGCCATTCCGCTTTGCGTGTGATACGATCACGACCGGTCCACTCAAAGCCTTCACGACCAACTCCGACACCGTAACGCAGGGCTTTACCGTCTTCCATGATCAGATAAAGAAAGCGATCTCCGGTATCGACCAGTACCGAGCCAACCGGAAGGCTACTCTCAAAGTCGACAATCTGGCGAAGCCATTCCTTGCCGATACCGCCTCTCGCCGGCCGCTCGCCTGCTTCTTCCCACCGGTTGGTTTCTGAATTGAAAACCCGTGCCGCATTAACCGGCACCACCAGTGAAACAGTCAGCAGCGCCGCCAGGAACATCGCCAGTGCGTTTCGCAATGTATTCATGTTGTAAAATCCCTATCCTCGAGTAGCGGTCCACCTTGCCACTCAATTTATTGATTCGTCCTCCATAAACTGTTTACCCAGTTCTGAAAAGTAGCCAATAATCACCAAAAAGCCTTATTCCCCTTCTCGGGCTCAAAAGTGTTGCGCAACTGTAACACCCTCTTGTCAATTTGACATGAACTCGGTGATTGACACCACGCTGTCAACAGCGCAGATCAGGAATGCTTAAATCCGCAGGGCTGGTGCCCCGGAGTGCCTCGAAGTGCAGAGCTATGGAAAGCTAAAGAGCCAGGAGTAAAAGTTTGAATACCGATAATTTGAAACGCCGGGCTGCCGAGGCCGCAATTGCTGAAATCCATCAGGATATGCGCATCGGGCTTGGTACCGGCTCAACTGCCAAATTTTTTGTAGATCTGCTTGGTGCACGGGTTCGGGAAGGATTGCGATGTGTTTGTGTGCCAACGTCCGAACAAACCGCCCGGCAGGCAAGCGAACTTGGTATTCCCCTGACTGATCTGGATCACCTCGACCGGCTTGATCTGACCGTAGACGGCACCGATGAAATTGACACCAGGCTTTCGCTGATTAAAGGGGGCGGCGGCGCCCTTCTGCGCGAAAAAATTGTGGCGGCGGCCTCTGACAGGCTGATAGTCATTGCCGATCAGAGCAAGATGGTGTCCCGTCTTGGTGCTTTTGCGCTTCCCGTTGAGGTTAATTCCTTCGGATTGGGTGCCACCCGTCATGCTGTGGCGGCTGTGATGGAAAACAATGGCGAAGGCAGAAAAATTGAGCTGCGAAAAACGGTGACCGGGGTGGATTTTGTAACCGATGGCGGCCATAAAATACTGGATGCTTTTTTTGGCCGCATTTCCGATGCAAGAGCGCTCTCGCGCGCGCTACTGGATATTCCCGGAGTGGTTCAACACGGATTATTCCTTGATATGTGCGATACCGCTTATCTCGCGGGCCCTGACGGTGTGACAAAACACCGGTTATGAGACAAAGTGGAACTCCAGAAACATAAATACCTGAAACCCGATGGAAACTGTTCGATGATGACCAATTTTTTCAAAACACTCAAAAGTGTCTTTCTTGCCGCACTGTTGAGCCTGACACTGACCAGCGTTGCGCCGGCGCAGGAGCTTTCCCCCGAACACCTCGAACTGGCGCGTCGTTTTGTTGATATCACCGACCAGTCTCGCCTTTATGAAGTCACGCTCATCGAAACCGGCATTTCAACCATGCGCACTCTGGTGTCGCAGAACCCCGATATTGCCGACGATGTAAGTGACGCGATTGGCGAGGTTATCCAACGCTATGCAGACCGAAGAGATGAGCTCTTCGACCAGTTTGCCCGGGTCTACGCCCTGCGCCTGACGCAGGAGGAACTTGAGGTGATCGTTGAGTTTTATGAAACTGACATTGGGCAGAAGCTCGCCCGTGAGAATGCGGCCGCCAACACCGATCTGAAAACAGTGGTGCAAATTTACACCGCAAATCTCAACAGAGAGTTTTTTGCCGCCGTCCGTGCCATATTGCGCGAGAAGGGCATTGATTCTTAGTCGAGTTCCTGCCCGCTAACTTTATTTTGGTTATCATGGCGCAGGCACTGACAGATGGAAAAAAAGTTTGATCTGATTGTAATCGGGGGCGGCTCCGGGGGCGTGCGGGCAGCAAGAGTTGCCGCCGGTTTTGGTGCATCCGTGTGTGTGATCGAGGAATACCGCCTTGGCGGCACCTGCGTCATTCGCGGCTGCGTCCCCAAAAAACTCTTCACCTATGCAGCCGGATTTGACGGGCTTTTCGATCTGGCCCAGGGCTTTGGCTGGTCGGTAGATGCGCGCTTCGACTGGAAGAAGCTGCTTGCCAACAAGAACCGGGAAATTGAGCGCCTTGAGGGCATCTATGGATCGCTGCTGGCCGGCTCCGGGGTTCAGGTGCGCTCTGATCGCGGGGTGATTACCTCTGCCAATAGTGTTCGCCTGCAAAAAAGCGGCGAAACCCTGCATGCCGACAAAATACTCATTGCCACCGGTGGACGCCCCTTCGTGCCCGATGTCCCCGGCGCCGAACATGCCATAACCTCAAACGAGGCCTTCGAACTGCCAACCCTGCCAAAGTCCATCATGATTGTGGGTGGCGGATATATCGCTGTTGAATTTGCCTCCATCTTCAGCGGCCTGGGTGTTGAGACCATTCTGGCCTATCGCGGGGCCCAGATTTTGCGTGGCTTTGACATGCATGTGCGCGAGGGGCTGGCCGAGGAATTGCATCACCGGGGGATCAAAGTATGTCTGGCCACCCAGCCCAAAGTGATCGAAAAAACGGCCGGGGGACTTAAGATTACCTGTTCGGACGATTTGCAGATGAAGGTGGGTGCTGTGATGTATGCCACCGGCCGCCTGCCCAATGTGGAAGGGTTGGGGCTGGAGACGGTGGGCATCGAGCTTGGCGCGCACGGCCAAATTCCGGTGGATGAATATTCACGCACCTCTTGTCCTTCAATCTTTGCTGTTGGCGACGTCAATGGACGCGCAGCCCTTACTCCCGTGGCAATCCGCGAAGGGGCGGCATTTTCTCAAACCCAGTTCAACAACAACCCCACAACGGTTGATCTCACCATCGTGCCGACTGCGGTTTTTTCCAACCCTGAAATTGGAACCCTGGGGCTGACCGAGGCCGAAGCCACGGCAAAATACAAAAAAATCAATGTCTATGTCGCACGCTTCAAACCTATGATTTATTCGTTTCAGGACACTGAGACCCGCATGCTGTTCAAGTTGATATGCGACGCTGAAACCGACAAGGTGCTGGGCGTGCATATAATGGGTTCAAGTGCCGGGGAAATGATACAGATGGTGGGCATTGCTGTGACCATGGGCGCAACAAAGGCCGATTTTGATGCCACCATCGCCGTGCATCCGGTGGCCGCTGAGGAACTGGTGACCATGAAGGAGCCCACCTATACTATTGTCGATGGCGAGCGGATTTAGCTTTACCCCCTAAACCCCCACTCCGCTGGCCAGCCCGCGCAATAGAACGCCGATGCCGTAGGCCATGCCCGCCGCCGCGATGCCGATAACAAAGGTTTCCAGCCCGCTCATATACCAGCGCTGTGTTGACCAGTAGGACTTCATGGCGCCGATGATGAAGAACACAATTCCGGTGGCGATGGTGGCAGCCAGTGCGCTTGCTTCAATCCCAAGCACGAATGGCACCAGCGGCACCGCTCCGCAGATGATGAACGCCGCAAAGGTTGCCCATGCGGCAAGCGCCGGCGAGCGCTGAACCGCAGAGAGGCCATACTCCTCGCTCAGCATGGTTTCCACCCACACGTCCTCGTGGCGCGACAAGAGGTCGACCATGCGCTCAAGCTCTTCTCCTTCAAAACCCTTGTTGCGATAAATCTGACGCAATTCCTCACGCTCTCCTTCGGGCTGGTTGCGGATGTGGCGCAACTCGATTTGCTTGATGCGCTCATAGTCGTCAATTTCAGCCTTGGTGCCCGAATAGTTTGATGCGGCCATTGAAAACCCGTCGGCCACAAGGTTGGCAACCCCAAGCACCAGGACCACGCCGACGCTGAGTTCAGCGCCCACCACCCCGGCCACGATGGCAAAAGTCGTCACTGCGCCATCAATGCCCCCGTAAATCCAGTCGCGCAGATAGTTGACTTTGGGCCCCTCGGCAAGCCGGGCCGCAATGTCCTCGGGGGCGTGGGAGTGCTCCATTTGATTTTCCTCTGAGGTGTGCTTTCCTGAACCAGCATACAGGTTTTTGTGGGTTGACCAGAAGCCAATTTCCTCGTTTCCGGCCCCTCTCCCATCAAGATTCAACCTTGGCAGGGTCCCAAGACCTTGCTAGACCGGCTTCGACCCCATGCCATCAGTTAAAAGATTGAGTAGAAGATATGAGTTCCTGGACCCCTCAAAGCTGGAGAGCAAAGCCTGTATTGCAGGTGCCAACCTATCCTGACCAGGCAGCGCTGGAAATCGCCGAGGCACGTTTGTCCAGATTTCCCCCGCTGGTGTTTGCCGGAGAAGCGCGCGGGCTCAAGGAAGATTTGGCGGAAGTCGCCAGGGGCAATGCCTTTTTGTTGCAGGGAGGGGATTGCGCCGAGAGTTTTGCCGAGCATGAAGCCAATCACATCCGTGACTTT
Source organism: Hyphomicrobiales bacterium (assembly GCA_026981645.1). Taxonomy (GTDB): domain Bacteria; phylum Pseudomonadota; class Alphaproteobacteria; order Rhizobiales; family Devosiaceae; genus DROE01. The sequence goes on along the minus strand of JALSII010000006.1, from coordinate 12,009 downwards.
TTCCAGGTGTTCCTGCAAATGGCGGTGGTCCTCACCCACGGCGCATCCAAACCCGTGGTCAAGGTTGGCCGGGTTGCCGGGCAATTTGCCAAACCGCGTTCCGCCGATACTGAAACCGTGGACGGGGTTGAGCTTCCGTCCTACCGGGGTGACATCATCAACGGCATTGAATTTAACGCTGAACAACGCGTTCCCGACCCCCAGCGCATGATTATGGGCTACCGGCAATCGGCGGCGACCCTGAACCTGTTGCGCGCCTTTGCTTCGGGTGGTTTTGCCGACCTCACCCGCGTGCATGAATGGACCACGGGTTTCATGAAGGGCAAAAACGGCTCTCCCCGCTACGAGGAAACCGCAAACAAGATTGATGACGCTATCAAATTCATGGCCGCCCTTGGCATCACTTCCGAGAACACACCAGCCTTGCGCGAAACCAAGTTTTATACCAGCCATGAAGCACTGCTCTTGGGTTATGAAGAAGCCTTGACCCGTCGCGATTCCATCACTTCGGACTGGTACGCCACTTCCGGTCATATGCTGTGGATTGGCGACCGCACCCGCCAGCCGACAGGTGCCCATGTGGAATATTTCTCCGGCATCAACAATCCCATTGGCGTCAAATGTGGTCCCACAATGCAGCGCGACGACCTGCTCGCCCTGATGGACAAACTCAACCCGAGCGACGAAGCTGGTCGCCTGACCCTGATTGCCCGTTTTGGCGCCGAAAAAGTCGGGGACCATCTGCCAGCCCTCATCGAGACCGTAAAAGAAGCGGGGCGTACCGTTGTCTGGTGCTGTGACCCCATGCACGGAAACACCATCAAAGCCTCCTCGGGCTACAAAACCCGGCCTTTTGACAAGGTTCTTGCGGAAGTGAAGGAGTTTTTTGATATCCACCGGCAGATGGGCACCTACGCCGGAGGCGTGCATTTTGAAATGACCGGAGACGATGTCACCGAGTGCGTGGGCGGGGTATCCGCGGTGACTGAAGCTTCGCTTTCAGACCGTTACCACACCCACTGCGACCCGAGATTGAATGCTTCTCAGGCGCTGGAACTGGCGTTTCTTGTCGCCGAGGAAATTCGCGGGCAGCGCGCACCGGAGGTGGCCCGCACCGCCTGAATCAGGGTGTCTGATATCCTCAGGCCTTAGCAGAGCGTTAACGCCAGTTTAGCGGAACATTAACCCTAACCGTTCATAAACAGATCAGAATTAAAACTGATTTTTTTCGAGCGGAGAGTTCCCCATGGCACGCCTTTTACCTGTGTTTGCAGCCACGCTGGCGCTTGTGAGCCTGCCGGTCAGCGCTCTGGGCGCCGAAAATATCTATGATTACGGCGGGGATGACTTGCGCGGCTCCTACCCCGAGGAATGGGGTTTTTCAGACGAACCCGACCCGCTGGAATTCGAAATCGGCCTGCGCTACTGGTATTCGCTGGGCTCTAGCCAGCTCACAGCTTTCGGCGGTAATTATTCCTCCACCGACACCAGCCAGACAGTGGAACTGCATTTCCGCATTGATGACAACTCCACCGCCAGCTACGTAAAAGGCCAGGTGGGTTACGCCGCCATCATTGAAGGCACCTATTCCACGCCCGAGTTTGTCGGCGACCAGACCATGAGTGGGGGGAATATCGGCTATGCTGGTGCCGACTTCGGCATGATGCCCTGGGGTAATGAAACGTTCAAAGTGGGCGGATTTGCCGGCTACCAGTTCCTTTCCGACAATCCGGATATGGGGCGGGCCAACTACACGACCTCCGGTGGCGGCGGTGCCAGTCAGGTCAATGCGGTAGAAACCCATATGCTCAAGCTGGGCGCGGTGGCGCGCATGGAATTTGGCGATATGGTCGACCTGACCGCAGAAGCGGCCGCAATTCCCTTTGCCAAGATGGATGGCACCTATGGTGCATTTTTCCAACCCAATTTCATAGCCGGTGCCACCCTTTATGAACAGGGCTCGCCCGGCACAATTTCAGGCATGCTCTATGGAGCCAGCGGCGAGGTGATGCTTGGTTTTAGCCCCACTGACAACCTCACTGTGCGGGTTGGCGGACGGGGCTGGTATCTCACAGGGGATGCCACCATGCAGTACCGCGCCCGTGAAGTGGGTACGCCCTCAAACGCTGTGGACTATATTGGCGACATCAGCGGCCTTGAATTCTTCCGCTATGGAGCGTTGGCCGAGATTACCGGCACTTTCTAAATCTGAGTCCCTTTGGGGTTTTCCATCTCTGAGCTTGCTCGCGCCAGCGCGGCGCGATAAGTGTTGCGCCGAATTTTGTGCGCACCCGAAAATGCAGGCCAGCCCTTTGACCAACAGCTTGAAAATCGCTCTTGCCCAGCTCAACCCGACCGTGGGTGCGCTGGAGCAGAACCTTGAGGCCGCCCTCGATGTGGTTGGGCAAGCTGAAGCAGCGGGCGCCGACCTGTTGATGTTCACCGAATTGTTTCTCACCGGCTATTTCCCCGAAGACCTGCTTTTCAAGCCGCAATTTGTTCGCGACGCCATGGAGTGTCTGCACCAGTTTGCGCGCGCGAGCAAAGGCAGCTCCCTGTCCATTCTGATGCCTGCGCTTTGGCAGGAAAACGAGGTTTTGTTCAACGCCGTGGTGCTGATTGAAGACGGTAAAATCCTCGACAAGCGCTTCAAGCACAAGCTGCCCAATGACGATGTGTTCTACGAAAAACGCTATTTTGAATCCGGTCCCATGCCACAGCCCATGAGCATCAAGGGTGTTTTGGTCGGTGTGCCCATTTGCGAAGATATCTGGAGTCCGCTTGTATGCAGTGTCTTGGCTGAGGCCGGGGCCGAGATTTTTCTCTGCCCCAACGGCTCGCCCTATTGGCGCAACAAGCAGGCATTACGATTTGAGGTCGCTCGTCAGCGCATCAGCGAAACCGGTTTGCCTTTGCTTTATCTCAATCAGGTGGGGGGGCAGGACGAACTGGTGTTTGACGGTGCCACATTTGGCATGGACCAAAACGGGAAACTGGTTTTTGAGGGGAAATCCTTTGAAGACGAACTGGTAATATCTACTTGGCAAAAGGGCGCTAAGGGCTGGGCCTGTGTTGAAGGGGCCATCACCAATCTGGTCTCCGTTGACGAAGCCCCCTGGCGCGCCTGCGTTCTTGGTTTGCGTGACTATATCCAAAAAAACGGGTTTAGCTCCGTTGTCCTGGGCCTTTCGGGAGGCATTGATTCCGCCATCGTTGCCGCCATAGCTGCGGACGCCCTTGGGCCTGAAAATGTGCACTGCCTGATGTTGCCCTATCGCTATACATCAGAGGAAAGTCTGGCAGACGCAAAGGAATGTGCCCAGCGGCTGGGGGTGCGCTATGATGTGGTGCCCATTGGCGACCCGGTTGAAGCGGTAAATGCTGACCTCTCGGAAATTTTTGAGGGGCTTGAGCCGGACGTGACCGAAGAAAATATCCAGTCACGTCTGCGCGGTGTTGTCCTGATGGCGGTTTCCAACAAGCTTGGCTCAATGCTTCTGACCACCGGTAACAAATCTGAACTGGCGGTGGGTTACGCCACCATCTACGGCGATATGAACGGCGGTTTTAATCCCATCAAGGATTTGCTGAAAATGCAGGCCTATCATCTGGCCGACTGGCGAAATTCTCATATGCCTGGCGACTGTCTGGGTAATTCGGGCAAGGTCATTCCTGACACGATTATCAACAAGGCCCCCAGCGCCGAATTGCGGCCCAACCAGACCGACCAGGACACCCTGCCCCCCTATCCGGTGCTCGACGCTCTTATTCAGGCGCTGGTGGAGGACGAGCTTTCGGTCGCCCAGATTGAGAACAAGGGTTTTGAGCGTGAGCTGGTCAAGCGCGTTGAAAAGCTGATTTATCTGGCTGAATACAAGCGCAAGCAGGCCGCTCCCGGCGTCAAGCTGACCAAAAAAGCCTTTGGTATCGGGCGCAAATATCCCATCACCAACGGCTACCGCGACAGGGGTATTGCCGAATGAAAACTGTCGTGCGCTTTGCGCCATCCCCCACCGGCCTCATTCATCTGGGCAACGCCAGGCCCGCCCTGTTCAACTGGCTCTATGCCAGAGCAACGGGCGGAAAATTCATCCTTCGTTTTGATGACACCGACCAGGAACGTTCAACCCGCGCCTTTGCCGACGCCATCGAAAAAGACCTCAATTGGCTGGGCATTCACCCCGACCGCACCGTGCGCCAGTCCGACCGGCTCGCGCTTTATGATGCGGCCCGTGACAGGCTGATCTCTGAGGGAAAACTTTATCCCTGTTATGAGACATCAGACGAGTTGAACCGCCGCCGTTCACGGGCCAGGGCATTGGGCCGTCCACCCATCTATGACCGCGCGGCGCTTGATTTGAGCGACGAGGACAGGAAGAAACTGGAAGAGGAGGGACGCAAACCCCATTGGCGCTTCAAGCTCAAGGGTAACCCGGTCCATTTTGATGATCTGGTGCGTGGAAGCCAGACCGTCAACACCGCCTCCATGTCCGACCCGGTTCTTGTTCGTGGCGATGGCAGCTATCTCTACACGCTGCCCTCGGTCGTTGACGACATTGATCTGGGGGTGAGCCACATCATTCGCGGGGAGGATCACATCTCCAATTCCGGGGTGCAGGTGGAAATATTTGAGGCGCTGGGTGCGACTGCGCCGACATTTGCCCACCACAATTTGCTCACCGATGCGCAGGGCAAGGGCCTGTCCAAACGCATTGGCTCCCTTGCCATTTCCGAACTGCGTGAACAGGGATTTGAGCCCATGGCCGTAGCGGCGATGGCTGTTCTGACCGGAACATCACAGCCGGTTGAACCCTATCATAGCCTTGATGATCTGGCGCAAAAGCTGGATTTTTCGATGATTTCCCACGGCGCAGCGCGCTATGACGAGGCCGAGCTTGAAGCCCTCAATGCACGGATTTTGCATCAGGGGCACTATGGTGACTATGCCGAGAGACTGGCAGAACTAGGCGTGAAAAACGAGCAGGTCTGGCTAGCCCTGAGGGGTAATATCACCCGCCTGCCACAGGTTGCCGAATGGCTTCCGTTGATTAACGGCCCCATCGTTCCAGAAATCGCAACGCAGGACCGTGACTTCATCACAAAAGCCGCTGAACTGTTGCCCCAAGAACCCTGGGATCAAAACACATGGCAGAGCTGGACCGGCACCCTGAAAGAGCAGACCGGGCGCAGGGGAAAAGCTTTGTTCCTGCCTCTGCGGCTGGCCCTGACCGGCCGTCCCGACGGCCCCGAACTCAAGAATCTTCTGCCCCTGTTGGGGCGTAAGGCGTGTCTGGACCGACTATCCTGACCACACGGCCATTCACCTCAACCGTCCTGAGTTCAGCGCTCAGCACTTCTGGTGCAAGGTGTTGCGACCCTGCAGACCGGGGCCTTGGGCGGGGCAGGGGGATCTGAACCACTTCAGCGACGCCCACAACCACAGGTTGATCGGCCCGGCGCGGGTCGCGCAGCGGCAGAGCAATGCTCAAATCATCAATAGTGATAAATGTGCGTGAACCCGCCTCCGAAGTAATGATGTCCACGGTGCCAAAACTCACCTGCGCCCGGCAGCTGTTGGCCCGGTCAAATGATTGGCGGTAGGCAAACGCGTTTGGCAGGGATGCGTAGGATTGCCCCGCAAGGTTCACCATATCCTTGGGCTCCTGCCCCGGATTGGAATAATAGTAGAGCTCTACATCAGCCCCCGGACACTGGGACTGGCACTGGATCGCATCGTTCTGCAGATAGTCCGGGACCGTTGAAAAGCTTACAGGCCAGTAATATCCGTCATTCTTGCGCACGCAGACCGAGCGCACGGTATTATAATTTTGAAACCCGCCGAATTCATCGCCGATAATATTCCCCGGGCCGACATTGTTGCCGCTCAGACTGTCAAACAATTGCTCAAAAAAGTTTCTCGGGCGCTGATTGGTCAGTACGTTGGCTTGTGAGTTTGCGCCCTGCTGTCGAGCCAGTTGCTGGACGAATTGTTCGCGTTGCCGAGCTAAATTCTGCCCGATGGAAATTCTTTCATGAAGGATTTCAAGATCGCGGCGTCCCCGGATAATATTGCGCGCCAGTGTGCGGCACTGCCGGTTCAAACGTTCACCATTGTTGAGCGCTGTCTGGCAGCCTGATGATCTGAACGTTCCCTCAAGGTTCTGCAACTGAGCACTCAGCGCATTGGCATTTTGCGTGTTTGTCTGCAGGTTCCTGAAATCACGATTGCGGTCGATGGAGCGTATGGTGTTGCTCAGTTGTGACACTGAATAGGTCTGCGCAACTGCCTCTAGTGGCGTGCCAACTCCAAGCAGGGCCGCGATCAGCGCCGGAGCAAAGACTAGCCGCATTCGTTTCTTAAGGCGCAACGATGTTTTAGACAGTGACATTCCGCTTGTCTCACTGAGGGCAGTACGAAGAATAAGGCGTCAATGTGCCTAAAAATTGTCAATTAACATAAAATATTAGGGAAGTTTCAGCGCACACTTGCGATCCGTGGTTAATAAATTATCAAGTAACTGAAATCGGCCAGGGGCGGTGCTCGGGAGATGGAAGAACAGGGCGGGCCATAATAGCTGCCACAAAATTTGTGCCCTTGATTTTACCGCTGATGCCAGCCATTGTGCTCACCATGAGAACCTCCAGCGCGCCTTGCATTATCGGAACCATCATTATTCGCTAACCATATCTGGTGGCGGCGCGGTTTTTTGTCTCAAATTCATGAACATAATCCAAGCCCGCCCCCGGCCACAAAAGCTGTTCGGGCAGGATCAAATTCATGAGTTCACCTATGCCGCAGATAAAACTCTTCAACACGCTGAGCAAATCCAAAGAGGATTTTGTGCCGCTGGATGCGAACAATGTGCGCATGTATGTGTGCGGACCCACGGTCTACGACTATGCCCACATCGGCAATGCCAGGCCCGCGATCGTTTTTGACGTTCTGTTCCGGCTCCTGCGCCATGTTTATGGCGAGAGCCATGTCACCTATGTGCGCAACATCACCGATGTTGATGACAAGATAAACGCTCGTGCCGTCCGCGACTTTCCACAAATGCCGCTCAATCAGGCTATCCGCCAGCTGACCAAAACCACCGAAGGGCAATATCAGACCGACATGAAGGCACTGGGATGCCTCGCGCCCAGCATCGAACCCCGCGCCACCGACAACATCGCCGAAATGGTGGAAATGATTGAGGTTCTGATAAAGAAAAAACACGCCTATGTCGCCGACGGTCATGTTCTTTTTGACGTCAAGAGTTTCAGAGACGGCGATGAGGTGCTTTACGGCAGGTTGGCCCGGCGCGCACTTGATGACATGATTGCCGGCGCGCGGGTGGAAGTTGCTCCCTATAAGCGCGGCCCCATGGATTTTGTGCTTTGGAAGCCATCGGCCAATGATGAGCCAGGCTGGCAAAGTCCGTGGGGGACCGGGCGTCCGGGCTGGCACATTGAATGCTCGGCCATGAGCAAGAAATATCTCGGGGAAACCTTCGACATTCACGGCGGGGGCATAGACCTTAGTTTTCCTCACCACGAGAACGAGCTGGCTCAATCCTGTTGTGCCAATAACACCGAGCAGATGGCGCAAGTCTGGATGCACAACGGTTTTTTGCAGATTGAAGGCGAGAAAATGTCCAAGTCCGAGGGCAATTTTTTCACCGTCGATGAGCTTCTGCACAGTGAGAAATTCGGCGGGCGGAAATGGCCCGGCGACGTGCTGCGCCTTGCCATGCTGATGACCCATTATCGGCAGCCGATTGATTTTTCTATTGCAAAGCTCGAGGAGGCCGCAAAACTTCTGACCCGCTGGAAAAAGTCCATGGCAGCGAAGGGTCTGAATTTCATTGAAGCCAACCGCAGTGAATATATGGAACTGGGTCCCTGCTCCAAAATGCTGGCAGCACTGGCCAACGATATGAACATGAGCGGTGTTCTGGCCGAATTGCACCGCCATGCCGGTGGCAAGAAGCTGCACAATGCAAAACGGCTGTATGGCTCGCTGAAACTGCTTGGTGTGATGGATTTTGATTCGATGCGGAACTGGCAGAGACATCAGGCGGACCTTGTTGAAACGAAAGGGCTCGACATCGCCCGCGTCGAAGCCAGCATTGCCTTGCGCCTGATGGCACTGAACGAAAAGGACTGGGCCGAGGCAGACCGTATCCGTGATGAGCTGGCCACCAAGAGTATCCAGCTTATGGATTACCAAGATCCAGAGACCGGCGAAAAGCGCACCAGATGGGAGGTCAGGCAATGAGTGAAGTCCTTACCGGAGGTTGCCAGTGCGGGGCGGTGCGCTACCGGGCCGAGAAACTGAATGACGATGCCCATATCTGCCACTGCCGTATGTGCCAGAAAGCGGTCGGCAATGCGTTTATTTCACTGGTCAGCGTTGAGTTCGACCAGTTCGCATGGACGCGCGGTACTACCGCTGAGTTCTTCAGTTCACAGAAGACGGCGCGCGGCTTCTGCGCCGAATGCGGAACGCCGCTCTACATGCGCGACGCGGACGATACAAAGATTTTTTTGACCGTCGGGACATTAGATGACCCCAACCGCGTTCCACCCAAACGACAGGTAGGCAACGAAGCCAGGCTGACCTGGTTTGCCGGGCTTCACCATCTGCCTGGAACGACGACGACCGAGGAAGATTGGCCCGTTGGGGCCAGGTCTGTTCGCCAGACCAACCACCAGCACCCTGACTACGACACCAAAGACTGGCCGCCAAAGGGCAAGCAAGATGACTGAAAAACAACGCCTCTACCTGTTTGACACCACCCTGCGCGATGGCGCCCAGACCACCGGCATCGAGTTTTCCATCGATGATAAAATCGCCGTGTCGGCCCTCATCGAGCGGCTGGGCGTTGATTATGTTGAGGGCGGCTATCCCGGAGCCAACCCGGTTGATACGGAGTTTTTTGCGCAAAACCGCACCAAAAATGCAACTTTCACCGCCTTTGGCATGACCAAAAGGGCCGGACGCTCGGTTCAAAACGACCCCGGCCTGCAGGCGCTGCTCGGCGCTTCGTCTGATGCCATCTGTTTTGTTGCCAAGGCCTGGGACCATCAGGTCAAGATGGCCATGGGCATTGAACTGGAGGAAAATCTTGCCTCAATTTCCCAAAGTATTGAGGCGACCATAAAGGCCGGTAAAGAGCCGCTGCTCGACTGCGAGCATTTTTTTGATGGCTACAAGGCCAACCCTTCCTATGCCCTTGATTGTGTCAGAACCGCGCTTGATTCCGGTGCGCGCTGGATTGTGCTGTGTGACACCAATGGCGGCACGCTTCCCGGAGAAGTCACAGACATCATTGCCCAGGTGCTCAAAGTCTGTCCCGGCGACAGGCTGGGCATCCACGCCCACGATGATACCGGCCACGCGGTCGCCAACTCCCTTGCAGCCATCAACGCCGGAGTGCGCCAGATACAAGGCACCCTCAATGGTATCGGGGAGCGCTGTGGCAATGCTTCGCTGGCCACCATCATCCCCACATTAAAACTCAAACCCGCCTTTGCCAACCGCTTCGAAATCGGAGTGAGCGACAAACAACTGGCCGAACTCACCCATATTTCGCGCGCCTTTGATGATTTGCTCAACCGTGCGCCAGACCGGCAGGCCCCTTATGTGGGGGCATCCGCCTTTGCCACCAAGGCGGGCATTCATGCTTCTGCCCTGGCAAAAGATCCCGCTTCCTATGAGCATGTGGACCCGGGAAAAGTCGGCAATCAGCGCGCGGTGATGGTTTCCCAACAGGCGGGGAAATCCAACCTGCTGACGGTGCTCAAACGCCACAATATCGAGATTGAAAAGTCCGACCCCCGCCTTGACGGTCTGCTGCGTGAGGTCAAGGAACGCGAGGCGCGCGGCTATTCCTATGACGGGGCTGACGCCTCGTTTGCGCTTCTTGCGCGTCGCACCCTTGGATTGTTGCCTAATTTCTTCGACGTTGAGAGCTATCGCACCTCCATTGAGCGGCGTCACAACGCGCGGGGGGAAAAAGTCACTGTGTCCGAAGCCGTCGTCAAAATCCGCATTGACGGACAATTGTTGATGTCCGTTGCCGAGGGCAACGGACCCGTCAATGCCCTTGACCTGGCCATGCGCAAGGACCTGGGAAAATATTCTGCCCGCATAAGTGATCTCGAACTGGTTGATTTCAAGGTGCGTATCCTTGACGGTGGCACGGGCGCTGTCACCCGTGTGCTGGTCGAAAGCCGGGACGGGGAGGGGGAGCGCTGGTATACAATCGGTGTTTCTGCCAATATCATAGATGCATCATTCGAGGCTCTCTTTGAGTCAATCAATTACAAGCTGGTCAAAACCGCCTGAGCGCGAAGGCCGTAAAAAAACAACAAGGCTCTAAAATGAGCCAGCATGGAGGCAACACTGGTCCAGTCATCCAACAAGAGAACACTCATCGTCACCCTGGGTGCGGTTCTGGCCACGGTTGTGGTTTTTGGCGGGGTATTTCTTGGCCCCAACATTGTTCAATGTGTCCAGTCTGAGGATGGTTTTGGCGCTTGTCTGAGTACGGCCCTTGTTGAGCGTGGCTTGATTGATAAGAATGAAGGGGAGTTTGTTGCACAGGATGAGAGTTTAGAGCCAGCGCCTGAAGCGGGCACGAGCAGCGACAATATAGCGGCAACAGATACAGTTGAGGACGCAAGCAATCCGCCGATCGGGGCACGGGTGGAGCCTGACGGTGCGACCATTCTGGTGGGAACTGCGGATGCAAATGCAGTGGTTCAGCTGTTTGCCAATGGCAAGCCTCTGGGCCAGACAACAGCAGACTCCGTTGGCGATTGGATATTCATTCCTGACAATCCCATTACCCCCGGCGGGGTTGAAATCACTGTGGGCACTATGGAAGCTGAAGGCGAGCTCACTTTTCTGGATGACACCCTCGTCGTGGTGATTCAGGAGGACCTGACCAGCGAGCCGCTTGTGGTTGCAGGAAAGGCGGGAGAAACCAGCGACATTCTGGAGGACCTTTTTGGCCCTGATGCAAATGTTCCGGCGCTGGATACTTCTGCCATAGAGGTGGCACAAACTGCCTCGCCTGATGAGGAGACCGCTGTCGAACCGCCGCTTGAAGTCGCGGCTCTGGAGAGTGCGCCCGAAATACCTGCGGTTGAAGAAGGAGCGCCCCTGCTTCCCGAGGCCGGAGCAAGCCAGCAAACTGATGGCCAGAGCGTTCCTGAAGTCACCGCTCAGAATGCCGCGCCCCGAGCTGCAGAAACTGAACCAGCTCCAACTGAAGATGTTGTTGAAGAAGAAGCTGCAACTGAACAATTGTCCACCGAAGTTTCAACGACTGAGCAGCAGGGAGACATCCCTTTAACGGCCAGCGGGGGAACGGTTGAAGAACCTGCAACTGCTCCAACTCTGGAACCCGCCAACGAGCCGGTGCCGGAGGCACAAGAGCCGGTCGCAATGACACCCCAGTCCGCTGAGGCCCAGCCAGCACAGGTCGTACCAGTGCCAGCCGAAGTCGAACAGGTCGATCAGCAGCCTGCCGATAATGCAAACGGCGAGCCGCTGGCTGAAGATGCTCCTCTTGAAGTTGCCGCCATCAGCCCTGAGCAACTCATTGTCGAAACACCTACAGCTTTTGTTCCTCCCAGCATTGACGCCATCGAAATCGAGGCCGGGCGCAACTATATCGCGGGCAGCGGCCAGAACGGTGCCACCGTGCGCCTTTACGTTGACAATGTGCATGTGGGCGACAGTGTTGTGCAGGGCGGGCGCTGGCTGGTCGAAGCTGAAAACATCCTGACCAAGCCGAGCCAGAGAATCCGTGCCGACATGCTGGTCGCCAACACCGGACAGGTCGCCGCCCGCTCGGAAATCAACTTCGTCATCGAGAAGCCAGACCCCGTTTCTGTCGCGCAGGCCCAGCGGGCCGCACCGGGTGAAACCCCGCCCCCCGCCCCTGTGGCGGATATTGTGCTTTCCGCCGAGCAACTGGCCCCGGCGGTGTTGCCCACCAGCGCCCCGCCTGTGGA
>JALSII010000005.1 GCA_026981645.1 Hyphomicrobiales bacterium | reverse complement strand
GCAGGGATGAAGAAAGCATCGTTGAACCCGCGCCGGTGGTGAAATCGGCGGCAACGGGTGCTCCCGGCGCCAAGGGGCGGCCCGGTCGGGCGCAAAGAGGAAAGCCGGCCCCCAAACGTGCCGATGGGCCCTCAGAAAAACCTAAAAACACCGCCAGCGATCCCACGCGCCAGTAGGGCGGCGTCGGGAACCGGCACTTTGGGAACTTCGGCGGTGGGGTGAAATTATCCACTGCTGCACCCCAATTCCAAGACAGGGTGCCACCCGGTTTGGGGTAAGGGTCAGGCGCGCTCCAGCGCCTCGGTGCGGTCGGCTTTTGCCTGTTCGGCCGCCTGATGTACTCCGGCCTGAACTTTTTCAAACGCCCGCACTTCAATCTGGCGGATACGTTCGCGGCTGACATTATACTCCTGGGCCAGTTGCTCCAGTGTCAGGGGATCTTCCTTGAGGCGACGGGCGGTGAAAATGGCTTTTTCCCGCTCGTTGAGTACATCCATGGCTGCATTCACCATTTCCATGCGTTCGTTATATTCTTCGCTGTTGCCAAGCACGGTTTCCTGATCGGGGCCTTCATCAATCAGCCAGTCCTGCCACTGGGAGGCGCCATCATCAGCCTTCATGGGCACGTTGAGGGACGCATCGCCGGTGAGGCGCTGGTTCATGGAGACAACTTCCTCCTCGGTGACCTTGAGGCGAGTGGCTATCTGTTTTATCTGGTCTGGGTGCAGGGCGCCGTCATCAATGGCGGCAATCTGGCTTTTGACCTTTCTGAGGTTGAAAAACAGGCGTTTCTGGGCCGCGGTAGTACCGATTTTGACCAGCGACCATGAGCGCAGCACATATTCCTGAATGGAGGCCCTTATCCACCACATGGCATAGGTGGCAAGACGAAACCCTTTATCGGGATCAAAACGCTTTACGGCATGCATCAGGCCGACATTGCCCTCGGAAATGACTTCGGAGATGGGCAGGCCGTAGCCGCGATATCCCATGGCAATTTTTGCCACCAGCCGCAGATGGGAGGTAACCAGCTTCTGGGCGGCGGCGCTATCCCCGTGTTCGGCATAGCGTTTGGCCAGCATGAATTCCTCGTTGGGTTCAAGCATAGGGTATTTGCGAATTTCCTGCAGATAGCGGGTCAGGCCGCTATCCGAGGTCAAGGCAGGCAGATTTGTCTGTGCCATAACAATTATCCCCTTCATTTTTGCTGGTCTCTTGTTGCGTCCTCACCAGTGAGGCCCGCTCCTTCTGGCATCCTTAACCGGCATGCTCCAACCAGCAGATTATGGTATATAGGTGCGTTTTTGCGAAATTCACCCCTTGAGGTAAACCACTTCACGCTCCTTTGATCGTTATATTACGATGAAGGCAATTTTGTGAAGCATTTTTTTCGTGCTTTGGGGGTGGGGCGGCGTACAGGACTGTTGGCGAGAGCCTGAAATGGGTCCGGGTGGCAAGGAATTGCCCTCTTGTTCTTTGGCAGGCCCAGGATGAGGAGGGCAAAGCAAACAGGGCCCGGATCAGGGGCGTTCGGGGCAAGAATGCGGGTTAATTCAAGCTGCAATCAAAGGGTTTGAGCTGTTTGTCCAGTTCAGCCATATCAGGGGGCAGGGGGGCGGAAAACATCATCTCCTCCCCGGTGAGGGGGTGTTCAAAACCCAGTTCGGCGGCATGCAGGGCCTGGCGGCCCAGACTTTGCACCAAGTGCATCAAGTGATCGGGCAGGGTCAGTGCCTTGGTGGCAAAACCGCTGGCATAGAGGGGGTCGGCTATGACCGGATGACCCACATGGGCCATATGCACCCGTATCTGGTGGGTGCGCCCGGTTTCAAGCCGACACTGGACTTTTGCGATGTCCCAACCTTTCCCTGAATAGCGTGAAATGGTCTGAAAATGAGTAATGGCATGGCGGGACTGCTGGTTTGGCCCTTTGCGTACCGCCTGTTTGAGACGGTTGCGGGGATCGCGACCCAGGGGCGCGTCTATGGCGCCGGAAAATGTCTGGTGGTGACCCCAGACGAAGGCCAGATAGTTGCGCTTGAGGGGGCCGGTGCGGCCATGATCTGCGAACTGGGCGGCCAGGTGATTGTGGGCATATTCGGATTTGGCAACAACCATCACCCCGGTGGTGTCTTTATCAAGCCGGTGAACAATGCCGGGCCGCCGGACCCCGCCGATGCCCGAAAGGGAGTTTTTGCAGTGGTGAATAAGCGCATTGACCAGGGTGCCATCAGGTGCGCCGGGTGCCGGGTGCACCACCATTCCAGCTGGCTTGTTGAGGACAATCAGATGTTCGTCTTCATAAAGAATATCCAGGGGTATTGCTTCGGGCTGCGGGGTTGGGTCAACGGGAGGCGGTTTGTTGATGCAAATCGCATCACCGGGTTTGACGCGGTGTTTGGGCTCACTTATGGTCCGCCCGCCAAGCGTCACCTCACCGGCCAGGATCAACTGCTTGATACGGGTGCGGCTGAGGTCAGCAAGGCTTGCGGCGAGAAAGACGTCGAGCCTTTGTGTGGCGGCTTCCTCGCCGGCGGTGAATTGCCAATGTTCAGTTTCCTCAGGATTTTCAGACATGACCAACCAAGACCCTTCCGATCAGGACCAGACCAGCGAAATGACCGACGAGGCGCGGGTGATAATCGGCAAGGCCCGGCGTTCGTTCGGCTTTTCGATGAGCATTCTTATTCTGGGGTTTATGGCGATTGTTCTGGCTCTTGTCTATCGGGCAACCAAAGATCGGGAAAGTGCCGCCGATATGGTGGCGCTTGAGGAGATTGCCCTGCCCTCTTCGGTGGAAGTGCGCGCCATGGTTCCGGTCAATGATGTGATTGCCATAACCTATGTCAAAGAGGGACGGACCATTTTGCGGCTGGTTGACGGGGCGAGTGGAGAGATGATCCGCGAGATTGTGGTGGTGGCCGAGTAGGTTGTTTTGGTGGTCGCGCTGCCGAACCGGATAACCGCCATGCACTTATCCTGGCAGCGCTTGTTTTGGGGGTCGCGCTGCCGAAGCGAAAAACCGCCATGCACTTTTTCTGGCAGCGCTCCTATCTGGCGTGCATATCACGCAGAGCCCGCATGCGGGCGGAAAGACGGCCGCTCTTGGGGGGGAGCGGTGCAGACTTGCCGTTGCTTTTGCCATTGGCCTTACCATTTGTTTTGCTTTCGCCATTGGCATGAGCAATGTCGGAGATGTCTTCCTCGGCAAATTTCTGCACCTGATCGAACAGGCTTTCAGATGGTGGTGCGGCTTCGTCCTCATCAACTGAATAGACCAGTTTGGATACATCGGAGGCGATGTCATTGAGGCGTTCGCGCAGGTGGGACTGCTCGATGCGCTCAGCATCCCAGTCGTTCAGAATGGTTGTTTCCACTCCAAGGACCTTCTCGCGCAGAGATTCCAGCTCTTCTTCCATGGAAAGCTTGTCGGCCAGAAGCCGGGAGGTTTTGTCTTCTTCGGCCTCAACAAAATTCGAGGTTTCCTCCAGCAGTTCGGAGAGTTTGGATTCGGCGTTGGCGATGCGGGCTTCAGCCTGAATAAGTTCGGACTGACTGTCGTCCAGAACATTGTCCTTGCTGGCCAGACTTTCGCGCAATTCCGCAATGGCCAGATGAGCGGAGGCTGTTTCGGAATCATGATTTTCAAGCTGGGAAATCAGACGGTGCACCTGTTCTTCAAGGCGCTCGGAACGTGCGCGCTCGGCATCAAGGGCGTTGAGCAGGTCGTCAATTTCGGCCGCTGAAACACTCCCGCCCCGGGATTTGTGGCGCTCAAGCTCCATCAGCTTTGCATTGAGATCGCGGTCTCGCATACGCAGGCGCTGGGCAAGGTCGGTACCTTCTTTTTCCAGGTCAAGAATGCGCCGGCGTAGTTCACTTTCGCGCTCCTCAAGTTCACGCACGATGGTGAGTTGTTCGTCGCGCTCGGCCTTGAGCTTTATCTGATCACTGCGTTTGCGGTTTATTTCTGCGAGCTGATCGGCGAGGCGTTTGCGCAGGGCCTCCACGTTCAATTCGAGGCGACGGGTGGAGAGGGCAAATTCGGCGCGCAGCTGGTCTTTGTCGGCCCGGAATTCGGACATGGTCATGGGGGTTGCCGCTTCGATGCGTTTTTTTGTCAGCCGGGTGGCCCGCCGCCAGATGGACGGCATGATCATCAGTGCCAGCAGGGCTGAAGCCAAAAACCCGAGGACAAAATACATGACATTTTCGATTATCAAAACTCAGCTCCCTGAGGTTCAGAGCCCATCCGGTTTTGAAACAGATCAAAACCTGGCCCTTTACACCTTTGATTTGTCGTGCCTGCGAACCGGGTAAGCGGTAATTATTTATCCTTGCAAGCACTCCAGGTGCCCCGGTTGGCCGGGGTCTTTTTGGATTTGGCCGCACTTTTGAAAATCCGGCTCATTGATCACAATGGCATTGCCCGCGACAGGCACTGCTGCCCGCTGTGGGGCAGGTATTGCCCAAAGTGACACCATTTCGGCCTCTATACCATTTTAACTAAGCATTAACCTTAACAAATTGGTAGGGGGCAGGTCCACTCTCTTTTGCTTTCGGGGGTGAATGGAGGGATTGTGGGACCGTACAGGTGTGGGCTCTAGAGCCTTTCATGTTTTGACAGAATCAAAACAAAAGTTCTAAATCTTTGTTTTGTCGCGTTTTCGAACCGGATAACCGCACACACTTACCCCGAAAACGCTCTAGAAGGGATTCCAGGTGGGCTGGTCGGTGAATTTGAGATAACCCACATTCACTCCGAGGCGGGCACCAACGCCGGAGCGGATTGGCACAATGACCACATTGTCCCGTTTCATGACGTTCATGCCCAGGCCGCCAACGATATAGGCGGTGCCTTCTATTGAGGGATAACGATCGTAAATCGCGCTGAGGCTGGGCAGGTTGTAAACCAGCATCATCACGCGAGAGCCATCACCCCCAACGTCAAATCCGATGGTTGGTCCCTGCCAGAAAATTTCCCGCTGGCCAACATTTCTTGTGTACATGATCCCCTCGCCAAAACGGGCACCGGCAAACAGGGCGCCTGCGCCCTCCTGACCCAGAATATAGGCATTTGGCTGGCCGAACTGGGAGATGGCGCGCTCAACCAATGAGGCAAGCCCCTGGGAAACCGAACCAAAAAACTGGTGTCCGGCATCCATGAGTTCTTCGCTGGAATAGGTCTCGGACACCGCCCCTTGCGCAAAGGTGGCTGTGGGGGCCGCAAAAATGCTGGCGAGCATGAAGATGAGAGAGGCGAGGAGTTTTGTCATTGTTTTGTTTCGTTTCATCCGAAATGCCAAGTTTGGAACGTCTCGCAAAAAGGGCTGTTTACCAAAGTCTCACCATTATGGCCTAGTCTTGGAGCAGCTTGGCCAAAGAGACATATGGGGCTCAATCCCGACCATGATGCGGCAAACCGGTAAACAAATCTTAACCCTCAGGGGATTCAGGGCGCTTTTTCTTGGTGTGATGCTCGCGCTGGGAGTGATTGGTGGTGCCAATGGGGGCGACAGCCGGGTGGTCCCGGGCATGGTGGTGGACCCGCTTTCAGGCGTGGCGCTGAACGGATATGATGCGGTTTCCTACTTTACCGACAGTGAGCCAGTGCCGGGCCGGCCTGAATTTGAGTTTTACTGGAAGGGTGTGCCCTGGTATTTTTCCAGTGCGGCAAATCTGGAAATATTCGCTATGGCCCCTGAAATTTATGCGCCCCAGTTTGGGGGGCATGGAACCATGAGTCTGGCGCGGGGTTTCTTGTCGGATGGCAATCCACTGATCTACAGGGTTCTGGATAACCGGCTTTATCTGTTTTATTCATTCGGTAACCGGGAAGCATTTTCGCTGGCCGACAAGACGGCACGGCTAAAAGCAATAGAAACCTGGCAGAAAAGCGGATTTGCTGAGGCATAAATGCCGCATGAAAACCAAGTTTGCTTCAACAGGTAAAGCGATATTGCCCGAGAGGCCGGTTGCAGGCCAACATAGCAGAAGTGATTCTTAAAAAACTCATCTGAAAACAAGCGGTGGAGCGCGAAAACCTATGGCTGAAATCATTGAACTGAGCGCCCCCGATCTGGCGGCAATGCTGTGCTCGCGTGTGTGCCATGACCTGATCAACCCGGTGGGAGCCATGGGCAATGGTCTGGAGGCGCTGGAGGACCCCGAGCAGGCCTCTTCGATGCAGGATCTGGCCAAGGAGCTGGTGACCAATGCTTCAAAGACGGCCCTTGCCCGACTTGAATTTGCGCGGCTGGCTTACGGGGCCTCATCAACAGCGGGCACGGATTTTGACACGCGGGAATGTGAGCGCGTGGCAAAACTGTTGTTCGAAGTGGAAAAGGCCGACCTGGACTGGCAGATTTCCCCGGCGATGGTACCTAAAAACAAAGGCAAGTTGTTGATGAACATGCTGATTATTGCAGCCGGCTCCGTGCCGCGCGGGGGAATGGTCAAGGTCAGTTTCCATGGAGAAGCGGGCAAGGAGGAAATCGAGATTATTGCGAGCAGCGACCCCGAAAAGAAACAAAAAACGCTCATTCCATCGGGTGTTCAGGAGCTGATGGCGGGCAATCCCGAAAATGGTGTTGATGCGCGGAGTATCCAGCCTTTTTATACAGGCCTTCTGGCCCGCCTTTCAGACATGGATCTGGCCATGGGGCTTGATGGCGCAACGCTGAAATTTACAGCGTCTCCAAAATAGGGTTTCCCCCAGGCTCAGCCATCGGGCTCCGTAGGTACGAATACGCAACAGGGGGGGCTGGCAAGCATTCGTTAACCGCCTTGTGGACAGGTTCGGGAGGATATTTATTCACCCAACCTTTCTGAAGCGGGCCTTGAATTCATGGACGATCTGCTAGGCGAATTTCTGACCGAGACCAGCGAAAGTCTTGAAGTTATCGACAGTGAGCTGGTGCGTTTTGAGCGCGAGCCCAACAATTCCGAAATTCTGGATAATGTCTTCCGGCTTGTGCATACGATCAAGGGCACATGCGGGTTTTTGGGTCTGCCACGGCTTGAGCTTCTCGCCCACGCGGCGGAAACGCTGATGGGCACCTATCGGGACGGGGCCGAGGTGACAGGGGATGGGGTCTCGACGATTTTAAATTCTATCGACCGCATCAAGATGATCCTTGGGGAGTTGGAGGAAAATCAGGAGGAACCGCAGGGAGATGACCAAGACCTGATTGATCCGTTATTGGTGCTGGCGGGAGTCAAGCCTGCGGGGGGTGGCCAGGCAGAAGCAAAAGCCGCAGCGGACCAGACACCGGCTGCTGAGAGCGAGGAGGCCAATTGCGAAGCGGAGCATTCAGAAGCAGAACCGGAGGCAGCAGGGCTGGAAGAAAAAACTGACGCTGATGGCGGGGACGAGAACGACAAGCTGGATAATCTGGGCGGGCCCATGGGCCGGGAATTAAAGCCCGGTGAGGTTTCGCTCGACGAGTTGGAAGCGGCGTTCGCTGCCGCTGAGGGGCCCGATCTTGCACTACCGCCCGAAGCAAAAAAGCCTGAAAAACCGACAGCAAAGAAGTCAAAGGGTGAGCGGGCCAAGGCCAATCAGACAATCCGGGTGAATGTGCAGACTATCGAGACACTGATGACCATGGTCTCGGAGCTGGTTCTGACCCGCAATCAGTTGCTTGAAATTTCGCGCCGCCATGAGGACAACGAGTTTGAGGTTCCCCTGCAACGCCTTTCCAACGTTACGGGGGAATTGCAGGAGGGGGTGATGCAGACACGTATGCAGCCCATCGGCAATGCCTGGGGAAAACTGCCGCGTATCGTACGGGACCTTTCGCTGGAGCTGGAGCGGCCCATCGAGCTGGAAATGAACGGGGCTGAAACCGAGTTGGACCGGCAGGTGCTCGAACTTATCCGGGATCCTCTCACCCATATGGTGCGCAATTCGGCCGACCATGGCATTGAGCCTCCCGCAGATCGTCAGGCGGCGGGCAAACCCAAAACCGGCACCATCAGGGTTTCCGCCTTCCATGAGGGGGGGCATATCATCATCGAGATTGCCGACGACGGCAAGGGCCTGAACACGCAGAAGCTGCGCGAAAAAGCGCTGGAGAAAGGCGTGCGGAGTGAAGCTGAACTCGAAGAAATGTCGGACGCGCAGGTCAACAAACTGATCTTTGACGCAGGGTTCTCCACGGCTGAAAAAGTCACTTCGGTTTCAGGACGGGGCGTTGGCATGGATGTCGTGCGCACCAATATCGAGCTTATCGGGGGGGCCATCGACCTGCACTCGGTCGAGGGAAAAGGCACGACCGTCAGAATTAAAATCCCGCTGACGCTGGCGATTATTCCGGCGCTGATTATTGAAACATCCGGTGAACGTTTCGCCATCCCGCAATTGGCGGTGACAGAACTGGTGCGGGCTCATCCGGCCGGCCCCAATTCCATAGAAACCATCAAGGATGCTGAAGTTTTACGTCTGCGCGAGACATTGCTGCCGCTGGTGCGGCTGGCGCATCTGCTCGACATGAAAAGGCCTGAGGGGGATGAAACCGATGACAGGAGGCGGGGTGAGAACACTTTTGTTGTCGTGGCCAAAGTGGGGGCGCAGGAATTTGGTATTGTCGTTGATGAGGTGTTCCACACAGAGGAAATTGTCGTCAAACCCATGTCGGGCATGCTCAAGGAAGTTTCAATATTTTCGGGCAATACCATTATGGGTGATGGCTCGGTGATCATGATTATCGACCCCAACGGAGTTGCCCAGGCGTTGGCGCAAGGGACGGCGGCGGATCCGACCGCATCCGAGAACGAAGAGCCTGTGAGTGAAGAGGAACCGGCGGTTTCGCTTCTTTTATTTCAGGCGGGCAGCGAGGACCCCAAGGCGGTGCCCCTGTCGCTGGTGACCCGGCTTGAAGAATTTGAACTGGCCTCTATTGAGCATGCCGGGGAGCGCCATCTGGTGCAGTACCGGGAGCGGTTGATGCCGTTGGTTTATGTGAATGAAGATACAAAAAACCGCAAAGAGGGCCGTTTGCCAATGCTGGTGTTTTCCGAAGGAGAGCGTTCGATGGGGCTGGTGGTGGACCGGATTGTGGACATTGTCGAGGACCATCTGGAACTGCATGTGGATTCGGGAGGCCCCGGGTTTTTGGGAAGCGCCATCATTGCGGGCAAGGCCACCGAAATTCTGGATGTAGGCCATTATCTGCCATTGGCGTTCTCGGACTGGTTTGAGCAGAAGGAACGCGGAAAAAGCAGTCAGCGGCGCATTCTTTATGCGGAGGACAGCGGGTTTTTCCGTAACATGATTGTGCCGGTCCTCAAAGGGGCCGGGTTTGCTGTAACCGTTTGCGAGGACGGTGTCGAGGCCTTTGAAAAGGTGAAAAACGGGGAAATGTTCGATCTGGTGGTCACAGATATTGAAATGCCAAACATGGATGGTTTCACGCTGGCAAAACTGCTGGCAGGGGACAAAAATGCCAAAGAATGGCCGGTGATCGCGCTTTCGGCCTTTGCGGGGCCGCAGGCGGAAACGCGGGCCCGGGAAGTGGGCATGTTTGCCTATGTGGCCAAGTTTGACCGACGCGGATTGCTTGATGCGCTCAGACGGGCCGGGCAAAGCGGTGATGTGGAGATTGCCGCATGAGTGAGCATTCTGGGAAAGGCAGTGGGCGTCAGTTTGTGACCATCCGCCTGGGTGGGCAGATGATCGGCATGCCCATTGAAAAAGTGCAGGACGTGTTTTTCCCTGATAATTTTACTTCAGTGCCGCTGGCGCGGGAGCAAATAGCAGGTATTCTTAACCTGAGAGGTCGTATTGTTACCATCATAGACCTTTCAAAAATCATGGGAATGGAAGCGGTAAACCAGACCATAACCGAGCGCCCGGCGGTCGGTGTGGTCTGTGATAACGAATCTTACGGACTTTTAACCGATACTCTTGGAGAGGTGGTGACGCTGCCGGACGATTTGTTCGAAGCCAACCCGGTGAATATGGACCCGGACTGGGCCCAGTTGTGCCTTGGTGCGTATCGGCTGGAAAACGAATTGCTGATGGTGCTGGATGTGGACACTTTAATCGAAGGGTTGCTTCGCAAGGATGCAGCTTGATCGTTGAACTTAAGAATAAGGAATGAAAAAATGAAATCCTGTCTCGTTGTTGACGATTCTAGCGTGGTTCGCAAGGTTGCAAGGCGCATTCTTGAGGACATGGATTTTATTGTAGACGAGGCCGAAGACGGCCAGGAAGCATTTGAAAAATGTTCAGCGGAGATGCCCGATACCATTCTGCTTGACTGGAATATGCCCATCATGTCGGGGCTTGAGTTTCTGAAGCATCTGCGCGCCTATGAGGGCGGAGACAAACCCCAGGTTGTGTTTTGCACCACGGAAAACGATGTGGGTCATATTGCAATGGCGCTCAAAGCCGGCGCCAACGAATATATTATGAAGCCGTTTGACCGGGAAATCCTTGAATCCAAGTTCATGGAAATCGGCTTCGACTAGAGTAACTATCCCGACCGGGTATTGAAGGCGGCGTTTCGGCGCGCCCTGCAGAACCCGTTTACATATGAACCAGGTGATGGAGGTTGCGCACATGGGCGCAATAAGCCAGCCGGCAAGTGATGCCGGGCAGGCAAGGGTGATGCTTGTCGAAGATTCTGCCGTCGTGCGTGGCATGGTGCGCAACTGGGTTGATGCCATGGAGGGCGTCGAGGTGGTGGCCAGTGCCGATAACGGGCAGGTGGCGCTGAACAAGGTCGCGGCGGCAAAGCCGGACGTGATTATTCTTGATATTGAGATGCCTATTATGGACGGGCTGACCGCCTTGCCCGGCCTGTTGCGCGCGGCACCAAACGCCAAGGTGCTGGTGGCCTCCACCCTGTCGCGGCGCAATGCCGAGGTGACGCTTAAAGCCATGGCGCTGGGGGCGGCGGACTATATTGCCAAACCTTCCTTCCAGCGGGATGGCAATGATGCGCGTGCCGACTTCAAAGCTGAGTTGATGCGCAAGGTCAGCGGATTGGCCGGAATCGGGGAGAACGCCAAACCGGCGCCTGCTGTTTCTCCTGCTTCTGCTCCTGGCACAGCTCCGGGGCCGGGGGCGCAGCAAAAGTGGGAAACCATCACCGCAAAGAATACCCGGTTTACACTTCGGCGTGCCTCGGTGGTGCGGCCCCGGGTGCTGGTGGTTGGCTCCTCCACCGGTGGTCCGGCGGCGCTGACCAAACTGTTTACAATACTTAAGGGACATCTGGACAAGGTGCCGGTTCTGATTACCCAGCACATGCCAGCAACGTTCACCGCCCTTCTGGGGGAAAACCTCACCCGGCTGACCGGGCTTGAGGGTGGAGAGGCAAAAGACAAAGAACCGGTGCTGCCGGGGCGCATTTATGTGGCGCCGGGCGGCTTTCACATGCGGGTCGTTCAGGATGGCGCGCAGACAAAAATAGCGCTGGATGAGGGGCCGCCCATCAACCATTGCCGGCCGGCGGTGGATCCGCTGTTCGAGAGCATATCGAGGATTTACCGGGGCAGTACGCTGGCGTTGATTTTAACGGGCATGGGCACGGACGGGGCGCTGGGGGCAGTGAAAATTGCCGATGCCGGGGGCTCGGTTATGGCCCAGGATGAAAAGAGTTCAATCGTCTGGGGCATGCCCGGGGCGGCGATGAGTGCGGGGGCCTGTGTGGGGGCGTTCGCATTGGAAGATTTAGGAAAACGCGTAGCAATCAAACTGGGTGCAAGGGATAAATCATGAAACCAGAAGAGTTTAAGGCCATCTGTGACTTTGTGCAGAAAAGTTCGGGGATTGTGCTCAGTCAGTCCAAGGAATATTTGGTGGATTCGCGTCTCAAACCCATTGCCGAGAGCCACGGATTTTCCGATATCGGGGCCTTGGCGCGCGGGTTGCCTCTTGCTCCTGAAGCTGTGAAGGCGGCGGTGATTGATGCGATGACCACTAATGAAACCTTCTTTTTTCGCGACAAAACGCCGTTCACCCTGTTTGAGGAGATTATCCTTCCAGAACTGGTCAAGGCACGGCGGGCTTCAGGGCGTCTGCGTATCTGGTGTGCGGCGGCTTCAACAGGACAGGAGCCCTATTCGCTGGCCATGCTGTTGCTCAAACACAAGGCGCTCTGGAATGGAATAAGAGTAGAAATTATCGGCACAGATCTTTCCGCTTCAGCAATAGCGCGGGCAAAAGAGGGGCGCTACACCCAGTTTGAGGTGCAACGGGGTCTGCCGGTGGAACTTCTGGTCAAACATTTCACCCAGGAAGGTACACAATGGCTGATTTCGGATGAAATCAAACGCATGGTGAAATTCAGCCTGCTCAATCTACTTCAATCCTACGCTTCCATTGGTACGGTGGATGTCGTTTATTGCCGCAATGTGCTCATCTATTTTGATGGCGAGACCAAGAAGCAGGTGCTCACTTCGCTGCGCAAAGTGATGAGGCCCGATGGCTATCTGGTGCTTGGGGCCGCAGACACGGTGATGGGTTCCAACGGCGAGTTCGAGCGGGCCAACAACAAGCGCGGGCTTTATCAGCCGGTGGAAGCGGGGGAGATGCGCCAGGCGCTGAGCGCGTGAGGTCAGGTTCTGAACGGGGTATTGTGACGCTTTCGAACGGGAAGCGCCGTGGGCGGGGCATGTCATCTCGACACGGTGCGTAGATGACCTGCGTGAGCCGTCTCAACCCGATATGCCAAACGAGACGCTAACCATCTCGCTTCAAACAAACCCGCTGCAATTTATGTCTGGCTCAGGCATCAGGCATCATGAGTCCGTGCTCTGGTGTTTCCCCTATATCCAGCGCCCCCTGGCAGAACACTCCGTTTTCAGGCAGCAGACAGTTTGAGCGCATGATTGCCGTGTTGCGGCCAACGTCACCCAGTTCGATGGCGCCTTTTTCCAGCACGGCCCCATTGGTAATTCCATGTGGTTTTGCCAGTTCTTGTGGTGGGTGATATCTGTCACGTCCTGCCCACCTGGGCGTTTCGTGTGCAGCAATTTCATTCAGGGTCCTGACCCTAACTCACCGACAAAAACTCCCTCAGACCACGGACTCATAACGGGGTCATAATGGCGTTTCAAACCGTCAAACATGCAAGGAAGGGCAACATTCGTGTTCTCCCGGAATAGCTTGCAGGCGGGAGCCGACCTGTTCAGCCTGTTTCATGAATTCTTTCCAGATGCCAGATTTTGGAGACAATTTTCCATCCATCTTCGCCCCGGACAAAGCCCAGATGGTCCACAAAAACATTCTGGTGGGCGCGTAGCCTGATTTTTACCACGGCGCTGAGCGGGGACAGCCAATCAACCATCAGGATCTCGTCCTCGCGCTTCTGCCCCTTGCTGGAGGGGGAAGTGCGGCTGCCCACATCTTGGCTGAAGCTGGCGATGGGTTCGACGAAGATTTTCCCCTCGTCCGCATCGAACAGGCTCGAATCCTCATGAAAAACACTGTTCAGCATTTTAGTGTCGCAATAATAGAGTGCGTCAAAATAGGTCTGCACGGCCTCAAACAGTTCGCTGGAAGGTTTCATGGTCTTGTCTCCTGTGAAAAAACAAGGCAATAATTCAGTATACATTGAAAAAGTGCCAGAGTTGTCTCTGCCAAAGTTGCCGGAAAAAATGACAAAACCCTCCTCATCATCCATTGCACTGCCAGACAAAAGGGGGGGGAAGCGGCCTTCAAAGCGATTGGCGGCAGTTGCTCTTGTCTATGAGGGGTTGTGCACGTTTGAGTATGGAATTGCCGCGGAGGTGTTTGGCCTGGAACGGCCCGAGGCGGGAGGGCGGCTTTACGACTTTTCCTCCGTGGCGCTGGAAAACCCTCCTTTGCGGGCTGCAGGCGGCCTGCTGGTGGAGGCAACTGGTACGCAACAGGATCTTGATGATGCGGATATCGTGATTGTTCCGGGCTGGCGGGGCAAGGATGAAGTCGTGCCAGAAGCCTTGTGCACCCGGTTGCGCCAGGTGCACCAGCGCGGAGCAAGGCTGGTGTCCATCTGTTCGGGCATATATGTGCTTGGAGCGGCGGGCCTGCTGGCGGGCCGCCGGGTCACGACGCATTGGCGTTATGCGGCGCATTTCCGGTCCAGATATCCTGAAGCAAACCTGCAGGAAAACGAGCTTTATGTGGATGAGGGGGACATTATCACGTCGGCGGGAAGCTCGGCAGGCATTGATGCCTGCCTGCATCTGGTTAGACGTGATTATGGGGCCAAAACCGCCAATTCCGTTGCCCGCAGGCTGGTCATGCACGGGCACCGGCATGGGGGGCAGGCGCAATTCATCGAGCAGCCCCTGCCTGACCCCAACGGTGGGCATCGGCTCTCAGCCATGATGGACGAGGTGCGGCAGAGGCTGGAGGACAACCACCGGATTGCTTCCATGGCCATGCTTGCGGGCATGTCTTCAAGAACTTTCCAGAGACGGTTCCGGGCTTTCACCGGAACAACGGCCATGCAATGGCTCATGCGCGAGCGGGTGGTGCGCTGCTGCCTTTTACTTGAAACCACTGATTTTCCTGTGGAAAGCATCAGCCGGAGTGTGGGGTTTGGAGCAGCGGAAACCCTGCGTTATCACTTCCGCCGGATACTGGGGCTCAGCCCTCTGGAATACCGCAGCCGGTTCCATACGAAGGAGGAGTGAAACTCTCCTGCCGTGCGCTGTCGAACCGGAAAACCGGCTTTTTTGTCTCATGCCGACAGGCTGGCACTTTTCCTGGCAATGCTCCGGATAAAACAAAACCCCGCGCCTTGATGAAAAAGCGCGGGGTTTTGAATTTTTGGCAGACAAGGCGCTGGTCGTCAGGCGCTTTGGGAAAGTTCGTCGCCGTCCATTTCGCGCAGCACATAGCCGCGGCCCCAGACAGTTTCGATATAGTTCTTGCCGCCTGTGGCGACCGAGAGTTTCTTGCGCAACTTGCAGATGAACACGTCGATGATTTTAAGTTCGGGCTCGTCCATGCCGCCATAGAGATGGTTGAGGAACATCTCTTTGGTCAGTGTGGTGTTCTTCCTCAAGGAGAGCAGTTCGAGCATCTGGTATTCCTTGCCCGTCAGGTGCACGCGCTGACCGCCTGCCTCCACGGTTTTGGTATCCAGATTAACCGCCAGCTCGCCGGTGGTGATGATGGACTGGGCGTGGCCCTTGGAGCGGCGCACAACCGCATGAATGCGGGCCACCAGTTCGTCCTTGTGGAAAGGCTTGGTCATATAGTCGTCGGCACCAAAACCAAGGCCACGAACCTTGTCTTCAATACCGGCCAGACCCGAAAGAATAAGAATGGGCGTCTGGACCTTGGCCACGCGCAATGTGCGCAACACTTCATAACCGCTCATATCGGGCAAGTTGAGGTCCAAAAGAATAATATCGTAGTCATAGAGCTTGCCCAAATCCACACCTTCCTCGCCCAGGTCGGTGGTATAGACATTGAAGCTCTCGGACTTCAGCATCAACTCGATGCTTTGAGCTGTGGCGCTGTCGTCCTCAATCAAGAGTACCCGCATGACAATCCCCTTAAATTTGTCTGTTCCTTGCTGGAACACGAAATGCCGTCCATGCGTGACCGACATTCCATTTTTCCTACTGGATGCAACCCAAATCCTATTGGCTAATAGTTAACAAAGTTTAATTCGAGAGTGCAATACGCAAGTGGCGTTAGGGTGAAATTATATTAAGTTATTGAAAATAAAAGTGAAATTCGGTTTATCTTTCTTAATAAATTAGATTAAGAAACCCCTATATCGGACTCTCTGGACTCAATGAATTGGGGGGGAAGGGCGAAAACCCGCCACAGGAGCCTGCAGAAAAAAAATAAGGCCCAATGCTGGTGGGTAACGCTTTTTGCTTAATATTTTGTTACTGATTGGGAAACTGAGAGCGAATCAAAGGGCGGCTGTTCAGGTTGAAATCGCTGATTGCCAATATTGAGGCCATTGACGAGGTGGAAGTGTTTGGGCGGGTCAAGGCCGTCCAGGGCCTGTTGCTTGATATTGTGGGGCCGGTGCGCGAATTGCGTGTGGGGGGCAGGGTTAAAATTGAAACCGGCGCGGGCGCACCGCTGGAATGTGAAATCATCGGTTTTCGGGATGGTCATGCCCTGTGCCTGCCGTTTGGACCGGTGGAGGGGGTGCGTCTTGGCTGCCGGGCTGTGTTCTCTGGCCATGACGGGGCGGTTTATCCTTCGCAGAGCTGGCTGGGGCGGGTCATCAACGCCAATGGCGAGCCCATTGATGAGGGGCCTCCTTTGCGGGCCGGGGAGAGGGCCTGTGCGCTTCGGGCCTCGCCACTGCCCGCCCACAAGCGCGAGCGGGTGGGCACACCGCTCGATCTGGGGGTCAGGGCGCTGAACAGTTTTACCACCGTTTGCAAAGGTCAGCGGTTGGGGATTTTTGCCGGGTCGGGGGTGGGTAAATCCGTTCTGATGTCGATGATGGCGCGCAACACAGAATGCGATGTGGCCATTATCGGGCTTATCGGGGAACGGGGGCGCGAGGTGCGCGAGTTTGTGAGCGACCAGTTGGGGGAGGCGGGCATCAAAAAAGCCATCGTTGTGGTGGCCACTTCGGATGAGCCGGCATTGATGCGGCGCCAGGCCGCCTATCTTACCCTGACGCTAGCCGAATATTTCCGCGACCAGGGCAAGGCCGTTTTGTGCATGATGGACAGCCTGACCCGGTTTGCCATGGCCCAGCGTGAAATCGGACTGGCCATTGGCGAACCGCCCACGGCCAAAGGTTATCCGCCCACGGTTTTTGCCGAATTGCCGCGACTTCTGGAGCGGGCGGGTCCTGGTCTGGTTAATTCGGGTTCTGTTACCGGTCTATTTACCGTTTTAGTGGAAGGTGACGATCACAATGAGCCCATCGCCGACGCAGTACGCGGAATATTGGACGGGCACATCGTAATGGAGCGGGCCATAGCCGAGCGCGGGAGATATCCGGCGGTCAATGTGCTGAGGTCCATTTCGCGCACCATGCCTGCCTGTGTGCCCCAAGAGGTGCAGCCGGTTTTGCAAAAGGCGCGGGAGTTTTTGTCGGTTTATGCCGATATGGAGGAACTGATCCGGTTGGGGGCATACCGACAAGGGTCAGATCCGAAAGTAGATCGGGCGATTGCCGTTAATCCGGCTCTGGAGGCGTTTTTGAGCCAGAGTCAGGGGGAACGCACATCAATAGAGGAGGGCTATCAATTGCTTTCCGAAATTGTTGGACAGGCGGACGCATCAGAGAAAACGACTTGATTGGGTAAGGAGTACAAGTCATGAAGTCGCGAAGCGAGAGCCTTATTCGGCTCAAGAAATTTCAGGTGGACGAAAAGAGACGGGCCGTCAGCCAGATTGATATGATGATGGCCGACTTTGAAAGAATGGCCGGGGAGCTGGACCAGCAGATTGAGCTGGAACACAATAAAACCGGCATTTCGGACGCCAGCCATTTTGCCTATTCAACCTTTGCCAAGGCGGCGTTGCAGCGCCGGGACAATCTTTTGGCCTCAGCTCAGGACATGCGCGAAAAGCTGGAAGCGGCTCAGGACGAGCTGGCCGAGGCGCTCGAAGACCTGAAAAAGGTCGAGCTTCTGAGCCAGCGTGAGCATGGCCGGGTTGTGGCCGAAGAAAACAAGGCCGAGC
This sequence comes from Hyphomicrobiales bacterium, assembly GCA_026981645.1. Classification (GTDB taxonomy): domain Bacteria; phylum Pseudomonadota; class Alphaproteobacteria; order Rhizobiales; family Devosiaceae; genus DROE01. The sequence continues at coordinate 89,917 of JALSII010000005.1, read as the reverse complement.
AGGCCGAATATGACGAAATCGCCCGCATGAGGCATATGCGTTAAAGCCGGACGCCTAGAGCATGTCGCGTTCAACCGGATTCGCTTTCATGCTTTATATGTTTTTTTGCGCGTGTCTTTTTTCCCAAAACCGGCACCCACTTTTGGGAGACACGCTGTAATACCAACCTCCTACCCGTTGAGCGACCGCCGGAGCATTGGCTCTGCCGGTCGCTTTGCCTGTTGGGGAAGAGTCATATCCCTGTTGCGCTGGATATTCGGGGCAGGTTCGAGTATGGCGCGTAATTTTTTGTCCCGCCCCGGGTGGCCGACGTAATGAGCCTCCCCCTACCCCGACGCTCCCCCGCAAGGGGGGAGGGAGAAGGGGGCACACTCCTGCAAAACCGGGGAAGGGGTCCGGGCTCGAAATGCGGGGACGGTGCGACTTGTGTTGCACCAAGTTGTCTCTCTTGAGGAGCGTTGGCGGCGAAGCACTCCAATGTCGTGGAGCGCTGAGGTGAAAATTCTGGATTGCCGCGCTCACTTTGTTCGCTCGCAATGACGCTCTGGTCTGCGTTTTTCAACGAAGCAAGGGGTGGTGTCACTCTCCCCCGCAAAGGGGGGAGGGAGAGGGGGGCGCAACGCTTTGCCCTCCAAAATGCAAAGGCAGGAAAAGAATTTGCGACATAAAGTCTAAAAAACTTGACACTGTGTATGGATAGTCATACATCAGGTCAAGTTTGTATTACCTGACGGTTGAACCGGCACTGGAGAAAGAATGACCTATCAGGAGAAAAACGTTGCTGTATCCCTTATCTCGGGAGTGATAGTTTTTGCGTTCTATGCCTATTTCACCCGGCAGATGTATCAGGCGGGGGTGTTTGAGGGGCCCGGCGCCGGTGCACAAATCGGCAAGTCAATCCTGTGGCTGATATTTGGCGGGATTATTGTCCATATCATTGCGCAGATTGTTTTCAGTATCGTCCATGCGATTATAACGAAAGAGGCCAAACCCTCCTCTGTTGTCGATGAACGCGACCGGCTGATTGAACTGCGTGCTCTTCGGGTCGCCTATTATATTATCGGGGCGGGGTTTGTTGGTGCCATGATTGCGCTGGCGCTGGAGCAAACATATTTCCTGACCTTCAATATCATGATTTTTTCCTTCTTCGCCGCCAGCGTGGTTGAGGGACTGGTGCAGTTGTTCCTCTATCGGCGAGGTTTTTGAGAATGGTCAGGAACCCAGCCAAAAAAGGGCAGGTGGTCAACAATATCCGCCGCCTGCGCTTTGAGCATGATGAAATGACGCAAAAACAACTGGCTGAAATTGTCGGGGTGACACGCCAGACCATTGTTGCCATTGAAAACGCCAAATATGCGCCCTCGCTGGAGCTGGCTTTTCTGATTGCGCAGGCCTTCAACACATCGCTGGCGGAAGTGTTTTCCTATGAGAGCAGCGAGGGGCAGGAATGAGAGCGGCCATTTATGAAAAATACGGCCCCCCCGAAATGGTGCGTGTCGCCAAGATAAAAAAGCCCGTGCCAAAAGATGATGAGGTGCTGGTCAGAGTTCATGCAACCAGTGTCAATTCGGGGGATGTTCGCATGCGCAGCCTGAACGTGCCCAAGGGTTTCGGGATATTCGTGAGGGCAGCGTTTGGCATTTTTGCCCCCAGGAACCCGGTGCTGGGGATGGAGTTTGCCGGAACCATTGCGGCAATTGGCAGGGATGTCACCAACTTCAAAGTGGGTGACGAGGTTTTTTCGAGCTGCATGTTTGGTGCACATGCTGAATATCGGGTGGCAAAACAGGATGGGGCGCTTGCCCTGAAACCTGAGAATCTGAGTTTTGAGGAAGCTGCCGCCCTGAGCTTTGGCGGAGGGACGGCGCTGTTTTTCCTCAAGGAAAAGGGGAAGATAAAACATGGCGACAAGGTGCTGATAAACGGCGCTTCGGGCGCTGTCGGGGTGGCGGCCGTTCAACTGGCAAAACATTTCGGGGCAGAAGTCACCGCCATATGCAGCGCTGGCAATGCCGAGCTTGTGAGGTCTCTGGGGGCCGACATGGTGATTGACTATGCCGAAGAGGATTTCACCCAGAACGGGGAAGCCTATGACATCATCATGGATAATGTGGGCAATGCGCCGTGGTCGCGTGCCAGGGGCTCACTTACGCCCACGGGCCGCCTGCTGCTGGTGATGGCGGGAATGGTCCAGATGCTTCAGGCAGTTTTTGTCTCAAGGAAAAAGGGCAGGCAGGCGCTGGCCGGTACGCCGATGGACAGTGCAAAAACTCTTCAGTTTCTGAGCAAACTGGCGGAGGAAGGGAAGCTGAGACCCGTTATCGACAAGGTCTATCCGCTTGAGGAGATAGTTGCCGCGCACGCCCATGTGGAGAGCGGACGCAAGCAGGGAAGTGTGGTCATTACCCTGAAACCCGGAAAAAGCCACCATGGCAAAACAAAAAAAGGAAAGTTGAATGAGCACGAAGACAAAACTCTCAACATTGTGGGTAATCGTGATGTTGAATATGGTCTATGCAGATGTTCTTTCACTATATGTTCCGGGAATTCACGAGGAACTGGCGGCTTTTGCTGGTGGCACTCCCATTACTCTACTCATGTTGTTTGGTGCGATAAAAATTCAATTCCCGCTGGCCATGATCTTTTTGTCGCGGGTTTTGAAACTCAGGGCAAACCGCTGGGCAAACATTATTGTAGGTGTGACAACCATTATATTCGTTGTGGGCGGGGGATCGCTCACGCCGCACTATATATTCATCGCAACTGTCGAGGTCTTGTGCATGCTGGCGATTATCTGGCTTGCCTGGAAATTGCCGGCGTCTGAGGAAAGCTCTGCCCTGGCGGGCAACACCAACGGCCTGAAAACCTGACATGCGAAGGGATATGCAAGCCACATATTTATAGAAGCCATCCGCATATCCTCCCACCCCGACCCTCCCCCGCAAAGGGGGGGAGGGAGGAGGGGCAACACGCACCCCGCGCGCCCCGGCCTTTGAGCCGGGTTTTTTTGGGGAGTGAGGTCCCGGATCAAGTCCGGGACGGTGTGGTGGGAATATCTGAGGCAAGTATCTCAGTCATTCTTGAGAAGCGTTGGCGGCGAAGCACTCCAATGTCGTGGAGCGCTGAGGTGAAAATTCTGGATTGCCGCGCTCACTTTTTCGCTCGCAATGACGCTCTGGTCTGCGTTTTTCAACGGAGTGAGGGGTGGTGTCACAGAATATTCATCTCTGGCTCTGGCTCAGCATCAGGCCAAGGGTCACAATTCCGGCAGAGACGAAGCGCCAGACGCCGAATCCTTCTTTAAGCACGAATATTGATATGAGTGCGGCAAGCAGAACACTTGTTTCCCGAAGGGCTGAAACCATGCCCATGGGTGCCACAGCCAAGGCCCAGATGATAATCCAGTAGGCAAACACCTGCATGGTGCCACCAAGTATTATGGCGCCCGGACGGGAAATTGCGATTTTGAACATGCTTCTTTTTTTGATGGCCAGAGCAACAAGAAACGTCAGGATGCCATCCCCGATGGTCAGCCAGACGGCAAAGCCGAGCACCGAGCCGGCCGAACGGGCGCCAATGCCGTCGATCACCGTGTAAATGGCAATGCAGACCCCGGTGGCCAGGGCCAGCAGGGTGGCTTTTTTGTTGATTGCTCCAGGGCCGGTTTTATCCAGAGCCAAAGACATAACGCCCACCGAAAGGGCAACTATCCCCACCAGCACTATGGGGTGCACATATTCGCCGACAAAAATAATTGCGCCGATGGTGACCAGAATGGGCGCCGAACCGCGGGCAATGGGGTAAACCTGCCCCAGATCTCCATATTCGTAGGCCTTGGGCAGGACCAGATTATAGCTCGTGTGCACCAGGATCGAGAGCGCCAGAATCGGCCAGGCGGCGGGGTCGGGAGCCTGCACAAAGGGCAGAATCGCCAGCGAAACACCAGCCCCGGCAAGGGTTATCCAGGCCATCACCGAGAGCCGGTCGCCCGAAACCTTGACCAGAGTATTCCAGCCCGCGTGCAAGACAGCGGCAAATAAAATCATGACAATTATGGAAGGTTCCACCGGCCGCTCTCCTGCGCCTGGATTGGGCGGCCCGCATTGCGCCTGTTGATCGCTCAAGTCAAGCAATATTTTTAACCAATTCCGGTTGCTTGCCCGTCAAAAAAAATCAACTAAAGGTGGGGAGCAGAGTTAGATGCAATTTTTGGCAATTATGGCGAGAGAATTTTGATGTTTGTTTCGGTATTTGACCTGTTCAAAATCGGGGTTGGCCCGTCCTCCTCGCACACGATGGGGCCAACGCTGGCGGCGGGGCGCTTTATTGCGCTGGTGCAGGATAATCCGGGGTGCCTGAGCGCTGGATGCAGGCTTGAGGTCTCTTTGTTCGGTTCGCTGGCTCATACCGGGGTCGGGCACGGAACCCTCAGGGCGGTCACGGCGGGGCTGCTGGGATTTTTACCCGAACAAAAGCCGGGGGCGGTGAGCACGGCGATTGAGGGGCTGAGGGTATCCAGGACTTTGCCTGAATGTGGCGGGTTCCCTATCAGCTTTGACCCGGACAATGGCTTTGTACTCGACAAAAAGACCCGCAAAAATCTCCACCCCAACGCGCTGAAATTTGCCATCGTGGACGGGGACGGAACGACTGCGCTCGAAGAAACCTATTATTCCGTGGGTGGCGGTTTTGTGCTTTGTGAAAACGAGATGGCGGCTTCGTCAGGGGAGCCGGAGAAAGGCCCGGATATTCCCTTTGCCTTTCACTCGGCGGATGAAATGCTGGCCATGGGCGAGGCCTCGGGCAAAAGCATCGCCGATATGAAACGAGCCAACGAAGAAACGCTCTATCCCGAAAGCGAGATCGAAGCGCGGCTTGCCGACATCTGGACTGCAATGGACAATTGCATCACACGGGGGCTGGAAACGGAGGGCGAGCTGCCGGGGGGGCTGAAGGTTGAACGCCGGGCCAAGGCGATGTTTAGCACTTTAAGCGAGGAACGGGGCCAAAACGCTGTGCCGCTACACTCGGCTATCGACTGGCTTTCCGCCTATGCCATGGCGGTGAACGAGGAAAACGCCGCCGGGGGGCAGGTGGTAACGGCCCCCACCAACGGGGCGGCGGGGGTGTTGCCTGCGGTTATTCGCTATTATCTGGACCATGTGCCCGATGCAGACCCCAAAATGGTCCCCGAGATGCTGTTGTGCGCGGCGGCAATCGGGGGGCTGATAAAATACAACGCCTCTATCTCGGGGGCGGAAGTTGGCTGTCAGGGGGAGGTGGGCTCAGCCTCGGCCATGGCGGCAGGAGCCTTGTGCCTTGCCATGGGGGGCTCCAACGCCCAGATTGAAAATGCAGCGGAAATCGCACTGGAACATCATCTGGGGATGACCTGTGACCCGGTTAAGGGTCTGGTGCAAATCCCCTGCATCGAGCGCAACGGCATGGGGGCGGTAAAGGCAGTGGCGGCGGCCTCGCTGGCCATGCACGGGGATGGCTCTCACAAAGTGTCGCTGGACCAGTGCATTGAAACCATGCGCATCACCGGCCGCGACATGGACGAACGCTACAAGGAAACCTCGCTGGGCGGCTTAAGTGTCAGCGTAGTGGAGTGCTGAGATAAATTTGCCAATCCTCCCACCCCCGACCCTCCCCCGCAAAAAGGGGGGAGGGGGAAACCGCAGGAAGCGGAGAGGAAGAAGGGGTCATAATTGGCGTATCTCCCCGGCCCACGAGCCGGGGTCTCTGGCGGGCAAGTGAGGTCCCGGATCGGGTCCAGGACGGTGCGGTAGGGCCGCCCCCCTCGCCCTTTAAGACGGCCTTCAGTCTCCGGAGGGATGAGGGGGTGCCTGGGTGTGCCGATCCAGCTGGTCGTTCCCAAAGGGGAAGGAGCATTCGTTTCCAATCCGCCATTCACCAAAAAGTTTTTTGCGCTTGAACGGGGAAAGTGTTTTCACGGTAACATATGCCAAAAAATGCATATCTGGTGTGTTTTGGAACGGAAAAAATACAGGAGAACTGAACATGAAAATCATGAAGGTCGCCATTGGCGCAATGGTTGCCCTGGGGCTTGGTGCCGGGCCCGCCCTTGCCAGTTCGCATGGCAACGCGCTGGTGCATTCGCGCGAGTTTCGCGGGCAGGTCTATATGATGAACCAGAGCCACATGTCGCTCTATTATTATGCCAAGGATGGAGCTGGGGTTTCCAACTGTTATGGAGAATGCGCTGCCAACTGGCCTCCGGTCCTTCTGGATGCGAATGCTCAGCTGGGGGAAAACTATTCGCTGATTGCGCGCACCGATGGCTCCATGCAGGCGGCCTTCAAGGGCAAACCGCTTTATCGTTATATCGGGGACAAGGATGTGGGTGACATCAATGGCGACGGGCTTGGCGGAGTGTGGGTGCTGGCAAGGCCGTGAGGGTTGTTTTGGACCGGTTTTAGTTGAAGGCAGTCCCCGGCGCGTGGTCCGGGGGAGCACGGTGACTTGTGACGTGCTTGCCCCTCAATCTGCCTAGTCCTGCCCCTAAACACTCCCCACCGTTTTGAGCCGCGCTCTGGGGTGGACCTCGTTCTGGGAGAGGATGACCGTCTGGGGCCTGAAGCGTTCGATGATGGCGCGTACATGGGGGCGGATTGAGGGCGAAGTGATGAGTACCGGAATTTCGCCAAGCTGGGCGGCGCTTTCAAAGGCCTCCTGAACGGCTTTGATGAACTCCTGCAGTTTTGAGGGGGCCATGGCCAGATGACGCTGGTCGCCCTCACCCACCATTGCATCGTGAAAGTCGCGCTCCCATTGCGGGGTCAGGGTGAGCAGGGGCAAGGTGCCATCGGGGGCTGAATTGGCCGCGCACAACTGGCGGGCGAGGCGGCTGCGCACATGTTCGGCAATGGCAGCGGGGGCCAGGCCGCTCCCGGCGACTTCGGCCACACCTTCCAGAATGGTGGGCAGGTCACGAATGGAAATGCGCTCGTTGAGCAGGGTTTGCAAAACACGCTGGATGCCGGAAACCGAAATCTGGTTGGGTACGATATCTTCGACCAGTTTCTGTTCGTCTTTGCCCAGATTTGAAAGCAGGTTCTGCACATTGGTGTAAGAGAGCAATTCGGCGACATTGACCTTGAGGACCTCGGTGAGATGGGTCGAGATGACGGTTGCCGGGTCGATAATTGTATAGTTTTTCAACTCGGCCTCGTCGCGCAGGCCCTGCTCTATCCAGGTGGCGGGCAGGCCGAAAGTGGGCTCGGTAGTGTGGGTTCCGGGCAGGGTAATCTGTTTACCCTCAGGGTCCATAACCATCAGTTGGTTGGGGAAAAGCGTGCCGGTGCCCGCGTCAACCTCCTTGATTTTGATAGAATAGTCGTTGGGCTGGAGCTGGATGTTGTCAAGAATGCGCACCGGGGGCATCAGGAAGCCGAGGTCAAGGGCAAGCTGACGGCGCAGGGCCTTTATCTGCTCGGTCAGGCGATCGGTGCCGTTAGTGTCCTCCTTGGCCAGATTGAGCAGGCCATAGCCCAGTTCCAGTTTGAGCTCATCAATCTTGAGACTTTCGGAAATGGGTGCTTCTTCGGCGGGTTTGGCCTTTTCGACCTCCTTGTCGGCGATTTTGGTTTCCTTGTCGCGCACGGCCTTTTTGTTGGCCACTGAAGCTTTGTAGGCAAGATAGCAGGTGCCAATGCCAAGGGCTAGAAATGTAAAGGTGGGCATGCCGGGCAGGAAGGCCATAACGCCCATAACCGCACCGGACATGCCAAGGGCCTTGGGATAGCTGGAAAACTGGGTGGCAAGCGCCCTATCGGCGCTGCCCGCCAGCCCGGCTTTTGAAACCAGCAGGCCAGCGGAAGTGGAGACGATAAGAGCCGGTATCTGGCTGACCAGGCCATCGCCAACCGTCAGAAGCGTATAGACATTGGCGGCTTCGCCAAAACCAAGCCCCTGCTGGCCGACACCGATGATGATGCCGCCGATGATGTTGATGAAGGTAATCAGCAGACCGGCAATGGCGTCTCCGCGCACAAATTTTGAAGCACCGTCCATGGCGCCAAAGAATGAGCTTTCGTCCTCAAGATCCTTGCGGCGCTGGCGGGCTTCGGCCTCTTCAATCAGTCCGGCGGAAAGATCGGCGTCAATGGCCATCTGCTTGCCGGGCATGGCGTCCAGGGTAAAGCGGGCGGCGACTTCGGCAATACGGCCCGAGCCCTTGGTGATGACGATGAAGTTGACGATGAGCAGGATGGCAAAAACAATGATGCCGATGACGAAGTTGCCGCGCATGACAAAATTGCCAAAGGCTTCAATGACATTGCCCGCGGCGCCAGGGCCGGTGTGGCCCTCGGACAGAATAAGCCGGGTCGAGGCCAGATTAAGTGCCAACCGGCTCATGGCGGCAATGAGCAGAACGGTGGGGAATACTGAAAACTCAAGCGGCTTCTTGATGAACAGGGTGGTCATTAGAATGAGCACGGAAAAGACGATGGATACCGCAAGCAGCACATCGAGCATAACCGGGGGCAGGGGCAGTATGAGAACAACAATAATGCCCATCACGCCGGTGGCAAGCGCGATGTCGGACTGCCTCAGCAGATTGGAAATGTCGGCAAACGAGGGGAAGCGAAACCCTGAAGGAGGCGGGCCGCCGGTCTGGGACTGGTCAGCCACGCACAATCCCCTCAAAACTGGTCAATCGGTGTTTCATTTTGTTTTATGCAGCGCTTGATCTCTGCTCGCCCGGAGCAGGAATGGTCTCGCCCGCATCAGCGTACTGATTGAGCTTGTTGCGCAGGGTGCGGATGGAAATGCCAAGGATGTTTGAAGCGTGGGTGCGGTTGCCAAGGCAATGGTCGAGTGTATCGAGGATAAGGTCACGTTCCACTTCGGCGACCGTGGAACCCACCATGGCGCGGGTGAGGTTGTTTGCGGTCTGGGCAGCTTCGGACGCCAGGGAGTGAGCCTGAGCCACTTCTGAGAGACCCGAACCATCGGGCATGCGGATTTCTTCGGGGCCGATCGTGTCATGGGAGGACAGAAGCACCGCGCGGTGCAAGGTATTTTCAAGCTCGCGCACATTGCCAGGCCAGGGCGCGCGCAACAGTTCTTTTTTTGCGGTATCGGACAGGATGCGCTCAGATAGTCCGTTGGCTTTTGCATATTTTGCGACGAAAAATTCCGACAGGGCGATGATGTCGCCGGGACGCTGCCTGAGGGCGGGGATTTGCAGGTTGACCACATTGAGGCGGAACATCAGGTCTTCGCGGAAACTTCCCTCAGCGACCGCTGCGCTCAGGTCGCGGTTGGAGGTGGCCAGAATGCGAATATCAACAGGCACCGGCTTGCTGCCGCCGACCCGGTCAATCAGGCGCTCCTGAATAGCGCGCAGAAGCTTGGATTGCAGGCGCACGTCCATCTCGGAGATTTCGTCCAGAAGAAGCGTGCCGCCATGGGCTTCCTCGAATTTGCCGATGCGGCGGGCAACTGCGCCGGTGAAGGCACCTTTTTCATGACCGAATAATTCACTTTCAAGCAACGTTTCGGGGATGGCAGCGCAGTTTATGGAAATAAATGGCTTGCTGGCGCGCTTGGAGCGGGCGTGCAGATATTTGGCGAGCACCTCCTTGCCGGTGCCGCTCTCTCCGGTAATCAGCACACTGGCATCAGAGGGGGCAATCTGGTCGGCAAGCTTGATAAGGGCGGCCATTGAGGGGTCGCGATAGAGGAATTCGGAGCTCTCACGGGCAACGGCTGCAATAATGGCGGCAATAAGTTCGGCGTTGGGAGGCAGAGGGATATATTCCTTGGCCCCGGCACGAATGGCGTTGACGGCGGCGGCGGCGTTGGTTTCGGTGCCGCAGGCAACTACGGGAATATGGATGCGTTCTTCCTCAAGAGCCTTGATGAGAGCGGGAATATCGACCATGACATCGACCAGCAGCAAGTCTGCACCCTTGCCGCTTCTAAGGGAAGCCAAAGCGATTTCGATTGAGGGGGCGTGGGCGACTTTTGCGCCGCCATCCATGGCCAATTTGGTGGCTTCTGAGAGCTGACCTTCAAGGGCACCAATGATAAGAAGTCGCATTTTGTCTATTCCTTTTATTCAAACAGAGGTCAGGCTTCGTAATCTAGGCTGCCTTGATAATTTCGGTCATGGTTACCCCGAGACGGTGTTCAACCAGCACGATTTCTCCGCGGGCCACCAGCCGATCATTGACGTAAATGTCCACAGCCTCGCCAATCTTCCGGTCGAGTTCGAGTACGGTTCCGGCGTCCATCTGGAGCAGTTCTGCAACCGGGATGCGGGTGCGCCCGAGCACAACGGAGATGCGCACCGGCACGTCAAAAACCGCTTCGAGATCTTCAGCTGTTTTGTCTGTGGGCGGTTCGGGGATGTCCTTTTTGGGGGCTTCCATCTCCTGAAGCGGAATTTCACCCGAAGCGGTGCCAGCGCTCTGTTCGCCCGGCTCCTGCGCTGCAATTGCCCCTGCTTCAGCAATTGCGTCGGCGTTGATATCATTTTCTGTGCTCATTGCTCAGCTTCCTTGAGCCGGACCTGTTGCGGCTCGTTGTTTGTTGTCTGACTGTCAAGAAAGACAGAAATGCGTTGATCAATCTGGGCTGACAGGGCGGATATGTCGCGCACCAGCCCGCCGTCAACCCATTCCAGACGTGCATCGCCCAGGGAAATTTCAGGCTCGCCCAGAATGACAAGGCGCCCGGAAAACCCGCTGGTTTTCATTTGCGCCTCGGCCTCTTCCTTCACCTTGTCTGCGAGTTCAGGGTTGCAGCGAATAACCAGATGGGGCACCCCTTCCAGGGAAGAAAAACACTCACTGAGGAGCTTTTCTATTTCGCCAAGGGGCCGGCGGGCAATCATATTGCCGGCGAGTTTTCTGGCCACGCTGAGGGCAAACTGAATGGCATCGGCCATGTTGTTTTTCTGCCATGTTTCAGCGTCGGCTTCAATTTCTCTGGCCTTTGTGAGCAGAGTTTTGGCGTCGGCGCTCAAGGCTTTTGCAGCATTTGCAGTTGTGGTGTTTTCGCCATCACGAAGACCCCGGGCATACCCCTTTTCCTCGGCTTTCCTGAGCATGTCGGCCAGCGTGCTCTCTGCAATAATGCGGGACTTTTCGCTTGCCTGGCCCAGGTCCAGATCAAAGGCGAATTTGGTGGGAGAAGCGGTTGCACTCATCCGATCATCTCCTCATCACTGCCTTTGCTAATCTGGATTTCGCCCTTGGCTGCAAGGTCCTTGGCAAGGTTGACCATTTGACTTTGCGCTTCATCGACGTCGGAGAGCCGGACCGGACCCATGGCTTCCATATCGTCTTTGGCCATTTTGGCGGCACGGGCGGACATGTTGGAGAAAAACAACTCCTTGGCCTGGTCGCTGGCACCTTTCAGAGCCATGGTCAGGGCATTTTTATCCATGCCCTGAAGCAGTTTCTGGATGGCTCCGGGGTCGAGATTTATCAGGTCGTCAAAGGTGAACATCAGTTCACGAATACGGTCGGCAGCTTCGCGATTTGCCTCTTCAAGCGAAGTCAGAAACCGGGTTTCGGTCTGACGGTCAAATGAATTGAAGATGTCGGCCATTTGTTCGTGACTGTCGCGGCGCTGAGTGTGGGAAAGGGTCGACATGAATTCGATGCGCAGGGTTGATTCGATTTTTTCCAGGATTTCCTTTTGTACCGGGTCCAGCGCGAGCATGCGCTGGACAACATCCAGAGCCAGCTCTTCAGGCAGTACGGCCAGAATACGGCTGGCGTGGTCGGTGGAGAGCTTGGAGAGGATAACTGCGACCGTCTGGGGGTATTCATTTTTCAGGTAGCTGGCCAGAATATCTTCCTGAACGTTGGAGAGTTTCTCCCAGATGTTGCGCCCTGCTGGTCCGCGAATTTCCTCCATGATGGAATCCACCCGTTCGCCAGGCAAAAAGGAGAGCAAGAGGCGTTCGGTAGTTTCCGCGTTGCCCGAAACCGAGCCGTTTGATGATATGCCGGTGACAAACTCGACCAGCAACATATCAAGCATGTCCTGAGTTATGGGGCCAAGCGCGGACATGGCACGGGAGAGTTGACGGATTTCGATTTCGTCCAGCTCCTCAAAAATCGGTTTGGCATGGTCGGGACCCAGTGCCAGCAACAAGGCGGCGGCTTTCTCCGCCCCTTCAAGATTGCGCGCCTCGGCGTCGGCGCCCACTAGGCCGGAGCTGGCGGCGCTTTTTTTGGTTTCTGCAAGTTCGGTATTTGCCATAATCGCCTAGGCCGCCTGATGGAGCCAGTCACGCACGATGACTGAGGCCTGTTTGGGGTTTTCTTCGACCAGTGTTCCAACGCTTTCAAGGGCGCGTGACTGGGCCTCGCCCTCGGACTTCGCCTTGTTCATGTATTCAGGCTCGGGGGCGCCGGCTGCGGCGGCTGCGGCTTCCAATGCTTCGGTCGCATTCATCGGGGCGCTGCCCATCTCGGTGGGCGCAGGCAGGGGCATGGGAGCTTCAGGCTCCAGCACCCGCTTGATAAGCGGACGCATGACAAACAGCATCAGGGCGATGGAGACCAGAAGGGTAACAAGCATTTCAGCGGCTGACATCAGGTCGTCGCGGGTGAAATCCAGCAGGCCGGGGCTTTCGGTGCCAATAGCGGCAAGGCCGGGGCGTTCGGCGAACTGCATGTTGACCACGTCGAGCTGGTCTCCCCGGTCGGCATCGAAGCCGATGGCGGAGCGCACCAGAGCTCTTATCTGTTCAATCTCGGCATCGCTGCGGGCCTGATAAAGGGCAGCGCCGTTGGCATCCTGAGTATATATCCCGTCAACAACCACTGCGACCGAGAGGCGTTTGATGGAGCCGGCTTCGTTGATTTCGGTCTGGGTGGACTTGGAAATTTCATAATTGATCGTTTCCTCGGTCGTGGAGGAATTTTCTGTGTTGGCGCTGGCATTGGCACCATCTGCGACTGCGCCGGGCAATTCATTCCCAATCGTTACTGCTCCACCATTTGTGGGAGCGGAACTGGAGTTATCAAGCTCGCGGGACTGGGTTGAACGCACAACCTGTCCATCGGGGTCATAGGTTTCGGTGGTGGTGGTCAGGCGTTTGAATTCCAGTTCTGCGCTCACCTGGACGCGCACGCGTCCGGGGCCCACTATATTGGTGAGCATTTCTTCAAGCCGGGTGCGCAGCCGGTTTTCAAGTGCATCGGCGCGCGCGGCAAGGTCGCCGGAAATTGCTGCTGTGCCATTGTCGCCATTGCCCGCAGCCAGCAGGCGGCCGGCACTGTCGATGATGGAAACCTGATTGGGGTTCATGCCCTGAACAGCGGCGGAAACAAGATGCTGAATAGCACTGATCTCAGAGCCACTGAGAGTACCGCGTACTCCGAGAGTGATGGAAGCGGAGGGATCCTGACGTTCGCGGCGAAACAATTCGCGCTTGGGCAGGACAAGGTGCACGCGGGCGGTCTGGATGCGGGCCAGTGAGGAAATAGTGCGGGCCAACTCGCCTTCCATGGCGCGGATGAGGTTGACATCCTGCACAAAGGAAGTCGCGCCCAGGGTGCTCTGGGTGTCAAAAATCTCGTACCCGACCTGCCCGGCAGTAGGCAGGCCATCCCCCGCCAGCTCCATGCGAATGGCAGTGATGCGATCGCGGGGCACAAGAATGCTCTCACCCTGTCCGCGTATCTCATGGGGCACGCCTGTAGATTGCAGCTTGGCGACAATAGCGGCGCTGTCGTCAAAAGAGAGGCCCGAATAGAGCGGAGCCATCTGGGGGGAGGTGATGCGGAAAATAAGGAAAGCAAAGAATCCCAGCATGAGGACAGCCACAAGACCCATGGCCGCAATGCGGGCGAGGCCCATCCGCTGGAGGATTTCTGTAGCATTATTCATACGCAAAAGAGCCCGACACGTAAGATGTTTTGTTGGCCCCCAAATCAGTTTGAGGGTGGGCAAAATTTACCTAGTGTATGGTAAACAATATCTTAACCGATCGTGTCAGAATGCGAATTTCAGGCAAAAAGCTCCGGTTTGGCAGTTTTGGGAAGCTCCTGATCCTGGCTTTGACCCAGGTTGAAATCAGCCCGCAAGGCTGACTGGACAAAGCCTAAGGGTTCTATATCCGGCAAGACTTTTGCGACAAGGGGAGGCAGTATCGGGCAGGGGTGTTTTTTAATGATTGTACTGGCTGAAGCACAAAACCGGTGGTTTTCTGTCTCGCGCCGACGGGCTGGCTTTTGCTGGCAGCGCTTGTTTTGCTGGCAGCGCCTGTTTTGGTGGTCGCGCTGCCGAACCGGATAACCGCCATGCACTTATCCTGGCAGCGCCTGTTTTGGTGGTCGCGCTGCCGAACCGGATAACCGCCATGCACTTATCCTGGCAGCGCTCCTAACCCTCGCGGTAATGCTGTATCCAGGTGGTGCGCAGGCCGGCAAGACCGTGTTTGTCGATGGCGGCCTGCCAGTTGAGGAACTCATCAACACTCAGCGTGTAGCGGGTGCAGGCCTCTTCAAGGCTGAGCAACCCTCCACGCACGGCGGCGACAACTTCGGCCTTGCGGCGGATAACCCAGCGACGGGTGTTTGTGGGCGGCAAATCGGCAATCGTTAGGGGACTGCCGTCTGGGCCGATAACGTACTTTACACGCGGACGCATTTGCACGGTCATTTTACTCTCTACTTAACCTGACCTTTACTGAGAGGTACCCTAGAACACGCGGCTTAAGAATTGCCTAAGTCCATGGTTACAAGTGGTTAAGAGTTTTAGAAAACCGTATTTCTGGTGGTTTTATATTGGCTTATGCAGTTTCGGGTGCGCGAACCGAGGTGACGCTGGAGAGATAAATCCGGGCGCCGTCAACAATAAGCACCGGCTCGCTTTCGGACAGGTCAACCCCGCTCACCGTACCTGACATCTGAGTGGTTACGGGCACATAGGCGCCATCAGCATTGCGGGCGTCTATCGTGATAGTATAGGCCCCATCGGGCATCTGACCGCCATTTGCATCCCTGCCGTCCCAGGTGAATGTGCCCTCCCCGGCAGTGAGGGCAGTTTCTTCGGTGTGCACGACATTACCAAAGGAATCGGTGATGGTAATTACCGAATTGGGCGCATTTGCATCTACGTCATAGCTCCATGTGGCCTCCCCATCAGCCAGTTGGGTGCTGGAGCCGGACGAAGTGATGGTCTTGCCGATGAAGGAAACAGCCTCAGTATAGGTGGAGTTCAGATTAGAGATGACCAGCGCTTCAAGAAACTCGTTGGTCTTGAGCTGCTGCTCAACAGAAGTGAACTCGACCATCTGGGAGGTGAACTGGTTGGTGTCCAGCGGGTCCAGCGGGTTCTGGTTTTTCAGTTGTGTGGTGAGCAGGGACAAAAACGTATCGAAATTGTCGGCAATGGAATTGCGCGCACCAACGAGAGAGGATTGTGAGCCACCGATGGAATTTATTGTCATAATTTTTTCCTATGCCAAAAGGTCCAGGCCACCGGGGCTGATATTGCCGCGATAGGTTGCGGTTATCATATCGGCCTGCCGGGCCTGTTCCTGGTCCTTCAGGTCTGTTTCAGAAGGGTTGGGGACGGCCTGATTGTCCTTGTCGCTGCCGTCTGTGAACGGATTTTGTTTCAGTGAAAATTCAAGGTTGGTCTTTGTGCCTTCAAAGCCGATTTCAGCCAGGGCACGTTCAAGGGCGCGGGTGTCGCGTTGTAGCAGATCAAGGGTCTCGGGACGCTCAACGGCAAGGCGGGCGCGCAGAGCGCCGCTTTCATCAATGTTCAGGCGCACGTCGATGCGCCCCAGTTCGGGTGGATCCATTCTGATTTGAAAGCGGTTGTTGCCGGCGGCAAAATTACGGGCGATTTCAACGGCCATATTGGGTATGCTGACCTGGGCCTGCTGGTAGGCATTCTGCAGCGTGCTGGTGAAAGAAGCCGGGGTGCCGTTGGCCACAGAGGCTTGAGAAAGCGGGGCGGCGGACTGCCCAAGGGTCTGTGCGGCCAGAGCCGGGTCGGAGGTGGTGCCCATCAGTTCAGCCTGTCCATTAATCAGTGCGGTGGGAGTTATGGCCAGTGCGAGTGCTGTTGTTCCCGGGGCAAGAGAAGGTGCGCCGGGCACAGTTCCGTTTGCCGGCTTCTGCGTTCCTGTATTTCCACCCAGTTGCGGGCGCTGGCCTTCAGGGGAAAGCTGGCGCTGAAGGGAGGCAGCCAAATCAGGCGGGAGGGGCTGGGTGGTTTGTGTCGTCTGTGTGGCCTGTGCACCCGGATTGGTTGTTTGTGTCAGGTTTGGAGCGCCGGGTTTGGTGTTGTCCGCCACAAGAGTACCCGTCACCAGCGCGTCAAGAGAGGGTGGCGGGGTGCCATTTACTGCAGGAAGCGCTGCGCGCGTGGCGCTGGTGGCGATGAATTCAAGGGCGGGTCCGGCTGACAGTTTGGTAGCCGAAGCAAGCTGTACTTCTTGCGAGCCCGGTGTGGGGTGCGGCTGTACGCCGGCTGGTGTTTTGGGCGGTTCGGTGCCTGTCTGAACTGGTGCAGTTGGCAGGGAGGCGGTTTCAACAAGAGGAGTTGGAGCCGGGGCGGCGGGGGTTGCGCCTGCGCTCCTCAGACCTGAGGGCAGGGGCGCCGGGAGGGGTGCGGATACCAGCGCAGGTGAAACAGCGTCAATGCCGGTGACCAAAGCACCTGTGAGCAGTGCGGGCTGTCCGCTGGTTTGTGTTGTCGGTGCGTTCACCTCTGCGAGTGCGCCTGTGTTGGGGGCGCTGCTGTCTTGTCCGGCCAATGCCGGGTCGAGCACTGTCTCAATCATTGTCTCAGTGTCTGGCAACAGGGTTGGACTGCTGGTGCCCTGGGCAATCTCAAGGCTCTGGGCGAACAGGCTGAGTTCGGGGTTGGCGGTGCCCTGGTCGAGCCAGTTCTGTTCGGTGTTGAAAGCAGTCGCCCCTTGTGCGGTACCCTCGGCAACCGATGCTTTGTCGTTGCCGCCCAAGCCGGCAAGGATGGCGTTGAACAGGCCGGTGGGGGTGGTGCTCCCCTTAGGGGTTTGAGCAGAGCCCGGCACAATAGCGGAGCCACCAAGGGGGCTTCTGGCTGCTGCAATGTCAAACGGGCTGGTCAAGACGGCAAATTCCTCTGGTTTGGGCACACGGGCTCGCCCCCATGCGGTGCAAGAGGCTTGCCAGTTCTGAGTATTTTAGGAAAATGCAGCCCTTACAATGAGTTGAAGAGTTATGCGGCGAGCAGGTCGATGGAAAAATATTGTTGCACGGCAATAAAGGACCGGCAGGATGGCAATTTTTGCCGGGCTTATCTGAAAGGCAGGGCGATGCGGCCGGGATGAAGTAAAGCTGATTGTTTTAGTTCTGATTTTGGACTAAACCCCATGGGACCGGTCCCGGGAATTTGAGCCCGTTCAGGTGGAGACAGTATGACAGACAAAAACCTCAATTCGCTGGGCCTGCCCGGAGAGCCAAAAGACAATCGCATCGTTGTGGCCATGTCGGGGGGGGTGGACAGCTCGGTGGTTGCCGGATTGCTGGCCGGAGAGGGTTATGATGTGGTGGGGGTCACATTACAGCTTTATGACCACGGCGAGGCCATTCATCGCAAGGGTGCGTGCTGCGCGGGACAGGATATTCACGACGCCAAGCGGGTGGCGGCCAAGCTGGGCATTCCCCATTATGTGCTCGACTATGAACAGCGTTTCAAGGAAGCGGTGATTGAGCCGTTTGCCAAAAGCTATGCGCAAGGGGAGACACCCGTGCCCTGCATCACCTGTAATCAGACGGTGAAATTTGCCGACCTGATGGGGGTGGCGCGAGACCTTGATGCCAAGGCGCTGGCAACGGGACATTATGTGCGCTCAAAAGTGGTGAACGGGGTGCACCGGATGCTCAGGCCCGTGGATGAAGCGCGCGACCAGAGCTATTTTCTGTTTGCAACCACGCCCGAACAGTTGGCTTTTTTGCGCTTTCCGCTTGGCGGACTAACCAAGGTCGAAACGCGGGCACTGGCGGAGGAAATGGGGCTGGACATCGCCGACAAGGACGACAGTCAGGACATCTGTTTTGTGCCTGAGGGGCGCTATAGTGACGTTGTCCGCAAAATCCATCCCGAGGCGATGGCTCCGGGGAAAATCGTGCATGTGGACGGGCGGGAGCTGGGCCATCATGGGGGGGTGGCCAATTATACAATCGGCCAGCGCCGGGGCTTAAAGGTTTCGGTTGGTGCGCCGCTTTATGTGGTGCGGCTGGACCCGGAAAACCGGCAGGTGGTGGTGGGGCCATACGAAGCCCTGAAAACCCACACGGTGAAACTGCGTGACATCAACTGGCTGGGGGAAAAAAGTCTTGAGGCCAGTGTGGGGGGCAACGGACTGGCGGTGCAGGCCAAGGTGCGCTCGACAAGGGCGCCGCAACCGGCGGTTTTGCAGGTGCGTGATGGAGAGGTGTTGGTAACCCTGATTGCCGGGGAGCACGGCATTTCGCCGGGACAGGCCTGTGTGTTCTACGAGAGCGAGGAAGCGGGGAGCCAGGTTCTGGGCGGCGGATTTATTTCCGAAGCGGTGCCCTCGGCCTTTGCCGCCTGAGTTTCAGGGTCAGGACTCCGGGAAAGTTCTGGATTGCCCCACACCCTTCGTTCGTGGTTCGACAGGCTCACCATAAAGGCTCAGGGTGAGGGTGCTTGCAATGACGAGGGAAAATAAAAGCCATTATCCGCAACCCAAGGAAATGTCGTGCTCAAACGTCTTAGAAATAACTGGACGTCAACGAGGTGGCACAAAAGCCCATGCCGGAACTGGCTGTGAGCACTGAGACGGAGGCGAGCGGATTTGCTGGCGCGTCTGCGGCTGCCCTGCTGGCGGAGCAGGCGGCGGGTGGCGACCGGGCGGCATTTGAGACCCTGATTTCCGAGAATTACGACTTCATTTTCAGGGTGGCCTACAAATGGAGCGGTTCGCGCGAGGACGCCGAAGATATTGCCCAGGATGTGGTGGTGAAGCTGGTACGCATCATTGGCTCCTATGACGGGCGGGCGGCCTTCACCTCGTGGCTCTACCGGGTGGTGCTCAATGTTACCCGCGACATGCAGCGCAAAAGGGCGCGGCGCAATCGCCAGAATACCGAGCTTGAGGAAACAGGTGCGGACCATTCCCCCCCGGACCAGGAGCAAAGCGCCCTGACAGGTGAGTTGTGGGCAGCAGTCAGGCAACTGCCCGAGCGCCAGCGCGATGCCATGCTGCTGGTTTACGGGGAGGAAAAAAGCCACGCCGAGGCGGCGCAGATTATGGAGTGCCGGGAAGCCACGGTTTCGGGGCATGTCCATGCGGCCAGAAAAGCACTGAAGAAACTATTGTGAGCAAGAAGCCAATGACCAATTCTGAAAAAGAACAACGGCTGAAATCGCTGAAAGACATTGAAGTGCCCGAAATTTCGGACACAGCAAAGCGCCGCGCCCTTGGTCTGGCGATGGCGGCATTTGACCAAAATCAGCAGACAACAAAAAAAACTTCTGCCGCGCCCCAAGGAATGTCTGAGCCGGTGCGTCCTACGTCCATAATCAACTGGATTAGAGGACAATTTTCCATGAACGCTCGTTTTCCCATTGCCGCCACCATGACAGGGCTTTTGCTGCTGCCGGTTGGCGTGTTTCTTTTTCAGAATACTTCACTGACGCCGCTAGCGCCTCTTGGTTTTTCCAACGACAGGAAGGAGGCTGCCGAAACGGACAAGGTGCTGGACACCCGCACCGATGGTCTGGCCCTGAACGGGGCGGTTGCTGACCCGGCGCCGCTGAACACCCAAGCCAGTCCAATGCCGGAGATACGCCAGCAAGCGCTTGATGAGGCCCCGGCGGCGGAGCGGGCAAGAACCGAGCTTGCCCCTGAAGCCGAAACGATGGTTGTGCCAAGCATGGTCAAACAGGCTCCTCTGGGCGGGATTGTTGCACCCCCATCCCCCATGCCCGGCATGGATAATAAAGGCTATATGGTCCGTGACACAGCCGGGGGCGACCAGTTTGCCGAATTCTCCGAAAATGTGGTGAAGGCGGTGACGGATGAGCCGGTTTCGACCTTCTCCATTGATGTGGATACCGCTTCTTATGCCTATGTGCGCCGGGCGCTGAACGAGGGACGTCTGCCAAACCCCAACGCGGTGCGCATCGAAGAACTGGTCAATTATTTCACTTATGACTATTCCGCACCAACCGACATTGAGAGTCCGTTTGCGCCCACAATCGATATTGTGGCTACGCCCTGGAACACAGACACACAACTGATGCGCATCGGCATCGAGGGCTATGTGCCTGCCGATGTGGGGCGGCCCCCGGTCAATCTGGTGTTTCTTGTGGATACGTCCGGCTCGATGAACGCACCGGACAAGCTGCCCCTGCTCAAACAGGCGCTGACGCTTCTGGTGGACCAGCTGGGCGAAAACGACAAGGTGTCGATTGTGGCCTATGCAGGCTCGGCAGGCACGGTGCTTGAACCCACTCCGGCCACCGACAAGGCGGCAATTGTCAACGCGCTGAACAATCTGGGCGCGGGTGGTTCGACGGCCGGGGCCGCTGGCATTGAGCTGGCCTATCAACTGGCGGAACAGGCCAAAATCGAAGGCGGGGTCAACCGGGTTATGCTGGCGACCGATGGCGATTTCAACGTGGGAATTTCCTCCAACGATGCCTTGAAGAATTTCATCGAAGACAAGCGCAAGAGCGGCACGTTCCTTTCCATTCTTGGCTTTGGCAGCGGCAATCTGAATGACGGGCTGATGCAGACCCTGGCCCAGAACGGTAATGGCAGCGCCTATTATATCGACAGTTTCCGCGAGGCGCACAAGGTGCTGGTTGCCGAGGCCGGCTCGACCCTTGTGACCATCGCAAGGGATGTGAAAATCCAGATTGAGTTCAACCCGGCGCTGGTGGCTGAATATCGCCTCATCGGCTATGAAACCCGGGCGCTGGCCCGCGAGGATTTCAATAATGACCGGGTGGATGCCGGTGATGTGGGGGCGGGCCATACGGTGACCGCGCTTTATGAACTGACCCCGGTGGGTGCCCAGCGTCAGTTGATTGATCCGCTGCGCTACGGGGAAACGGTGGAGCTTGAGGGCGGTGCGGTGGACACAAACGAGCTGGGCTTTTTCAAGCTGCGCTACAAACTGCCCGATGAAAACACTTCGCGCCTGATTGAAACCCCCATCACCACGGAAATGGTGCATGAGAGCCTTGGCGAAACAAGCGATGACATGCGCTTTGCCATGGCTGTTGCCGCCTTCGGGCAGAAACTGCGCGGCTCGGTCTATGCCGGAGATATGGCCTGGGATGACATTCGCGCTCTTGCCGCCGGAGCCCGGGGCGAAGACAGGCAGGGTTATCGGGCCGAGTTCCTGACGCTGGTTGATTTGGCGGCAAGCCTGAGCGGGAATTGACAAAAACATCTCTTGAGTGAATTTCCGCGCTTTTTGTCCCGTCTCGTCCCGCCCCTTGAGCCTGGACATCCTCTCTGCAAAGTGGGGAATATGAAGCGCGGCAAAGCGGCAATCATGCCCTCCCTTGATTGGCGTTTTAGCGGGCACCTGCCGGAAAGAACCGGCGGGTGTCCGCATTTTGTCTGCTTCTGGAGCGTAAATGGTTTTGATAGAATCGTTTCCTGGTTGTTTCCGCTGGTGCCAATGTGTTGCACACGAGTGTGTTGCACACACGGCTCCGCGGGCTTGCCGCTTCGGCTAAAACCTGAAGCGGACCAGCTATGCCTGAAAGCGAAAGTTGGCTTGACAGGAAAAGCCAGCGAACCTAAGAAGCGCCAAGCGTTTTAACAGCGCTTTTCAAGCTGGAAAGTCTTTGTTGCAGAGACCGGATGGCGGACAATGTCCCGGAGCCGTTTTAGTGCTCCAAAACGGGGCGGGGTAGCTCAGCTGGTTAGAGCAGCGGAATCATAATCCGCGTGTCGGGGGTTCAAGTCCCTCTCCCGCTACCAAAATCCCTGATGTGAATTTTCTTTTTAGCGCAGAAATGCAGCTGCAAGTTCAGCCGGCACCGGGCGGACAGGAATGGTTCAAATGGCATTGCCTGGCACCCGCCACTAACAACTGGGCCAATATGACCTCCCAAAAAGCTATCTGGAAGCCATAGTTCGGACGAATTGGGGAGCCAGTCTATCAACAGATTCCGGCACGATAAAATATCAGTTTGCCGGCGATAAGAGGTTATGGTGTCTTGCAGCAGGATCCCGACCCTAAATAAGGTAGTTCACTCTTGGATCAGGCATTAAGGGATGTGTCCAGCTTAGCCCATTTGAGGAGTGCAGTTGCCTCTTACAAATCCACGCCCGAAGAGCATATTGTAAAGCGCCTTCTTGGTGTGTGCGAATTATCCGAAACTGACAGAAAGGGCATAGAAACAACGGCCGCAGCCATTGTAAATGCAACGCGATCCGGCAATTTCAAACAACCCATACTTGACGCTTTCCTGCAGGAATACGGGCTTTCCAATCAGGAAGGCGTTGCGCTTATGTGTCTGGCGGAAGCATTGTTGCGGGTACCTGACAGGCAAACGCGTGATGACCTGATTGCTGACAAGATTGCGCCTGGGAAATGGCTTTCCCACATAGGAAATGCCGACACAATTCTGGTGAACGCCTCGACATGGGGGCTGATGCTGACCGGGCGTGTTATTTCCCTTGGGGAAGAATGGGAGGGTTCCTCAAGCTGGCTAGGCCGTTTGACAAACCAATTGGGTGAGCCGGTTATTCGCACCGCTGTTATGCAGGCCATGCGCATAATGGGGGGTGAGTTTGTTCTGGGTCAGACAATTGACCAGGCCATGAAGCGCGGCCGGAAACTGTTCGGGGGCGAGCAGATTTATTCGTTTGATATGCTGGGCGAAGGCGCTCGGACGTTTGATAATGCAAAGAGTTATTTTGATGCCTACATGCTGGCGATCAAGTCCACCGGAAAAGCTGAAAGCAAAAGGGGCATCAATAACCGTTCCGGTGTTTCTGTAAAACTGTCTGCTCTGTATCCGCGCTATGAATTTGCGCACAGGGAGGACGTGATAAATAATGTCGGCCATAAACTGCAATTACTGGCTGAAGAGGCTGCGCGATTAAATATCAAACTTACCATTGATGCCGAAGAGGCGGATCGGCTGGACCTGTCTCTGGATATTTTTGAAAAAGTTGCTTCGTCCGCCAAACTTGAGAATTGGGAGGGGTTCGGACTTGCAATTCAGGCATATGGAAAACGGGCTTTGCCCGTAATTGAGTGGGTGGCTCAACTGGCCTGTGACCTTGATCGCCGGTTTATGGTTCGCCTTGTAAAAGGTGCTTACTGGGACAGCGAAATAAAGCATGCTCAGGAGTTGGGACTTTCTGATTTCACTGTTTTTACCCGCAAGTCGACCACAGACCTTTCATATATGGTCTGTGCGCAGGAGCTGTTGCGTCACAGTGACCGGCTGTTCTGCCAGTTTGCAACGCACAATGCCCACACAATATCTGCAATTATGTGTATGGCAGAAAAGCATGCCGGAAGATTTGAATTTCAGCGGCTGCATGGTATGGGCGAACTGGTTTATACAGTTGCCCAGGAACATTTCAGCCGGTTTCCGCCCGTAAGAATTTATGCGCCAGTTGGCGGGTACAAGGACTTGCTGGCCTATCTGGTGCGACGGCTCCTGGAAAATGGCGCGAACAGCTCTTTTGTCAATCGGTTTATGGATGCCAGTGTCCGGGCAGATGAGGTTGTCAAAGACCCTCTGGAGGTAACGCTCCAACTAAAGCAGGTACGCCACCCCCAAATTTTGCTTCCCCGGAATATATTCGGGAAAGAACGGGATAACTCAAAGGGCATTGATCTTGCCTCGGCACCCGAACTGGACGCGCTGCTGTCAGCAGTGGATGATGTTTACACCGAACAATATGAGGTATTCCCCCTCATTCCAGGGGGAAAAAGCAAACCTGAACGTCCACAGGAAATTATCAATCCTGCAAATAACCATGATGTTCCGGGCATTGTGTATTGTGCATCACCTGATGACATTGATCTGGCCTTTGATCTGGGAACCGTTGCGCAGCGGGAATGGGACCGCCTGGGTGGTCAGAGACGTGCAGAAATTCTGAATAAGGCCGCACACCGGCTGGAAGCAGAGATGCCGCGGCTGACCGGACTTCTGGTGCGTGAAGCGGGCAAGACATATCCTGACTGTATCAGTGAAATCCGCGAAGCGGTTGATTTTTTTCGCTATTATGGTGCGCAGGCGGCGCGGGAGTTTGCATCAGCGCAAAACCTGCCGGGCCCAACCGGGGAGGCCAATTCAATAAGCCTGCATGGGTGCGGAGTTTTCGTTTGCATAAGTCCGTGGAATTTTCCACTGGCAATTTTTCTTGGCCAGATAGCGGCTGGGCTTGCCTCGGGCAATGCAGTTATTGCAAAGCCTGCTGAGCAGACCCCCTTAATTGCATTTGAGGCTGTAAAACTCCTGCATGAGGCTGGAGTGCCAAAAAATATACTCATGCTAATGCCGGGTGATGGAAGCGTTGGGGCAAAACTGGTGGCGCATCCAAAAGTGGCAGGGGTCGTATTTACCGGGGGCACACAAACGGCAAAAACCATAAATCACGTGCTTGCAGAGAAACCGGGTCCGATTGTTCCTTTTATAGCGGAAACCGGCGGGCAAAATGTTATGTTCGTTGACAGCACAGCTTTGCTTGAGCAGGTCACCGATGATGTCATACAATCAGCTTTCAATAGTGCGGGCCAGCGCTGTTCGGCTTTGAGGGTTCTCTACCTCCAGGAAGAAATTGCTGACAAGGCCATTACGATGATCAAAGGAGCAATGGATGCGCTTTGCATCGGTGATCCGCGATATCTGGCAACAGATATCGGGCCCATCATTGATCAGAATAGCGCAAAAAGTCTTGCCTCCCATATCCATAAGATGAAGTCGCAGTCGGCGTGCTATCACACCGTGAAACTAGGCAAGGAGTGTAAAAACGGCACTTTTATTGCGCCTCACCTGTTTGAAATAGAGAATATTGGCATTTTGTCGCGTGAGCATTTTGGTCCGATTTTACATGTCATAAGATATAAGGTGAATGATCTTGAAAAAACCATTTCAGAGGCTTTTTCCACGGGCTATGGCCTGACGCTTGGGGTGCATACGCGAATGGAGCGACGCTGGTCGGAGATTTTTGCATCAGCCCCGGTTGGAAATACCTATATTAACAGAAATATGGTGGGCGCGGTGGTTGGCTCGCAACCGTTTGGCGGGCAGGGATTGTCTGGCACAGGATTTAAGGCAGGGGGCCCGCGTTATCTTTACAGGTTCGCAACCGAAAAAACGTTGTCCGTAAACATTATGGCATCAGGTGGAAATGCAGAGCTGCTGACTTTGAGTTAGCATAATTCTGACCTTGTAGTATGGTAGTAAAAAACTGATTTTTTTGAAAAATACTGATATACTACTTAAAGTACTGCAATTCTTGCATGTAGAAAAATCAAACTGAAAATGGAGTGACAAATTGCCCCGTATCCTATAAACGCTGGGGTGATTTATAATAACAGTGTTTTGAAAAAGGGAGAACTGAATTGAATTCAACTATCAAAAAAATTGCTCTGGGGCTGTCGGCCTTGATGGTTTTTGCCGGATCAACAAGTGTTGCAAGCGCGGATAAGCTTGATGATGTTTTGGCTTCGGGCAAGCTGCGCTGTGCGGTCGTTCTTGATTTTCCGCCCATGGGTTTCCGTGACGCTGACAATAACCCGGCCGGTATGGATGTTGAAATATGCAAGGATCTTGCTGAAGCGATGGGCGTTGAAGCCGAGGTGCTTGGTGTAACCTGGGCTGAGCGTATCCCTTCACTTATTTCCGGTAAGGTCGATGTGGCCATTGCCTCCTCTTCCGACACTCTGGAACGGGCCAAAACCGTTGGTTTTTCCATTCCCTACATGGTGTTTCAGTTCCAGGCATTACTGCCCGCGGATTCAACTATTGAAACCTGGGAAGACCTGAAGGATGCCCATGTCGGAGCTGCAATTGGCACGACATATGAGAGCTCCTTTACCGATTATAAAGCTGCCAACTGGCCGGATGCTCCGGGAAAACTTTCCACTTTCCAGAGTGAGACCGACACCTTCATGGCTGTATCGCAAGGTCGTGTTGATGCGGTGATTTCCACGGATACGGGTATTGCCAATGTGGTTGCATCCGGTGCCTTTGGCGACCTTAAAGCGGGCCCCGTTGCCCCCTTTGGTGCTGACATTGTTGGTTTCATGACGCTTCGCAAAGAGTATGGCTGGATCAACTATCTCAATCTTTACATAAACCGCGCATATCGCTCGGGGCGGTTGCAAGAACTCTATAGTGAGTTCATCGGCGGCGAGATGCCTGATTTGACTTCTGTGGGCGTTTATTACTAATTCCTGGCCGGAAATTCGATTGCGCGCGTACTTTTTTGACCAGGGTACGCGCGCAATATTTTTTATGAGACGCTGACATGGACTATCAATTCTTGTGGCCTCCGGTCATCAAGGCCTTGCCCGAACTGGTTGATGCAGCACTTCTTACCATGGAGGTGTCTGTGGTCTCCATGATCATAGGCCTTTCCATAGGACTGTTGCTCAGCTTTGGTCGGCGTTCAAAATATTTTCTGCCGCGTGCGGCCTCTACAATCTGGGTTGAACTGGCTCGCAACACGCCGGTGCTGTTTCAGATTTTCTTTTTTTACTGGGGGCTTGGGGAATTTGGAATTTTCCTTAGTTCCTATGTCGCAGTTGTTGCAGCCCTCAGTTTTAACACGGCCGGCTATATGGCGGAAACGTTTCGCGGGGGTTTTAACGCCATTCCCGAGACACAGTTAAGAGCGGCCCGATCTCTGGGGATGAGTTTTTTGCAAACCCAGCGCTATGTGATCGTGCCGCAGGTGTTGCGTGTCGTTTATTATCCAATGACCAACCAGTTCATCTGGGTGATCCTGATGAGTTCTCTTGGGATGCTGGCAGGGTTGCGCGAGCTTACCGGAGAAACTCAATATTTTAACTCCAGAACCTTCAGAACATTTGAGTTTTTTGCTGCCACCGCAGTCATCTATTACATAATCGCAAAAATAGTCATGCTTGGTGCCAGACTTATCGGGTGGAGAATATTTAGAGGGCAGGGCACATAATGGACCCGGCTGGCAACGCATTTACCGACCTTAGTTGGGTTGATCTGCTGTTTCTGGGCGAAGCGGCAATACGCACGTTGCAGATCTCCGCCGTGTCCATTTTTGTGGGAACTGTTCTGGGAATTATTCTTGGCTGGATGCTGGCTGCCGGAAACATTGTGGTGCGGCTCTTAGTGAACTCCCTGCTTGATGTATTCCGCTCGGTGCCGCTTATAATCCAGCTGATCCTGTTTGACAGCTTTGTCTCGATTGCCGGGTTTCCAATGCCTGCCTTCTGGTCTGGCACCATCGTTCTTTCGGTTTACACCGCAGCACTTGTGGCCATGGTCGCGCGCGCCGGCATTGAAGCGGTCGAGCCCGGTTTGCGCCGGGCGGCGCGCTCCCTTGGAATGGGCTATTGGCAGGACATGCGTTATGTGGTTTGGCCGGTGGGCATCCGTGCCGTATTCCCCTCATGGATCGGAGTGGCGCTTTCTGTGCTCAAGGACAGTGCGCTGGTTTCAGCGATCGGATATATCGAACTTTTGCGTGCCTCCCAGATTTTAACTACCAAAACCCAGGAATCTTTCAAAATCATGCTTTTGGTTGGATTGTTTTATTTCCTCATG
Source organism: Hyphomicrobiales bacterium (assembly GCA_026981645.1). Classification (GTDB taxonomy): domain Bacteria; phylum Pseudomonadota; class Alphaproteobacteria; order Rhizobiales; family Devosiaceae; genus DROE01. The sequence goes on along the minus strand of JALSII010000005.1, from coordinate 62,161 downwards.
TCCTATCCGATCTCAAAGGCTGGTGACTTCATCGAGAAAAAGTGGCAGCAGTGATAGAACTCAAGAATGTACGCAAATCTTTTGGCGATCTGGAAGTGCTCAAGGGCATTGATCTCAAAGTCGAGAATGGCGAAGTGCTGTCAGTTATCGGTGCGTCAGGCTCGGGTAAATCCACCATGCTCTATTGCATCAACGGGCTCGAACCCATTCAGGATGGCACCATCACTGTTGAGGGAACGGTTGTTAATGACAAGTCAACCAACCTCAACAAGTTAAGGCAAAAAATTGGCATGGTGTTCCAGCAATGGAATTCCTTCCCTCATCTCACCGCGCTTGAGAATGTGGCGCTGGCACCACGGGTGGTAAAGGGTTTAAGCCGCAGTGCGGCAAAAGAAATAGCAGCCAAACAGCTTGCCCATGTTGGTATTGGCGACAAGCTGGACGTCTATCCCGGTGCGCTTTCGGGGGGGCAGCAACAGCGCCTGGCGATTGCGCGTGCGCTGGCGATGGAGCCCAGCTATATGTTGTTTGACGAGGCAACTTCGGCGCTTGACCCTGAACTGGTTGGTGAAGTTCTTGATACCATGCGGATGCTGGCATCGGAGGGTATGACCATGATCGTGGTGACTCACGAGATGGGCTTTGCCCGAGATGTGTCAGACAAGGTTGCTTTTTTCCACGAGGGAAAAGTGGAAGAAACCGGCCCTGCAAAGGCGGTGCTTAGCGCTCCCAAAAGTGGACATTTACAAAAATTCCTGGCCAAGGTGCATTAGGTGTTTGATCCCAGATTTTGATGGGCAATCTGTTCTTTGGAATGGAAGGAAGCGCTGTGGAACAAATTCTGCACGGCACCACCATCCGCACCTTCACCGATGATGCGGCGGGCAATATAATCACCGATGTCCAGAACGGTGTGACAACCACCTATGCCCAGAGTCTTTCACATTTTGATTGAACCATATCCTGAGTTTTTGATGTAGTTTGCACATTCCTCTGGCGTTATTGTTCCTACGAGATGGCCAACGTAACTCCAGGCCTCTTCGATTGTTCGTTTCTGGGCGATGCGCATACAGTGTTTTATTTTAGCGAAGGTCTGCTCGATAGGGTTGAGGTCGGGCGAGCATGGGGGCAAGAACCATAGCCTTGCTCCGGCAGCTTTGATGATCTGGCGGGTGACCTTTGCCTTGTGACTTCCCAGGTTGTCCAGGATGACGATGTCTCCCGGTTTGATGGGTGGCGCGAGAACCTGTTCCACGTAAGCCCAGAAGCACACACACCGTTGATGGGGCCATCAAATGTGAAAGACTCTAGAAAACAAAAACATGAACGCAAAGTGGCTCTGGCGCATATGGCAAGGGTTGCGGCAGGGGCAAAACAACACAAATTCGCCAGTAACGGTTTATTAACCAAAATATCTCAAATTGTGTTTCGGGTTTGGGTGATTTGGTGGTGTTCTGTGTCAATCCAAGCCCATACGCGTCGTTTGTTCAGTTTTCAGGGACGTTCTTTTCTGGCCTTTGTGCTTTCTCCGGTCGAGCCGCTTCAGGACTGGCTTGCAGAACTTGATGGCTGGGTTGCCAAGGCGCCTGAGTTTTTCACCCAAAAACCGCTTATTCTTGACCTGTCCAGGGTTTTGCTCACGAATGCGGACTATCTGGAACTTCTGGTCGCGCTGCGCGCGCGTCAACTTCGCCTGATCAGTGTCGAGGGGGTCGATCCGGACTGGATTGAGCCCGGCCTTGCATCTCTTGGGGGGGGGAAAGGCGTCCATGATGCGGGGCCGGACATCCATCAGAAGGCCGGCGTCAATCCTGAAGAGACCCCCGGTGAGCCTGAAGTGAATTCGCTCATGCTCAAACTACCTGTGCGCTCCGGCCAGTCAGTCTTTTTTCCCCGTGGTGACATCACAGTTTCAGGCTCGGTTTCCTCGGGCGCCGAAATCGTCGCGGGCGGTTCAATCCATGTATACGGAGCGCTTCGGGGACGGGCCTTTGCCGGGGCGGCGGGCAATTCAGAAGCGCGCATATTCTGCCAGCGGTTCGAGGCTGAACTTGTTGTTATCGGGGGAGTCTACAAATCATCGGAACATTTTGATCCGGACTTTTTCGGCAAGCCGGTACAGGCCTGGCGCGAAGGCGAAACGCTCAAGCTAAAAGTAATGGAGTAGCAAGCAAATGGTAAACCAGAAACAGGCCAAAGTGGTGGTTGTAACCTCGGGGAAGGGGGGCGTGGGCAAAACCACATCGACTGCGGCGCTTGGTGCGGCTCTTGCACGGGATGGACACAAGGTTGCAGTGGTGGACTTTGATATCGGCCTGCGCAATCTTGACCTGATGATGGGCGCCGAGCGCCGGGTGATTTATGATCTCATCAATGTCATCCAGGGCAATGCCAACCTGTCCCAGGCGCTGATACGGGACAAGAGGCTGGACAATCTTTATCTGCTGCCTGCCTCCCAGACCCGGGACAAGAACGCGCTGACAGAAAAAGGCGTGGCGCAGGTGATGAGCGATTTGCGAAAGAAGTTCGACTGGGTCATCTGTGACAGTCCGGCGGGGATTGAGCGGGGGGCAGTGCTGGCGATGAAACATGCTGATCTTGCCATTATCATTGCCAATCCCGAAATTTCGTCCGTCAGGGATTCCGATCGTATCATCGGGCTGCTTGACGCCAAGACCGAGCGGGCCAAAAAGGGGCAGGAGGTGGAAAAACACCTGCTGATCACCCGGTTTGACACCACCCGCGCCGGAACCGGGGAAATGCTCGAAATTGATGATGTTTCAGATATATTGTCTATTCCCCTGCTTGGGGTCGTGCCCGAAAGCAAGGACGTGCTCAGTGCCTCCAACCTGGGGGTACCGATTACCCTTTGCGATGCCGACAGCGCTCCGGCGCGTGCCTATATTGATTCTGCAAGGAGGCTTTGCGGCGAGGAAATTCCCTTAATTCTGCCCGAGGAGAAAAAAGGCTTCTTTGCCCAGTGGTTCGGAGGAAAAGCCGCATGAGCATTCTATCCCTGTTCGGGCGCAAGAAATCTGCTCCCGTGGCGCGGGAGAGGCTTCAGGTCATTCTTGCTCATGAACGTGCCAGCACCGGGCGCTCCGAGCTGATTTCGCGCATGCGCCAGGATATTGTGGCGGTGATCGCCCGCCATGTGGGCATTAAAAGCGAAGATGTGAGCGTAAAAATAAACCGGCGTGATGCGGTATTCATCCTCAGGATAGATATGGATATGCCCAGTACGGCAATTGAGTCGCCACCCGGAGACGCAGCGCGCCATTCGTTTTAACTCCGCGCTAACCCTAAGTCACAAACGTTTGGCGAAGTGCATCTGATTGACCAAATGTAGTTAATTGCTCCGTTACCATGTTTCTCACGAGTTGAGTAAAGCCGCTTTGGTTGGCGGTCGGGTAAAAAGGGGCAACGGGCATGCGTGAGCGCACAATCAGGATATTGAAGTTTGGTTTTATGGCGGCGGCGCTGCTCAGTCTTAGCGCTTGCGCTTCGGGCAATTTTGGCGGTTCCAGCTTCGGGCGCGCACCAGCCCAGATTGCCGATATTTCGAGCATGGGAAATTATACGCTGGATGCGGCACTGGTGGAGGCCCGCACCCATTTCCGCAACAACAATTTCGGTTATTCTGCGGCGTTCTATAAAAAGGTGGCAGAGCTTTCTCCACAAAGCGCGGAAGGCTATGTGGGTCTTGGTGCCTCGTACGACCGGCTGGGACGGTTTGACCTTTCAGACAGGGTCTATGCTTCGCTGAAACGGATTACCGGGGAAACCGCGCAATATTACAACAATCTGGGTTATTCCTACATGCTGCGCGGTAATCTGAGGGCGGCGCTGAGCAATTTCCGCCGGGCCGAAGCGCTTGACCCGGATAACATGGTTATCGCCAATAATATCCAGCTTCTGGCCGATGCGGCGGCGTCGGGCTCGGCTTAAGGCTGGCGGACTGATGCATTCCTGAGCCTAGTTTTCTGTCCTTGCCTCTTCGGGGGGAAGGAGGGAGAAGCGGGGGTGGCCTATTCGTCCTCGGCGGCTTCAATCACCGGGCCGTCTTCGCCCAAATCAGTGACATCATACTGGGAATCGGTGGAAGGGTTTGCGGTCTGGCTTTCCAGGTTGGCCTTGACCGCATCGCCGGAGCTGTAGGCAATCCGGTCGGTGGTTTGCAGATAATCATAGGCGCAGCCGGAGAGGAAAATGCCAAGGGCAATGGCCACAGAGCCTTTTGCCACACTTGTGGTGAGTTTCATGTTGCTCAATTTTCGTTCTCCAGTCCAAGGTCGATGATGTAGCCAAAGGGTCCGGCAACCCCTGTGCCGGACTGGAAGTCTTTCAGCATCTGGCGGGTAACTTCCATCTGGCCAAGGGCAAAGAACTCCACGTCGTTGGCGGGCCTGCTGGCGTCAAGCGGGGTGGCAAGCACCTGTCCGGGGGTTGCGGGCTGGACCAGACGCGGGGTGACGATGACTACCAGTTCGGTGTCTCGCTTCTGGAAGCTGGAGGATTTGAACAGGGAACCCAGAACCGGGATATCGCCAATCCAGGGCAGTTGGTTCTGGCTCAGATTGGTATCGTTCTGGAGCAGTCCGGCAACGGCAAAGCTTTGGCCATCGCGAAGTTCCACTGTTGCATCAAGGGTGCGGGTATTGAAAATCGGATCTCCGATAGCTGTAAAGCCGCCAATAGAGGAAACCTCCGGGGTCAGTTGAATCTGAATGCGGTCATCCCCCAGCACCACCGGGGTAAAGATCAGCCGGACGCCGAAATCACGATAGGTGAGGGTGGAGTTGCCGTTCACGTCATTGGTGCGGATGGGCACCTGTCCGCCGGCCAGAAAACTTGCCTCGACGCCTGAGAGCGTGGTGAGGTTGGGCTCGGCCAACGTGCGTACCAGGCTTCTGGCTTCCAGCGCATTGATGGTGGCGGTGAGGCTAACCCCGCTGACGCCGGAAATAATGCTGGTAATGAAGGAGGCAAATGAACTCGCGTCGGCCGCAGGACTATTGGGTCCGCCAGTGATTGAAACGCCGACACCGCCTACATTGCCGCCCCACTGGATGCCAAGCTCGCGTCCGGCATCGCGCTGGGCTTCAAGGATACGCACCTCAAGATTGACCTGTTGGCCGCCGGCCAGGGTCATTGTGTTGATAATGGCAGGACTTCCATATTGTTCAACAATTTCCAAAACCTGTTGCATGGAAACAGCGTCGGTTACGGTGCCCGAGAGCCGGACACGACCGTTGACCGCGCTGACACGAACTTCAGAACTGGGCACTGCAGCGCGGATAGAACGCGAAATATCAGCAGTATCAACGCCCACCTCTACGGCGAGAAGTCCCACGGGGGCACCCTCGGCTGAATAAAGATTGACTGTTGTTGTGCCAAACGCACGGCCCACCAGATAGAGCGACTTGTCGGTTATGGGCTGGGCGTCAGCAATAGCGGTATCAGCGGAAACGATTTTTTCAACCGGGTCAGAAAAGGTAACCGTTACCGCCTGGGACACGGGCAGGTTTATGCGCAGAACAGAGGTGGTTTGCAGGTCGTAATTGACGGTCTGGGCGGCAAGAGGGGATATTGAGAGGGCGAACGCAAGTGCAATCAGCACCAGCCCGGCGACAAAATGACTGCCGTTCAGATGCTTTCCAAGCCGGAAAAGTGAGGGCGGCAGGCTGGCGCGCAGGAGCGGGTGCAGGTGATGTTTCTGGCGAAAAAACGGAGCAATCACGTTACCGGTCATCCCTTCTGGAATCTGGAATAGATGAGGGGACGCTATCAGCTTATGGTCAACAGCAGCTTAACAGGAAGGCGGGGGAAACGGGAGTTATGACCTATTGAAGCCGGTCGCCCCCGGTGTTACCTGTCCAGAATGGACTGGTGAGGCGGATGGCCTGATTGGCATCGCCGGGCTGATTCTTCTCACTCTTGGAAAAATCGGCCATTGAGCGCAATACCAGAGAGAGTTCGGAGGACATTGTTGCGCTGATAATGACTTCGGCCTGGGCGGAGGTCAGGGCCAGAGTTGCAATGGCCTGATCGGTGAAGATTTCAGCGCGCGGGTCGTCGGGGTTCTCAGCATCGCCGGTGGTGCCCCGTTCTCCAAGTCTTGTGTTGATGGCCAGCACCTGAACATTTTCCAGAATGGTGCGGGAGAACCGAGTCTGGGTGTCGAGGGGGGTCATGATGACATCAACGCGGTCGTTGGGCACGATAAAGCCGCCAGATGCAGCCTGGGCAGAAACCAACACCGAAACACCACGCTGACCGGGACCAAGAACCGCGGACAGATAGCCTTGTTCGGCATGTACCAGCTTCTGCCGGCGGATGGGCTCGCCGGGGAATATTTCAAAACGGGCAACGCTTTCGCTCATGCCGGTGAGGGCTTCGGGAGATTCAGCCTCGGTGACGTAGTCAGCAAGCACCGAACCCTCGGGCCACTCCTGCCAGGAAACTGAAGCTGGTGACAGGCGCTGGCCGACGCCGATTGTGGTGTCGGCAACCAGAATTCGGGTTCTGGCCTCGCGAAGAAGTTCAACTTCGGGAATCGCCATTGCGCGTACGGTGGCCGGGCTGGTGACCTGCTGGTCGAGACGGCTTGCCAGATAGGCGGCAAGGCCGCCGGTGAGCACGGCAACCAGGATGAGCGCCAAACGAGCGGGTTTCAATGCCATGCCGGAGGGAAGTTTTGCGCGCAGTTTATCCAGAAAGCTCTGTTTTGGATCGGGGGGCATAGTGCGCTGAAGCTGGGCCCGCATGGCCTCCATATGGCGGCGCTTGCGCTCGCGGCGCTCGTTTTCCGAATTTGAGGTTTCAAGTTTTATACGCGGATGGGCACGGCGGTTGTCGGGGTTGGAGGCTTCGGTTGCAGGAGCCTCGAACTTGAGGCGCGGGTCAATCCGGCGGTCAACGCCATAGGGGCCGGTCTCTTTTTGTGCCGCGGGGTCCGCCGAAACGCGCGGGTGCCTGCGACGCTCAATGCCTGCCGGGGAGCCTTCTGCCACAGGGGCGCTGGTTTGTGAATTCTGGGGCAACTTTTAGCGCCTCGTTCAATTTTCTCTTCAGCACCATCATAAGGGGGAGGCTTCACCAGTTTGTTCCAAAAGCTGTAAAAATTTTATCGAACCAGGCAAGCCGTTGTTTGCTATTGTCAGCTGCAAGGTCCACGGAGGGGAAAAGCATGGAAGTCAGGTGGGCTGTTGGTCTGATGACAGGCACGGTGCTGGACGGCAATATTGATGTGGCGCTGCTCAGAACCGATGGGGCCGGGGTTGAAGAATTTGGGCCCTATCGCCTTGTGCCCTATGAGCACGAAGTCAGGGCGCTGATTGGTGAATGTCTGGAAGTTGCGAAAAAATGGGATTTTGAAGGGGATGATCCGGCAGTTTTTGCGCAAGCTGAAGAGGCGTTGACGCGTGCGCAGGCAGGGGCGGTCGCCGAACTGGTGAAAAACGCCGGGCTGAAGATGGCCGATATTGGCGTTGTGGGGTTTCACGGGCAAACAGTTCTGCACCGCGCGCCGGTTCCGGGACATTTCGGGCAGACAAGGCAGTTGGGCGATGGCGCGCTGATGGCGGAGTTGCTTGGTGTGCCGGTTGCCCATGATTTCCGCTCCAAAGACATGGAAGCAGGCGGGCAGGGCGCGCCCCTGTGTTCGAGCTATCACAGGGTGCTGCTGGACAGGCTGGGAGCCGGGCCGGAGGTGGCGGTGCTCAATCTTGGGGGGGTGGCCAATATCAGCTGGCGGGACAAAGAAGGCCTGCTGGTGGGGTTTGATACCGGCCCGGCCAGTGCTCCGCTCAATGATTTCGTTAAAAAGCACGGGCTTGGGGAGATGGACCGGGATGGCAGACTGGCGCTGGCGGGCAGGGTGGATGAGGCGCGGCTTGGGGAATTGCTGAAACACCCCTATTTTGAAATGTCCTATCCAAAATCACTGGACCGCAATGATTTTGGTGCTGACATGGCAAAAGGGTTGAATGCGGAGGATGGCGCGGCGCTGTTGACGACCTTCATTGCCTCAGCGGTGGGCCGGGGGCTGGACCTGCTACCGCTCCGGCCCGAAAAGCTGATTGTCACCGGCGGGGGACGGCACAATGGGGCAATCATGGCCGAATTGAACAGACGTGCTGGAGTTGTAGCAGTGTTGGCAGAAAGTGTGGAGTGGATGGGGGACGCCATCGAGGCGCAATGTTTTGCCTTTCTGGGCATGCGGGTTTTGCACGGCCTGCCGTTCAGCTTTCCCGCGACTACGGGGGTTCCGATGCCCATGCGCGGGGGGCGGTTGGCCGGGACAGTTCAGGAAACCTTGTAGAGGCGCATGGCGTTATCAGAAGCGATGGCCCTTTGTTCTTCGGGAGAAAAACCGGCGAGCCAGGCGCGGGACATATCAATCCAGGCGCCAATGCCCTTGCCCACATCGACCACCGGCCAGTCGCTGCCCCAGACCAGCCGGCTGGTGCCGAAGGCCTCGGCCACATAGTCCATATAGGGACGGATGGTTTCAAGGGTTACGGGTCTGGTGCCGCAATAGGCGGTGACCCCGGATATTTTGCAGGCCACATTGGGAAGCCCGGCCAGCAAGTCCAAGCCGTGTTTCCATTCTTCCCAGTCATCCCCGGCAATATCGGGAACGCCGCAATGGTCGAGCATAAAGTATGTGTCAGGGCAGGCGTGCACCAACTCCGCGGCGTTGGGCATCTGCTCAAGGGGCCCGCACAGGTCGAACACCAGCCCCTGCCTGCCAATTTTTTTAGCATTGGCGATTGAGACGGGGCTTTGCACATTTTCTTTGGTGAGGGAATGCAGCAGGCCGCGAAACGCGACAACGGCCAGGTCGGAACATTGCTCAAGCCAGGCGTCAAAGCCTTCATTATTTTCCACGCGGCAGGAAGCGATGATGCCAAGGATATTGCTGGCGGGGTCCTTTGCCAGTTCGGCGACCATGTGCACCTCGCGCTGATAATCGGGGTCGTTGGCCCCGCTCTCCATGAAGATTGTGGCCTTGACGCCCTTGTCTCTTGTCAGTTCCTGATAAAGGGAGAGGGGAAACTCTTTCCCCGCGAGGGCGGGGACATCATCGGTCCAGGAATAGCCGGCTTTCTGGCGGTAAATCAGGTGCTGGTGGGTGTCCAGAAACTCAACTTCGTGGTGCTGGGTCATGGTTGTATTTCGCTCCTGCTGTTCAGGTGTTGGTCCAGCCGCCATCGATGATATGGGTGGTGCCGGTGGTAAAGGATGATTCATCGGAGGCCAGGTAGACGACGAGGGCGGCGATTTCCCCGGGCTTTCCCAGGCGGCCGGTAGGCTGGCGGGCACTAAAGGCTTTAAGGGCCGTTTCGTAGTCGCCGCTCTGGCGCATGCGCTCCTGCAAGGAGGGAGAATCCACGGTGCCGGGGCAGATGGCGTTGCAGCGAATGTTCCGGCCGATAAAGTCGGCGGCGATGGATTTGGTCATGCCGATAACGGCGGCCTTGGTGGTGCCATAGACGAAGCGGTTGGGTGCGCCGATGATGCTTGAAGCGACGGAGGACATGTTGATGATGGAGCCACCGCCATTTTCGAGCATGGCTGGCAGATGGGCTCTGAGCATCCGGTACATGGCGGTGACATTGAGGTCCAGGGAGAAGGCCCATGCCTCTTCGTCACACTCAAGAATTGTGCCGTTTTCAACATATCCGGCGCAGTTGAACAGCACATCCAGCGGGCCGGTTGTTTGCAGTGAGGCTGCAATCGAGGCGGGGTCGCGCACATCCAGTACAAAGGTATCAAGGCCCTGTTCGGAGAGTTCGCTCAAGGCATGTTCGTTGATGTCGGTGGCAAATACTTTTGCGCCCTCTTTGTGCATGGCGATGGCTGCCGCCCGCCCGATGCCCTGGCCGGCGGCGGTAACAAGGCAGGTTTTATTGTTGAGGCGGTTCAATGTTTTTCCTCCCAGGGATTTGCAGGCATGAAAGTAGCTTGCATATACGCTAAAACGCCTTGGGGGCGCTGGCAATATGGAAGAGAAGGTTCAGGGCCCTATATCAAACTGCGAACAGAAAGGGATTTCCCCCTCTCCTACCGATCCTTTCCCGCAAAAGGGGGAGGAAGAGGGGACGTTGCCGAAGCGCAAAACCGCTACGCACTTTTGCCGGGAACGCTTCTTAGTGCTCTTCCTTGTCCATGGTTTCAACAAGGCGGGTTTCAAGCAACTGACCATGCTTGTAGAGAATGGGATAGGCGACCGCTGCGATCTGCGAATTGAGGTCTTTGAGGGCGCGAAGGGTTTCCAGGTGGATGTCTGAACTCTCCAGGGAAATTTCAGAGCCTTCGCGCAGGCGCTTGAGGTGTTTCTTGCGGCTTTTTCTTTCATTGCGGGTGAAATCGGACTTCTGTTCCATCAACTGACGGGCACTTTCAATGTCCTCGGAAAGCAGAACATTGAAGGCCAGATTCATGTTGGACATCACCCGCTCATGCATGCTTTGCAGTTCATCCCAACCTGCCTTGGAGAATTTCAGACCCCGGCGGGCCTTGTTTTCCGCCAGATGCAGCAGGTTCTTGGCAATAATGTCGCCTGCGGTTTCAAGATTGATCGAATATTCAATAAGGTCGCGCGAGCGGCGGGCTTCAGCTTTTGACATTTTATCCCGGGGGATGGCGGCTACATAAAGTCTGATGTCACTGAGCGCGGCATTGACGTCCTCATCCAGTTTCTTCACCGCTTTTATGCGTTCCAGATCCCCGCTTTCGTAAAGCTCCATGACCGGTTGTGCCATGATCTCCACAATCTGGCTCATGCGCAGAACTTCGCGGGTGAGGCTGGCCAGCGCCATTTGCGGGATGTTGATGACGTTTTGGTCCAGCGCGCTTTTTGGGGCAAACTTTTCTTCACTGTGCTCCGATTCGGGAGCGTCAGGCAGCAGGACTTTGAGTGGCTTTTCGAGCATGCCGATAAAAGGCAGGGTCAAGGCCAGCAAAATAATATTAAAGGTCAGGTGAACCGAGACAAGAACCTGCCCGCTGGTGAAGAGGTCGAACAGGGATAGCAGGGGGGTGTTATTAACCAGCAAAAGGGCAAGAACAGCTCCCGAGCCGCGCAGGATGAGATTGCCCATGGGTACCCGGCGGGCGGCAATAGCCATACCGCGGGAAAGCCAGATGGCCAGCAATGCGCTGCCCAGATTTGCCCCCAGAACCAGCGAAACACCGGCCGCTACCGGCAGCACTCCAAGGGAGACAAAAGTCACGAACATCAGAATAGCGGCAACGCTTGAATGCATGATGAAGGTAATGGCGGCACCCATCAGAAAGGCGGTGATGTAATCTGTGGTCAGGTAGGTGGCTATGACGGGCAGGAAGTCGCTTTCCCGGATGGGGTCCATAGCCTCACCGATGAGGCGCAGGGCCAGGAGAATGAAGGCTATGCCCAGCAGCATACGCCCGACCTGGCGCTGGGTCTGGCTGGCGGCCTTGAGGAAGAGATAACCGCCGATGGCAAGCAGGGCAGGCACCATCCAGTGCAGATCGAACGAAAGCACCTGAATGACCATGGCCGAGCCGAAATCTGCCCCCAGAACTACCGCCAGCCCGCCGGTCAGGGAGAGCAGTCCCGAGGCGGTGAAACCGGCGGCGAGCAGGTTGGCGGCGGTAGCGCTCTGCAACACGATGGCGAGCAAAATTCCGGCCATGGCGGTGCGTATCCGGCTCTCCTTGCGCGAGGTGATGATACGCTTGAAGCTGGGACCCATGGAACGCTCGATACCGGTCTGCACCATGCGCACCGCAAACAGCAGCAGCATGGTGGCTCCGGTGAGATTGAGCAGAAAAGCCAGCGTGGTCATTACGAGATACCCCCCAGCAGGTCACGCATCTGGGCATGCAGTTGGGGGGTGGCGGCGGAGATGGTGCGACCGTCAGAGTTTTGGGTGAGGGCGTTGCCTTTCCAGTCAGTCATCAGCCCGCCTGCGCCTTCGATGAGAGCAGCAACGGGCAGAAAATCAAAGGGCTTGAGGTCGTAGTCTATCACGCAATCCACATGACCTGCGGCAAGAAGGGCGTGGGGGTAGCAATCGTGGGCCATGCGGGTTGTCTGCCCGGTGCCGAGCAGGGCGCGGAAAGCAGGCTCATTGTTTGCAAAAATCCGACTGGCTTCGTTGATATAGACAATGGCGTTTTCAAGCGAGGTGCAGGGGGATGCGGAGATTTTTTTGCCATTGAGCCGGGCACCAAGGCCGGGGCCACCTACATAGGTTTCTTTCAAGGCAGGCATGGCAACAATTCCCAGTTTTGGCTGATGATTGCGGGTTAAGCCCAACAACATGCCAAAAAGAGGGTGGCCGGATATAAAAGACCGCGTGCCATCAATAGGGTCAACAATCCACATGTCGGGATTTTCGCCATTTTCAGTTCCATGCTCTTCGCCAAGAATGCCAAATGAGGGAAACGCGGCGTTGAGGGCGACGCGGATTTCGCTTTCAATGGCCTTGTCGGCCATGGTGACCGGGCTTTCATCGGATTTGAACTCGACCGCGACATTCTGGCGGAAAAAACGCCGGGCGGTTTCGCTGGCCTTTTGGGTAATGGAGAGCGCCTGCAAAACAATATCATCATCCAGAGAAGATAATTGTGCATTCATCTTTTTTTCTTCTTTTTTGGAGGCGCAATGAGAACTTCAATGCCCCAGCCGTTCATGGCTTTCTGCAGAGGGGATGGAAGAGGCCGGTCGGTGACAAACCGGCTGATGCTTTGGGGGTCGCAGGAGACAAAGGGCGCGCTTAGCCGGATCTTGGAATGGTCAGCGACCATGATGGAGGTGCGGGCGTGGGCGACAAGGGTCTGGGCCAGTTCAGCCTCAACCTGATGGGACAGCAAAAAACCCTGAACCGGGTCGATGGCGTGGGCGGAAAGAATGGCCAGGTCCACATGAAATTTGGAAACGTATTTTTGTGTTGCGGAGCCAAATGCCCCCCCGGCTGTATTATGAAGCTCTCCCCCGGCGACAAAGATGCGGTTCTGATTATGGTTCATCAGCGTCTGGGCGATGGTCAGAGAATTGGTGACCACCATGAGGTTATGTTTTTCGCGTAGGGCTTCGGCAACAAAGAGTGTGGTTGAGCCAACGTCCAGAAACAGGGAGGCACCGTCGCTTATCTGGGAAGCGACAAACCGGCCCATGTCGCGCTTCTGCCGGGACTGTTCGCCAATGCGCCGGTGCAGGCTGGGTGTGGTGGATTCTTCGGCCAGGTAGACGCCTCCGTGGACCCGGATGAGTTGCCCTTCGCGGGAGAGTTTTTTTACCGTGCGGCGCACGGTTTCTTCAGACACGTCCATGGTCTGGGCAAGATGGCTGGTGCGCGCTGAACCGCCCAGCCGGCGCAGGGTGTCGAGCAGTTCAACGGCCCGGTGGGTTTTGTGGTCGTCCGGTTTTTTCTTGGGAAGTGTTTGGATTGTTACTCAGCCGTGCAATGAAAGAAGAGCTCAAAAGACCACAAAAACATCAGAAAGTCGAGGGTTTTTGGTTGATAATTGCAGCAATTTGTGTGTTTTTGTGGGAATCAGCGGTGGCCCTGCAGGCAAGGGGGAAGGAAGTTGGCAACAAAAAGAAAAGTCCTGTTTATCATCATGGATCAGTTCCGGGCTGATTGTATAGATGGTGCGCTGGCGGAATATGTGAAGCTGCCCCATATCAGAGCGCTGCAAAAAGAGGCAGTGACCTTTAGTAATTGCTTTTCGGTGACCAACCCGTGTGGCCCCTCACGGGCCAGCATTTTTACCGGGCGTTATGCCATGAATCACCGTTCAGTGCGCAACGGTACGCCGCTGGCGGCCGGTATTCCAAATGTGGCGTTGGAGGTGCGCAAGTCGGGTTATGAACCACTGTTGTTCGGGTATACCGATACCAGCCGTGACCCGCGCAGTTGCCACCCGCAAGACCCGGACTTGAAAAGCGAAGAGAATGTGCTTCCCGGTTTCCGCGAAATGGTGGAAATGCGCTATCAGGAAAGCTATCCCTGGCGTGCGGACCTGAAATCAAAAGGGTATGATATTCCTGACTTCTCCCGGTTCTATCACCCGGTTCCTTCTGAACCCGGTCAACCGGCGCGGCTGGATGATCCGGCCTTTTACCGGGCTGAAGATAGTGACACGGCATTTTTGACCAATCGGTTTCTTTCAGAGATGGCGGTGCGCGCGGACCAGAACTGGTTTGCCCTGCTGACCTATATTCGACCACACCCGCCGCTGGTGGCGCCGGTTCCCTACAACAGGATGTACAAGGGCGCCAAGCTGCCTTTGCCAGTGCGCATGGACAGTCCTGAAAAAGAAGCGGCGGTGCATCCGTTTTTGAGGGCTGCACAGATTCGCCCCTCTCTGGAAAGCATTGTTCGCGGATTTGAGGGGCGGATTGATGCCAATTCAGACGCCGATGTGCAGGGTTTGCGCGCCACCTATCTGGGGTTAGCCAGCGAAGTTGATTTTCACATCGGGCGGGCTGTGGAGTTTCTGAAAAAAACCGGTCAGTACGAGGAGACGCTGATTATCTTGATGGCCGACCACGGGGAAATGTTGGGTGACCACCATATGTGGGGCAAGCATAATGTGTATGATCAGGCCTTTCGAACACCGTTGATTATTCGTGATCCGGGCAATCCGGCCCAGCATGGCATGCAAGTTGACGCACTGGTGGAATCTATCGATGTGACGCCGACAATTCTGGACATTCTGGGGGGCAAGGTTCCCGTTGGTATGAACGGGTTTTCGCTCAAGCCCTTTCTTGAGGGCAAGAAGCCGGAAGTCTGGCGTGATTGCGTGCATCTGGAACTTGATTATGGCGAGCCGGACGAACCCACGATCTGGCAAAAAATTACTGGCACGGTGCTGCATGAAGCCAATCTGGCCATCATTCGCGAGGAACGGTTCAAACTTGTGCATTTCAATGGTCCGCTGGCGCCCCTGCTCTATGATCTGGAAAACGATCCCAATGAGATGGAAAATCTGGCAGATGACCCGGCACACGCTGCAACGCTGCTGCGTCTGACGCAAAAACTGCTCAGCCACCGCATGCGCCATGCAGACCGGACGCTTTCCGATGTTAAAATCACCCCGGAGGGGATGGTGAGTTTTCCCGGATAGAATAAAGAGCCCTGACTTTGGCGCCTGGCGGACCGGGCAACTATTTGGTGTCAGTTTCGAGCAATTCCTGCCAGCGATGGCAGGCAATGTTGTGGTTGTTGCCGGCGTGGTCGAGTTTTGGCTCCTGCTTGCGACAGATGTCGATGGCGACCGGACAGCGGGTCTGGAATTTGCACCCCGGGGGCGGGTTCGTGGGCGAGGGGATTTCCCCTTCAAGCTTCTGGGTCTTGCCCCGATCGTCGGGATCAAGGGAGGGAATGGCGGATAAAAGCGCCTTGGTATAGGGGTGTTTTGGTGCTGCGAACAGTTGGCGTGTGGGGGCGGTTTCCACCAGTCGGCCCAGATACATCACCGCCACATGGTCGCATATGTGTGCAACAACACTCAAATCATGAGAAATGAACAAAAAGGTCAGGCCCATTTCCTGCTGAATGGATTTGAGCAGGTTGAGCACGTCAGCCTGAATGGAGACATCAAGGGCGGCCACACTCTCGTCGGCCACGATAAAGCGGGGTTTTGAAACAAGGGCGCGGGCGATGGAAATGCGCTGGCGCTGACCGCCAGAGAACGCGTGGGGGAAACGACGCAGGTGCTCCAGATTGAGGCGGCATTTTTCGGCAATTTTGCGCACCCGTACATCCGTTTCCTCGCGGGTTCTGGTCAGGCCCATGACTTCGAGGGGCTCGGCGATAATATCGCGCACGGTCATGCGCGGGGAAAGGGCGGCATAGGGGTCCTGAAAAATAAGCTGGGCGCGGGTGCGGTAATCCTTGAGTTCGGCTTTCTGGATTGTTGTGAGATCGTATCTGACCTCACCATCATCATAAGTGACAGCGCCGCGAGTAATGGGCACGGCACGCAACAGCGCCCGGCCAAGTGTGGTTTTGCCGGAGCCGCTTTCGCCCACAAGGCCAAAAAAACTGCCTGCTTCAATATCCAGATCAACACTATCGACGGCGCGCACTACCGGTTTTTTGCCAAATCCGCCACCGCGCAGGCCAAAGTGGACGGAGAGGTCGCGCACTGAAATCAGGGGTTTTTCACTCATTTGTCATCCCCCTCACTGTACAGGTGGCAGGCTACCTGATGCTTTTGGGCAACTTGTGTGAACAGGGGGATTTCCCTGGTGCACAGGCCCTCGATGGCAACGGCGCATCTGGTATTGAAAACACAACCGGGCGGCCGTTCGAGGGGCGAGGGGATGTCGCCGGGAATAGGCGTCAGAGGCACGTCCAGATCGTCGAGTTGGGGGAGGGCGGCGATCAGGCCTTTTGTATAGGGGTGGGCGGGGGTGCGGATGACCTCGCGCACCGGGCCCTGTTCGACCAGTCGACCCAGATACATCACGGCAACGGAATCGGCGGTCTGGGCGATGACGCCAAGGTCATGGGTAATAAAGATGATGCCCATGCCAAATTCTGAAACCAGATCCTTCATCAGGTCGATGACCTGGGCCTGAATGGTTACATCAAGAGCGGTGGTGGGTTCGTCGGCGATGAGCAGTTTGGGTTTTGTGGACAGGGCCATGGCAATCATTGCACGCTGGCGCATGCCGCCCGAGAGCTCAAAGGCAAACTGTTTGAAACGGGTGGAGGCATCGGAAATGCCCACACGGGCCAGCATTTCAATGGACAGTTCCTGAGCTTTTTTGGCGGTCATATCAGTGTGGATCTGGAGTTGCTCGACCATCTGGTTCCCGATGGTGATGGCGGGAGCAAAGCTGGCCATGGGTTCCTGAAAGATCATGGAAATGGCACCGCCCCGGATGACCTTGAGGTCGCTGGAGGTGTGCAGGGACATGATATCCACGGGGCCACCGTCCAGATGCAGAATGATTTTTGTCTCGTCCCCGTAAATTGCATTGTCCGGGTTCAGCTTCATCAAAGACTTTGCAGTGACGGATTTGCCCGAGCCGCTTTCGCCCACCAACCCCATGACTTCCCCTGCTCCAAGGGTGAAGGATACGTTGTCGACGGCGGTTATGCGGCCCTCATCGGTGTCAAATTGCAGGGTGAGATTTTCAACATCCAGAAGCCTGTTCATTTTTTGGTGTTTCCGTATGGATCGGCAGCATCCCGGAGGCCATCGCCCACAAACACAAATGCCAGAACCAGTGTGATGAAAAAGATCACAGGGATGAAATACCATTGATAGTTGAGCAGCACATCAGCGCTGGTGACGTTTTGCAGCATCACGCCAAGGGAGTTCACGGGATCCTTCAAGCCGAGGCCGATGAAGCTGAGAGCGGTTTCAGAAAGCACCATATAGGGAAAAGAAATCACCAGATCGACGATGATGTAGGAGGTGAAACTGGGCAACAGGTGTTTGCGGATGACGTGTCCAGACGTTGCGCCGCAGAGTTGCGCTGCAAGCACATATTCCTGATTGCGCTCCGTCAGCAAATGGGTGCGCACGCGCCGGGCAAGGGTGGGCCAGCCGATAAACCCAAGCATCATGGATATGAAGAAAAACCGGGCCTCCGCACTCCACTCAGGGGGAATGAATGCGGCCAGTGCCATGAACAATGGTATGGTGGGAATTGTTCGAACCGCGTCGGTGAACATTTGCAGGAAGGAGTCTACCCAGCCTCCATAATAGCCTGAGATGCCGCCAATTATCAGCGCGAGCATGAAAGCGAGAAATACTCCGATTGTTCCCACCGCGAGCGAGGTGTTGATGGCATGAAACGTACGTGAAAAAATATCCTTGCCTGTGGAATCGGTGCCAAACAGGTGAATTTTTCCTTCATCAACGCCGAACAAATGTCTGTCGAACTTCATTCCAAATAAATCGTAGGTGTCTCCCTTGGGCAGGAAGGTCAAATATCGGCGTTTATCGGTGTTAACCGTTGTCACCCAGCGAAAGTTGGTCTGAATTGATCGGGTGCGTTCAAATGAATAGATAAAGGGTATCCATGAGCATCCGTTGTCATCGCAAAATTTCGGGATTGTTGGTGCTCCGTTGAGGTAGGCTTCGTTACGTCCCGCGATTGTGGGATCATAAGGGGTCAGGAACGGCGCAAATATTCCTGACAAAATCAATGCAATGAGTACAAACGCACCTGCCATTGCCGCTTTTTGTTTTTTGAAACGCGCCCAGATCAGTTGCCCCTGACCGGCTGTGAAGTAGGCCTCTTTGCGCTTCTGATCGAGATCGTTGTTTGAACCTGCTGTGTCTGTCATGGTGCTTATCCCACTATGCTTCGGCGAATGCGGGGATCGGTCAGGGCCAGCGCGATATCAGTGATGAAGTTGATTGCAACAATGCTTGCTGTGAGCATGAAAATTATTGCACCTGCAAGCTGCTGGTCGTTGGAACGGGCCAGGGCCTCGATGAGCAGGGAGCCTGCCTCTGTCAATGTCAGGATCAGGGCCACAATAGGCAGTTCGTTAAATATGCGGTTGAGGTCAAAACCAAGTGAATTGATGATGGGGGTCAGTGCATGTTTCGCCGGATAGCGAAGAAGCAGGCGACGCCCCGAAACCCCGCGCGCCGCAGCGGCGGTTACGTAAAGTTTGCCAATTTCGTCGGACATCAGCGCACGCACGGTTTGAATGGCAAAAGCGGTGGCCGACCAGCCCAGAATAAATACCGGCAGCCAGGCCCGGGAAAGGAAATCCTGTACCCGCTCGGGAGACCAGGGCGCGTCTCGAAATTCGGCCGAAAACAGGCCGGTCAGACTGTCCCCGAAAACCACGGTTGAAAACAACATGATGATCAGTGCCAGTAAAAAGTTTGGCAGTGCCAGGCCAAGGTAGGAAACCAGACGAAGGGAGTTGTTCAGGAAAGGGTTCCTGGAGGTGGCGGAGATGATGCCAACAGGAATAGCGATGGCGTAGGCCACCACAAGGGCGGACAGGCAAATCCCCAGGCTGAGCCAGAATTTCTGACCAAGCAGCTGGGAGATGTTGACCCGAAGGATACAACTGTCGCCGAATTCCCCCCTGAAGGCATTGGCAATCCATGTGGCCCAACGCTGAACGTATGGCTTGTCCAGGCCAAGCCGGATGCGTTCTGCCTCGATGTCGGCAACCGATATGGCCGCCCCTTGTGAATTTTTGAATGCAAGATAGCGCTCGGCGCAATCGCCAGGCACCAGTTCCATCAGTGTGAAAACGATGAACGACACCAGTGTCAGGGTAAACAACGCCAGCAATGCGCGTATTAAGGCAAAACGAGCAAATTGATACATAGGCTTGTTTTCTCCCCCCCTGCCTTGCGTTTCCCCCGTCGCGGGTTGAGTTCCCGATTTTTATGCTGGCGGCGGCTGCAGTTTCCAAAAGCCGCGGGCAGCATTTGCCGCCCGCGGTTCAAGAGTTTTGAGTTTCAGAACTACTCGTCCAGGAACCATTGCGTTGCCCGGTATGGATAGGTCCGGTAATAAGCATAGGACTGGGTTTTGAACTCGGTGAAGTTCTTCAGGTCGTTGTTGTGATAGATTGGCGCAACCGCCTTCACAGTTCCGATAAACAGAAGATTCTTCGTCATAGCTTCAACCACTTTTGCTCCCAGCGCATTGGACTCGTCCGAGCCTGGAATAGCTGACTGAAATGCATAGATGTCATCACGCATCTGATTTACCCAGGCGGGGGGCTCTATGCCTGCTGATCCACCGGATTCAACATACTCGCCCCACAGCATTGCTGTTCTGAGGTTGAAGTAGTTGTCAAAGGGAGGAATAAACATTTCAGCCGTGCCAAGAATAACCGGCAGAGGCTGGCTCTTGGCAAACATGGTGACGTCGAGCTGGTTGGAAGACTGGGCGGAGCGGTATTCGTCCGTCGTGACTTCCTTCACAGTGGTATCAACACCAACGTCCTTCCAATTCTGAGCGACAAGTTCAACCAGCTTGCTTGATATACCCTGAGTTGTAAATTGCAGGTTCAGGATCAGTTTTTCGCCGTTTGGCAAATCACGCATGCCATCGCCGTCCTGATCAACAAAGCCTATTTCATCAAGAAGGGAATTGGCCAGGGCCGGGTCGTACTGGGCATACCATTGTTCCAGCTCTTCGCTCACAAATGATGGTGTGGGCGAAAATGAAACATATTGCTGGGGTTTGCCAAGTCCGAAATAGGCAACTTCGTTGATTTCGTCACGATTGATCGCAACAGACATGGCCTGGCGGAACTTCAGATTGCCGAACACTTCGCGCTTGGCTTCATCCGCAGATGTCACATTGAAGGCAAACGTTGCCATGGCAATCTCAGGCTTCAGATCAACCGTGTAATTGCCCTTTTCCTGACCGTCCAAAAGCAGAGGTACTGAATCAAGCTGCAGGGACTGAGATTTATAATCAACTTCTGCGTTGACCAGTTTCAGGATGCGAACTTCAGTTTCACCAACAAAAATTTCGTCCTGTTCACTGATGTAAGGCAACTGATTTCCCGCGGTGTCAACCTGGAAGAAGTAGGGGTTGGCAACCAGATGGCGACCTTCTGTGGATTCTGAAACCAGGATGTGGCTTTCCAGCGTTGGCGTTGCGGCTGCGGGGAAACCGGCAACCCTGTCGGGGAATGAAAGCATTGGAGTTGGGGTGTCCATCCAGTCCGAACTTCCATAATAGGCAGCGATCGCGGCATAGCCGTTTTCAAACCCGAGAGCCTGCGCATTGGCGTCGGCGTTGGGGTCAACATCGGGGTGGAACTGACCAAGAAAATGCTTGGGCTGGAAGCCTTGTGCATAATGGGTAGCAAACTGGGCAAGCAAACCTGGTTTTGGTGCCGGAAGATTAAAACGGACCGTGGTTGCATCAATTACATCAACGCTCATGGGTTCCCCGCCAACAAGAGCATAACTCTTGGGGCTCTCGATTACGTTGGGGTCCATCTGGAGGTTCTCATACCAGAATTCCACATCCTCGGCGGTGAACGGGGAACCGTCCGACCATTTATGGCCTTCGCGCAAGAAGAATGTCAGTTGGGTGAAGTCGTCGTTCCATTCCCAGCCCTTGGCGACATTTGGAACAATGGTCTGCAAATCATCCGAAAAGCGCACCAGATTGACGTGGCGAACGGACATGAAATCCGAGGTGCCCGATTCTGTGGCGTTGGAGAGCACATCCAGCGTTCCGCCATATTTACCGATAGCATCATAGGGAGCCACAACCAGCGGCTCCGATGGCAAACGATCAGCCAGTGGAGGCAGATCCGGGTTGCCCTGAATGCGAGCATTTAATTCTGCAATATCCGGGTTTGCGGAAAACTCCAGTGTGCAGCCGGTCAGATCCTGAAATTCGGATAGCTCATATTGCTGGGGATAGGCACCAGCGGCCACTCCCATTGAATCGGCGACGGTCACCGTGGGGCAACCGGAATGTGACGCTGCCTGCGCCATTCCGGTTAACGCCACCAGTGCGACACCTGCAAGAAGTATTCTTCTCATGTTGGTTCCTCTCTAAGTTGCGGTATTTTTGTTTTGCATCAGTCAGCGCGACAAGGAATGACAGAATTACATGTCAGTCTTGTAACAGAATTCAGGACACATACGCATTGCGCGCCCGAGTCGAATTTTTTGGCTGCGGACCCCCGGTCCGAACTGTGCGTTGCCAGTTTTCTTCCTCCCAGAGAAAACTATCTCCCCTAGTACCGGACTTTGTCAAATCAAACGGTGCAACGGGTGTGAAAAATATTGAACAAGCGCATTCAGCCTGTCAAGAAAATTTCAGAAATCTTGGAGCGCAGGGCTTTGGACAAACCGGAGCAGGTAGCTGCCGAGCGGATGAGTAAAGCTGCGGTTTGCCGGCCCTTCATGTTTGGGCCGGTTCGGGTGCGGGCTCAGATGCACTGGTTGAACAATCGCGTGACGTTTTCAGCGGTGAGTTCCACCGGATTGCCGCCGCAGGAGGGGTCTTTCAGGGCCATTTCGGTCAGCTCGGCGATGCGGTTGGTGGCAACCCCAAGGTCGCGGAGCTTGTCCGGTACGCCCAGTTGCTCGCGCAGAACGAGAACATAATCGTAAAAGCCGTCAAAGCCGCCCGAAATGCCCAGATAGCCGGCAGCTTCGCTGATGCGGGCCTCGATTGCGGGGCGGTTCAGCTTCAAAACCGGGGGGATGACCACGGCGTTGGTCATGCCGTGGTGGGTATTGTAAAGGGCGCCGATGGGGTGGGAGAGGGCATGGATGGCCCCCAGCCCTTTCTGGAAGGCGGTAGCCCCCATCATGGCGGCGCTCATCATGTGGGCGCGGGCCTGGATGTCGGTGCCATCAGCGTAAACACGGGGCAGATTTTCCTTGACCAGCCGCATGCCCTCAAGAGCGATGCCCTGGCTCATGGGGTGGTAATGGGGAGAAGAAAAGGCTTCCAGACAATGGGCAAAGGCGTCCATGCCGGTGCCCACGGTGATAATGGGGGGCATGCCAAGGGTCAGCTCAGGGTCGGCGATGACAATTGCCGGCAGCACCCTGGGGTGAAAGATGATTTTTTTCACATGGGTCTGACTATCTGTGATGACGCTGGCCCGGCCGACTTCAGAGCCGGTGCCTGCGGTGG
Source organism: Hyphomicrobiales bacterium (assembly GCA_026981645.1). Classification (GTDB taxonomy): domain Bacteria; phylum Pseudomonadota; class Alphaproteobacteria; order Rhizobiales; family Devosiaceae; genus DROE01. Next base: position 39,546 of record JALSII010000005.1, on the reverse strand, counting down.
TGGGTACGGCAATGATGGGGGCGATTGTCTCGGTGTTGGCGCGGGTCCACCAGTCGCCAATATCTTCAAAATCCCAGATGGGGCGGGTCTGACCGGCCATGAAAGCAACCATTTTGCCCAAATCAAGCCCCGAGCCGCCGCCAAAGGCAATGACGCCATCGTGGCCGCCATCCCTAAAGGTCTTTACCCCGGCGGCGAGGTTGATTTCGTTGGGGTTTGGGTCAACCTTCGAGAACATGGTGCGGCCCAGACCTGCCTTGTCCAGAATGTCGAGGGCATTTTGGGTGATGGGCAGGTCAGCCAGCCCCTTGTCGGTGACCAGAAGCGGCTTCTTGATGCCGGCCTGGGCGCAGGCTTCGGCAAGTTCAGAAATGCGCCCGGCGCCAAATTTTATTGCGGTTGGATAAGACCAGTTACCAAACAGTTTCATGGCGGCGCCCTTTCTCAGTTGGTTTTTTTCAGGTGATAGGATTTTGGCCTTGTCAGGTTCTGGTAGCCGATGACCGAGAGCGAGCCGCCGCGGCCGGTATTCTTGCATCCGGTCCAGCACAGGGCCGGGTCGAGATAGTCGGCCCGATTCATGAAGATGGTTCCGGTATCGATTTGTGCGCCGATGGCGGCGGCGCGGTTAGTGTCAGCGGTCCACAGGGAGGCGGTGAGGCCAAACTCGCTGTCGTTCATCAGTTCAATGGCCTGTTCGTCACTTTTGACCGGCATAATGCCGACCACGGGGCCAAAGCTCTCGTCGCGCATCACCCGCATGTCGTGGGTGACGTCCACAAGAATCTGAGGCATCAGATAGGCACCGCCATCGTCCTCAGGGAAGTTTTCGGGGTCAATGAGCGCCTTTGCGCCGTCGGCGAGGGCTTCTTTTGTCTGGTCGCGCACTTCTTGCGCAAATCTGACACTGGCCATGGGTCCCATGGTGGTTTCGGGGTCCAGCGGGTTGCCCAGCTTATAGGCGGAGACAATGGCGACGGCTTTTTCCACAAAGGTGTCAAACAGGTTTTCATGCACATAGATGCGCTCGATGCCGCAACAGCACTGGCCCGCATTATACATGGCGGCGTCCATCAGGGTGTCAACGGCGGCGTCAAGGTTGGCGTCCTCCATCACATAGCCGGGGTCCTTGCCGCCAAGTTCAAGACCCATGGGCGTAAAAGTTCCGGCGGCGGCTTTTTCCATGGCAATACCACCACCGACCGAGCCGGTGAAGTTCAGGAAATCAAACGAGCCTGCGGCGATAAGGTCGGATGTTGTGCCATGGTCAAGGAATATGTTCTGGAATACATGGGCGGGAACGCCCGCTTCAACGAAGGCAGCCACAAGACGTTCGCCGACCAGCAATGTCTGGGTTGCGTGTTTAAGGATTACGCTGTTGCCGGCAATCAGAGCGGGAACAACCGTGTTGATGGCGGTCATATAGGGATAGTTCCAGGGGGCAATGACCAGCACCACGCCGTGGGGCTCGCGCACGATGCGGCGCTCGAAATCGGCGCTGTCCTCGACAATGACGGGTTTGAGGGCTTCCCGGGCGATGGCGGCCATGTGGGAGGCGCGCTCGTTGACACCGCCAAATTCGCCCCCGTAACGCACCGGGCGGCCCATCATGTGGGCCAGCTCGATGGTTATCTCGTCATTCATTTCGCCAAGGCGGGCAATAGCTGCATTGACCAGCTTTATGCGCTCGTCCAATGCCAACGCGGCCCAGCTTTTTTGCGCTGCTCTGGCGTTGGTGACGATTTTGTCTGCTTCAGCGCGGCTGACAACCGGGCGTTCGGCAAAAACACTCCCGTCAACGGGAGATATCAGTTGCAGTTGTTTGCTCATTGTTATTGGTCTTTCCTGGCGGTCTTATCTGGCAGGCGGGTGTATTCAGGCCCTCTCAAATCCGCGGGCGATTTCATAAGTGGTGACCACGCGTTCAAATTCTTCGATTTCCCAGCGGGCGGCACGAGAATAATGCTCAACAACATCATCACCAAGGGCTTCGCGCAGCATTTTTGAGTTTTTGAGGGCAGTTTCGGCGTCACGCAGGTTGGCCGGGATGTGGTCGACATTCTTGCTGGAATAGGCGTCTCCGGCAAGAGGCGGTTCAAGCTCAAGTTTTTCTTTTACACCCTTGAGGCCGGCGGCAAGCTGGGCGGCCATGGCCAGATGGGGGTTCATGTCGGAACCGCCGATGCGGCACTCGATGCGCACGGCTTTGGTGTTCTCTCCACAGAGGCGAAAACCGGCGGTGCGGTTGTCCACCGACCAGGCAGTGCCGGTGGGAGCAAATGAGCCTTTCTGGAAGCGCTTGTAACTATTGATATAGGGGGCAAGGAAATAGGTGTAGTCGGGGGCGTATTTTATCAGCCCGGCCACGTAAGAGCGCATCATGTCAGACATGGAATGCTTCTTGTCCTTGTCATAAAAGGCGGAAGTCTTTCCCTTCCACAGGGATTGGTGCACATGGGCAGAACTGCCCACCCGGTCTTTGTGCCATTTAGGCATAAAGGTCACGGCGTGGCCCTTGGCCCAGGCGATTTCCTTTACCGCGTGTTTGGCGATGGTGTGAAAATCGGCGCAATCGAGCGGCGCGCCGTAGCGGATGTTGAGCTCCTCCTGGCCCGCTTCAGCTTCACCCTTGGTGTTTTCCACCGGGATGCCGGCGGCAAACAGATGGTTGCGGATGGGGCGCATAATGGCCTCTTCCTTGGTGGTCTGGAGAATGTGATAATCTTCATTGTAGGCGCTGATGGGCTCAAGATTGACGAAATGCTCGGCGCGGATTTCATCAAGGCTTTTCTCGAACAGGAAAAACTCAAGTTCGGTGGCCATCATGGCTGAAAGGCCCATTTCTTCAAGCCGGGAGATTTGCTTTTTGAGCACGGCGCGGGGGGAGTGGGGCACATCGGCGTGGGTCTTGTGGTCGAGTACGTCGCACAGCACCATGGCGGTGCCTTCAAGCCAGGGTACGGGGCGAAGGGTCTCAAGGTCCGGCTTCATGATATAGTCGCCATAGCCGGACTGCCAGCTGGTGGAGGCGTAGCCGTCGGGGGTGCCCATCTCAAGATCGGTGGCCAGCAGATAGTTGCAGCAATGGGTTTCCTCAAAAGCTGAGTCCACAAAGTGCTGGGCGTGGAAGCGCTTGCCCATCAGGCGTCCCTGCATATCGACAAGACAGGCCAGAACCGTATCGATTTCGCCGCTGGCGACCTGTATTTTCAAACTTTCAAATGTCAGGGGCGTGGTCATTTTCAAGGGTTCCCGTATATCTGGTTCATCATGGGGCGGCCCCGGACTTGCTGCCGGGGCCACGCCTTCTCTCAGGGAGGTCCCGGATCAGGCCCGGGACGGTAGAGTCACTTCAGGATCAGCCGTAACGATAGGGCCGACCGGCCTTGTCCATGACGTCGTTGTAATCCTTGAAGATTTGCACAACTTTCGCCTTGGTTTCGCTTTCTGCGGCAATTTCATCCCAGAATACGCGGGCGGCCGCTTCAACGGTTGCCCATTCTTCATCGGGAATGGAAGTCAGCTGCATTTTTGGACCGTTCACACGCAGGTCGGCTTCGCCGCCCCAATACCACCACTGGCGGTAGTAGTGGGAACTGTCCATAGCCATCTTGAGCATGGTCTGAAGATGCTCGGGCAGTTCATTATAGCGGTCCATGTTGGCAAAGAACGAACCGGCCCAGGCTCCCGAGATATTGTTGGTCAGGAAATAGTCGGTCACGTCGGCCCAGCCCACCGTATAATCTTCGGTGATGCCTGACCAGGCAATGCCGTCAAGCTCGCCGGTCTGTACTGCAACCTCGATATCCTCCCAGGGCAGGGTTACCGGCACCACACCAAACTGGGAAAGGAAACGCCCAGCGGTGGGGAAGGTGAACACCCGCAAACCGCGCAGGTCGGCCAGAGAGCGGATGGGCTCTTTGGTTGCGAAGTGGCAGGGATCCCAGGCACCGGCGGAAATGTGCTTTACGCCAACCTTGGAATATTCAGCATCCCAGATTTCGTTCAGGCCGTACTGGTTGAAGAGCACGGGAACGTCGAGCGAATAGCGGCTGGCGAAGGGGAAATATCCACCAAACACGGTGACTTCGGTGGGGGAAGCCATGGAGTCGTCGTCAGACTGAACGGCGTCAAGCGTTCCGCGCTGCATGGCGCGAAACAGTTCCGATGTGGGTACCAGCTGGTCAGCGAAGAACAACTCGATCTCCATCTGCCCCTGGGCTGCCTGATTGAAGGCATCAATGGCGGGTTTGATAACATGGGCTGCCAGTGCGGGTCCGGCATAGGTCTGCATCCGCCACTTGATGATGGATTGGGCATGGACCGCGGGGGCAGAAAGCGCGGTTGCGCCCGTTACCCCGGCAATGCCCGCCTTTTTCAGGAAACTACGTCTGGTTGTCATGGTTAGTCCTCCTTGGTTGGTAGTATTTTTCAGGGCCTTGGCCCTGTAGTCATCACGAATAAAACTGGCTGGGTAACCACAGGGCGATCTGGGGGAACACCATTACCAGCGTTAATGCCAGAAGCATCACCCCGACAAAGGGGATGATGGAAACATAGATGTCCCTGAGGGACACTTCTTTGGGGGCCATGGCCCGCATCAGAAACAGGTTATAGCCAAAGGGCGGCGTCATGTAGGCAATCTGGGAGGTGATTGTATAAAGGACACCATACCAGACCAGGTTAAAGCCCAGCATGTCGACCAGCGGAATATAAAGCGGGGCGACAATCACCAGCATGGCGGTGTCGTCCAGAAACGTGCCCATGAGCAGGAACGAGAGCTGCATCAGAATAAGGACCTCCCACGGTCCAAGTCCGAGCTGGCCGAGGAAAAAGCCCTCTATGGCGTTGACCGCACCCAGGCCGTCAAAGACGGCGCCAAAGGCAAGGGCGGCCAGAATAATCCACATGAACATGCAGGAGATGCCAAGGGTCTTGCGCAGGGTTTCTTCCATTACTTTGGCGTTGAGGCGGCCTTTGACAAATGCGGCAAAGGTCGCGGCCAGTGCGCCAACAGCGGAGCTTTCGACCAGTGAGGTGATGCCCATAAGGAACAGGCCGGTCATCATGACGAAGATGAACAGGGGCAGGAGCCCGGCGCGCAGCAGTTTGAGCTTTTCGCGCATGGGCATGGTGCGCTCTTCTTTGGGCAGAGGGGGGCCGAGTTCGGGCTGAATGTTGCAGCGCACGGCAATATAGATGATGAACAGGGTTGCCATCATCAGGCCGGGCAGGGCACCTGCCAGCCACAACTGCCCAACCGGCTGGCGGGCAATCATGCCATAGAGCACCAGAACCACGGATGGGGGCACCAGAATGCCCAGCGAACTGCCCGCCTGTATGACCCCCGTTACCATGATTTTATCGTAGCCCCGCTTGAGCAGTTCGGGCAGGGCGATGGTGGTGCCGATGGCCATCCCGGCGACCGAAAGGCCGTTCATGGCGGAAATCACGACCATGAGCACAATGGTGCCTATGGCCAGCCCTCCTTTGAGCCCTCCGAACCAGACGTGAAACATCTTGTAGAGGTCGTCGGCGATGCCGCTTTCGGCCAGGATATAACCCATATAGATAAACAGGGGCAGGGTGAGCAGGGGAAACCATTTCATCAGCTTCATGGCGGCACCGAAGGAAATTTCAGAGCCCCCGACCCCCCACAGGGTGAGAGAGGCGATGGCAGCCACAGCACCAATGGCGCCAAATACGCGCTGACCGGTCATCAGCATCAGCATCATGGAGGAGAACATCAGAATTGCGATGAGTTCGTAGCTCATGTGAGATCAACCCCGCGCAGTTTGGCGATGTCCTTGAACCAGACGGAAACCGCCTGCAAAAGCATCAGGAAAATGCCGATGGTCATCACGGTCTTGATGGGCCACATGAAAGGGCGCCAGGCGGTGGGGGTTCTCTCAAGAAAACCGATATGCTCGGCTGCCCCATCAATGCCTCCGGTAATGAAGCTACCTGCCAGGTCGCCGAAAAATTCGAACGGGTTGGTGCCGAAATAACCCAGTGAATAGGCGGTGGAGTTAAGGGCTCCGTAGAGCAGGACACAAAGATAGATTAACAGGAAAATCACCATCACGGAATCAACGGCGGCCTTGGTGGTGTCGGACCAGCTTCCGTAGAGTAAATCCATGCGCACATGGTCACCCATCTGCATGGAATAGGGACCGCCAAGCAGAAAATAGGCCACCATCAGGAACTGGGCGATTTCCAGCGTCATCAGGGAGGGCACAAAAAAGTTTTTAGAGATGACCGAATACATCAGTACCGCCATCATGCCAAAAATCAGGAACATGGTAAAACGCCCTATGAACCTGTTCATGCCATCAACGAAGCGGACATAGGATTTGACTGCCGAGAGCATGGCTTAGCTTCTTCCTTCGCTGGAGTGTTTCAAGCTGTTCAGGGCGGAATGTATCAGTTTTTCCAAGGTTTGGGCGATTTGCCCGGCGCTGCCGGGTTCGCCGAGCAGGTCGTTGCGTACCTCAATCATCACGTTGGGCAGGCCGTTTCTGATGCCGTGAATGTCGAGGGTGTGGGAGACACCATCCTGAGGGCCGTAGGGCTGGTTGAGTTCAATGCGCAGATTGCTGAGTCCGCCTGCAGCCTCAAGCATGGCGCGGGCAAGGGTTGCATCCTCGGAGTGAAGAAGGCCAATTTGCACCTTGCGGGGGACGCCAAAAAACACCGGGGTGAAACTGTGGATCGTTACCAGAGCCGGCTTTTTGTGCACCTGGCGCTGAGCGGCGATAACCTCGCCAAGAGTGGATTGAAACGGCTCATAAATTTGTTCAATGCGGGCCTCAGCCTGGGCAGGGGGCAAGTCAATATTGCCTGGGATCACAGTGTTTTCACTTTTTGGAGCCATGGCCGTGGGAGAATTGGCGGCGCGGTTGCAGTCAAAAACCAGCCGTGAAATGCGTGAACAGACCAAGGGAGCATCGAGGGCGCGACTCAGCCGGAGGGCAAGGTTTTTTGCGCCGGGATCCCATGCGATGTGGCTGAGGCGTTCCGCTTCACTCAGGCCCAGATTGTCAAAATAAAGCGGAATAGTGTTTGAGGCATGCTCGCATACCAGAACAATGGGTGCCTGCCCCTTTGCATTGACCACCTCGACAACCGGCTTTTCCCCGGTGGTCAGGAGGTCGGGGAATTCCGCGGGTTGGGTTACGGTCCTGCCTTGCATATGTAAATAATTGTTCAGGTCGCCGGGTTGTGTCAATATATAATCACAGCGAAATTTTTAAGTTCGGGTTTTTTCTGCTATTCGTATTTTTGAAGCAACGAGGCCAAGGCGATAACCCATTGAAAACAATTATAGAAAACATTCAAGGTCGCCTTGACGAGTTTACCCGGGCCGAAAAGCAACTGGTGAGTCAGCTTCTGGATAACTATCCGGTATCCGGGCTGGGCAGCATTACTGCACTGGCAAAAAAAGCGCGGGTTTCGACCCCCACCGTTGCGCGCATGGTTCACAAGCTGGGTTATGAGGGTTTTCCCCAGTTCCAGCAGGCGCTCAGGGATGAATTGGGAGAGAAGATTTCAAGCCCGGTCGACAGGCGCGAACGCTGGGCGGAGAATGCACCGGACACCCATGTGCTGAACCGGTTTGCAGATGCGATTTCGCAAAATGTGCGTGGCACCTTTGCCCAGATTGACCCGGAACGGTTTGACGCCACCTGCGAGTTGCTGGCCGATACGGAACGGGCGGTCAACATTGTGGGGGGGCGGATTACGCGCTCGCTGGCGGATTATTTTTTCACTCACCTGCAGGTCATCCGTACGCAGGTAACCTATATGACCTCAAACTCAAACGCCTGGCCCCATTATATTCTGGATATGAGCGAGGGTGATGTTCTGGTGATTTTTGACATCAGGCGTTACGAGAATGATCTGCTGCGGCTGGCGGAAATGACCAAAGAGCGCGGCGTCAACATTGTATTGTTCACCGATCAGTGGGGCTCGCCCATATCCAAGCTGGCGGCACAGAAATTCAACAGTCGTATTGAAGCGCCCTCAGCGTGGGACAGTTCGGTGGTGACGATGCTGTTGCTCGAAGCGATAATTGCAGGTGTTCAGGAGCGCAACTGGGGAGAAACCAAAGAACGCATCAAGTCGCTCGACGGGCTGTTTGACCGGACGCGCCTGTTCCGAAAATTTACGTAGAGTAAAATTGGCAACAGGTGCGTTCGGTCGATTTGGCTTGCGCGCGTCTATTGGGCGGGGGGCGTCGAAAATGTCGCCAGATAGGCGGCAAGATTCCAGCGGTCAGCCTCGTCACGCACCTTGACCGGCATTTTACTGCGGGCGCCAGTGTCGTCCAGATAGGCTTTAAGGAAGGCGCTGGGGTCAGTAATAAATTCGACGATATTCTCCGCGTCCCAGACGAGGCCCGCAGCGCCGGCAGCGACCAGATCATCACCATAGCGGAAACCCTCATAGGTGCCTGCAACACGACCGAACAGGTCGTTGAGCACGGGGCCGCCGGCGTTTCGGGCACCTTCACCCACTTTGTGGCAACCGGCGCACCCCCGGAAGGCCTGCTCTCCGGCAGAGGCATCGCCCTGCTCGACAACAATCTGGGCGGAAGCAGGGGCTGCGGCCCCAAAAAGAGCAGCGGCGAGCACGAGGGCGGGAAGGCTGAGGCGGAAACCGATTGATTTATTATTCATGGAAAAACTTTCATTTTGTTCCTGTGCAGAGTGGATGGCATTGGTCTGTCCGGCGTGCAAAACCCTGTCATGTTGTTTTGTGCATGTCCGAAATCCCAAGCCAGGCATCCACTTCTGGAAGACACGCACGAGTGGAAAACTGCACCCGTTCGCAAAAGATACGCATATTAGTTGGCTCGTCCAGTAAATTTATGTCAAGCGTAAGGCAGAAGGGTGTGCCTGTCAGATCATCACTGCATTGTGAGTGAACGTGTTTGGTATTGCCAACAGCAAACCGTCAGATTGTCACGGACCATGTGACAGAGGAGGGTCTTGTTTTGGCATTCAAATTTTCAAAAAAAACAACCACGGTTCTGGTGGCTGCCGCCTTTGCGGGCCTGGGCGCTACAACTGCGTTTTCACAAATGGCGCCATTTGGCAGCGAGGAGGACATTGGTTTTGCCGCCGAGGTCTGGACAGCGATGGAAGAGGCCAATCTGGCCGGACCCAACGCAATCCGCGCGGCGCTGACTGTGGGTAATGACCCCCACGGCATGCTGCTGGAAACGTTCTATACTGAAGTTGAGGTTGCCGGGCGTACCGGCTTTATCTCAGTGAAGCGCAATTACGGTCCGCCGGGAACCGACCCCGAAGACGTTTACAATGACCCCAGCGCTTATCTGGGCGCGATTACCGTCATGTTCCAACGCGAGGAGGGGTATGATGATGAGAACCAGAATTGGTTCTGGGTCAAATATCTTCCCGATGGTTCATTGGATAAAAACCCCGCCGGAGTGGCGCTGGCCGGAAAAGTGGCCAAGGGCATGGATGTGGGCTGCATAGCCTGCCATGCGGTGGCGCCGGGCGACGACTATCTGTTTACGGGCTCCATGCCGGACGCTATGTAGGCTGAAATGGAATTGACAGAAAAATGAAGCCGGGGGTGTGCCCCCGGTTTTTTATCTCGCGCCGGCGGGCTGGTTTTATTTCAGGTCCGCTCCGACAAGGTGGAAACCATTTTGTAGCCGGGCTGATGGTGGAAAAAACCGTTGGCCATGGGCTGGGGCACCTTCAGTTCCTTGAGCATGACATCGGCCTCATCCACGGTGATTTTATTGTCCAGCAGATCCCGGTAGCAGTGGGCAACAGCCACCATGTCGCCTGAATGGGGAGAAAGGCGAAATGCGCCAACCCCCATCTGTTGCAGGGCGGAAACTTCACCGGAGAGATTGAGGTAGGCGTGGGAGAGGGTCTGAATGCCGTTTATGGCCAAAAAGGGGGTGTCCGAGCGGGTGCTCAGGTCCATGCCGTCGGGGTCCTCTTCACAGACAAACAGGCAATTGTCCTTGGTGCGGCCATAGGCGCGGGCATGGTAGCAGCGGGCGGAAAGTGCAAGGGACATGCGCCCGAACACCTGCACCTCAAGCCCGACCCCCAGCCGCTTTGCGGTTTGCGCAAGGCTGGTTATGCAACTCCGTGGCAGTTCGGGAGCGAGGCAAAAATGGGTTGCCCCTTTTGAGGCCAGAAACTGCATCGTAGCTTCATTGTAAACGTTTAAGGCCTGCCCGATACGGTGGGGCTTTCCCGAGAGATGAAACAAGGCCGAGGCGTCGTTGGCTTCCACTGCCATATCTTCTTGCGCGCAGATATCGGCAACAATTTTTCTGTCGCGCTTTATCATGACTTCTGAAAGTGTTGACCAGATGACTTTTTTGCCGGCGCCCTGAAGACGCTGGCTAACTTTAGCCAGGTAAGGGTCGTCAAAGAAGGGAGTGCGCTTGGAGCAGACAGTCTCCCCCAGATAGACGGTATCCACCGGGGCCTCATCAGCAATGCGCAGCCAGAAATCGCGTTTTTGCTCAGCGGGCCAGTGAAAAATCAGGGGGCCCATAGTGAGTTCAGAGGAAGCCATACTCATCTCCACTTTTTACTTTTGAAAGCGCCTTCAGTCTGCTTGCCACCTTCGGTGAGCGAAATGAGCACAGAGAGGTCAGCCTCTGCGCCCTCCATGATATCGTCGATGGCCTCCCGATAAGCAGAAACCACAGCCCTGACATAGGAGCGGGAACGCTGGCGCCCCTCTATTTTAAGGGCGGTGACGCCTGCCCCAACCAATTCGGGCAGGAGAGAAGAGAGATTGAGGCTGACCGGCTCTTCAAAGGCATAATAGGTGCCGGAGCGGGCCGGGGTCAGGTAGCGTCCCTTGCAGATGGTGGGATAACCGGCGCTTTCGTTTTCAGCAAAACAGTCAATTTCAAATTCTCCAAGTTTGGCCGCAAGGCTCTCATCGGCATTCTTGACATATTGAACGGCGCTTGCGGGGGAGCAGACCCCGTCCATATTGGTGGACTGGCCGGTAACATAATTGGTCAGCGAGCAGCGCCCCTCCGCCATCATGCCGATATTTCCAAAGACGAAGGCTTCGATTTCGCAAGGGATTTCGTCGTGAATGGCGCTGATTTCAGTCACGGTGAGAATGCGGGGCAGGACAACGCGGGAAACGCCGAACTCGCGGCAATAATACCGGATGGCTTCGGGGGAGGAGGCTCCGGCCTGCACGGACAAGTGCAAACGCAGTCCGGGGTGGTTTTCAGCCACATATTGCGCAACGCCGATGTCGGCAACAATCACTGCATCAGCGTTGAGGCTGGCTGCAATATCCACAGCATCCTGCCAGAGTTTTGCACCCGGTGCGGTGGCAAAGGAATTGACCGCGAGAAGAACCTTTGTGTCACGTTCGTGGGCGTAAGTTATGGACTGGGCGAGGGCGTCGGGGGTGAAATTGAGGCCGGGAAAATTCCGGGCATTGGTGGCGTTCTGGAGCCCACAATAAACAGCATCTGCTCCCGCATCAACAGCGGCCCGAAGGGCGGCGGGGGTTCCGGCGGGGCAGATAAGTTCAGGGCGGTTGAGGCGGGGTGGTTGGGGGGGACTCATGGGCGGGCCTCCGATTTTCGAAGATAAGCGAGCATCATTTTGAGAGGTGCATAAAGCGGGCCGCCAATCTCCAGGATATCATCAACAACACTGCCCTCCAGATCATCCAGCGCATTGCGCAGACAGACGGCGGCCTCAGTATTGCCACCTACCTCCACGTCACGGGCAAAAAACAAAGCATCGGAATCCCCGTCCCCGTCCATAATGGCAAACAGAGTCATGAAGGGGCCGGAAATGGAGGCGCCAAAGGGGATGTTTTCAGCACGACGGTGAGCGGTGAGGGAAGGATTGCCGGGATCGGGCAGCAGGCGCAGCACGAAGGGCAGTTCTTCCACGTCGATTGCAAAGGCAGTGTGAATGTGGGGCCCGAGGCGTTCGAACAGTTCGGGACGGCGCGAAGCAATATCACGCACGAGGCGGTTCAGGACCGGCTGCACAGCAAATAGTGGAACGGGCCTGAGCGCGAGACCGGCGAGTTTTGGAAAGCGCGACGGCCTGGTACTCTGGCGCCGCTCATCTGACACGGACCCTGAAGCGGGCATAGCATTCTCCTGCTTTGTTGTGCGTTGAATATGAGCAGACGTTTCCTTCAGAGCATTTTTGGCCAAAGGAGGAAGCGCTTGACCTGTTATGCCCTGAAAGGAATGGGCAGAATTGATATAAATCAAGTGAGACGATTGGTCTTTCACTCAAAGGCTGCTGATATTTCAAGAGATGAACCGGCACTGAACGGTTTGGTTAGCCGGTATTCAAGTGGGGTGATTTATCGTTGTAATCCTGTTCCGGCCCGAGGGTTTGAGGAAAAACATGGAACAGTGAAGTCTGTCAGCAAAATGAAAAGGATCAGCCAAGATGACGCATTCGTATATTCTGAAAACAACCACGCGCGCAATCAGCCTCACCTTGGGTTTGGCAGTTGCTAGCGGTGCCTTTGCTGCAGGTGGCGGCCAGACCCCTCTGGGGGACTGTTACAATCGGGTTATTACCATCTGCAACGAAGGCAGCCACCCTGGACCCTGTATCGACAATGCGCTGGATGCCTGCGACGAGGAATATGGTGATGCTGCCGCAGCAAAACGGCCTGATGACCTTAAAGTACGCGATGTTTCGCCAATCGGTCTTGGCCTAGCGATAGTATTTTAGGTCAGAAAACACACTGTCTCTGGCATAAAATGAGCCATGCTTCTTTTGGGAGGCATGGCCGTTTTTTGACGCCTTCAAACTTTGAGACAAGCGGTTTCAGAACAGTGCAGTTTGATTTATGTCAGTCAAAGAGCGGTATTCCGCACCCGGATGGTATTGATCGGGCCAAGGATGCTTCCTAAGTCAGTGTCAGGCCCACCCGCGGGCCAGGCAGGTTGGCGGGGTCGCGGGCTGGGGGTTTTCAAGGAGATTTTTCTCATGCCCAAAGATGAACTTGAAACAAAACTTAAAAGCATCAGCGACCGGATCCGGCAAAAGAGGGCGGAACTGGAGCAGCGCGGTATTTTTGACCAGAACCACAAACTGACGCAACAGGATCTGGACAGGCGGGCGCGGCTACTGGAGAAAGAACTCAGGGACGAAACTTCCCATCTTCAAGCAGGGGAAAAAATCTCTGAACTGGAGCGGGAACTGTTGAACTGGATGAACGCGGTGGAGCTGGATTCCAGATAAGGATCTGTACGCAGGCCGATCTGTCCGGTGTCTTGGAAGTTACTTGGAAGTTACCGGCGAAATGCAAGGCTATTGCACCAACGGTGTATCCGCTCCACCCATGTCAAAGTCGGCGATGGTTGCCTTTCCGGCAAGAATGGAAATGTACTGGGAGACGGCACGGCTCCAGCTCGAAGCCTCAAGCCAGGCGGCGATACGGTCGCGGGCGGCACCGTAAGGCAGCTGCTCGCCCTCGATAATGCGCTCAAGCTCAATGATGTGAAAGCCGAACCGGGTTGGGACCGGGGTCGGGCTTAACTGGCCAGCCTCAAGTTCAAACAGAACGGTCTCGAATTCCGGCACGGTTGAACCTTTGGTCAACTGGCCCAGGTTTCCCCCCTGGCTTTTTGAGGGGCAGGCAGAGTGGGCAAGAGCCAGTTCTGCAAAACGCTTCGGATCGGCCTGAAGGTCTTTCAGCACCAGTTCAGCCTGATTCTTTGCGGTGTCCCGTGCAGCGGGGTCTGAGAGCGGGGCGGCAAAAAGGATGTGGCGGGCCTCATAAATTGTCTCGGAACAGAATTTGTCAGGATGGGTTTCATAATAGCGGCGACAGGCCTGCTCATCGGCGTTCGGGGAGGAGACTTCGGCGTCGAGTAATTGGCGGATTGCGGCATCGGCATCGGTTTCACGCAGGCCCTCACCAAGAGTTTCAGGGGCCGGAGCAATGCCTTTTGCGGCGGCCTCCTGGAGCAGGAGCTCGCGAACGATCAGGGCACGGGTGGCTTCTTTTATGGCCTCTCCGGGGTTTTTTGCCGGGTGCAACTGGGCCTCATCGCGAATGGCTTCGCCCGGAATTTCAACGCCATTGACCAAAACGACATCTCGGCCATCTTTCTTTGGCGGATGTGGCACCTTGACCTTTTTGGAGGGCAATATGGAAGAGCTGTTGTTGATTAGATTGACCATGAGCCTGCTTCTTTTAGGTGTGTTTCAAGGGGTGCCGCCGAACCAAAGGAGGGGGAGATTCCGGTTCGGCGGCGCTGACCGGCTGGATTACTCCGCCGGGTCGCGTTTGGTGCGCACGATCTGGTAGCCCGAACGCCATATGTAGCGAATTGGAGCTGAGAGCATGTGCACAAGCCGGGTGAAGGGGAAGATGACGAAGATAGTCAGACCAAGGAATATATGCGCCTTAAAGACCGGGGCAACATCAGCAATATAGCCTGCCGCCTCGGGGTTGAAGGTGAATATCCCTTGCGCCCATGACTGGAACTTTACCATTTCGAGACCATCAAGGTGCTGGGCTGAAACCGCAATCGTACTCAGGCCAAGGGCAAGCTGCAGCCACAGAATGAGAATTATGGCGTTGTCGGCAAAGTTGGAAGCTGCGCGTACCCGGGCGTCAAAGAAACGCCGGTGGATAAGCATGGTGGCACCGATTATGCCAAATATGCCGGCGATACCTCCCGCAACCATGGCAGTCATCTGTTTGGTGGCATAGGATATTCCCAGCACCTTCCAGACCCAGCCCGGGGTGAGCAGGCCCACCACATGGCCAGCAAAGATGGCAAGCACGCCGATATGGAACAGGAGCGAACCCCACATAAGCTGCTTGCGCCGGAGCAACTGGGAGGAGCCGGCCTTCCAGGTATAGGGGTCGCGATCGTAACGGATGACGCTGCCAACGGCGAGGATCGTCAGGGCGATATAGGGGTAAATTCCGAACAGGAATGTGTTGAGGAACTCAGCCATTTTTGTGCTCTCCGTTCATTTGGGGTCTTGGGTCCTGAGGGGGTGGGCGGTTATGGGCGCGAATCTGTGTGCGCAGACGGTCGGGACCGCAGGCATCGTTGCCTTGTCCTGCGCCGAAGGTCACCGCTTCCTCTTCCCAGATTTCATCAAGGGCTTTCAGGTCGTTGGGATCGTCCTCGGGTTCCTGCAGAATTTCAGCGACGGCCTTGGCGTCCGGGCTGGTGCCTGCCATATTCTCAAGGGCCAGAAAGGCGTTTGTATAGATAGACTTGCGCTTCTGGAGCCGTTCACGAATCGCGGCCATGATATGCAGGGTTTCGTTGAGGAGGTTGTTGATCTCCTCCTGAGACTGGGTTGAGAGATATTCGAGGAACATGGGGATGTAATCGGGGAGCTCTTTGGCGTCGATTTCAAAGCCTTGCGCTTCATACATCACGGCAAGGTCAACCATGGCCTGACCGCGATCGCGGCTTTCCCCGTGCACATGTTCAAACAGGTGCAGGGAGTTGGTGCGGGTGCGGTCGAACAGGAGCACGTAGCGCTCCTGGGCATCGTAAATGTCATGGGAGGTGATATCGTCAATCAGCGCCCTGACCAATGTTTTGGCAGTTTTTGAGGTCTGGTCGTCCGCATCAAGGGCTGCGTGCAGTTCCCTGGCTGCCCCTATCAAATCTGCTGAAGGGTAAGAGAGCAGAACGGAGATGACTTTCAGCGTGTTTTGCATGGCATGTCAGCTCCCCATGAATTCGGTTGGGGTTTTGTCGGCCCGGGTTTTTTTGGCGCCGAACAGGTCGGCTTCCGAAGTGCCGCCCGAGCAGCCATTACCGAAGGTAAAGCCGCAACCGCCACGCGTGTCATAGACGTCTTCGCCGATTTCGCGGTGGGTGGTGGGGATGACAAAGCGGTCCTCATAATTGGCAATGGCCATGGTCTGGTACATGTCCTCAATCACCTGGCCGGAGAGACCGACCCTTTCTGCAACCGCCTCGTTGATGACACCATCAACGGTTTTGGAGCGCATGTAGGAGCGCATGGCCAGCATGCGTTCAAGACCGGCGATAACCGGCTCGTCCTTGCCTGCCGTCAAAAGGTTGGAAAGGTAGCGCACCGGGATGCGCATGGACTTGACATCGGGCAGTTCGCCGTCCCAGCCGATTTTTCCCGCTTCCGCTGCTGATTGCAGCGGGGAGAGCGGCGGAATGTACCAGACCATGGGAAGGGTGCGGTATTCAGGATGAAGAGGAAAGGCGACCTTCCAGTCCATGGCCATTTTGTAAACGGGGGAAGCCTGGGCGGATTTTATCCAGTCCTCGGGAATGCCCTGTTTCTCCGCTTCGGCGATGACTTCGGGGTCATTGGGGTCAAGAAAGACCGAGAGCTGGGCCTCATAGAGGTCCTGCTCGTCGGGGGTTGAGGCCGCTTCTTCGAGCTTGTCGGCATCATAGAGCATGACGCCGAGATAACGGATACGCCCGACGCAGGTCTCAGAGCACACGGTTGGTTCGCCCGCTTCAATGCGCGGATAGCAGAAGATGCATTTTTCGGATTTCCCCGAAGACCAGTTGTAGTAGATCTTCTTGTAGGGGCAGCCCGAAACGCACATGCGCCAGCCGCGGCATTTTTCCTGGTCGATGAGGACAATGCCGTCATCCTCGCGCTTATAGATGGCACCCGAGGGACAGGCCGCAACGCAGGTGGGGTTGAGGCAATGCTCGCACAGGCGGGGCAGATACATCATGAAGGTGTTTTCGTACTCGCCGTACATTTCCTTCTCAACGCCCTCAAAATTGTAGTCTTTTGAGCGTTTGGAGAACTCACCACCAAGGATTTCCTCCCAGTTGGGACCCCATTCGATTTTTTCCATGCGGTTGCCGGAGATTTTGGAGCGGGGCCGGGCAGTGGGGAAAGCTTCCACTTCGCCAGCAGTTTGCAGATGGCCATAGTCGAAATCGAACGGTTCGTAATAGTCGTCGATTTCGGGCAGGTCGGGGTTGGCAAAAATCTTGGCCAGTATCCGCCATTTTGCGCCCATTCTGGGCTGGATTTTGCCGCTTGCTGTGCGGGTCCAGCCCCCGTTCCATTTTTTCTGATTTTCCCAGTCTTTGGGATAACCAACGCCGGGTTTGGTTTCCACATTGTTGAACCAGGCATATTCGACGCCTTCGCGATTGGTCCAGACATTCTTGCAGGTGATCGAGCAGGTGTGACAGCCGATGCACTTGTCCAGATTGAGGACCATGCCTATTTGCGCGCGGATTTTCATGTCAGCACCTCTTTCTTTTGCGTGAGGGGTCTTTCGAGCCAGTCGACTTTTTCCATTTTACGCACGATGACAAATTCATCGCGGTTCGAGCCCACGGTTCCGTAGTAGTTGAAGCCATAGGACTGCTGGGCGTAGCCACCAATCATGTGGGTGGGTTTGGTAATGGCGCGGGTCACCGAGTTATGGATACCGCCCCGGTTGCCAGTGGTTTCAGCACCCGGTGTGTTCACGATTTTCTCCTGGGCGTGATACATGAAGAGGGTGCCATCCTTCATGCGCTGGGAGACGACCGCGCGGGCAACAAGGGCACCGTTGGCATTGTAGGCTTCCACCCAATCATTATCGACAATACCGGCCTTGGCCGCGTCGGTTTCTGAGAGCCAGACCACCGGTCCGCCCCGGTTGAGCGTCAACATCATCAGATTGTCCGAATAGGTGGAGTGAATGCCCCATTTCTGATGCGGGGTGATGAAGTTGAGCACCACCTGCTTGTTGCCATTATCCCTGGCCTCAATTTCGGGGGTGATAGACTTGGTGTCGATCGGGGGACGGTAGAGACAGAATGCCTCGCCAAAGGCCCGCATCCACAGATGGTCCTGATAGAGTTGCTGACGCCCGGTCAGGGTGCGCCAGGGGATAAGCTCGTGCACATTGGTGTAGCAGGCATTGTAACAGACTTTTTCACTTTCAAGGCCCGACCAGATGGGGGAGGAAATAATTTTGCGCGGCTGGGCCACCAGATCACGGAAGCGGAGTTTTTCCTCTTCCTTGGGCAGTGCCAGGTGGGTGTGGTCGCGGCCGGTGGCCTTGGACAGGGCTTCCCAGGCCTTGACAGCGACCTCGCCATTGGTCTCGGGCGCCAGCATCAGAATGACCTCGGAAGCCTCGATGTCGGTTTCGATTTTGGGCATGCCTTCAGTCACGCCCTCTTCGGTGATGGTACCGGAGAGGGTGGCCAGGGCCTCGATCTCGTGTTCGGTGTTCCAGGCGATGCCCTTGCCCGTGTTGCCCAGCTTTTTCATCAGGGGGCCAAGGGCGGTGAAGCGCTTGTAGAGATTAGGATAGTCGCGCTCCACCACCACCACATTGGGCATGGTCTTGCCCGGGATGGCTTTGGTTTCACCCTTTTTCCAGTCTTGAACATCGAAGGGTTGTGCAATTTCACCCGGCGTATCGTGAAGGATGGGCACAAGTACCGTATCCTTTTCGACGCCCAGTACCTCGGGGGCGACTTCGGAGAATTTTTTAGCCAGTCCCTTGAAGATATCCCAGTCGGAGCGGGCCTCCCATGCAGGGTCGGCAGCGCTCGAAAGGGGGTGGATGAAGGGGTGCATATCAGAGGTGTTGAGGTCGTTTTTCTCGTACCAGGTAGCCGTGGGCAGAACGATGTCGGAATAGACGCAGGTCGTTGACATGCGAAAGTCAAGGGTGACCAACAGGTCGAGCTTTCCTTCGGGTGCCTTGTCGTGCCAGACCGCCTCTTTTGATTTCTGGCGGCCCTCCTCACCCAGATCTTTGCCCATGACACCGTGTGTCGTGCCCAGCAGGTGCTTGAGGAAATATTCATGCCCCTTGCCTGAAGAACCCAACAGGTTGGAGCGCCAGACGAACAGGTTGCGGGGCCAGTTGGCGGGATTGTCAGGGTCCTCGCAAGACATGGTGAGGTCACCCGATTTCAGGGCGTCGGTCACATAATCCTTTGGTTCTTTTTTTGCCTGTTCGGCCAGTGTGGCAATTTCAAGCGGGTTGGTTTTGAGCTGGGGGGCAGAAGGAAGCCAGCCCATGCGCTCGGACCTGATATTGTAGTCAATGAGTGTTGCGTCCCAGTCGCCCTCGGGGGCAGTGGGGGAGAGGATTTCTGAAACATTGAGGGTTTCATAACGCCACTGGTCGGTGTGGGCGTAAAAGAACGAAGTCGAGTTCATATGCCGGGGAGGCCGCGCCCAGTCCAGCGCAAAGGCAAGCGGTTGCCAGCCGGTCTGGGGCCTGAGTTTTTCCTGACCCACATAATGGGACCAGCCGCCGCCGGACTGACCCACGCAGCCGCACATGATGAGCAGGTTCATGATGCCGCGGTAGTTCATGTCCATGTGGTACCAGTGGTTCAGGCCCGCGCCCAGAATGACCATGGAACGTCCATTGGTCTTTTCGGCGTTGGTGGCGAACTCGCGGGCAACAGTGATGATCTTGTCTGCGGAGACGCCGGTGATTTTTTCGGCCCAGGCGGGGGTGTAGGGCACGTTTTCGGAGAAATCCTTGGCGACGTTGCCCCCCCCGATACCCCGGTCGAGCCCGTAATTGGCGGCAAACAGATCAAAAACCGTTGCAACCAGTGCTTCGCCGTCGCGCAATTTCACCTGCCGGGCAGGCACAGCGCGCATCAGCACGCTTTCATGGTCGGTACCCTCAAAATGGTCATGTTCGCGATTGCCGAAATAGGGGAAGGCTACCTCGGCGATGGTGTCGTGGTCGTCGTCAAGAATGAGGGAGAGCCTGAGTTTGACGTCTTCGCCCTTGCCGTTCTTTTCCTCGAGGTTCCACTGGCCGTCCTCTCCCCAACGGAAGCCAACCGAGCCCTGCGGGGTGACGATATTGCCGGAGTTTGAATCTATGGCGAGGGTCTTCCATTCGGGATTGTTTTTCTCGCCCATGTTGCGGGCGATGTCAGAGGCGCGGAGCAGGCGCTCAGGCACATAATGGCCGTCTTTTTTGACCAGACGTACCAGCATGGGCATATCGGTAAATTTACGGCAGTAATCCTCGAAATATTCGGCCTGGCGGTCCAGATGATACTCGCGCAGGATGACGTGCCCCATGGCCATGGCCAGTGCGGCGTCTGTGCCCTGTTTGGGGTTGAGCCAGATGTCGGAGAATTTGGCTGCCTCGGAGTAATCCGGGGAGACAACAACGGACTTGGTACCCTTGTAACGTACCTCTGTATAGAAGTGGGCGTCGGGAGTGCGGGTTTGGGGAACGTTGGAGCCCCAGAGCATCAAAAAGCCCGCATTATACCAGTCGGCACTTTCGGGCACATCGGTCTGCTCGCCCCAGGTCATGGGGGAGGAGGGGGGCAGGTCGCAATACCAGTCATAAAAGCTCATGCAGGTGCCACCCATCAGCGACAGGTAACGCGAGCCGGCGGCATAGGAGACCATGGACATGGCAGGAATTGGTGAAAACCCGATAACACGGTCGGGACCGTGGGTGCGGGTGGTGTAGGCGTTGGCCGAGGCGATGATTTCGTTGACCTCGTCCCAGGAGGCGCGCACGAAACCGCCATGGCCGCGCACGGATGTATAGCTTTTGCGTTTTTCAGGGTCTTCAACAATAGAGGCCCAGGCGGCGACAGGGGTGAGAGTCGCGCGGGCGGCGCGCCAGAGTTTGAGCAATCTTGAGCGTACCAGGGGGTGTTTCACCCGGTTGGCGGAATACATGTACCATGAATAGGACGCGCCACGGGCGCAGCCGCGCGGCTCGTGGTTGGGCAGGTCGGGGCGGGTGCGGGGGTAGTCGGTCTGCTGGGTTTCCCAAGTGACGATGCCGCCTTTTACATAAATTTTCCAGGAGCAGGACCCGGTGCAGTTCACCCCGTGGGTGGAGCGCACGATTTTGTCGTGTTGCCAGCGGTTGCGATAGGTGTGCTCCCATTCGCGGCTTTCATTGGTGGTGACACCGTGACCATCGGAAAAGGTCCCGACTTCTTTGCGGGCGAGGAAATTCAGTCGATCAAGTAGATGGCTCATTTTCGCGTCCTTGTTCGCGTCCTGTAAAATCTTTTTTCAAAGACCGGCGGAGACTTCTCCCCGCCGGAATGGTTTGTTTTTCCGCTTCTAGGGGTTCTTCACATAGGCGTTGGGCCTGAGGTAGAACCACCAGTTGATGATGATGCAGATGGAGTAAAATATCGCAAAACCATACAGGGCATATTGAGGTGTGCCTGCGCCCATCTGTTCACCAAACACTTTGGGGATGATGAAGGCGCCATAAGCGGCAACAGCTGATGTCCAGCCCAGGACCGGGCCGGCCTGTTCCTTGTTGAACACCATGGCGATGGTTCTGAAGGTTGAACCGTTGCCGATGCCGGTTGCCGCAAAAAGCAGCAGGAACAGGGCCATGAAGGGAATGAAGTACTGTTCAGGTGTTTCAGAGGCATAGGCTGCCTGGATGAAGTAGGCCACACCAAGGGCACAGCCCACCATAATGAAGGAAATGATCTGGGTGACTTTGGCACCACCCATCTTGTCGGAGAGCATGCCGCCAAAGGGGCGGATCAGCGCGCCGATAAAGGGGCCCATCCAGGCAAACATCAGCGCGGAGGGTCCGTTGGGATTGGCGGTGTCATGGGTCAGTACGCCGTCGACCATAATATGCTGGAAGCCAAAAACCACCTTGATGGTCAGGGGCAGAGCCGCAGAATAGCCGATGAAGGAACCAAAGGTCATGATATAGATGACGGTCATGGCCCAGGTGTGCTTGTTGTTGAATATTTTATACTGGCGGGTCAGGTTTTGTCCCACCTGACCCGGGATCAGCTTGAGTCCGCCCACCGTCAGAACAATAACAATGGGAAGGACGATCCATTTGGAGACGTTAAAGCCCGAACCACCCACAGTCTGGGGCAGCATCAGCCACAGGCCGAATGCTGCGGCAACAAATCCAATTCCCAGCATCAAGGTGATGATGGAGAAGGCGCCAACGGGGTTGGGAATGTTGGGTGAGACGTGTTCGTCGCGAATATTGTTGAGGCCCCACCAACCGATAACGGCCAGGGGAATAAGGGCTACCAGCCAAATGAAGCCGGCATTTTGAATGTAGGTCTCGGTTCCGGCCGGAATTTTGCCGATCAGGGTGCCGGAGGTGTTTTTCAACGTCATGGATGCGCCGCCAAAAATGCCCATGGTCATGACCAGGGGAATGACCACCTGCATGGTGGTTACACCAAAATTTCCCAGGCCCGCATTCATTCCCAGCGCATACCCTTGTACTTTCTTGGGGAAGAAAAAGGATATGTTGGACATGGAAGAGGCAAAGTTGCCGCCGCCGATGCCGGAGAGAAAGGCCAGCGCCTGGAACTGCCACAGGGGCGTGTCAGGGTTTTGCAGGGCGATGCCGGTGCCGGCCGCTGGGATCATCAGCAGAGCGGTCGTAAAGACGATGGTGTTGCGCCCGCCCGCGATACGGATGAAAAAGGTTGAGGGGATGCGCAGCGTGGCGCCGGTCAGGCCGGCAATGGCGGCGAGGGTGAACAGTTCTGACTTGGCAAAATCAAAACCCAGATTGAGCATCTGGACGGTGATAATGCCCCAGTAAAGCCATACGGCAAAACCGCACAACAAAGACGGAATGGAAATCCACAGATTGCGGGTTGCAATCGCCTTTCCCTTTTCTTCCCAGAACTTTTCGTCATCCGGGTTCCAGTTTCTTAGATCTTGTCCCACGATTTTCTCCTTTGGTGAAAGTGGCGGGGCGGGCCAACAGATGCGGCCCGCCTGTTGGCTTTATTTTTTTGCCAGAGTTTCCTGGGCTTCCATGATAGCCTGCTGAGACATCAGGACTGCGGCTTTGGCCCGATCTGCCTTGAGAACCAGCGTGTCCATCTTGGCTTTTTCAAAGGCTATTTTTTCCTCAGCTTCCTGTTCCGGCGTAAAGCGAATGAGGAACGAGAGGAATGAGGCAATAACAACAACAATGCCGATGATCAGGAAAACATCGTTCCATTCAATTGCTCCCTTAAAGAGGAACCCGGCGGCCACGGCTCCTGCGTTACCGCCGGCACCAACGATGCCCGAAACCGCACCCAGAGCCTTTTTGTTAATAAAAGGAACAACAGAATAGGTTGCCCCTTCAGCCATCTGGGTGAACAGGGAAAACAGGATCAATGTCGGTATTGCCAGGAACAACACATTCATCTGGGAGAACAGCATTAACGCAAGGCCTTCGCCAAGAATTACGATGAACAACCAGAAAGAACGACCTTTGAGACCCCACAGGGAGCCGAAATTATCCCCGAAAATACCGCCTAAGGTCCGGGCGAATATATTCATCAGACCAAAAGATGCCGCAACCATGCCCGCCTGAACGAGATTCAGGTCAAAGTAATCAAAGAAATAAAGCGCTGCTACATTGTTAACTGTCAGCTCTATTCCAAAAGTTGCTCCGTATATCAAGAACAATACCCAGACTCTATAGTCTTTCATTGCCTTGAAGTATAATGGAGTAACGCTTTGTTTTTCTGGCATCATGCCTTTTTTGCGCAAATCCTTGTAATTTCCGTCGGGGGCATCCTGAGTGAAGAAGAAATAGGCGATGCCGGTGACAAAAATCACGATACCGACCACAACCATGGACAGGCGCCAGCCTTGCGCGTCGGTGAACCCGAAGCCAATAACGAAAGCAGAAAAGATCAAGGGCATCACGAACTGGGTGACACCACCACCAAGATTTCCCCAGCCGGCGCTTGTTGCGTTGGCCTGACCCACCACGTTGGGGGCAAACATAACGGAGGTGTGATATTGAGTAATAACGAATGAGGCGCCGATCATACCGATCGCCAGGCGGAAGAACAAAAAGCTTTCAAAACTGTTCGAAAGACCGATCAGCGCTACGGGGAATGCACCAAGTGTCAATAGCCAAGTGTAAGCCAGACGCGGCCCGATCCGATCTACAAGCCAGCCGATAAAGAAGCGGGCAAATATGGTCATGGCCACTGAGCCAATGATCGTCCAGCCCACCTGATCCTTGGTCAGACTGAGTTCCTCGCGTACGATGATCATCAGCGGCGCAATGCCGAACCAGGCGAAAAAACACGAAAAGAACGCAAACCAGGTCATGTGGAATGTTCTGATTTGCACCATGTCAACCCTGAAGAAATTTCCCCAGAGGCTTGTTGCTTTGTTTTGTAGTTCCATTTACCTGTCCCTTTTCGTGCAAAATCAGTTGAGGCTTCAAAGGCAGATTATTGCTGCTGAACTTCAGGATGCATCGTAGATTGCGCGGTGTTTTCGGGTTTGCCGCGCCACGGCGGTCAATACAGCGTTATCTTTTGTTCCTTTTGCTTGCAGCGCGCCAGAATTCTGGAACGCTGATATGGAAGCAGGGACCAAATTTGAGCTGCATCCTAGTTGACCTGGATCAAGTTGCGGCCTTGCAATGGTGGAAAACAGGCTCTGGGACGCAGAAATAATTACCTAAGGAAAATCCGTAGGCCGACCGGGGGAACTGTTGCATGACAGGGCTTTACAAATGCGCGCCAGTGCTACAAAAAACATCAAAGCCGCACTTGATTATTATCAATCATGGAAGAGTTGCATGCGCCCAGATGATCTGCCTGAAGTGCGCGAACTTCAACCCTTCAAGAGTATGAAGGAAGAAAACCTCGCCGAACTCATGCATGCGGCTTTTTTGCAAAATTTTCCTGCCCAGGTGCAGTTGATCACCGAGGGTGACCGGGCAGACTTTTTGTTTGTCGTTATTGAGGGCTGTGTTGAGCTTTATGCCAAATCCAACGGACGGGAGGCGGTTCTGGCCATGGTCCGGCCTATCGGTTCATTCATTCTGGCGGCGGTCCTGAAGGATGCAGTGAATCTGATGTCGGCACGCACAACCGAAAAAACCCGGATTCTGATGATTCCGGCACAGAACATCCGCGCGGCGTTTGAGAAGGATGACGCCTTTGCCCGCGCCATTGTGATTGAACTGGCAGGATATTTCCGGGCGGTGGTCAAGGAATACAAGAATCTCAGACTGCGCACAGCGGTGGAACGTCTGGCCAATTGGCTATTGAAATATCACAAGGACCAGGGGCAGGCGGGAGAGGTCAAATTGCCCTATGACAAGCGCACATTGGCATCAATTCTGGGGATGACACCGGAAAACCTTTCCCGCGCTTTTGGAACGCTCAAACCCTATGGGGTGAGCGTAAACGGGGGGAAGGTGAAACTTGAGGATGTTGAAGCGCTTGAAGTGCTGGCCAAGCCAAATGTGCTGATTGATGATCGCACCACCTGAACGGACAATTCACCGGGCGCCCCGGCGAGGTCGGCCACATGGAATGCGGATCGCGCTAAAAACTGGCGGTCTTAGGTCTTGACCCTAATAAAGAAAAGATGAATTTGTGGCTTGCTTAAACCCGTTGCTCTTTGCAAGCATGGGTGGTGGTTTTTCGAGTTAGAGGTGGGTGTTCTGAGCAAAATCGGAAACATGAGGAATGTTGCGCATACCTGGTGGCTCACCCGGCGCGCCCATTCACCCGGTGAAATCGTTGCCGATGCCATTGTGCACGGGATCGGGCTGGTTGTGGCCTTATCTGGGGGGGCGGTTCTTTTAACCCTGGCATTGATAAAAACCGCACCGGCAGAGTTTCCCGCACTGACCATCTACGTCATTTCTCTGGTAACGCTGTTTTCCGTGTCGATGACCTTTAACCTCTGGCCGCGCACGAACACCAAGCGATTGCTGGCGCGCCTGGATCAGGCGGCAATATTTTTGTTTATCGCCGGGACCTATACGCCGTTTCTCGCTCTGATCTGGGACACGCCCAAAGGCGTTGCGTTAACAGCTTTTGTGTGGGGAACAGCCTTGGTCGGCATTGCGCTGAAGCTGATCGTGCCACAGCATTTCGGACGCCTGGCGATTGTATTTTATCTGGGTATCGGCTGGAGTGGAATATTGGTCTTTCACAGTCTGGCCCTGGCGCTCCCTCCCGCGGCGTTGTGGCTGATTGTGGCTGGCGGGGTGACTTACTCGGCGGGCATTATTTTTCATCTCTGGGAGAACCTGAAATTCCAGAATGCGTTATGGCACGTGTTTGTGGTTGTTGGAGCAATGCTGCACCTGGTTGCCGTTTTTGATGCAATGGTCATCAGTCGCTGGTAGGCTCAGGCAAGAGCTTTTGACCCTAGATATTGACGCGCATGGCATCCCTGCCAAAGAGATAAATGTCCTGATCTTTGAAGTCGAGCGCTACTTTTGTGCCAACTGTGAGCTCTGAATATCCAACAATACGCACGGTGAACAGGCCAACTTTTTCAACGCGGATATAGGCGAAGCTGTCTGCGCCCAGATGCTCCATGACTTCGACTTCTCCATCAAGGCGTCCCTTGCCGGCGTTGGAAACAGAGATTTTTTCGGGTCTGATACCCATGCTGGCGACACTGTCGGGCGCCCCTTGCATAGAGATTTTGGCGCCATTAGCAAAGGTAAGGGATCCGTCCTGGAATTTTGCTGAAACCACGTTCATCTTGGGGGAGCCGATAAACTGCGCAACAAACAGGTTGACCGGGTTGCGATAAAGTTCGAGCGGGGTGCCCACCTGTTCGATATGGCCGTCCTGAAGCACAACAATCCGGTCGGCCAGGGTCATGGCCTCGACCTGATCGTGGGTCACATAGACCATGGTTGCGCCCAGATGCTGGTGCAGCTTGGCGATTTCCAGCCGCATTTCGACACGCAGGGCCGCGTCCAGATTGGACAGGGGTTCGTCGAATAAAAAGGCCTTGGGCTGACGCACAATAGCGCGCCCAATGGCGACGCGCTGGCGCTGACCGCCCGAAAGTTCTCTGGGTTTACGATCAAGCAGGGGTTCAAGTTTCAGGGTTTTGGCTGCCTCGTCGACCATGCGGGTGATTTCAGGTTTTGGGGTGCGGGCGACCGTGAGGCCAAACCCCATATTTTCGCGCACGGACTTGTGGGGGTAGAGCGCATAGGACTGAAAAACCATGGACAGGTGGCGTTCGGCAGGAGGCTTGCCGGTGACATCTTCGCCCTCAATCAGGATTTGTCCGTCGGAGACCTCCTCAAGACCTGAAACCAGCCTGAGAAGTGTGGACTTCCCGCAGCCCGAGGGGCCTACGAAGATGATGAGTTCTCCATCTTTAATGGTCAGGTCCACGCCTTTGATGACTTCAAGTTCGCCAAAGGACTTGTAAACGTTTCTGATTTCGATCTGGCTCATATCTGTCCGTATCCTTTTGTCCTCAGGTGCCTGAGTTTTCGGGTTTTTCTTCCAGCGATCGTTCGGATATGGGGGCGTTGGGGGAGCCCCAGGCCAGCCATGCCGCGGCGGTCCAGGAAAACGCATCTCCCCCCATGCCCCGACCGGTCAGGGGGCAGAAATATTCATAGAACCCCTCGTTGCAAATCAGGTTTTGTGTGTCCTTGTGAATGCGGGTCGCCAGCTTTTCATACCCGTTGCGCTCCAGCCCGTTGGCAATCATCCAGTTGATGATGGCCCAGACGGGGCCCCGCCAATAACGGATGGAATCAAACAGTTCGCTGGTAGGGTCAAAACTGGGCACTCCATAACGAACCCTGGCGCTCCACAGATGAAAGGTATCGAGCATGCGTTGGGCGTGAAGGTCGGGGGTGTTGCTGGCATAAAAAGCCAGAAATGTCCCGGCGGTCAGGGCTTGGGCCCTTTCGTTATGGCGCAAATCAAGGGAAACATAGCCCCCCAACTGTTCGCTCCACAGCGCCTCAAAACCTGCATCAAGCCGTTGGGCGCGGGCGCGGGCTTCGACAGCAACATGGTTGAGGCCAAGGGTTTCGGCCGCGTGAACAAGGTCGTGTTCAGCGCGTCTGAGGATGGCATTCATGCCCACATCGGCAACCCAGAAGGGGTTATCCCGCGCGATGATTTCAGGATCCCAATCGTTGTGGCGACCGAACTGCACCAGCGCCATATAGCGGTCATAGTCGAGTTTTTTGGGGCGCTCGTCTTCGTGCACATGCTGAGTGTCGCGGCGGGAGTAGGAGCCGACCCTGGAAGTATCAACCCGGGCGAGCGGCTTGTCCCAGTCGGGCAGGTTGTCCCGTCCGCTCTCCCAGGGGTGGATGATGGCGACGAGACCGCGCCCGTCGGGGTCCCTTGCATCGGAAAACCACTGGTGCCAACGGTTGAGCGCAATGATGAGGGGAATGGCCCGGCTGTGCATTTTTTCTCCTGCACGCCCCAGAAGCTCGCGCACGATGGTGGCGGCAAGCGGGGGCTGGGTAATGCCGGAGGTTTTGGGGCTGGTGCCGGTGCCCCATTCGTCGGGGCCGGGGAAATAGCCCTCATCGTCTTTCCAGAAAATAATGTGGGGCACCATGCCATCGTCCCACTGGGCCGAAAGCAGGGTTTCTATTTCACGCCAGGCCCGGTCGGGGTCAAAGGCGGAAAAACCAAGCGCCACAAGCGCTGAATCCCAGTTCCACTGGAAGGGATAAAGCCCGTCGGTGGGAACGGTATAGTTGCCGCGGTCGTTTTTCTGGAGGATTTCGCGAGCGCGTTGATCGCACCTGTTTATTGTTTGAATATTCATGGGTCAGCCTTTGACACTGCCAGCGGTTAGTCCCTGGACGAGGAACCGCTCGAACCAAAGGAAAATTACCATAATGGGAATTGTTGCCACCACGGCTCCGGCCATCAGATGCTGACGCGGGACCTCGGAGGAATTAAGGGAGACAACGCCGCGCGAGAGGGTGAAAATTGCGGGGTCGTCAAGGAACATGAAGGCAAAGAGAAATTCGTTCCAGGCAATCATGAACACATAAAGGGAAACCGAGGCCAGGGCGGGCAGGGCCAGGGGCAGGGTGATTTTGAAAATAACGCCAATGCGGTTGAGTCCGTCCATCAGCCCGGCTTCTTCAAGCTCGGGGGGCAGGCCCTTGAAATATCCTTGCAACATGTAAAGGGCCACCGGCACGGTGGTTGCCGGATAGATTATGAGCAGGCCGGTGAGGCTGTTGCGCAGGCCAAGCTGGGAAAACACCGCATAAAGGGGGATAACCAGAACGATTGCGGGCACCATGTAGATGAGCAGCACCGAACGTGAAAGCAGGTCGCGTCCGGGGAACCTGAGGCGGGAAACCGCGTAGGCACCAGGAATTGAAAAGGCCAGGGTGATAACGACGGTGAGCATCGAGACGACAGTTGAAACCAGCAGAAACCGGCCAAAATTGAACTGGGTGAACAGTTCCACATAGGAACGGAACAGAGCCTCTGGCCCCTGGGAGAGGTTTATGGAAAGGTCCATGGGGTTGAGCAGCAATTGCTGCTGGCTCTTTAGCGAGGTCATCACCATCACATAAAATGGCAGCACCACGATGGAGGTGAAGAAAATAAAACCAACCCCCTTGAACACCCGCACAAGCAGAGTTTCACGCTTGTAGCGGGAGTTGGCTCCGGGCTCGATACCACGAAGGCAGACCCAGGTTCCGCCGGTAACGCTGAGGCCAAAAAGTGCGATGGCGAGGCCCTGAACAAAGGGTGCTTCACTCAGAGGAAGCGAAAACGGCATCATCAGCGCGCTGGCCAGAAGTGCCAGCATTGTGATGAAAAAGGCGGCGATGGCCAGCCCCCTTGAGCGCTGAGCCGCCGGGCGGAATGAAATGGTCGCGCCACTGGCTGCTCCGGCAACGATACCTGAAAAAACCACCGGGGTGCCGGGCAGGCCGGTGACCATGGTCAGCGCGATGCCGACAAGAACCAAGGCAATCATGCCCCAGAGGGCGCCGGTGAAAATCGCCAGCAAAAATCCCAAGCCAATGCGCATCAGCTTTCCTCTCTGTTCATGAAGCGGAAGAAGAAAAAGGCGAACAATAGCAGGGCTATGAAGATGACGACGGCCACCGCTGCCCCGGCCCCAAGGTTGGAGACTGCAAAGGCCTGTTCATAAACATCAACGGTCAGGGTGCGGGTGCCGGCAGCACCCCCGGTAAGCAGGAAAATGTCGTCGAACTTGTTAAAGGTCCAGATGAAGCGCAGCAGAAACAGGGTCGAAAGAATGCCCATCAGCTGGGGCAGGGAGATATGCCAGAACTGCTGCATGGGGGTTGCGCCATCAACTTCTGCGGCTTCGTACATGTCGGTGGAAATGGATTGCATGCGGGCCAGAATAAACAGAAACGAGAGCGGGAAATAACGCCAGATTTCAAAGGCGATAACGCTGGACAGGGCCAGGGGGAAGGGCACAACAAGGCCGAAAAAATTGAACTCGGCCATGCGCTGGCCAAAGAAGTTTATGCCCGCTTCGGTGACGTTCATGCGCACCAGAATGGCGTTGAAAGTGCCCGAGAACGGGTCGAGCAGCACAACCCAGGTGAAAGCAACCGCAATCACCGGGGCCACATAGGGGAACAGGAACAGCCCGCGCAATATGGGGCGGCCGACAAAGGCTGTGTTGAGCAGTTGGGCGGCGAACATGCCGAACAACAAAGCGCCGATGGTGCCAAATATTGTGTAAGCCATCGTGACCCAGAGCACATTCCAGAACTCGGTGGCGTTAAAGATGCGTTTGAAATTATCCAGGGTAAATTCGTTGCTGGTGAGCACGTTCTCGGCAAAGCCGGAAATTTCAGGTTTTGAAACACGGGGGGAAACCGGCTCAGCGGAAAATGCATCGTCGCCGACAGCGTTCAGGACCAGTGTTTTCCTCTCACCGGGTTCCAGCAACTCAACAGTGCAGAGGATTTGATTGCCGTTGGCGGTGCAGGCAGGGTCGAGCGCCAGCAGGGTGACCCCGGCGGGCAATGTGTCCACCAACTCTATGTCCTTGATGGGCCGGGACTGGGAAGAGCCGCGCAGGCGATATTCGATGGTGAAGGCTGCGCCGGCAACACTCATATCGCCACGTACACGCTCGGAAACCACAGGGGCCGGGGGGCGCAGGTCAGCAAGTTTGACCGGCTTGAATGAAATCCAGAAATTGGCCAACAGGGGAATGAGCACGATAGCCAGCACAATGGCAAATGTGGGCAGCAGCATCTGGAAAGCCAGCCGCGCCTCCTTTTTTGCCATGGGGCCAAGCCCCTTGCGGCGGTGCGGCCTTGCCTTAGTCTGGCTGGTCTGACCCCGGTCGGCGGGCATCTGGTTTGCCATTTGCTATGTCGCCTTTTTGTCAGGGGCAGGAGAAGGCTAAAAAAGTGAATCCGGGCGGCCGAAGGAAACACCAGCCGCCCGGCTCAGGAGGAGAAACGCTACTGAATTTCAGCGATCTCGGAGTTGATCAGGTCCACGGTTGCCGCCGCATCCCGGTCGCCATCCATATATTCGCGCACGCGGCGGTTGATGATCTGGGAGTTGATGATCTTGGAAGCGAGGGAAAGCTGGCCCTCGGTTACACCCCAGCGGTTGGCGGTTTCCAGACCCGAGACGATGTTGGTGATCACATCGGCCGAATAAAGGTCGCTCAAAGGCGCCTTGCGATCGACACCAACGGGAAGCTCGGCCCAGATGTTGAGGAACTTCTCAGGATCGCCTGGAGTTCCGCGACGTACGGGGAACTTGCCTTCAGGAGCAATGGAAAGTGTTGCCGCATAACCCTCATCCACCGAATATTTGACAAACGCGGAAGCGGCGTCGGTGTCCGCATCACTGGTCACACCAAAATAGCGGATGTCGGCCCAGGCGGCCCCATCGGGGTTGGAGGGACCCGAAAAACGGGTGATGAAGCCGGTTTTTGAGGCCAGTTCGGTGGAGGTCGGATCATCATTGATGGTGGGGGGTGCTGAATCACGCAGGCCCGCCAACTCGTCCATGATGAAGGGCGACCAGATAATCATTGCGGCCTGTCCGGCGAAATAAAGCTCGCGGGACTGTTTCCAGTAGAGTTCGCCCGGAGGGGAGGCCTCGGAAATGGCCTTATAGAACTCCAGCGATTCAATCATTGGAGCTGCATCAAAGCCCACGGAGCCGTCCGCATGTACCGGGGTGACGCCATTGGCCAGAAACACATGCTCCAGAACCTGGCTCATGAAGTTTTCGTCGACTTTTGTTGCCGAGACAAAACCATACATTTCAGGGGGGTTATGCAGGGCAGCGAGGGCTGCAACGATGTTCTCGTAGCTGTCGGGCGGGGCCAGACCGGCGGCCTCGAACAGGTCCTTGCGATAGACAATCATCTGGGTCCAGCCGTCAACCGGAACGGCTGCGGTTTCGCCATCAAAATCGGCCATTTCGAGTGCGCCGGGGGCAAAGGTGCCGCGGCCCAGCTCTTCAACCACTTCATTGTTGGCCTCGGTATCCAGAATGCCCGCTTCAGCCCAGGGCAGAACAAACTGAAGGGTGTGATAAATCACATCCGGCAGGTCGCCTGCGGCAAAAGCGGCGGTTGCCCTGGTGCCAAGGTCGGATTCCTCAACCGGGATAACATCGACAGAAATGCCGGTCTCGGCCTCAAAGTCTGCTGCCATCTGCTCCTGTTTGGCCAGCCGGTCGGGCTGGTTTTCGGTGGTCCAGAAACGCAATTGCTGCGCCTGGGCCAGGCTGGTGCTGGCCATCAGAGTGGCCGTCGCCAGAATAAGTAAACGTTTTGTCAGTTTCATTTTTTGGTCTCCTCCCTATGAGACTTGTTGGCCGGGTTGCTGACCGGCGGATTGGCCGACGCCCGGAGCGTCAGCTTGGCTTCCCACAATATCTGGGGGATTTCCTTGTTCAGTGATTTGATGTTTTTCTGTCTGACCGCTTCGAGCAACATGCGCGCAACCTCGCGCCCCGCTTCATATGAGGCCTGGCTCATGGTTGTCAGAGCCGGTTCAGTGGCACGGCCCATGGGCAGTCCGTCATAACCCACCACCGATACGTCATGCCCGGCTTTAAGACCCGCCTTCTGGATGGCGTGGATGGCACCGATTGCCACGGCATCGGTGACACAGACCACGGCGGTGGGGCGCGAAGGCAGGGCGAGCAGGGTGGCCATGGCTTCCAGCGCTCCCATGCCATCGCTTATGCCATCGACGATATAATCGGGCGGTGTTTCCAGTCCGGCGTCGCTCATGGCTTTTTGGAAACCTTCGCGGCGCTGCCAGGCAAAGTTCATTTTCAGGTCACCGCCCAGAAGAGCAATGTTCTTGTGCCCCAGACCGATGAGGAAATTTACCGCATCAACAAAGGCCTTTTCATTGTCGACATCGAGCCAGGAATAGTCGGAGTGTTTACTTGTGCGCCCGTGCACAACGAAGGGCACACCGGCGGTTCTGAGATAATCGACGCGGGGGTCGCTCCGCTTGACGCGGGTCACCGCAAAAGCGCCGATTTTGCCCGAGCGCACCAGCCGGTCCATGACCTCAACCTCGTCCTGTCCGTCGGGAACGGCGGCCAGCAGCAGGTCCCAGCCGCTCATGGCAAGCTCGGCGGCCAGCCCGTCCAGGATTTCGGAAAGGAAGGGGTCGGAGAGATGGTCGCGCCTCGAAGGCAGTACAAACCCGACGGTTTCAACAACACCACGGGCCAGACGGCGAGCGGTGGAAGAGGGCTGGTAGCCCAGTTCATTGGCGGCGTCGCGCACTCGCTTGCGGGTTTTTTCGGCAATGTCGGGATAATTGTTCAGGGCACGGGAGATGGTGCCCTCGGACAGGCCCAGATGAAGGGCCAGCCCGGCGATGGAAATCGCATCTTTTCGCTGTTTGACGCCGGTCAAACCATCCTCCCGTTTCACCCATCAGCCATGCCGCTTCGGGCGGTCTTGATTTGCCGATGGCTCCATCTTTGCACCCGGAAATCTTATCGAAAGCGCTTTCGGAGTCGATTGCACGCTACCGAAAGCGCTTTCGGATGTCAATATCCAGAATTTTTGTGTTTGAAGAATGACGGTTTAGCGGGTTTTTGAAGCGGTTTTGAACGGAGTTTGCTGGGGTGGCACCGGACTGTGCGGGGCGGGAGTGGGGGTATGGGTGTTATCTCTTTCGAAAAACCGGTCGCGCGCCCCTCGTTACCCTCGGACCTGAACTGCGGGTCCACTGAAGGATGGATGCTCGGGTCAAGCCCGAGCATGACGAAGAACAAGTTTGCGCACCTCAGCGGACTGCAAATATGTCCCCCCACCCCGACCCTCCCCCGCCAAGGGGGGGGAGGGAGAAGAATAGAGGGAGCACCGCGCCATCAGGGCAGGGAGAAGAATAGTGGGTGCCCCTCGTCCTTCGAGATGGCCTTTGGCCTCCTCAGGATGAGGGGTGTTTGGCGAGGCAGGATTTATAGTTGAACGCCCAGCTTCTTGGTCCAGCCCAGACCCGCTTCTACGCTGGTGCGGGGGGTGTACTCGCAGCCAATCCAGCCCTGGTAATTGAGCTGCTCAAGTTCTGCAAAGAGTTCTGAATAATTGAAGGAGCCTGCGTCGGGCTCGTTGCGGCCGGGGACCGAGGCTATCTGGATGTGGCCGATATGGGGGAGGCTCTCCCGCAGGGTGGCGATTATGTCCTGCTCCATCATGCCCACATGGTAGGCGTCAAACATCAGACGGATGTTGTCGGCACCGACGGCTTGAATAATCTCAACCGCCTGCTGGGGGCGGGAATGGAAATAGTTCGGCACATCGGTGGAATTGAGGGGTTCAAGCAGGAGCTTGAGGTTGAGTTCCTGTGCTCTCTGGGCCGCCCATTTGAGGTTTTTGATGAAGGTCAGGCGGGCTGGGGCGTGCGCGGGTTCTTCAGCATATCCGGCCATGATGTGAACGAGTCCGGCGCCTGCTTCTTTGGCGTAGGCCAGCGCCTCGTTGACGAGGGTCTGAAATTCCTGCTCGCGTCCGGGTATGGACCCGAGGCCAAAATGACCGCCAGGGCCGGTAACGACATTGGTGTTCAGGCTGAGCAGTTCAAGATTGTGGCGGATGAGGGCCGCTTTGACCTCGGATGCGGGGGTTGCGTAAGGGTAATGCAGCTCGATGGCGGAAAAACCGGCTTTTGCGGCGGCCTCAATGGCGTTTGTCAAAGGCAATTCAGACCACAAGAGACCAAGGTTTGCGGAAAAGCGCAGCATAGGATTTGTTCTTTGCCCAGAAGAGAGAAAGGCAAGGGATAGGCAGCGGGGCCTGGTGCGTCAAGCGTTGGGGGGAGGCACTTTGTCCTTTGCTGATGAGGTGTGCCAGAGGTGAGTTGACATATTTGTCAGGTGGACCCAACCTGCGGGCAAACCGGACAAGCAGATTGTTTTGAATATGGATGCAAAGCAGCATTTGCTGGATGAGATAATTTCGCGCCGCCAAGAGCTTGTTGCGCTGACGCAGGAACTCATAAGGATGCCGACGCTCAACCCTCCGGGGCATGGCTATCTGGAAATCTGTGAGTTTCTGGAAAAGCGGCTGAAATCTGCCGGGTTTGAGACAGAGTTGGTTCGTGCGACCGGCACGCCGGGGGACAGCGGGAAATATCCGCGCTGGAATGTTATCGCACGGCGCGAGGGGAAATACCGGGGCCAATGCGTGCATTTCAACTCCCATATTGATGTGGTTGAGGTGGGGCTGGGCTGGACATGTGACCCGTTCGGGGGCGAGGTGAAGGAGGGCAGGATATATGGCCGTGGCTCCTGCGACATGAAGGGGGGGCTTGCGGCCTCCATCATCGCAGCCGAAGCGTTTATTGCGCTGTTTCCAGACTATGCCGGGGCAATTGAAATTTCGGGTACAGCCGACGAGGAAACCGGAGGGTTTGGCGGGGTCGCCTATCTGGCGGAGCAGGGATATTTTTCCCCGAACCGGGTTGACCATGTGATTATTCCCGAGCCGCTGAACAAGGACCGTATCTGCCTTGGCCATCGCGGGGTGTGGTGGGCGGAGATTGAAACAAAGGGGCATATCGCCCACGGCTCGATGCCGTTTCTTGGGGATTGCGCGGTGCGCCACATGGGGGCGGTGCTGGCCGAGATGGAGGAAACGCTTTATCCCGCGCTTGCCGAGCGGCGCACATCCATGCCGGTGGTGCCCGAGGGGGCAAAACAATCGACCATGAACATCAACTCCTTCCACGGGGGGCTTGAAGAGCCCGAAGAGGAGTTTACCGGCTTTCCCGCAGCAATTGTACCTGATAGCTGCCGGATGATTGTTGATCGGCGTTACCTGATTGAAGAAAACCCTCAGGACGTGGCGCAGGAGGTGGTTGACCTGCTCGAGAGGGTAAAAAGTCAGCGCCCAAAATTTGACTATGAGTTGCGCGAGATGTGGCAGGTGGCGCCAACCATGACGGCAAAAGACGCACCCGTGGTGACTTCGGTGGCACGGGCCATTGGCGTGGTGATGGGAAGGCAGCCTGAATATGTGGTTTCGCCGGGAACCTATGACCAGAAACATATCGACCGTATCGGGAAAATGAAAAACTGTATTGCCTACGGGCCGGGCATTCTGGACCTGGCGCACCAGCCGGATGAATATGTGGGTGTGGATGACATGATTGAAAGTGCCCAGGTGATGGCGCTGACGCTGGTGGATTTGCTGGCCGAGACGGATGAAAAAGACTAGTCTTTAATCAAGAACGGGGCGTCGCCCCCGGACAGAGAGGAAGGAAACCCCATGAAAAACTCAAGATTTCTGGCCGCAATCGGCGCGGTGCTGGTGCTGGCGAGCAGCCTGACACCGGCATTTGCCGCAAAAACGGACATCACGGTGGGCATGGTTCTGGAGCCGCCCAACCTTGACCCGACCGCAGGGGCGGCGGCGGCCATTGACGAAGTGGTTTATGCCAATGTGTTTGAGGGGCTGACCCGTTTTGACAGCAATGGCGCGGTTATTCCGGCTCTGGCCAAAAGCTGGGACATATCCGAGGATGGGCTGGTCTATACCTTCAACCTCAATTCCGGTGTCATGTTCCACGATGGCACGACGATGGACGCCGAGGATGTGAAATTCTCGTTTGAGCGGGCCATGGCCGAGGACAGCACCAACGCCCAGAAGGCTCTGTTTGCCGATATTTCAACGGTTGAGGCAAAAGACGCCACCACGGTTGTGGTGACGCTTTCCAAGCCCAATGGCTCTTTCCTGTTCAACATGGCCTGGGGCGATGCGGTTATCGTTGCGCCCGAGAGCGCGGCGGACAATGCCACAAACCCCATCGGCACCGGCCCTTTCACCTTTGTTGACTGGGCGCAAGGGGACAAGGTGGAACTGGCGCGCAACGAAAACTACTGGGGCAACCCGGTGGCGCTTGACAGTGTGACGTTCAAGTTCATCTCCGACCCAACGGCGGCCTTTGCCGCAATGATGGCGGAGGATGTGGACGCGTTCCCCAACTTCCCGGCAACCGAAACCCTGCCCCAGTTCGAGGCTGATGCGCGTTTCAAGGTGATTGTGGGCTCGACCGAAGGGGAAACCATTCTTTCCACCAACAACCAGTCGCCTCCGCTTGATGATGTCCGGGTGCGGCAAGCCATTGCCCATGCCATCGATCGGCAGGCGATTATTGACGGGGCGATGTTTGGTTATGGCACCCCCATCGGCACGCATTTCAACCCCACCAACCCCGATTATATCGACCTGACGGGGCAATCGGACTATGACCCGGACAAATCGCGGGCCTTGCTGGCACAAGCGGGCATTACTGACCTGACGCTGCGTCTGAAACTCCCCCCCCCGACCTATGCGCGCCGGGGAGGCGAAATCATCGCGGCCCAGTTGCGCGAAGTGGGTATCAATACCGAGATTTCCAATCTGGAATGGGCGCAGTGGCTCGAAGAAGTGTTCAAAAACAGGGATTATGACCTGAGCATCGTCTCCCACACCGAGCCGTTTGATATCGGTATCTATGGGCGCGATGATTATTATTTCAACTATGATTCTCCTGAGTTCCGGGAAATCATGGCGGAGTTGAACGACACTACCGACCCGGCGGGCCGCACCGCCTTGCTGCACAAGGCCCAGCAGTTCATCGCCGATGAATATGTGAACGGCTATCTGTTCCAACTGGCAAAAACCGGGGTAGCGAATGCCAAAATCAACGGCCTGTGGGAAAACTCACCCACCCAGGCCAATGACATGACCGGGGTTTCCTGGTCTGACTGAGTTTTCGCTCATGAGTGAAACGGGGAGTCGGCACGCCGGCTCCCCCTGATTTTCTGGCGCGGTTTTGATGCTCCTGTTCACTGGCAAACGCCTGATATCTCTCGTGCTCAGCCTGATTGCGGCGAGCGTTGTGGTTTTTATTGTCATCGAAGTGGTGCCGGGCGACCCGGCCTCGTTCATGATGGGGCTGAATGCCTCGCCCGAAGCGGTTGCGGCCTTGCGTGAGCAAATGGGTCTGAACCTGCCGCTGTGGGAGCGCTATTTCAGTTGGGCCAGCGGCCTGTTGCGCTGGGAGTTTGGCACCAGCTACACCTATAAGGTGCCCGTTGCTGACCTTATCAGCGACCGGATATGGATTTCCCTGCCCCTGGCGCTCTATGCGCTGGCGCTTTCAACCCTGATTGCCTTTCCGGTGGGGATTCTGGCCGCTTCAAAGCGCAACTCTCCGGCTGATGTGGGCATAATGGGGGCAACGCAACTGGGTATCGCGGTGCCCAATTTCTGGTTCGCCATGCTGTTGGTACTGGCTTTTGCCATTTCGCTGCGCTGGTTTTCGGCCGGAGGTTTTCCGGGTTGGGATGAAGGATTTTTTGCGGGCATGAAAGCGCTGACCCTGCCAGCGATTGCCCTTGCTTTGCCGCAGGCCTCGATATTGGCGCGGGTGATGCGTTCGTCGCTGCTCGATACATTGTCCGAAGACTATATCCGCACCGCA
This sequence comes from Hyphomicrobiales bacterium, assembly GCA_026981645.1. GTDB lineage: Bacteria > Pseudomonadota > Alphaproteobacteria > Rhizobiales > Devosiaceae > DROE01. The sequence goes on along the minus strand of JALSII010000005.1, from coordinate 846 downwards.
AGGGCCAAGGGGCTGACCCGGCGGCAAAGCCTGTGGCGCCATGCGTTGCGCAACGCACTCATTCCGGTGCTGACGATTATCGGCTTGCAGTTTTCGTTCCTGCTCGCCGGGGCAATTATCATTGAAAACGTGTTTTTTCTGCCCGGTCTGGGGCGGCTGGTGTTTCAGGGCATCACCCAGCGTGACCTGATTGTGGTCAAGTCAGTGGTCATGCTGCTGGTGTTTGCGGTGATTGTTGTCACCTTTCTTGTGGATATCGCCTATGCCATTGCCGACCCGCGCCTGAGGAGCGGGCGGAGATGAGCGATATTGTGGCCGGTGTGCCAAAAGAAAAAAGCCTGTTCCGGGTGGCGCTCAAATCGCCCAGCTTCATGATTGGTCTGGTGCTGACGCTGATATTCACCGCCGGGGCTCTGTTCTCATTCATCTGGACGCCGTTTGCAGTGGACGGGGTTGATATTCCCAACCGGCTGAAATGTCCGCCGGTGCAGGAATGGATTGCCGGGCTGAATTTCCCCGGCTGGGGCACTGACTGGTTCTCCTCCTGGCAATGCACTTCGGCGCCCCAATTCCTGCTGGGCACCGACCATTTCGGGCGTGATGTGCTCTCCATGGTGATGGTGGGCGCGCGCACCTCGATTGCGGTTGCTTTTGTGGCGGTGGGCATCGGTATTGTGCTGGGGGTGCCGCTGGGGCTGGCGGCGGCGGCAAAACGGGGCTCGATGCTGGATGAAATCATCATGCGCACCAATGATCTGGTGTTTGCCTTCCCCGCGCTTTTGATTGCCATTCTGATAACGGCGGTGTTCGGGCCAAGCGCCATCAATGCCATTATCGCTATCGGCA
>JALSII010000004.1 GCA_026981645.1 Hyphomicrobiales bacterium | reverse complement strand
CCGCCGCTGAAGAGGCCGCCGCCGCTGAAGCCGCCGCCGCTGCGGAAGCTGCCGCCGCAGAAGCCGCTGCTGCTGAAGAGGCCGCCGCCGCAGAAACTGCTGAAACCATTCTTTCAAATGAGAGCATTGCAGCCGCCATTGAGGCCGCCGGGCTGGACGAAGCCACAACCGCAACTCTGACTACGGCTCTTGAAGCTGCCCAGGAAGACCCCGAAGCCCTGCAGGCCGTTCTCGATCAGCTCAACGCGCTGCTGTAAGGACTGACCAAATCTTCCGGGAGGGGGGATTTCTCCCTCCCGGCGCGTTTCACTAGCCCCCTTAGTTCCCGCCGCCAGCCTCAAGATGGGCATTTATCATATCAAAATAGTCGTCGAGCAATTCGTAGCAGACGATAATTTCCGATGACTGGCTGTCATAAAACGCGTTTGGCTCGTCACACACCGTAGCGGTGATCAGCACTGGAACCGTCAGCCCATAATTGTTGCGAATATCATCCGCCACTGATTCGAGCAGACGGCTTTCCCGCAAAGTCTTGTAGGCCAGCGCCAGTCGTGCTCCAGCCCGCTCATAATTAATGGTCACTTCCGCCTGACTGTTTTTATCACGGTTTGGCGAGATCAATTGCTCTAGAGAGCGCGAAATCTGTTCGTAATCGTCCTTGCAGCCCGACTGGCGCCGCCGGTCGATGCCCCATTCAACAGCTGTCGCCGCAAATGTGCGCCGGTCCTCGCCCACCATCATGCATACAATCTGATAGGCCCGCTGCAGGTCCAGCGAGTGTTCGCCATAAAAGTCGTCGGCAGTCCGGGCACCTCGGGCTTCTCCCTCAAGCCGCCATCCAAGAGCAGCATCCTTCAGAGCCTGTTCGAAGGCGCGGCGTTTCTGGGTGAGAAGAATATAGGTGGCGAAATTATCGGCCACATCCTCTTCGCGTCCCAGAACCGGCCATTGCTGTTTGTCCACCAGCAGATGCCCCACCTCGTGATAGAGGGTATAGAGTGTATTGTTGATGACGAACCGCACGGTTTTATCCAGCGTACGGTCAGCCAGAATTTCACTGATTTCCGACTGGCTTTTTTCTTTTCCCGAGCTGGGCTTGGCCAGCGCGAGAGGGCTAAAAAAGCCCAGCGAGACGACAAAAGCAACGAATAATTTCAACACTCGTTCAGGCACAGCCCTGCTCCTCCTGAAAAGATATCACCGCCGTTTGCCTTGACGGTGACGCCCAGCCTACCCGCCAACGGGCTTTGGGCCAAGAGGCAAGGTCCTTTGAACTTAATTCATTCAGAATCAGCCAGCAACGCCTGTTCTGCCTGCTCCAGTTCACCGCTCTTTTCAAGCCACAGCGCTTCGAGCTTCTCCAGTTCGGCAGAGCGTTTGGCCCGCTCTGTAGTCAGCGCGATCGCCGCCTGCGGGTCGCCTTCATAAAGCTTAGGGTCTGCAAACTGCACTTCGAGCTTTTCCAGTTTTGCCTGAACTCCTGCGATGCGCTTTTCGGTTTGCTGCACCTGTTTGCGCAACGGCGACAGTCCGGCCCGCTTGGTCGCACCCTCCTGCCGGTCACGTTTGCGCCTGACGTTCGCCGCTCCCGAATCAGACTGTTTTGCCCTTTTTTCGGTACCGCTGATTTTGCTCAGCAGGGTGCGTTCATAGCCCTCCATGTCATCATCAAGTACCCGGATCGCACCACCCTCGGCGATCCATATCTGGTCAACAGTGGCATCAATCAGGTGGCGGTCATGGCTGATAATCAGCACCGCGCCCTTGTAATTGTTCAAGGCCCGCACCAGCGCATCGCGGCTGTCAATATCAAGGTGATTGGTTGGCTCGTCCAATATCATCATGCCGGGGCCGCCAAAAGTAATCAGCCCAAGTAAAAGCCGTGCCCGCTCGCCCCCGGAAAGGTTTTTGGCCCGCGTCAGCATCTTGCTTGTGGTCAGACCCATTTGCGCCACCCGGGAGCGTCTTTGCGCCTCGCTCATATGCGGGGTGAGGGGCTCAATGTGCTCCAGCACCGTTTGTTCCGGCTTCAAAATATCCATCTGGTGCTGGGCAAAATAGGCAATCTCCAGCTTTTTGCCGCGATGGAAAACGCCTCCCATTTTTGCCAGCTCACCACTGAGCAGTTTGGCAAAGGTCGATTTGCCGTTGCCGTTCACCCCCACAAGCGCAATCCGGTCTCCGGGGTCGATGCGCTGGGTGATACGGCTGAGCACCGGCTTGCCATCATAGCCCACCGACACATCTTCCAGATTGAGCATTGGGGAGGCCATGGTGTGTTTTGGCTGGGGGAACGAGAAGGGCAGCGAGGTCTCGTCCACCATCACATCCAGAGGCTGCATTTTGGCAATGCGCTTTGCCCGGCTCTGGGCCTGTTTGGCCTTGGTGGCGCTGGCCCCGAACCGGTCGACGAATTTCTGCATGTGGGCGATTTCAGCCGCCTGCTTGTCGCGGGCCTTGACGCTGAGTTCCATCCGCGCCCGCCGCGTGGCTTCAAACGTATTGTAAGCACCGTTGTGGGAGCCCTTGTAAAGGGTCAGCTTGCCATGTTCCAGATGCACAATGGAGCTGACCGCCCGGTTGAGCAGCCCCCGGTCATGGCTGATAAGAAAAATCGTGTGCGGATAGGTCGCCAGGTATTTTTCCAGCCACAATGCCCCCTCCAGATCCAGATAGTTGGTAGGCTCGTCGAGCAGCAAAAGGTCGGGCTCTGAAAACAGGACCCCCGCCAGCGCCACCCGCATGCGCCAGCCCCCCGAAAGAGAGGAGCACGGATCGCTCTGCTGGGCGGCACCAAAGCCAAGGCCGCGCAGAATGCTGGATGCCCGCGCTTCGGCGGTGTGCGCCTCGATATCGGCCAGCCGCATGTGGATTTCCGATATCCGGTGGGGGTCGGTTTCGGTTTCCGCCTGCTTGAGCAGAAGCGAACGCTCCGTATCTGCCTCAAGTACCATGTCAATAATGGACATTTCACTGGAGGGGGCCTCTTGGGCCACCGTTCCGATACGCCATCTCGGATGAACCGAAATTTCTCCATCATCGGGTGAAAGATTCTTCAGAATAAGGTTGAACAGCGTTGTCTTGCCCGACCCGTTACGGCCCACAAAACCTGCCTTGGCCCCGGCAGGCAGGGTGAGGTTTGCCTTCTCCAGCAAGGGCCGGCCAACGATGGAATAGGACAGGTCTTTAATCGTAAGCATGGCGGAGTTGGATTTTTGTATCTATGGGGAAAACTCTGTAGATGTCAGATAGCTTGTAACGGTCCCTCAATGCAACCGCCCCCCGCACGCAAGCGCACTTGTAACAAACGGAATGAGTCCCTATAACCCGGCCAACTCAATCTCCTTAAAATCGTTCAAGGACTAGTTTCATGGCTGTTCAGCGCACCTTTTCCATCATCAAACCCGACGCCACCAAACGCAATCTCACCGGCAAAATCATCGCCAAATTTGAAGATGCCGGCTTGCGTGTTGTCGCTTCCAAGCGCATTCACATGACCCGCGAACAGGCCGAAGGCTTCTACGCCGTGCACAAGGAACGCCCGTTTTTTGGCGAACTGGTTGATTTTATGATTTCCGAGCCAGTGGTTGTGCAGGTGCTTGAGGGCGAAGACGCCATTGCCAAAAATCGCGAAGTGATGGGGGCCACCAATCCCGCTGACGCCGCTGACGGCACCATCCGCAAGGAGTTTGCGCTTTCAATTGGTGAAAACTCGGTTCACGGCTCCGATGCACCCGAAACCGCCGCCGAAGAAATCGCCTATTTCTTTTCTGACGACGAAATTGTTGGCTGAAAACAACCCGTTGGTCGGTGGTGTACTCGCTCTTAAGCTCTAATCTCGCTTCCTGTGCACCCAATCCCTCATTCCTCGTCCCCATCCCTCATCCTGAGCTTGTCGAAGGACAAGGGAGTGGGTCGGGATGAGGGGAGCCTTCGCTAGATAACTTTCCGCACTTCTTCCAGAAACTCGTCCACCGCCGAGCGCATGATATCGCCGTTCTCGGCCAGTTTTTCTGAGGACACCAGAACCTCACCCGCCATTTCCTTGTTTTCAGCAACCGAGCTTGAAATTGTTGAAATATTGGAAGAAACCTCAGCGGTACCGCTTGAGGCCATGTCTACAGAACTGGCAATTTCCTGGGTGGCGGCGCTCTGCTCTTCCACCGCCGCAGCGATGGTGGTTGAAACTTCGTCCACCCGGCCCATGGTCTCGCCGATTTTGGCAATTGCCTCCACCGCGCGCGTACTGGCTTCCTGAATTTCAGAAATCTGCTTGCCGATTTCCTCGGTCGCCGTTGCCGTCTGGTTGGCGAGGTTCTTCACTTCAGATGCCACAACCGCAAAGCCTTTACCCGCTTCTCCGGCCCGGGCCGCCTCAATGGAAGTGTTGAGCGCCAGCAGATTGGTCTGGTCGGCGATGTCGGCGATAAGCGCCACAACTTCACCAATCTTTTTTGAGGCTTCCGAAAGGCTGCCCACATCGGTATTGGCCTGGCGCACCTCTTCCACTGCTGCACTGGTAATCTGGGAGGAAAGGTTCACCTGTTCGGAAATTTCGCCCACCGAGGTTGTCATTTCTTCGGTGGCAGCTGCCACCGAACTTACATTGGCCGAAGCTTCTTCCGCTGCCGCTGCCACTGCAATTGACTGCTGGGAGACCGAAGAGGTGGTTTCTTCCATATTTTGTGCCGAACTTTTGAGTTCATCCGCCGCTCCGGTGACCGAACCGATGGCCGCGCCCATATCCCCTTCAAATTTCTGAACTACCTCGCTGAAGGCTTCCACCCGCCCCTCCATGGTCTTCATGGCCTTGTTGATGGTGCGGCTGGCGTCCCCGAAGGCGCCCAACATGCCTTTTTCCGAAATGGTGCGGAAATATTTGTTGTCCACCACATATTCCAGCGACGCCTTGGTTTCGCGCACATAGGCATCGGTTCGGTCAATGAGCCTGTTGATGGCGTGCAGAAGCTCTCCTGCTTCGCCCTTTTCCTCAATATTGATGATGCGGGACTCAAAATCCCCGTCTGCCACGGAATTACAGACCTCAAGTGCCTTGCGGACTGCTGATTTATAAGCGCCTGAAAACATTTAATGTGCCTCTTTTGTTAGTGCCGGTTTGTTGGGTTCAGGCCGCCAGAGAGGCGATGAAATGGTCATATTCCATGCCCTTGTCGCTCAGTGTTTTATTGACCAGCTCCATCGATGCTGCCATGCCTTCTTTTTTGTTGCCGTGACTGCGCTCCACCCGGATGAGTTCGCGATAAAGCGGGATAATGTGACTATCCAGAATATGGCGGTCGGGCACCCGGCGGTTGGAGTGGAACCCGCTGAGCGCACCCGATGCGTCGTGGCTGGGCGTCACATGGGCAAGCACCCAGTAATGGTCGCCGTTCTTGCAACGGTTCATCACATAGGCAAACAGTTCGCGCCCGTCCTGTATGGTCGACCACAGCAGGGCAAATATCGCCCGCGGCATTTCAGGGTGCCGGATCATGGAGTGCGGCTGGCCCAGACACTCCTCTTCAGTATAGCCCGCAATGCGCAGGAATACGTCGTTGCAATAGGTAAGATGTCCCTTGAGATCTGTCTTTGAAACGATCAGTTCGTCTTCACCAAAATATTGCTCAACCCCGGTCAGGTGTGTTTCACGAGCCATGTCGATTTACCTCCGTCATTCCGGCACGCCGGAATAATCAATATCCCCGGTGCCGTCCCTTACATTACCCGACTCTATGGGGGGCATGCCTAATAGAGTGTGGGGGTGCCGATAGGTGGAAATGCGCACAAAAAGCTCAGGTCAAACCGGCCTGTTTCATTGCCTTTGGTCCTGACCTAGTCATAATGTCTGCCATTCAGCAGTAGCCTCTTGCCCTCATCGCCAAGGGCAAAGGAAGTGGTCAGGCTGATACCATTGGCATAAACAAGTTGAATGACATGGCCGTCAATACGGTACCATCCGACACTATCGCTGCTGGAACTGCCAGAAAAAACGGTTTCACCAGAACTCGATGGCCCGGTTCCGCCACTGATAGCCACCATATTGTCATTGGAAAATTGGCCGTTTTCAGCAAAGCACCATGTGTTGATAGAGATTGATGTTGACCCTCCGCCAAATGCGGAGCCGCCACCACCCAGTGTATATCCGAAGGAAGAGGAAAAACAGCCATCAATGCGCTCATCACTTCCCCCCGCACGTTCTTTTATGGTGAGGAAATAATCGCTATAATAGCTGGAGCGGTTCCACTTGATTTCCAGATCGCCATCTACAAGTTGCCAATTACCCCAACTGTTGGGGTTTTGGCGTTTGGAAGCTGCAATGCCCTGCGAAAAAATGGTTAGAACATCATCAGTAACAGTATTATCGGAGAAAGTGACCACGGACCATTGTCTGACCTCGTAGCCATTTATGCCGACCACAAAATCGGCCAGATACCAGACACCCTCCAACCCGGGCAGGGCAGGGGGTCGCTCGAAGTCCGGTCGTGTTGTGAGGCGCTGCAAGGGTTCAGGGGGGACAGCACAGGCGATTTTTGCTATCTGTGCCGCATCAGCCAGTATA
>JALSII010000003.1 GCA_026981645.1 Hyphomicrobiales bacterium | reverse complement strand
AAAGCGCCCATCTGATAGCAAATCGTTGCTCGAAAAAGTAAAAACCTTCCCTTGCGCACGATTTGCTTCATCTGAACACTTTCTTTCAAACAGAATTGCATGAGATTAATGAGTCCTGACCCTAGAGCGCAGCTCACGCCTGGTTGCGTATTTCAACCTTACTGGCCAGTTCGGCAAGAGCCTGTTCTGTCGTGTCCCAATCCATGCAGGCGTCGGTGATACTCTGGCCATAGGTCAGGGGTTTGCCGGGTTTTAGGTTCTGCTTGCCGGCAATCAGGTGGCTTTCGGCCATCACGCCCATAATGCGTTTGTCGCCTTTGCCAATCTGATTGCCGATGTCGGCCAGCACTGCGGGCTGGTTCTTGTGATCCTTGCCGGAGTTGGCGTGGCTGGCATCGATCATAAGCATCGGCCTGAGGCCGGAGACCTCAATGGTCCTGCAGGCGGTCTCGACACTTTTTGCGTCATAGTTCGGCCCTTTGCCGCCGCGCAGAATGACGTGACAGTCCGAATTGCCCTTCGTGGAGGCGATGGCCGCCCTGCCCCCGCTGGTGACGGCCAGAAAATGGTGAGGTTGTGAAGCTGAACGTACAGCATCGATGGCGATTTGGATATCGCCACCGGTCCCGTTTTTGAAACCTACGGCGCACGAAGTCCCCGAAGCCAGTTCCCGATGAATCTGGCTTTCAGTGGTGCGTGCACCAATTGCGGCCCAACTGACAAGGTCAGCAAGATATTGCGGAGTGGTCATATCCAGAAATTCACAAGCCGCGGGCAGGCCCAAATGATTGATCTCCAGCAGCAACTCGCGGGCGATACGCAGTCCCTGATCAATCTTGAAACTGCCATCAAGATCAGGATCGTTGATGAGGCCCTTCCAGCCCGTGGTCGTGCGGGGCTTTTCGAAATAAACCCGCATTACGATTTCCAGTTGCCCCTTCAGACTGCTGCGCAAAGAGACCAGCCGATCAGCATATTCAAGCGCGGATTTGGGGTCGTGAATCGAGCACGGCCCGACAATGACCAGCAAACGGGGGTCAACTCCGGTAAGAATATCGTGAATAGCGGCGCGGGCGCGGATAACCGTCTGGGTCGCCGCTTCAGAGCGCGGATATTGCGCATAGATCTCGGCGGGAGTGTCTATCTCGGTGATGGTTGCAATGCGCAGATCGGCGGTAGAGCGGGGCATTTTGTCTGGTTCCTTTGATTATCTGCCAGACAGATGCGCCAAATAAAAAAGCCGCCCTGTCTGGCGGCTTGTGGTTATGTTCTGGTTTGTCAGCTATTCAGATCAAACGCGGCCCACTCTGCGCCAGGTGCATGGAGTTTGCAAAATACCAAAAATAATATGTGGCGCTTACATGGGTCATAGGAGCATCCATAATGCAAAATCTGGCGCTTGTCACCAGTTCAAATTTTTGCGCGCGAAAAGGTGAGCGAGGCCTGTCTGGTTTTGTCATGCAGAATGACCATATGATAATAATGCTTCTTTGAAAGAAAGGCCCCTTCATGTCCATCCGACCGGTTAAGAACAGCAGGCTGGCCACTCCAACAATGGAAGGGGCCGGGGTGAAACTGCACCGCGCTTTTGGTTTCCACCAGCCACGCGAGCTTGACCCTTTCCTGCTGCTCGACGATTTTCGCAACGAAAATCCTGCGGATTATGCGGCGGGTTTTCCCTGGCATCCGCACCGGGGAATTGAGACGATAACCTATGTGCTGGCCGGTTCTGTGGAACACGGGGATAGTCTGGGCAACGCGGGAAAACTTGGCGCGGGCGATGTGCAATGGATGACGGCGGGTTCAGGCATCATGCATCAGGAAATGCCCAAGGGGGACGAGACCGGGCGCATGCACGGCTTTCAGTTGTGGGCCAATCTGCCCTCTTCACTTAAGATGACAAAACCGCGTTATCAGGATGTTTCAGCAAAAGAGATTCCCGAAATCATCGACGATGACGGCACGATAGCACGCGTGGTGGTGGGCCAGTTCTGGGGCAGGACCGGACCGGTGGAGGGGGTTGCCGCCGACCCCCAATATCTGGATATATTTGTCCCCCCAGGCAGGCGCAAACTGTTCAAGGTGGATACTTCACGCAATGCTTTTGCCTATGTGTTCGAGGGCGCCGGCGCTTTTGTCGATGCCTCCACTCCGGTGGGTGTGCCGGTTGAAAAGGAAGTGGATGGCCGCGAACTGCATGTACGCGACATGTCGGGAAACCGAACGCTGGTCTATTTCGACAGCGGCGATGAAGTGGTTGTACAGGCTGGAGAGGAAGGGGTGCGGTTTCTTCTGATTTCGGGCAAGCCCTTGCGCGAACCTGTGGCCTGGCACGGGCCGATTGTCATGAACACAAGGGCCGAACTGAAACAGGCAATTGATGACCTCAGCGCGGGTACCTTCATAAAAGAAAGCGTCAGCGAATAGGGACGGTAACAAACTTCTTCAGCTGAAGGAGTATTAAAGCCCAACCGCGGGAGAATCAGGCTAATATAAGCGGATGGATCATCTGCGCTATGCGGGCCTTGCGGCTGAAGAACAGCGGGCAGCTCTGGAAAACATTATTCGTTCCGAACCCGTTCTCATGGGATTGCTTGCGGAATTGCGGGCGTTCGACCTGCCGGACTGGCTGGTTGTTTCGGGGGCTATCTACAATCATGTGTGGAACTCTCTCACGGGCCGGGAACCCTTTGCCGGGGTCAAGGATATTGATGTGTTCTATTTTGATGCCAGCGATCTCAGTTATGAGGCCGAGGACAATGTCATCAAACAGGCGAAGAGGCGTTTTGCCCGCCTGCCAGTGCCGGTGGAAATTCGCAATCAGGCCCGGGTTCACTTATGGGCACCGCAAAAGTTCGACACGGATTTTGAGCCGCTGAAATCGTCCGCTGAGATGCTGGGCCGTTTCGCCAGCAAGACCCATGCCGTGGGCGTGCGGCTTGATGAAGGCGATGAGATATCCATCGTGGCGCCGTTTGGTCTGGATGACATTTTCTCGTTCCGCATCGTGCCCAACCATGTATTGGACAATCGCACCACCCATGAAAAAAAGGGTGCCCGGGCCAGGGCCCAATGGCCCGAAATTGTGGTTGAGCCCTGGTAGGGGCAGGTCAGAACATCCAGTAAAACAGGAGACGGGATAAATGTCCGGATGGATGATTGAAACCATTGGTGCACTGGCGGCAATTTTGGGCACCATCGGCTGGCTGCCCCAGGCGGTTAAAACCATTCGCACACGAGACACCAAAGCCCTCTCGCTCTGGACCAATATATTGCTGCTGACAACGGTCACTCTGTGGTTCACTTATGGTCTGGCCATTGGTTCCTGGCCGCTGGTGCTGGGCAATATTGTTTCCATGGCATTGGTGGGTACGATTGTTGTCTTGAAAGTCCGTCATGGATAACGACCTGGGAAGTCTTGTCGAATTTGCACAGCACGGATATTGCACATTTCATTCTGTTGCGTTTAAGCTGGCCGGAAAGTAATCAGTGGGAGGGACAGATGCGTTTGATGATAAGAACAGGGGATTATTCGGGGCCAGTCTTTCGTAGCGTCTGTGCGCTTGCCTTGGGGGTTGCGCTTGCTTTTGGTGCAACCTCCGGCGCAATAGCCGGCCCAAAGCTTGATGCCTGTGCGGCGCAGGCGGCAGAACCTTTTGAGGCGGGTTTTAAGGATATTGGCCGCCTGACGAAGGATATGAACACTGAAATGGCCATCCGCATATGCCGCGAGGCGGTGCAGGCGGAGCCCAATTCAATTCAGGCCAAGGCGTGGCTTGGCCGGGCCTATTGGGCACAAGGCAATACCGATGCAGCCCTTCCCCTGTTTGAGGAAGCGGCGGCGGCGGGAAATTATCTGGCGGCAACACTGCTTGGCGACATGTTGATAATTGCTGACGGAGTGGAAGAGGATCAGGTGCGCGGTGCACAATTGCTTCGCCTGGCAGCAGAGGGCGGTTATGCGGTTGGCCAGAACAGTTACGCAATTTCATTTGAATATGGGGAGGGAGTTGAGCGCAATCTGGTGGAGGCTTCGCGCTGGTATCGCCGGGCGGCAGAACAGGGCCTGCCCCGTGCACAATCCAATATCGGACTGATGTATCAGAATGCTACCGGCGTTGACCGGGATTATGTGGCTGCACATGCCTGGTTTGAAAAAGCCGTTGAGGCGGGAAGTTCTGCCGGAATGGTCAATCTGGGCAAGATGTATCAGGACGGGCTGGGCGTGCCTGTCGATTACGAGTTGGCGGCAGAATATTACACAGACGCGGCGGATCTGGGAAACGTTTTCGGTCTCAATAATCTAGGTTACCTCTATGAGGAGGGGTTCGGCGTCGAGCAGGATTTCGAAATGGCAGCCTCGTTTTATATGCAGGCCGCTGACGAGGGCATGGCGTTGGCCCAGCACAATCTGGCAATACTTTATGAAGACGGACGCGGGGTAGAGCAGGACTTTGAGCGTGCGGCCGAGCTTTATATGGAGGCAGCCCGGAATGGAGAAGCACGAGCGCAGATAAATCTTGGTCTGCTTTATATGGATGGAAACGGCGTTGAGCAGGATTATGGCGAAGCGCTCTATTGGACAAAAATTGCTGCCGATGCAGGACATGCAGTAGCGCAAAACAATATGGGCTATCTCTATGAAAACGGCTATGGCGTTCCCGCCGACATTGACGTTGCGATTTCCTGGTTCGAGCTTTCGGCAGCGCAGGGATATCAATTGGCGATAGATGCCTTGCAGAGAATTGCCTCTGAACAGGCAAGCGGGAACGCCGGCAGCGGCAAGGGCAAAGGCAAGGGCGGTTAGCCTGCTCTGCGCTCCAGCAGGCGAAAAAACAGCCAGAGCACCACAATGTGGATAACAAGGCCGGCAGCAATGATGAGTGACTTCGTCAGGTAGAGCCGTGAAGAAAGCTCAAGCAGCTCGCCCAGCCAGAAGTTGGGCACGAACCCGGCAAGATAGCGCAGTGGAGAGGGGAGCAGCGCCAGCAGCGGGATGATTGCTGCTGTGTTGAGTATTTTGGTGACCGCCAGACCCTCTACCTTGTTACGGGCAATAGCGGGAATGGCAAAAGCCAGAATCACCGCCTGCAATCCCACAAAAACTGCCAGCACCATTACGACACCAAACCCGACACCGGGCAGTATCCGGGGTGTTGCGACCAGTGTTATCAAAAAGGTGATCGCAAAAGTGACGGTGGCGCGGTGAAGAGTAAAACCAGCCTTGCCCACGGGTGTGGTGTCAAGCGCCAGTAGCGGCCCGTCATCGCGCTCCTCCAGAATAAGAAAACCGGTAACCCAGCCGATAAGCGCGGCGGGCAATCCCAACACGATGGGGGCAAGATAGGTGGAAAAATCAGCCAGACCAAAAGCGGGCAAGGCTGCTTCGTCAATGCTCTGGCGGGCAAGAACAAACGCAAGAGCGGGAACCACTGACATCAAAATGGCAAACATCAGAACCGGATCACGGCTGACATTCTTGCTGTCGGAAACCAGAAGCTTGTTGAAGCGGGAAGGGCTAAGCACCGAGAGGGTCTTCATTGTCTGCCAAACTCCTTCTTCAAGGCCTTTGTCGCAAAAATCACCAATGCAACAGCGCTGAGTGCACTGACGAGCAACATGGTGAAAAGCTCAAGGCCACTTGCCTCAAACGTGCCAAGAGACACCAGAAACAGGCGGAACTGGGCGGCGGGAGGAATAAGCATGGCCCAGTATCCCATTGGATCAAAAAGAGCAAAAAACATGGGTAGCGTCAGCGGGGTGAGGATGCCTGCGGCACCGATAAGGTAACCGGTCACGGTTTTGAACTTCAGGGCAATAGGGAAGCCGAAACCGATGAAAGAAATCGAAGTCAGGATGATGGCTGAAACATAAAGCGGCCAGTTGATATTTGTCTTGGCCACCAGAGCAAGGGTGACAGCCACAACCAGGGCAACACATGTCAAAGTGATGGTTTTTGACCAGAAATAGACGTGCACTGACAGTGGTGTAATGGCCAGTGCAGTGCGCGAACCTTCGGCTTTTTCCAGCAGCATCAGGGCACCCAGAAAGAAAAACCCGAGTACGGAAGGGTCGGTATAGATGAACAATGCGAGCGCCCAGGAAGGAATGTATTCAGTAGCAAAAACCAGAACGGAAATGTAAAAGGCCAGCACAAATGCATAGGCGTAATAAATGCCGTTGCGCAGTTGCAGGCGCATATCATGCACAAGAAAATTCACCATGGCATTGCTCATGGCGCTTTATCCTGCCTGGCTGTGGCCTTGATGAACACGTCATCAAGGCTTGCCTCCTGTGTATGCAGGGAGAGGATTTCGCTCTGGCGCAGGGTTGTCAAAAATTCCGTGTTGTCAGCCAAGTTTTCCATGGGGAAACGGACTTTGTGAACCCCGTTCTGGCCGGTAGTGACGACCTCAAGTTCCGGGCGTCCATATTGGCGCTTCAGGTCTGCCGGTATTCCTGAGACCGGAATGTTCCCGTTGGTAAGGAACCCGACGCGATCGCAGATTTCGTCGGCCTCAGCCATATTGTGGGTGGTCAGAAAAATAGTCTTCCCTTCCCTTTTTAGCCTGAGAATAAGCTCATGGGTGATGCGGGCGCGGGCAGGGTCCTGCCCGGTGGTTGGTTCGTCAAAAAACAAAAGCTCGGGATCGTGCAGCAGTGAGCGGCACAGGTTAAGCCGCATTTTCATGCCCTTGGAAAAGTCTTCAACCCGCTGTTCGGCGGCGTCTGCAAGATCAACCAGCTTCAGAATTTCCATAGGGTCGCGCGTTGGTTTGTCGTAAAGGGCGGCAAACAGGCTCAAATTCTCCCGCGCGGTGAGACGAAGATAAAGAGTTGGCAGCTCAAAGCTCACCCCGATGCGCTCATAAAAGCTGCGGTCGATATTTTCTATGGGCTGGTCAAAAACCAGTGCGCTGCCGGTAAAACCGCGCAGCAGCCCCATGAGAATTTTCTGGGTGGTAGATTTGCCCGAGCCTGAAGGGCCGAGCAGACCATAGATTTCACCCTGTTCTATATGAAAGTTCAGGCCCGACAATACGGGAGTAGCGGCACCCGGATAGGTAAAACCAAGATTCTGAATGTTTATCATGGAGTAACGCTTCCCTGGCGAGCCGGAGCAGAGGAAAGAGTGTCCCTGGCCATTCTGTCAACAAAGGTTTCGCAAAGCAGCTTTGTGGCTGTTTTCATCTCAGCCGGAGGGATCATTTTTATCTGCATGATCAGGGTGAGCATCAGGATCAGCAGTGCCTGCAGGGTATCCGGGGTGACAGCATTGTCATGGCCCGCCTCACCCCATATTCCGGCAATTTCTTCTACGAACGTGCGATCATCACTGGCCTTGGCCGCCATCTGGTTGGCAAGAATTTTGCGCAGCAGATATTCCATTTCCCTGTGATCAAGTATCTAGCAAAAAAGGTCTGGGCACCGGGATCCCACAATTTCTGCTCTCGTGCAGTATTTATCTCAATGACTCATGAAGTCAAACGCTCATTGCTCAGGGCGTGTTGTTGCTTGGTCTCCTGATGTTTTTAGTGATGTGTTTTTTGAGGCAAGAAGTGTCGAAGACGCAGGAGCGTAGGGCAAAATCCATAGTGCCCGAAGGGTTTGAGCTATGGCATCCATCTGAAACAAATTTCCGCTCAAAAAGGTGAACGACATTGTTTGCCGGCAGCTTTGCTTCATCTGAACACTCTTTCTCGAACAGAATTGGACGAATTTAACGTCTCCTGATCCTAAATCATGCTTTTTTCGATCCGGTTCAGGGTTTGCATGGCCGTCAGACATTGCGCCACTGAGGCGTTAGGTTCCCGTCCTTCGCTGATTGCTGAAATGAATTCGCGGTCAATCAGCTCAATGCCATTGCCTGAAACCGCAACGTTTGACAGGTCGATGGGCTTCTCATAGCCATCCACCAGGTCATCATAGCGGGCGATATAGGTGCCACGGTCGCAAATATAGCGAAAAAAGGTGCCAAGAGGACCCTCGTTATTGAATGAGAGGGAGAGTGTGCAGATAGCGCCCGAGGGTACTTTCATTCCGATACCCATATCCATGGCGATACCAAGTTCGGGATGTTCGGGACCTTGCAGGCCAAATGCGTCAGATGCAATTTCGCCGGTCTGATACTGGAAAAGATCGACAGTGTGGCAGGCGTGGTGCCATAGCAGATGGTCGGTCCAGCTGCGCGCCTTGCCCGCGGCATTGATGTTCTTGCGGCGAAAAAAATAGGTCTGCACATCCATCTGTTGAATCTTTAATTCCCCGGCCCGGATTTTATTGTGGATCCACTGGTGGGAGGGGTTAAAGCGGCGCACATGCCCGGCCATGGCGACCAGGCCGGTTTCCTTCTGCACCCGTACGATTTCCTCGGAATCCGCCAGATTGTCGGCCATGGGAATTTCTATCAGCACATGCTTTCCAGCGCGCATGCAGGCAATGGCCTGTTTTGCATGCATCTGGGTGGGGGTGGATAATATTACGGCGTCCACATCGCTTCGGGCCAGGCTTTCGGCCAGATCGGTAGTTGCGTGGGCGATGCCGCGTTCATCGGCAAAACTCCTGATCGTGTCCGGTGTACGCCCGACAACAGAAGTTACTTCAACACCTTCGATATTGTTCAGGGCATCAAGGTGTTTCATGCCAAAGGCACCTGCTGCTCCAGCGACACAAAGTTTCATAGCTCGTTTCTCCGGTTATACTGCAATTGGAAAGCCGTCAAAATTCTCTTTGCGTCCGGCTCTGCCGAACTGTCCTCAAGGGGCAGATGAAGACCTGCGATGGCGCGCTGCCAATCTGCAGCTGCCCGGGACATCTGGTTGGGCAGCCTCAGACTTTTAACGCATGAAGTGGCCTCTTCCATTTCAGCCGCCCGGCGCATGCCATGTTTTATCATGCGTGAGAGTGCGTATTTTGAGCGTTGTTCCCAGTCGATATCAGGATAAGTTTCTTCCAGCGATTTAAGAACCTGCTCCTCCACGCTCGCCTTTTTTGCTGCAAGAAGGCATTCCGCGAGCAGGGCTTCCATGCCCTTGACCATGATAGAGCGGATTAGCTTGATGGAAGCGGCAGCGCCGATATCCCCATTAACAAGACTGGAGCGCATGCCCAGAGACATCATCAACCGGTGTGCGTCCTCAGCCCATTTTCCGCTGACCAGCGTCGGCGTTTTGTGCAGGTCAGGGTGCACGGGAGCCATAATGGCGACATCCACATAGCGCCCCCCGGCAGCATTGATGGCGATGGCGGCCTGCTTCTTGGTGTCCGGGGCGCATGAATTGCAATCCAGATAAAGGCAGTTTTTGCCAAGGCCCGGTGCTGTGCTCAATGCTGCGTCCAGTGCCTGGTCAGCCGTGACCAGAGAAAAAACAGCTTGGGCCCCGGCAGCGCAGGACTGGGCGCTTTTGGCGGATAAAACTCCTGAACTTTCGTAGTCGGACAGTTTTTCTTCGCGCGCTTCCTGTGTCCCACATGTCTTTATGTCGAAGGCCAGAATATCGGTGGCAGGACCATTGAGTTGTTCGCGCCGCAGGCCTGCGGCAAAAGCCATGCCGACTTCGCCAAACCCGATAAATCCGAGGGTATTGATGCAGGGGACATTGTCCTGTGGCGTCATGAATAAGGTCCGCTCGTTATTTTGGATACTGCCCCTAGCAAACGGGTTTGAGAGAGTAAAATAGGTTGCGGGCATCTCCTATTCGTTTTTCGAATAAGTTTTGCTGTGCTTTTGCACCCGAGCGGACGCCTTGCGCAGATAGTTCAGGAACAGGGTTTGAGTTGCTGTGGGTCGCCAGTTGTCGCGCATTGTGATGCCGATATCGCGCGAGGTTGCACGCATGTCGAAACGGAGACGGCACAGCAGCCCCTGTTCTTCTTCGTGGTGCATCTGGTGAGCGGACATGATGGTGAGGCGGTCGCTTGTGGAAAGCAGGCCACGTATGAGCACAAGCGAGCTTGCTTCGATAACATGGCGCGGCCCTGAAACTCCTGCTGTTGCAAACATGTTGTTGAAAAATTCCCGTGTGGGAGTTCCGGCACGCGGAACCGCCCACGAACACGCGGCAAGGTCGCCAAGGGTCACCTTGTTTTTCGCACTCAGCGGGTGCCCGGCACGGGCGACAATTGCCAGCGGGTCGCTGAACAGGGTTTCCTGAACCACGTCGGAGATGGGTAGCGGATCGCGCAGTGCCCCGGTCAGCAAGTCTATTTCCCCATGGCGCAAACCATGCAGCAGGTCGTCATAGGGCCCGTCTATGACACTGACATCCACATCGGGGCGGTCCTTGAGCAGATTGTTGATCGCCTGAGGCAATATTATCGTGCGGGCCAGAGGCATGGTACCCACAACAATGCGGCCGGTATCAAATCCGCACCAGGCCTGAATTTCATCAATTCCCTGATCAATTTCAGAAAAAGCAAGTCGTGCATGCTGGGCCAGAACCCGGGCTGAAGGCGTAACCTCTATGCCAAGGCTGACGCGGTTGAACAAGGTAATGCCGGACAGTTTTTCAAGGTCGCGGGCGGTACGGTGCAGGGAGGGCTGGGAGATTCCTATTGAACGGGCTGCCAGCGAAAAATTCCCTGCCTCAACCACCGCCAGCAGCGCGCGCAATTGGGCCGAGGTAACAAGCCGGTCGAACTGAGAAAAGCCGCGCGCGCGTCCCTTGGTTGCGATTTTCAGGGCGGAACGCGCCCCTTCCTCGATGAGGGTCAGTGCCCGCTCGACCCGGCGCAAAAACAATGCTCCCGGCTCATTCAGGAACATGCCACGTCCCCGCCGGTCGAACAATCTGGCCCCTGCCAGATCTTCCAGCTTGGCAAGGGCCTGAGTTATTGCCGGCTGCGTGAGATGGATTCGTGCTGCAGCATGGGAGATGCTCTGGCAGGCAGCGATTTCCTGAAAGGCGCGCAGGTGACGCAAATTGAAATTGATGGCACGTTTTACGACTTCTTTTGTAGATTCCATAGGTCAGATTTCATGTCACAGCAGGGGTAATTTTCAACCTCTATAGCAATTTCTTATGAGTTAGGGTAGCCTTTGAACTGGATTGTCTGCGACTTGAAAGGGATATTCCCCACCGCAACTCATTCGTGAACGGAATATGACATGGTGGACAAAAAAAGCGCTCTGGTGATCAGTGCCCATGCCGCTGATTTTGTCTGGAGGGCGGGTGGCGCCATCGCCCTGCATCAGAAAAAGGGGTATGAGATAAGCGTTGTCTGCCTCTCCTATGGAGAGCGCGGGGAATCCGCCAAACTGTGGAAACAGGAAGGCTGTACGCTCGAAAAAGTCAAGACCGCCCGCCGCAAGGAGGCGGAGAATGCGGCCCAGGCGCTGGGTGTTCACGATATCCGGTTTTTTGATCTTGGGGACTATCCGCTTGAGCTGGACCGGGAAGCGAAGTTCAGGCTGGTCGATGTCATCCGGGCTGTGCAACCCGATTTCATGATGTCACACTCCCAGTACGATCCCTACAACACCGATCATTCCTATGCCACCCAAGTCGCAATGGAGTGCCGCATGATTGCTCAGGCCTGGGGGCACAATCCGGGCGAAAAGGTGCTGGGCGCTCCCCAGCTTTATCTGTTCGAGCCCCACCAGAGCGAGCAAATGGGCTGGAAGCCCAATGTGTTTTTAGACATCACCGAAGTGTGGGACAAAAAACGCACTGCCATTGAGTGCATGCAGGGCCAGGAACATTTGTGGAAGTTTTATACGAATCTGGCAGAAAATCGGGGCAATCATTTTCGCCGCAATTCCGGGGGCATGTCAGGGGGGCGCGTTGCCCGCTATGCGGAAGGGTTTCAGGCCATCTATCCCAGTTGTGTGGACGAGTTGACATGAGCCGCGTTGTCCAGAATGTTGAACGCGCCGCTCCCGAACTGGTCAAGAGACTTGGCGCGTGTGGTGTTGCAACGGTGCATGAAGCACAGGGGCGCACCGGTTTGCTCGCCTCTTACATGCGCCCCATTTATGGCGGCGCGAAGCTGGGCGCTTCAGCGGTGACCATCCTTGCGCCACCGGGTGACAACTGGATGGTTCATGTGGCTATCGAGCAGGTTCAGGAAGGCGATGTGCTGGTTCTGGCCACCACTTCACCGTCCGATGCGGGATATTTTGGTGACCTGCTGGCGGTTTCGATGCAGGCCCGGGGCGGCGTTGGCCTGATTATTGACGCTGGCGTGCGCGACGTGGCCGACCTCACAGCCATGAAATTCCCTGTCTGGTCGAAAGCCATATGTGCGCAAGGAACAGTGAAAGAAACGCCGGGCTCGGTCAATGTGCCCATTATCTGTGCCGGGGCGCTGGTCAATCCCGGCGATGTGATTGTTGCCGATGATGACGGGGTTTGTGTTGTCCCTCTTTTTGACGCGGAGGCGGTGCTGGCCCGGGCCGAGGCAAGACTGGCCGCGGAAGAAGAAAAGCGCCTGCGCCTGCAAAAGGGAGAGCTGGGACTTGATATGTACAAGATGCGTGAACGGCTGGCAAAGAAGGGCCTGAAATATGAGTGATGGTCTCCCTTGTATGTGGATGCGTGGCGGCACTTCCAAAGGCGCCTACTTTCTGGCCGATGATTTGCCTGAAGACGCCGCCGAACGGGATGCGTTTTTGCTTTCAATAATGGGTTCCCCGGACCCGCGCCAGATTGATGGAATGGGCGGCGCCGACCCGCTGACTTCAAAAGTGGCGGTTGTCACAAAGTCCGAACGTAAAGGGGTTGATGTCGATTACCTGTTTTTGCAGGTCTCGGTCGACGAACCCCTGGTAAGTGACGCGCAGAATTGCGGCAATATTCTTGCCGGGGTCGCTCCCTTTGCAATCGAACGCGGGTTGGTGGAGCCGGCCGGAGAGTTAACGCCGGTTGTGATTTTCATGGAGAACACCGGGCAGACCGCAACGGCTCTGGTCCAGACCCCTGAAGGCGGGGTCTGTTACGCAGGGGAGGTCAGGATTGACGGGGTACCTGGAACTTCGGCTCCCGTGGAAATTGCCTTTGAGGATACTGCGGGTGCGAGTTGCGGCGCGCTGCTGCCCACCGGTAATGCCAGAGACGTTATTGACGGTGTCGAGGTGACTTTGCTCGACAACGGCATGCCCGGCGTCATCATGCGCGCCGACGAAATGGGCATCACCGGCACCGAATCCCGCGAAGAACTCGACGCCGACAGTGCGCTCAAGGCAAAGCTGGAAAACATCCGCATCAAAGCCGGACACCTTATGAATCTGGGTGATGTCAGCGAAAAAACCATCCCCAAAATGACCATGGTAAGTGCGCCTGCAAATGGTGGGACCATTTCCACGCGCACATTTATCCCTCATCGTTGTCACTCCTCCATTGGGGTGCTGGGTGCGGTGAGTGTGGCCACCGCCTGTCTGATTGAAGGCTCAGTTGCCGCAGCGCTGGCAGAGGTTCCGGCAGGGAATCCCAAGACCATGAGCATTGAGCACCCCATCGGGGAGACAAGCATTATCATCCGGTTGAGCGAAGCCGAAAAGGTTGTCAGCGCCGGTGTTCTGCGCACCGCTCGTAAATTGTTTGATGGTGTTGTCTTTCCCCGGTCTGAGGAGAAGGGCTAGCCTCATGGATGCAGATTATCTCCCCTTTGATGCCACTCCCTCCATCCCGGCGTTTTCTCCTCCGCCCGGCGCGGTTGATGCCCATTGCCATGTATTTGGTCCCGCTGCGCGGTTTCCCTACGCACCAAACAGGAAATATACGCCCTGCGATGCGCCCAAGGAGAAACTGTTTGCGCTGCGGGAACATTTGGGCTTGTCGCGCAATGTCATTGTGCAGGCTTCCTGCCACGGCACCAATAATGATGCGCTAACGGATGCTCTTCATGCCGCTGGAGACCGTGCGCGGGGGGTAGCAGTTGTCCAGTCAGGTGTTTCAGATGAAGAACTGAAGCGGCTTGATGGGGCCGGGGTCCGGGCGGTCCGGTTCAATTTTGTCAGGCGACTGGTCGATGTCGCGCCCGAGGCGGAGTTGCTTGGCATTGCCGAGCGCGTCGCAAAACTGGGCTGGCATGTCGTGGTTTATCTGGAGGGCGCAGATTTGCCAGGCAGAGAGCCGTTCCTGAAAAGGCTGCCTTCAATCGTTGTCATTGACCATATGGGGCGCCCCGATATTTCAAAAGGCGCTGGGCATGAGGATTTTCAGCGCTTTATCGACCTGCTTGAGGAAAACAAGAACTTCTGGACCAAGGTTTCCTGCCCCGAGCGGCTTTCGCTGCAGGGGCCGGGCACCGGGGAAGTCCCTGATTATGCGGATGTGCTACCTTTTGCCCGCACGCTTGTGGAACGCTTCCCCGACCGGGTGCTGTGGGGCACCGACTGGCCGCACCCCAACATGAAATCCCATATGCCTGATGACGGCGCCCTGGTGGATATCATCCCCCTTGTCGCCACTGATGCCCCCGGACAGAAGGCGCTGCTGGTGGACAATCCCATGCGTCTCTACTGGGCTGACCACCCCGAAAAACAAGGAACAAACTGATGGAATTTGAAGATTTTGACCATCATACCCCCATTGAAGGGACTACCCTTTTTGACGGTGAAATGGCGATGATTGGCTATGCGCTCAACAAGATGTGTTATTCGTTCAACAGTGCCGAAGCGCGTGAGCAATACCTTGCCAACCCGGAGGCGTATTTCGAAAAATTCGGCCTGAACGAAGCGCAAAAACAGGCCTGCAGAAACAAGAATGTGCTAGAGATGATTGCTGCGGGCGGCAACATTTATTACCTGGCCAAGTTTGCGGGCATCTACAAGCTTAACATGCAGGATATCGGGGCCCAGCAAACCGGCATGAGCGTTGAGGATTTCAAGGAAAAGCTCAGAAAGGCAGGTGACTGACATGGCAACAATTATCGGTGGACTGACCACTTCGCACATTCCCGCCGTTGGCAACGCCATAGCCCGGGGGCAGAAGGACGACGATTACTGGAAACCGTTCTTTGACGGCTATCCCCCCATTCACGCCTGGCTGGAAAAGCACAAACCCGACGTGGCCATAAACATTTATAATGACCATGGGCTGGGGTTTTTCCTCGACCAGATGCCCACTTTTGCCATTGGTGCGGCCCATGAATATATCAACGAGGATGAGGGTTGGGGTATTCCCGTTCTTCCTCCCTTTCCGGGGGACGCCAAACTCTCCTGGCATATCATCGAGGGCATGGTTGAGGATGAGTTTGACATCACCTCGTGTCAGGAACTGGCGGTCGACCACGGCTTTACTGTGCCTATGCAATTGTTCTGGCCCGGCCTTGGTGACAACCCGGACATGCCGCGCGCCATTCCCATCAGCGCCAATACGGTTCAGCACCCCATACCAACACTGAAACGGGCGCTTGATTTCGGCAAGTCGCTGGGGCGCGCCATTCGCTCCTACCCCGAAGACATCAAGGTCGTGGTGCTGGGCACCGGCGGGCTTTCCCACCAGCTTGACGGGGAGCGGGCCGGATTCATCAACAAGGAATTTGACCAGATGTGCATGGAAAAAATCGTCACCGACCCGGAGGAACTGACCAAGATTTCCCGACACGAACTGGTGCGTCAGGCCGGGGCGCAGGGAACCGAATTTTTGATGTGGATGATGATGCGCGGTGCGCTTGGTGACAAGGTTCGACCTTTGCACCAGAACTATCACATCCCCGTTTCCAACACCGGTGCAGGCACCATGATGCTGGAATGCATCGAATAGACGCGGACGTTCTGACAAGGATATAGCAGATGAAAACCCAGGTTGGCATAATTGGCGGTGGTCCGTCAGGCCTGTTGCTTTCGCAACTCCTGCACATACAGGATATCGACAATGTGGTGCTGGAAAAGCACACGAGAGACTATGTTCTGAGCCGCATCCGGGCCGGTGTTCTGGAGCATGGCTTTGCCGATTTGATGCGCGAGGCCCGGTGCGGGGCGCGCATGGACGCGGAGGGAGAAATCCACGACGGCTTTGAAATCGCCCACGAGGGCAGGCGTGACCGGGTGGACCTCAAGGGACTGACGGGGGGCAATTCAGTGATTGTCTACGGACAGACCGAATTGACCCGCGACCTTTATGAGGCGCGCGAGAAAATGGGCGGCACTGTCATTCATGAAGCGCTTGATGTGCAACCCCATGATATAACCTCTGACAGCCCTTTTCTGACTTTTAGGCACGAGGGTGAAAACAAGCGCCTGGACTGTGAATACATCATCGGCGCGGATGGCTTTCACGGAGTGAGCCGAAAATCCATTCCCAAAGACAAAATCAGGGAATTTGAGCGGGTCTATCCGTTTGGCTGGCTTGGAGTTCTCTCAGAAACAAAACCGGTTTCTCCCGAGCTTATCTATGCCCGGCACGAGCGTGGTTTTGCTCTTTGCTCGCTGCGCTCTCAGGTCCTGAGCCGCTACTATATTCAGGTGCCCCTGAGCGAGAGCGTTGAGGACTGGTCCGATGACGCGTTCTGGCGGGAACTTAAACTGCGCCTGCCTGATGATGCTTCGGCCAAACTGGAAACCGGTCCCTCCATTGAAAAGAGCATCGCCCCTCTGCGCAGTTTTGTGGCTGAACCCATGCGCTATGGTAATATGTTTCTGGCCGGGGATGCGGCCCATATTGTGCCGCCCACCGGTGCACGCGGTCTGAACTCGGCGGCCTCGGATATCTACTATCTCTATCACGCCATGCTCGACCATTATAAGAAGGGCGATGACAGCGGTCTTGAAGCATATTCAGGCAAAGCGCTGGCGCGGGTATGGAAGGGGCAGCGCTTCTCCTGGTGGATGACCATGCTGCTGCACAAATTCCCGGATAATTCGCCCTTCGACCAGCGCATGCAGGAGACCGACCTGGATTATCTGCTCTCCTCAAAGGCTGCTATGGCCTCGCTCGCCGAAAACTATGTGGGCCTTCCCTTCTAGCAATGCCTGTTCAGTTTCCGTGCCAATGTGTTTGGCGCAACATCAACAAGGAAAATCAGCAATGAGCCAGTCACCCGCAAAGGGCCTCAAGTTCGACAAACCCGGCCGGGGCAGGGTTTACGACAATATCCTGGAAACCATTGGCAACACTCCGCTCGTCCGGGCGACGAAGCTGGCAGAACAATCAGGCTGTCAGGGAGAGGTTCTGGTCAAGCTGGAATCGTTTAATCCGGTGTCCAGCGTCAAGGACCGCATTGCCATTGGCATGCTTGAGGCGATGGAGGCGGATGGCACTATCGGGCCGGACAGCGTAATCGTCGAGCCGACCTCGGGCAATACGGGAGTTGGTCTGGCGTTTGCCTGCATCGCCAAGGGATACAGGTGCATTTTGACCATGCCGGACAGTTTTTCCATCGAGAGGCGCAAGCTGATGCAGTTCTTGGGGGCCGAGCTGGTTCTCACCCCGGCGGCAGAGGGCATTCACGCCACAATTGAAAAAGCCAGGGAGATTGTCGCCAGTACCCAAAACGCAGTGATGCCCTGGCAGTTCGGCAATCCGGCCAATCCCGATTTTCACCGCAAGACCACCGCTGAGGAAATCTGGAAGGATACGGGGGGAAATGTGGATGCAGTGGTAATCTGCGTGGGCACCGGGGGTACGCTCACCGGCATCGGCGAGCGACTCAAGGAGTTGAACAGCAACGTAAAGGTGGTTGCCGTGGAGCCCGAAGACAGCCCGGTTTTATCTGGAGGGGAGCATTCGCCCCACATGATTCAGGGGATTGGTACCGGCTTTATTCCAGACATTCTCAACACCGATATTATCGACGAAATTATGCTGGTGAGCAATGACGAGGCCATTGAAACCTCCCGCAAACTTGCAGCGCTTGAAGGCATTCCCACCGGCATCTCTTCTGGCGCGGCTCTGGCCTGTGCGCTGCGGCTGGCGCAGCGCGATGACATGAAGGGCAAAACCATTGTTGCCCTGCTGCCTGACAGCGCTGAGCGTTACATATCAACAGTGCTTTTTGACGGGTATGGCGAATAAACGTTCTGCGGCGTGAATTGCCCACATGGAGGAAGCAAGCGGTGAGTTTGGAAATAGATGATATCGACCATCTGATGCTCAGCGTCAGAGACAGCAAAAAAGCCGGTGAGATTTTTGCCGGAATGGGGTTTGCCATCACTCCTCGCGGCCAATTGCCTGGCATGAGCAACCATCTCGTGTGCTTTTCAGACGGCAAGACCCAAAGCCCCAATTTTATCGAACTCATGTCGCTTGATGTGCCCGAGGAGGCGCCCCCTGCAATGGCGGCAGCTTTGCGCATTCCGGACCGTCCGGTTCTTATGGTTGCTGCAACCCGGGACGCGGAGGCAACACGAGCAGGATTGAACCGGGCCGGGCTTGAAGTTTCGCCGGTGCTTGAAAGCGGGCGAACCTGGGAGCTCCCCGACGGGGAAATTATCGAGTTTTCGTTTTCAATCGTTCTGCCTGAGGGGGGGCAGGCACCCTTTTACTGGATTGCCTGCCAGCACAAGACCCCGCATCACTATCTGCGGCCCGAGTTTGTCAGCCACGAAAACAGGAGCCTGGCATTGACCAGGATTATTGCGGTAGCGAACAATCCCGCTTCGGCGGCGGAACACTTTTCAGGGTTCTGGGACATGCCCGTCAAAGAGAGAGAGGAAGGACAGCCCTCGGCAATCGTTTCGGGGGAACGCGTTGCCCTGCATATTCATTCCGACGCAAGTTTCAGGGAGGCTTTTGCAGGGGTTGCTCCCGTCCGTAGTGAAGACCATATCGCGGGATTTGCTGTCAGTGTTGACAATCTTGAAGCGCTGGAAATCCATCTGAGAGCCAACAATTTTTCACCGCACAGAACCAAAGAGGGGTTGGTGCTGGAGCCTGATGAGGCGTGCGGGTGTCTGGTGGTATTCGAAGCCGCCTGATGAATGGCCGACCCATGCCAGCCCGCCGCTGGTGTTGTGTGCACCACGGATAAATCAAGGAGGGGAAGATATATGAAAACCAGACTTAAAGAGGCGTTCGATGTGGAAATGGCGTTGGGAAAGAGCCATTTTTCCCAGAAACGCTATCAGGAGGCATTCACCTGTTTTGAGCGTGCTCATGTGCTCGGGCAATTTCATGTTCTGCCCCATTTTTACACCCATATGTGGATGTTTTTCATCGGGTTGAAAACCGGGAATCTGAATGAGATTGGGGGCCAGCTGCTCAGGATGCCGCTTGGAATTGTTGGTTCCGCCATGGGTAAAGTTCCCAAGGGCAACACAGGGGGCGCCAATGTGAAGCTGACCAGTACCATGCCCATACCCGACGATCTGAAGCAATATATGGACGAAGGCGAGCCGGAAAAATGAGCAAAAGCACCCCGGAAAAACCAGCAAAAAGCGCCCTTTCAATGCTTGAACTCAGGCGCATTGAAGCGGCAATTCTGCGTGACGTATATGAGGTGGTGCTGGGGCGCAGCGGCAAAAAAGAAGCCGAGACAATTATCGCTGAGGCGGTTTCCAAATCAGCCATTGCGCAAGGGAAAGCGATGCGCGCGCAATTGGGCCGAGAGCCTGATCTTGAGGATTTTTCAAACCTCATCCCTTTGTGGGAGGCTGACGGGGCTCTGGAGGTCGAACTGCTTCACGAAGCACCGGACCGTCTGGATTTCAATATCAAACGCTGTCGCTTCTCCGAGATGTACAAGGAGATGGGGCTTGGTGAAATCGGGCATCTGCTTTCCTGCAACCGGGATGCTGAATTCTGCGTGGGTTACAATCCGGACATGAAACTCACGCGCACCCAAACGATTATGCAGGGGGGCACATTATGCGATTTCCGCTACCAGTTAAAACCGAAAAGCTGAAAGAAGATCAGGGCCCTAGAGCTTATCGACATTGGTGCGCATGCGGCGGATCACACGAAGGAATACTTCAAGGTCTTCGGGGTCCACACCCTCAATGAGCTTGCGTTCCCGCTCAAGAGCGACTTCAAGAATGCGGTCATGCAGCTTGTATCCCTTGCGGCTCAGCCACCAGACTTTGCGCCGCGGATCAGCACTTGCGGCTTCGAATTCAATGACATCCTGTTCAGACAGGTTTTTCAGAGCGCGGCTGGTGCCCGACTTATCCAGATAGATGACTTCGCATATGCGTGAGGCGGGAATTCTGGGCTCAATGGCGAGCATTGAGATAACCCGCCACTCCACGATGCCCACTTCGAACATTTTGAGATAGTGCCTGGAAGCTCCCCGTGTCAGGGCATTATTGACGGCGGACAGGAAATAGGGCGTGTAGGTTGAAATATCAACAATCCGGCGGCCCCGAAATTCTTTGGTCGGGCTGGATAGCCGCCCCCCGGGGCATAATTCCCGCCCAACCTTCGGGGCTTCCGGTCGTTTTTCCTTGAGCAAGTCTGCTAACCCGTTCTGGCTTTCTCCATGGCAATTTGGCGGAGATCAAAACCTCTAGATTCAAAGTCCTTAAAGGAAACCTTATCCTGCAAGGCAAGAATTTTGCGAGCAGTCATATGGTCGCTGGCATTGTTGATGGTTTCCGCGCCGACAAACTGACTATCTTTGAACGCCAGAACTGTCAATTTTTTCGGGCTATCACTTTGTTTTTCGTACCACTGGTCAGCCTGTCCGGTCAGGCCGGCAATTTGAAGCTTTGTGCCTGCCTGATCGCTCCAGAACCAGGGCACCCGATCATAAGCCTCAGGATGCCCGGCAATTTTTGCGGCAACACATTTTGCCTGATCAAGGGCGTTCTGCACCGATTCAAGCCGGACTCTTTGCCCTGATGCAGTATGGACAAATGCAGCGCAATCCCCGATTGAAAAGATATCGGGGTCGTTTGTCGTCATGTATTCGTCGACACGAATGCCGTTTTCGATGGCCAGTCCGGCATCAGCGGCAATCTGGATATCGGGAACGACACCTGCGCAGATGATAACAAGGTCACCGGCAAGCTTTGCGCCACTACCACCCAGCGTGACCGTTTCGACCTGGCCCTGAGCATTTCCCTGAATGGAAGCAACTCTTTCTCCAAGGAAGAGCTTTACTCCCATAGCGGTGTGCATATTCTCAAAAAAAGCCGATACTGGTTCAGAAACAGAGCGGGCCATGACCCGGGGTTCCAACTCGACTATGGATACATCAAGACCAAGCCCGCGCAATACGCTGGCCACTTCAAGACCGATGAAACCTCCACCGATCATAACGGCGCCGGAAGCACCCTTGGCGGCCTGCCGAAGTTTGTCTGCATCTGCAAGGGTACGCAGTTGCAGAACATTTTCAAAGTTGGTCCCGGGGATTGGGAGGTCCCGGTTTTTTGTTCCCATGGCCAGAACCAGCTTGTCGTAGGAAATGATACGCCCATCTTCCAGTTCAACCTGCTTCTTGTCCCTTTTAATGCGTGTTACCCGGATGTTCTGTAGAAGTTCTATGCGATTTTTCTCAAAAAAATCGCTCTTGCGAAATAGCAATCTTTGGGCATCGGAATCGACAAAATAGGTCTTGGACAGCGGGGGGCGCTGATAGGGCAGACCCGGCTCTGCACCAATGATGACTATTTCCCCTTCAAATCCTTCAGTACGCAGGCTGGCGGCAGTCTGGAACCCGGCCTGACCGGATCCCACGATAACAATGGTATTGTCTGTCACTATTGCTCTTCCGGTAAGTGCACGATCATGCCCTCTATATCAGGTCCAATCTTGATTTGGCAGGATAATCTGCTGTTTGTGCGCTGTTCTGAAGCCGTGCATTCCAGCATCTCCTCTTCGCCTTCGGAGCGCTCCAAAAGAGAACTGAGATAGGGTTCTTCCACATAAACATGGCAGGTGGCACACATCATGGCACCGCAGCATTCCCCCACAATTCCCTCTATCCCGCCAGCAATAGCGGCCTGCATGAGATTGTCTCCGTCGCGCGCCTCAATGGTGGTTTTTTTGCCCTTAAAATCGACAAAGATAATTTTTGTCATGGTGTTTTTCATCCTGACTGTGGGGCGAAAGTGGACCGTAAAAACAAACTATCGGGGTGTGAAGGTTAGGGGCATTGTATCCAGGGCATGGATAGCGTTGTTGGGCCGCCATCGTGCCGGCCCATTCAGTTTGATTTTGTCCACCTTGTTGACAATAGCAGTCAGGACAGCGCCCACTTCAGCCCGTGCCAGATTCTGTCCGACACAGCCATGCACGCCCGAGCCCATTGCCAGATGTCCGGTGGGCCGTCGGTTGACGTCAAACCTGCCGGCATCGGGCCAGCGTGTTTCGTCGCTGTTGGCAGCCCCCAACACACAGAGAATTTTTGTGCCGGCTACAATTTCAACACCGCTGACTTCAGTGTCCCTGTCTGCGGTGCGGCAAAAGGAATGAACGGGGGAGGTGAAGCGCAATACCTCCTCAAAGGCCGGTCGCAGCAGTTTGGGATTTTCTTTAAGTTTTTCATATTCCCCGGGGTTGGTTGCCAGGCACCACAAGGCGCTTCCGATGCCGGTGACCGTGGTATCGACACCCGCCGAAAGCAGTGAACGCACCAGCATGCCCGCCTCATCCTCGCTGATCTCTCCTGCGTCCGCAGCGGCGTAAATTTCGGCTCCAAAGCCCTCTTGCCTGAGGTTTTCCCTTTTACACTGTCGGGTAATCCAGGGCACAATTTCCGGGCCCATGGCCATGGCATTTCGGCGCAGGTCGTTGTCAGGGCCAAGAGCGTTGAAAACCATCGCCCCATAGTCGATCAGGAATCTGCGATTGACCTCTCTCAGGCCCATTGCCTCGGGAAATACGTTTGTGGGGTAAACTTCTGCCAGTTCAGCGATGGCTTCAAAACTGTCTTTTTCAAGAAGCTCATCAACCAGTTTGTTGGCGGCGACCAGAAACTGTTCACGCAACGCATTGGCGACCTTGGGTGACAAAACCCTGCTCATCACCTTGCGCGTTCGGCTGTGGGCGGGGGGGTCGACCTCCAGGATTATGCTGGGCGACCGCCAGGGGGTTTCGAGTTTGAAATCCTGCAAACCAACACCTCTTGAGGAGACGAAGCGCTCCCAATCGGAGAAAACCTCCTGAGTCTCCTGATGGCGCCCGCAGGCCAGAACGGAATAACGGGGAATATAGACAAAGGGTCCTTTGGCGCGCAGTTCGGCATAATAGGCGTCCGGGTCGGCAAGGGTTTGAGGGTCGTATGGGTCCACATCCCAAACCGGTACGCCGGGCGGTGGCTCAATAGCCGCATGGCCCTCAATCATTTTCATCCTGATTCTCCATCAATCTGGTGTTTTATGTTTCAGTCAGGCCAAGCCCCACGTGACGTTCGAGTATCTGAGGGTTTGCCTGCACCTCGTCCGTTGCCCCCAGAAATACGATTTCCCCGCCATCGAGAATCATCATGCGATCGGAGAACTGCAAAGCCAGCTCGGTATGCTGCTCGACCAGAATGATGGTGTGGGCCCCGTCGGCGGCCAGTTGCTCAAGCACATCCATCAGCATATCGCAGATTACCGGCGCTAATCCTTCCATGGGCTCGTCCAGCATCAGCAATTCTGGTTTTCCCATCAACGTACGCGCAATTGAAAGCATCTGCTGTTCGCCGCCCGAGAGCTGGGCCCCACTATTTTTGCGGCGTTCCTTAAGCCTTGGAAACATGGCAAACCCCTGTTCGATACCGCCATTGCCTTTAAGACCTGCCAGGAGATTTTCCTCAACGCTCAGGGTTGCAAAAATATCTCTGGTCTGGGGTACCAGACCCAGACCGGAAAGGGCGCGCTTGTGCGACGGCAAGCTGTGCAGCGCATCGCCGCGAAACTCGATGGAGCCCGAGTGCATATCCGTCAGGCCCATGATGGTATTAAGCAGAGTGGACTTGCCCACCCCATTGCGGCCCACAATGGCCAGGCGTTCACCCTTTTCAACCTCAAGTGAGATATCGTTGAGGATCTGGGTGTCGCCATAACCGGCGTGAATACCCCTCAGGCTGAGAATGGGTTCGTTGGTCTTAGTGGGCATGGCTGGCCCCCAGATAAAGGTCGCGCACCTGCTGATTGCCGGCAATTTCTTCAGGCGAGCCCTCAAGCAGTATTGCACCATTGACCAGCACAACAATTCTGGCTGCCACCCGAAAAACCAGCTTCATGTCATGCTCGATGATCAGCACGGCCAAGTCCTGGGGGAGGCGTTCAATGGCTTCAATGATAATGTGAGCATCGCTGGTGGGCACGCCGGCGGAAGGCTCGTCCAGAATAAGAATCCTTGGTTTTAGCGCCAGTGTCAGCGCCATCTCGACCAGTCTTTGCTGTCCATAGGCCAGGTCCTGAACCCTTAAATCTGCAAAGGTCTCAAGATTGAACTGAGTCAGCAACTGTTCGATCTCATTTTCCACCTCGGGGAAACTGGCAGAGGAGGAAAGCCAGTTCAGACTTTTTCTCTCACGCTCCAGAATGGGCAGGCGAATGTTTTCGCGCACGCTCATGGCCTTGAACAGGGTTGTTATCTGAAAGGTTTTGGCGACCCCTGCTCTTACCCTCTTTGATTCCTTGAGAGATAAGATGTCAGCCCCATCAAGTCGGATTGAACCGCTCTCAGGCATCAGTGTGCCAGTCAGGAGATTGGCAAAAGTGGTTTTGCCTGCGCCATTGGGGCCAATCAGCGCCTTGCGATCGCCCGGTTTCAGATCAAGGCAGATATTGTTGGCAACAACGATGCCGCCAAAGTGTTTTTGAAGGTTTTTGACCTCAAGTCCGCTGCTCATCGCCCTGCCCTCAGCCATTGACGCAGTTTTGCAGGCAGACCAAGCAGACCTTCGGGAACAAAATAAACGACGACCAGAACCAGCCCGCCAATGACAAACAGCCAGTTGAAGGGGTCGATGGAGGCGGCCCAGTGATGAACGCTCATAAAGATGACGGTACCGAATATGGCTCCATACAGACGCCCCGTGCCACCCAGAATAAGCATGATCAGGGCCTCGGCGGAAAGGGTGAAGCCCAGGGCCTCAAGACTGACAAGCTCGGTGACCTGAGCAGAAAGCGCCCCGGCAATTCCTGCGATGGCACCGGCCAGCGTGTAGATGCCCACAAGGCGCCAATATACCGGCGTGCCAATGGCGCGCATCCGGGCCGGGCTTTCATGGATACCGCGGGCGGCAAGCCCGAATGGTGAAGCAACGACAAGCTTGAGAAGGAAGAACACCATTACCAGAATGACAAAGACATACCAGAACCCCGTCCGCCCGAAAAAATCGAAGGCAAAAATTCCGAATATGGGATCCATATCAATACCCAAAAGCCCGTCTGAGCCGCCGGTGAGCGGACGCTCCTTGTTGGCTATTTCCTGCAATATCTGGGCTATGGCAATGGAGAGCATGAGCAGGGTCAATCCCCCGGCACGTAACAAAATCAACCCGGACAAAAAGGCGATAACGGCTCCGGCAATAATGCCTATGGCAAGCCCGATGAGGGGGTCGGCCGAGATGTAGACCGCAAACAGCCCCGCCGCGTAGGCCCCGCTGCCAAACAGGGCGGCATGGCCAAGAGTTGCAATGCCCGCATATCCAATCACCAGATCAAGCGAGAGCACAAAAATGATCATGATCAGCACGCGGGTGACAAACCCCAGATTTTCGGGGAACAGAAAAAAGGTAGCGCTCCCGATGCCTATCAGCACCAAATCCAGCAGCAGACGCGTTCTGAAGCGTTTGCGGGGGGGCGTTACGGCAAGTGTTTTTGCGGCGTCCGTGCTCACTTTAAATTCTCCCCAGCAGTCCGTGCGGGCGCAGGGTCAGCACTATCATCATGGCTATGAAGAAAAAGACCGTTCCAAAGTCGGGGACAATATAACGAGCGGCAGTGTCGATGATGCCAAGACTGATGGCAGCGAAAAACGAGCCGGCTATGCTGCCCATTCCACCCACTGCCACGACCACAAGAAACAGCACCATGTAGCGCAGTGGATAATAGGCTTCGATCGGCAGGAGCTCAGCCCCCAGAATGCCCCCGAAGGCAGCGAGCCCGGCTCCAAGGGAAAAGGTGAGCGCGTAGATTTTAACCGTATTTATGCCCAGGGATGCTGCCATATCGCGATTGTCGACAGCGGCACGAAGCTGAATGCCAAAACGCGTGCGATCAAGAAGGATATAAAGACCCCCGGCAATCACAAGACCAGCAATTATGACGACCAGCCGATGGGCGGGAAGCGAACGGAAGCCCAGGTCAATGGAGGTACTGAAAAAGGCCGGGGCTCTAATGGGTAAAAGTGTAGAGCCCAGAAACAGATTCACACTGGCAATCATCAGGAAAGCGATACCAATTGTGGCCAGTACCTGTTGCAGTTCGCTGAACTGGTAGATTTTCTTATAGAGTGCCCGTTCCATGGCGATGGCGATGAGCATGACCGCCAGCACCGACAAAATTACGGACAAAGCATAGTTGAGACTGGCGATGGAAGTGAGCCAATGGGCAAACGCCCCTCCGAGCAAGGCAAAACCACCATGGGCAAGGTTGATAACCCGCATGAGGCCCATGGTTACCGACAGGCCTACCGCAATCATGAACAGGATCATGCCGTAGGAAAAACCATCAATAAGGATGCCGGAAAGAACGGACACTGTTAACTCCGAATAACTGCATGAAAACAAGAGGGGCCAGGCTCAACCAAGAACCCGGCCTCCGGGGGGAGAGCCCTATTGCATCAGGCCCAGGTCTGGAACGTTGGGGATGGTTTCAAATTCCTCGTTGACGAGAACACCGTTCTCGTTGCGGGCCACCCGACGGATATAGACGTTTTGTGTAATGTGGCGGGTGTCAGGGTCGATCGAAACCGGTCCGCGTGGGGATTCCCATTCCATTCCGCGCGCCACATCCACAGCTTTTGTGCGCTCAGAACCCACGGCACCAATCATTGCATAGAGCACGTGGGCACCGTCATAGGCGCCGACCGAGGCCAGGTTTGCCACGGAACCTGGAGACAATTCCTCCAGTTTTGCGGTAAAGGCCCGGTTGAGATCGGAATCGTGATCTGCGGAATAGTGATAGGCCGTGGTCAGACCCAGGGCCGCATCACCCAGCGCCTGCAGGTTTGTTTCGTCAGTTTCCCCAGTGCCCAGAAACTTTATGCCGGCATCGGGCAAGCCGTTTTCATTATAGGACTTCACAAAGGCAAAGGTGGGGGGGCCGGCGGGAAGAAAGGCGAACAGTGCGTCCGGGTTCTGGTCCTTGATGCGCTGCATGAAGGGCGCAAAATCATTGGTCTGCAGAGGCATCTTGATGGCATCAAGGACGGTGCCGCCCAGCTCCTCAAATGCCGAGCCAAAAGCAACCTGAGCGTCATTTCCCGGCCCGTAATCGGTCACGGAAATAACCACGGAGCGAATTCCCTGATCATATGCCCATTGCGCCATCGGCTCGGAGACCTGCCAGAGGCTGAAGGATGTGCGCACAAAATATTCAGACGTCATCACAATTGAGGATGTGGCAGCGTTGAAAATAACGGTGGGGATCTGCGCTTCATCAATGAGCGGAGCGACCGCAAGAGCGTTTGGTGTGAACACCAACCCCCCGAGATAGTCAACCCCGTCCTTAATGATAAGCTCCTGGGCCAGCGATTTGGCACCACTGGGGTTGGGTCCGCCTGAATCCTTGTAGACAAATTCAACCGTATGCCCGCCGGCGGTCTCTCCGTTCTGGGCGACATAGACTTCAACGCCGTCCTTGAACTGCTTGCCCCAGATGGCAAACGGCCCCGAGAATGGGGCAATGACGCCGACCTTGACGGTGTGGTCTGCAATGGCAGTGCCCGAAAGCAGAAGTGAAAGGGCACATGCTGTGCCCAGTGTTTTCAGAAATGGTGATTTCATCGTCGCTTCTCCCCAGATATGCTTTTACCTGTTTCACAAAACCCGACAGACCATGCTCGCCCCTGACAGAACGGCCAATCCGCCTCCACCTGTCCTGCTTCAAGTTGGCGCAAACCCTTGCGCTCTTAGTGCTCAAAGCGAATTTGGTGGAGCTCTTAGCGACATTTTCAGTGTACTGTGCCTTGACCCACCAGGAACCGGCTGTGGGTATGACTATCTGCTCGCGCGCTTATCAAAACCAGTTCAAAGGCCACGCAAATCCATAAGAAATAACTATAGACACCTATAATACGCTCATGTTTTTTGGCAGAAACCTGCTATTTTTGCCTCAGAAATTCTTAGGGGAAAGGAATTTGCGTTGTTTTATCAACTCTGCGCATTATGGCGGCGTGCCGTGTCTGGATGCCGGTAGACAGGGCAGTGTGATGCAAAGGATAACAGTTTGCTGCCACAATTTGCAGCCAGGGTCCAAGGTCCTGACCCTGATTGCCTCAGCAGGTTGGTTCAAAGGGCGGTACTGAATCACTTCCAGCCAGGGCAGGAAGTTGTTACTCTTGAAGAATGTCTATTTATAGACTATAATGCAAGAGAAATCTGAAAATGGATATGGTGGCATGGTTGCACTGGTACTTGAGACAAAGCCTGACCGGCGGCAGTTGTCGGGGCCGGCTTTGCGGACCTTTTTCAACATTGCAGACAAATGGCAACTTGGCCCTGATGAGCAAATGAAGCTGCTTGGGGTCACGGCGCGCTCGACATTCTACAAGTGGAAGAAGGATGGCGAGGTTGCTTTGCCCCGCGATACTCTGGAGCGCATTTCCTATATTCTTGGGATCTACAAAGCGCTGCATGTGCTGTTCCCCGATGGGGCTGCGGATAGCTGGGTGAAAAAGGCAAACAGTGCGAAGCTTTTTGCAGGCCGCTCGGCGCTTGAACGCATGCTCTCGGGCAATGTGGCCGATCTTTATGTGGTGCGCCAGTATCTTGATGCTCAGCGGGGCGGATGGGCTTGAGCGTTTTCCAATCACGGGTTGAGTGGAAACCCTGCTGGCGCATTATTTCAAGCCGCTTTCCACCTGTTCAGTTGTTCGAGGACGTTGCCGACCCCGATGACTTGGAGGCGGTGTTTGAAATCGAGGCAATGACCAATGACCGGTTGCGCGATGAAGTGGGAGCGTTGGATCTGATTTCTCCTCAGGACCGCATTTCAGGTCCGGGCACCAGCTATATCATGGCGGCATTTACCCACCTTAATCCTGATGGCAGTCGTTTTAGCGATGGTACATGGGGAGTTTATTATGCCGGGATTGACCTTGATACGGCGATTGCCGAAACCCGGTTTCATCGTGAGGCTTTCCTGAAAACAACCAAAGAAGAGGCGATGGAACTTGATATGCGGGTCCTGGTTGCGGATCTCAACGGCGACCTGCATGATATTCGCGGCCAACAGGAGGCGCGCTCCGAACTTTATAATCCGGACAGTTATGGGGCGTCCCAGGACTTTGCCCGTTCTGTACGCGCCGATAATTCCAATGGCATTGTTTATAATTGTGTGCGCCATCCGCCAGGCCAGTGCGTGGCAATATTCCGACCGCCGCTCCTGTCCAACTGCCGTCAGGAGCGGCATTTGTGTTATGTATGGAACGGGAGCACGATTTCGGAGATTTATGAAAAGCGGCTCTATGGCAGCTAGGTTCTGCCCCTGGCTGTTTGATCCCAGGTTATACTGGTGCGATCTGTTCGTTGGAATTGAAGGAAGCCTTATGGGGCGGGTACGTCACGGCAGCATCACGACCACGCACGCCGGCTCATAGATCAATGGAAAAACGACTACAACACCAAAAGAGAGCATTTGAGCCTGGGCAATATGACACCGTTTGAGTTCCTGGCTCATTGCACCAAAACCCCCAACGGTCTGACAAGGGGCAGAACCAGAATAGACTCTCCTTATGAAAGGGGGGCAGGTCACAAGGTCAACTGGCCCGAGCAAAAAGAAAACCACCAAACAAAAAAAGCCCCCGACCGTTTCCGGTCAGGGGCTTTTCAACATGCAAAAAGAAAGAAAACCGACTGCTCTTGGCAGACCTGGCAGCGACCTACTCTCCCATGCCTTAAGACATAGTACCATCGGCGCTGAAGCGTTTAACGACCGAGTTCGGGATGGGATCGGGTTCTGGGCGCTTCGCCAAAACCACCAGGTCAGCCAAGAGCAGTCAGCTTTCTTGAATTGTGAATTATAGCTTTGTGTTTGGGTTATTGTGTTTTTAGTGTTCTGACCGACCTTTACTCAAAAATCAGGCCCTTTTTACGGACATTGATTAATGAGAACGATCAAGCCAATCGAGCTATTAGTACCGGTAAGCTTCATACATTGCTGCACTTCCACACCCGGCCTATCAACGTGGTGGTCTACCACGACTCTCAAGGGAATACTTGTTTTGGAGGAGGCTTCCCGCTTAGATGCATTCAGCGGTTATCCCGTCCGGATTTAGCTACCCTGCAATGCGGCTGGCGCCACAACAGGTCCACCAGAGATCCGTTCACCCCGGTCCTCTCGTACTAGGGGCAACTCTCCTCAATATTCCAACACCCACGGCAGATAGGGACCGAACTGTCTCACGACGTTCTAAACCCAGCTCACGTACCACTTTAATTGGCGAACAGCCAAACCCTTGGGACCTGCTCCAGCCCCAGGATGTGATGAGCCGACATCGAGGTGCCAAACACTGCCGTCGCTATGGACGCTTGGGCAGTATCAGCCTGTTATCCCCGGCGTACCTTTTATCCGTTGAGCGATGGCCCTTCCACGCGGGACCACCGGATCACTATGACCGACTTTCGTCTCTGCTCGACTTGTCAGTCTCGCAGTCAGGCAGGCTTATGCCATTGCACTCAACGACCGATTTCCGACCGGTCTGAGCCTACCATCGCGCGCCTCCGTTACTCTTTGGGAGGCGACCGCCCCAGTCAAACTACCCACCACACGCTGTCCCGGGTACTGTAATACCGCGGTTAGACATCCATGACAGTAAGGGTGGTATCTCATCTTGCGGCTCCACAAT
Source organism: Hyphomicrobiales bacterium (assembly GCA_026981645.1). Lineage (GTDB taxonomy): Bacteria > Pseudomonadota > Alphaproteobacteria > Rhizobiales > Devosiaceae > DROE01. The sequence continues at coordinate 2,791 of JALSII010000003.1, read as the reverse complement.
GACTGGCGTCACTGCTTCAAAGCCTACCACCTATCCTGCACATGCCGACACGAATGCCAGCGTGAAGCTATAGTAAAGGTGCACGGGGTCTTTCCGTCTGACCGCAGGAACCCCGCATCTTCACGGGGAGTTCAATTTCGCTGAGTCTATGCTGGAGACAGTGGGGAAGTCGTTACGCCATTCGTGCAGGTCGGAACTTACCCGACAAGGAATTTCGCTACCTTAGGACCGTTATAGTTACGGCCGCCGTTTACCGGGGCTTCAGTTCAAAGCTCTCACTTCTCTCTTTAACCTTCCGGCACCGGGCAGGCGTCAGACCCTATACGTCGTTTTGCAACTTCGCAGAGCCCTATGTTTTTAGTAAACAGTCGCCACCCCCAATTTTGTGACACCACCACCTGGTTGCCCAAGTAATGGTCACGCTTATCCCGAAGTTACGCGTGCAATTTGCCGAGTTCCTTCAGCATAGTTCTCTCAAGCGCCTTGGTATTCTCTACCTGTCCACCTGTGTCGGTTTGGGGTACGGTCTTATCGGTGGAGCTATTTCCTGGGATCTGCTCACCGCTGGTCCAATCCAATAAGGACCAACAACTCTACAAATCCGTCACTACCACCAGGCTCACGAATATTAACGTGATTCCCATCGTCTACGCATTTCTGCCTCGACTTAGGGGCCGGCTAACCCTGCGCTGATTAGCATTGCGCAGGAACCCTTGGACTTTCGGCGAGAGTGTCTCTCACACTCTTTGTCGCTACTCATGTCAGCATTCGCACTTCTGATATCTCCAGGACCCCTCACAGGTATCCCTTCGCAGACTTACAGAACGCTCCGCTACCGCGTACACAATGAAGTGCACACCCGCAGCTTCGGTGCATGGTTTAAGCCCCGTTACATCTTCGCCGCAGGAACACTTGACCAGTGAGCTGTTACGCTATCTTTAAAGGATGGCTGCTTCTAAGCCAACCTCCTGGTTGTCAAAGTATTCCCACATGCTTTCTCACTTAACCATGACTTGGGGACCTTAGCTGGCGGTCAGGGCTGTTTCCCTTTCCACGACGGACCTTAGCACCCGCCGTGTGTCTGCCAGATATTACTTGCCGGTATTCGGAGTTTGGTTAGGTTTGGTAAGTCGTTGGGACCCCCTAGCCCATCCAGTGCTCTACCCCCGGCAGTATTCGTCTGACGCTCTACCTAAATAGATTTCGCGGAGAACCAGCTATTTCCGAGTTTGATTGGCCTTTCACCCCTAGCCACAGGTCATCCCCGCATTTTTCAACATACGTGGGTTCGGTCCTCCAGTAAGTGTTACCTCACCTTCAACCTGCCCATGGCTAGATCACTCGGTTTCGGGTCTAATCCAACAAACTTATCGCCCTGTTCAGACTCGCTTTCGCTGCGCATACACCTAACGGTTTAAGCTTGCTTGATAGATTAAGTCGCTGACCCATTATACAAAAGGTACGTGGTCACCATTTCAGGCTCCCACTGTTTGTAGGCATCCAGTTTCAGGAACTATTTCACTCCCCTTGTCGGGGTGCTTTTCACCTTTCCCTCACGGTACTTGTTCGCTATCGGTCGCACACGAGTACTTAGGCTTGGAGGGTGGTCCCCCCATGTTCAGACAGAATTTCACGTGTTCCGCCCTACTCGAGGACCAAGAAGCTTTCTACCGGTACGGGGCTATCACCCACTATGGCGGTCCTTTCCAGAACCTTCCCGTTCTTACTTCCTGGCCACTGGCCTGGTCCGCGTTCGCTCGCCACTACTAACGGAGTCTCGTTTGATGTCCTTTCCTCCGGGTACTTAGATGTTTCAGTTCCCCGGGTTTGCTTGCCTTGCGGCATGACCTAAATGGTCGGGTTTCCCCATTCGGAAATCATCGGATCAAAGCTTATTCGCAGCTCCCCGATGCTTATCGCAGCGTATCACGTCCTTCATCGCCTGTGTGCGCCAAGGCATCCACTAAATGCCCTTAAGACACTTGATCGTTCTCATTATCAATGCCCGCAACATATGCATCCGTGCGACGCAATAGTCATCGGGAATTGATGGTCAGATCTAAAAAAACTATAATTCACGAGGTGTTGCTTCTCTCTCCGGGGGTACCGGATCAAACAAGGAGCACACCTTCTTTTCACAATGTTATAGATCCGGCTCCTGGTCAGTAAACCGACCAACAGCCAAACTTATACTCTTTGAACATGTGACGCTTCAACTCGATATCAAAAATTGGTGGAGCCAGACGGGATCGAACCGACGACCCCCTGCTTGCAAAGCAGGTGCTCTCCCAGCTGAGCTATGGCCCCGAACTCTTGTCATCGAAAATTGGTGGGCCCGGGAAGATTTGAACTTCCGACCTCACGCTTATCAGGCGTGCGCTCTAACCAACTGAGCTACGGGCCCATTATTTTGGGTCCGCATCCCTTCCAGAGCCACCCAAGGAAACCAATCCAAGATCGACCCTGGCGGGCATAGCAGCACCGTCAAAGAGCGTCGCCAACGGCCAAGCCGATTTCAGCGTCACAATGTGAAGAAAGAGAAACGAAGGCGGCGAGAGTTCCGCTTTAGTCTTTTCGACCAGTCCTGACTGAACTGATCTGTTCCAAATGAAAGTCCGATAGACCAGCCTGCCGGCGCGAGGCCAACAAACAGCTCTGAAGGACAATCCTTAGAAAGGAGGTGATCCAGCCGCAGGTTCCCCTACGGCTACCTTGTTACGACTTCACCCCAGTCGCTGACCCTACCGTGGTCGGCTGCCTCAAAAGTTAGCGCACCGGCTTCGGGTAGAAC
>JALSII010000002.1 GCA_026981645.1 Hyphomicrobiales bacterium | reverse complement strand
CACTGATAGTGTCTGTTGGGGCTGGTCTATACGCTTATTATTGACCGCGCAAACAAACTCTTTTCCCGCTTCGATGGCGGCGAAAGCAGAAGTGCCAGTCAGGGGCGCAAAAAATTGAGACAGTAAAGAGTAACTGCAAAATTCTGCCACAGGCTCACACGAATGTAGCTTGCCTGATGCGGGCTTGCTCCCTTAGCATTGGGCAAGCACCGCATATGCGCCAATCCGCTGAAAGGATGATTTCAATGTTCAACACCCCCAGGCAAGAGAGAGCACCTGCAACCCTGAGCATTCCCGCCAGAACCGACTATCGGCTGTTGGCGCATTACTGGCTTGTGCTGGCACTGGCGCTGTTGCTTGTGAACGTGGGCGGCCTCAATGCGCAGGAGATAACAAAAGCTCACGGCATTTCCAAGTTTGGCGAATTGAAATATGCCGAAGACTTTCAGTATCTGGACTATGTGAACCCTGATGCGCCCAAGGGGGGCGAATATTCCACCTGGGCTTTTGGCTCTTTCGACTCCATGCACCCCTTTATCACCAAGGGCCGCCCGGCAGTGGGTGCGTCAATTCAGTTTGAACCTCTTATGACGGGCACCTCGGACGAACCGGATTCCTTGTATGGATTGATTGCGGAGAGTCTTGAATATCCGGCTGATCATTCCTGGGTGATTTTCAATCTTCGCCCCGAAGCGCGTTTTTCCGATGGCTCGCCGGTAACGGCCGAGGATGTGGTGTTCTCCCACAACATACTGGCCGAAAAGGGTATTCCCTCCATCCAGACGTTTTTCGCCGAGACCTTTCAATCCGTGGAAGCGCTCGACACCAACCGCGTGAAATTCACCTTCACCGAACCCTCAGAAACCAACGATCTGGTGATGCAGGCGGCCAGCACGCTGGTATTCTCCAAGGCCTGGTGGGAGGGGCGTGATTTCGAAGAATCCACCCTTGATGCGCCCATGGGCTCCTCGGAATACATTCTTGAGAGCATGGATGTGGGCAAAACCGTGGTCTATCGCCGCCGCGATGATTATTGGGGCAAGAACCTGCCTATCAATGTCGGGCGCTCCAATTTTGACAGGCTGCGCTTTGAATATTATGCCGACCCGACCGCCGCCTTTGAAGGGTTCAAGGCCGGGGAAACAACCTTTCGCAACGAAAATTCGTCGCTGAAATGGGCCCAGGACTATAATTTTCCCGCCGTTGAAAAGGGCTGGGTCAGAAAGGTGGAACTGCCGGATGGAAACCTGGGTTCAGCGCAGGGGTTTTTCTACAATCTGAGGCGGGCGCCGTTTGACGACATCAAAGTGCGCGAGGCTCTGGGGCTGATGTTCAACTTTGAATGGGCCAACCAGACGCTGTTTTTCGGGCTGTATGAGCGGGTGGACAGTTTTTATGAAAACTCGGTACTGGAGGCAAAGGGCGAAATCCCTGCTGACGAAGCGGCAATTCTGGAACCGTTCCGGGAGTTTTTCCCCGAAAGCCTGTTTTCAGAGCCCGCCCAGACACCCCCGGTTTCCGGAATCAATCAGGTCGACCGAGCCCAGGTGCGTGCCGCCGGCGCGCTGCTCGATGAAGCCGGCTGGACAGTGGGCGAGGACGGATTGCGCCGAAATGCCGACGGAGAGGTGCTAGCCATCGACATTCTGAACAACTCGCCCGCCTTTGACCGGGTTATAAATCCATTCGTGGAAAATCTGAAACGGCTGGGGGTGGATGCTACCCACACAAGGGTGGATAGCGCCCAGTACACCGAGCGGCGCCGGTCCCATGATTTTGACATGCTGGTCACCACCTACGGAAACAATCTGACGCCGGGTCTTGGCATCAAACAATGGTATGGGAGCGAAAATGCCGACGTGCCCTCCAGAAATATTGCCGGATTGAAGAATGAGGGCATTGATGCATTGCTCGACATCGTTATTGCCTCGAAAACCCGTGAGGAGTTGAACCTGAATACGCGGGCGCTGGACCGGGCGTTGCGCTCACTGCATATCTGGATACCGCAATGGTACAAGGATGTGCACACGGTGGCCTATCTCGATGTTTACCGGCACCCCGAAAATCTGCCCCCGTTTGCGCTGGGGGTCACGGATTTCTGGTGGTATGACGCCGAACGAGCCGAACAGCTCAGGGCTGAAGGGGCGTTCTGATTTAGCAAACTAAAACCAGCGTACTCAGATGAGCGCCTATATTCTTCGTCGCATGCTGCTGATAATCCCGACCCTGTTCGGGATTATGGTCATCAATTTTACTCTGGTGCAGTTTTTGCCGGGTGGACCCATCGAGCAGGTCATCGCCCAGCTTGAAAACTCGGGCAATCCGCTTGACCGCATTGGCGGGGATGGCGGAGACGCCGGGGTGCAGACCCAAACGGGCGAGGACTCCCGATACAAGGGCGCGCGCGGGCTGCCCCGGGAGTTTATCGAACGGCTTGAGCGCCAGTATGGCTTTGACAAGCCCCCGCTTGAGCGCTTCCTCCTGATGATGAAAAGCTATATCACCTTTGATTTCGGGGAGAGCTATTTCCGCTCCATATCGGTGATTGACCTGGTGCTGGAAAAAATGCCGGTGTCGATTTCGCTGGGCCTGTGGTCAACGCTGATTGCCTATATGGTGGCTATCCCTCTGGGCATTCGCAAAGCAACACGGGAGGGTTCACGGTTTGACACCTGGAGCTCGGCGGTACTGATAGCTGCCTATGCCATCCCCGGATTTTTGTTCGCCATCATGCTGGTGGTGCTGTTTGCGGGCGGCTCGTACTGGCGGATTTTCCCTTTGCGCGGGCTGACTTCAAACAATTTTGCCGACCTGACCCTGCTGGGGCAGATAAAGGACTATTTCTGGCACATCACGCTGCCGGTGCTGGCGGGCAGTATCGGAGCGTTCACCGGCTTGGCCATGCTGACCAAAAATTCATTTCTTGACGAAATCAAAAAACAATATGTTGTTACGGCCCGGGCCAAGGGCCTGCCTGAAAGACGGGTGCTTTACGGCCATGTATTCCGCAACGCCATGCTGATTGTCATCGCCGGATTTCCCGGAATTTTCATCAGCGTTTTTTTTGGCGGCTCACTGATAATCGAGACCATTTTTTCTCTGGACGGCCTGGGGCGGCTGGGTTTTGACGCCGCGATTACCCGCGATTACCCGGTCATGTTCGGAACGCTGTTTTTCTTCACGCTTCTGGGGCTGTTCATCAAGCTGGTTTCAGACCTCACCTATGTGTGGATTGACCCGCGCATAGATTTTGAGCACCGCCAGACATGAAACTCACCACGCTACAACGCCGCAGACTGACAAACTTCTGCGCCAACAGGCGGGCTTTCTGGAGCCTGTGGATTTTTGGCGTTCTTTTTATCCTTTCCCTGTTCGCCGAACTGATTGCCAATGACCAGCCATTGCTGGTCTCCTATAGGGGCGAGCTGCGCGCGCCACTCATCAGCTTTTACTCCGAGGCGGATTTTGGCGGGGATTTTGCCACAAGGGCGAACTATGCGGACCCCGAACTGCAATGCCTGATTGTCACCGGCGGGCGGGCTGATGATTGTTTTGTCGGCCCGGAAGGTGCCACAGAGCTCATGGCCAGTATCGAAAATGGCGAACTGGCGGGCGAAGAAATCGAGGCAGGCTGGATGCTGTGGCCGCCCATCCGCTACAAGTTCAACACGGTCGACACCTACAACGTAAAAACTGCACCCGGGCCCCCGGACCGTTTCCACTTGCTGGGTACGGATGACCAGGCCCGCGACGTGGCGGCGCGCATCATCTATGGGTTTAGAATTTCGATAATTTTTGCCATCATCGTGACTGTAACTACTTCGGTTCTGGGCATAATTGCGGGGGCGGCGCAGGGCTTTTATGGTGGCCTGTTCGACCTGATGTTCCAGCGCTTTACCGAGGTGTGGAGTTCACTACCTTCCCTTTATATCATCATCATCCTGTCGGCCATATTCGACATGACCTTCTGGCTCTTGATATTGATAATCGTTGCCTTTGGCTGGGGGGCGCTTGACGGCGTGGTTCGAGCCGAATTCCTCCGGGCGCGCAACTTCGAATATGTGCGGGCAGCAAGGGCGCTGGGGGTGCGTGACCGGGTGATTATTTTCCGCCACATTCTGCCCAATGCCATGGTGGCAACTCTGACCATGTTGCCCTTTATCATCACCGGCTCAATCGGTACGCTGGCGGGGCTGGATTTCCTGGGGTTTGGCCTGCCCTCCTCCTATCCCTCACTTGGGGAACTTACCTTGCAGGCCAAGGCCAATCTCAATTCGCCCTGGCTGGGATTTTCGGCGTTTTTCACCTTCACCATCATGCTCTCGCTGCTGGTGTTCATATTCGAAGGCATACGCGATGCCTTTGACCCAAGAAAGACATTCCAGTGAGCGCTCCAGTTCTCAGGGTAAAAAACCTGTCCGTGCAGTTTGGTGATGACCCCGAAGTCGTACGCCGGGTGAGCTTTGAGGTGCAAAAGGGGGAAACCGTGGCGCTGGTCGGCGAGAGCGGCTCGGGCAAATCGGTAACCGCGCTTTCAACCGTATCCCTGTTGCCGGACAATGCAAAAATCACCGGCAGCGTTGAATTTCACAGCGAGGAACTGCTCGGGGCTGAACAAAAGCTGCTGCAACAGGTACGCGGCAACAGGATAAGCTTCATTTTTCAGGAGCCGATGACCTCGCTCAATCCGCTGCACACCATCGAAAAACAGATCGCGGAGAGCCTGAGCCTGCATCAGGGATTGACCGGCAGCAAAGCCCGTGCCCGCATTATCGAACTGCTCGACAAAGTGGGAATTGACGACCCACAGATGCGGCTGGCAGCCTATCCGCACCAGCTTTCAGGGGGGCAGCGTCAGCGCATCATGATTGCAATGGCGCTGGCCAACAGACCTGACCTGTTAATTGCCGACGAGCCCACAACTTCGCTTGATGTGACCATTCAGGCCCAGATACTTGATCTGCTGGCCGATTTACAGCGTGCCGAAGGCATGGGCATGGTGTTCATCACCCATGACCTTAATATCGTAAAACGCATTTCGGACCGGGTATGCGTGATGCAGAACGGCGAGATGGTGGAGAGCGGAGCGACCACAGAGGTTTTCGACAATCCGCAACATGGATACACGCAGAAACTTCTGGCAGCCGGCGCCACAGGGGCACCAGAACCGATACCGGTCGATGCATGCACCATTCTAGAAACAAAAAACCTGCGGGTGTGGTTCCCCGTCAAACAAGGTTTGCTGAGGCGCACTGTCGGCCATGTCAAGGCAGTCAATGATACCAGCTTTATCATTCGGGAGGGCGAATCTCTGGGCATTGTGGGGGAGAGTGGCTCGGGCAAGACGAGTGTGGCACTGGCGGTTTTGCGCCTGATTTCCTCGACGGGTAAAATCGACTTCATGGGAACAGATATAGCCAGCCTGAAAAACGCTGAAATGCGCCCCTTGCGCCGGGAGATTCAGATTGTGTTTCAGGACCCGTTCGGCTCGCTGTCACCGCGCATGACCGTTGAGCAGATTGTCGCCGAGGGTCTGGGGGTGCACGATGTGGGAAGCGAAGAAGAGCAGCGCCAGCAGGTTTCCGATATTTTACGCGAGGTGGGGCTGGACCCTGAAATGCTCGAGCGCTACCCCCACGAATTTTCCGGCGGGCAGCGCCAGCGCATCGCCATCGCCCGGGCCATGATTTTGCGGCCCAGACTGCTGATTCTGGATGAACCGACCTCGGCACTGGACATGACCGTGCAGGCCCAGATTGTTGACCTGCTAAGGGCATTGCAAAAAAAGTACCGCCTTGCCTATCTGTTTATCAGCCACGACCTCAAAATCATCCGGGCGCTTTCCCACCGGGTACTGGTAATGAAACAGGGGGACATTGTTGAAGCCGGTGACGTTGACCAGATTTTTGACAACCCGCAACAGGCCTACACCCGTGAATTGCTGAGCGCTGCATTTCAGGATTAGTGCCTGACGGGAATTTTTAACCGATCAGGGCGGCAACGGTTTCCACGGCTCTGAGGCCATAGCCGTTAAAGCGGGTGCTCAGGCAGGTGGAATAGGCGCCGATACCGTGGAAAATGATGTAATCCCCCTCCTCCATGTCCAGAGGCAAGGCCTGCGCATCGGCGAGCTTGTCAATGCTATCACAGGTGGGGCCAAACAGGACGTGGGCCTGCGGTTCTCCTAGGCGCAATTCACCATTCGGCGAGATGATTTCGAGGCGGTCCACAGGTCCGATTGAAACCAATTCGGAGAGACCGCCATAAAAGCCGTCATTCAGAAAAACATCCCTGCAATCGCGAATGGATTTGATACGGGCGGCAAGGCAATAGGCATCACCAACCATGGCCCGCCCCGGCTCACACAACAGGGCGGGCGCGTTGGCACCAAAGGCGGATTTTTTTGCAGAGGAAATTTCGTCGAATATGGGCTCAAGGCGCGGGTTTTGCTCCATCAGGCGGTGGGATGGGAAGCCTCCCCCGACATTGAGCCGAGCTATGACAACGCCTGCCTTGTCGGCGATTTCTGCGGCGGCGCTGATATAGGCTTTCCAGACGCCGGGAGCCGTGCATTGGGTGCCGGGATGAAAACAAAGCGAGGGAGTGTATCCCAGCTTTTTTACCTTTTTGAGAAGCTCAACAGCCAGCACAAGGTCGGCGCCGAACTTGGTACCAAAGTCATAGACCGCACCCTTGATAGGCAGCTTGAAACGCACCGCAACTTCGACATCCTCAGGGGGGACCTGTTCAGC
>JALSII010000001.1 GCA_026981645.1 Hyphomicrobiales bacterium | reverse complement strand
CATCAAGTGCTTCCCCCCTGGAGCCAATTTGACGCTCTCCCCCGCGGGAATCACGAACCCCTCGGGACTGGAGCGCATCACCATCACTTCATTTTCCATGGTCATCAGATGAAGTTCCACCACCGCTGCTGCAGGCGAAGTGACAGAGACCAGCCGGTCATCTGCCTCCCCGTTATTGGTGATGGTCATAAACCCGCCCCCGGTTTTTGCACTCGGCGGCGTGGCACGGGTGAACGGGCCGGATAACTCAAGGTCACCCAGTATGACGACTGTATCAGGGCCATGCTCCATCTCTATCTCGGATTTCATTTCAGTACTGTGCATGTCGGTATCGCTTGCCAGTGCAACACCAGCTCCAAATAGCAATCCAGCAAGAGCACCAATGAGAGTTGGAATAGATTTTTTCATGATTTTAACTTTCGCATTCCGGCAAGCAAGCCAAGGCTGCCTGTCCGGTGAACCTGTTCTTTATGCCCGCCAACTGGCGGGCGTGAGTTTTAAGAAAAGATTCTGGCGAACGGCGGTGCGCGGGGGTGACCAACCCTGTTAATCAGACCCATTGGCTGAATAACATCATATTCCGTTGTTGAAACCCGTTCAGCCTGCTGAAAGACCGCACCCGCCGAACAGGCAGCCTCGGGCAAATTCAGACCAAAGGACAAACGGCACGCTTCGCACTTATAACCGGCACCTTGCCTTTCGCTATCGGGTGCCGAGCCGCAAAAAACCGGAATAGAGCCATCAGCCAGGCGAAAACCCTGACCGGGTGCAGGATCAATCGGCTGATGAGAAAACGACAGGAATACCAGCGCCAACACACCAAGGGCAGCGGCCAGTTCCCGAACAATTGCCTGAAATGGAGACATCGTCTGCTTCATCATAATTCTGCTCCCCTATATCACCTTTTCCTTTTGGGCGATGCGACCAATGTACGCTGGTCTGGAGGCTCGGGTCACGAACGCCTAAATCCATTGGACTCTTGGCCAATGCTCATGTATAGGCCCGGCACGACGATAAAGTCCGTCCAATTAAGACCGGGTGCAGGCAGGTTTCAAAAATAATCCAGTTCGAGCAAAAGTAAAGCCGGACTCTCTTGTTAAGCGCCCCGAAAGAAAAGATCAGAACGGAACAGATAACATGGATATCATCGAGCAACTCGATAAAGAGCAGGTGGAAGTGCTTGCAGAACAGCGACCGGTCCCCGAGTTCTCCCAGGGCGATACGGTCAAGGTCTGGGTAAAGGTCCGCGAAGGCGAAAAACAGCGCCTGCAGGCCTATGAAGGTGTGGTTATTGCCCGCGCGGGCAAAGGCTTGAACCAGAATTTCACCGTGCGCAAAATTTCCTATGGCGAAGGTGTGGAGCGTGTATTCCCCCTCTATTCGCCAAATATTGACCGCATTGAAATATTGCGCCGTGGCCGTGTACGGCGTGCCAAGCTTTATTATCTGCGCGATCGCCGTGGCAAAGCGGCCCGTATTTTTGAGAACACCAATATCCGCACCAGGCGCATTCGCGACGGCGAGCGCGCCCTGGCCGCTGAAGCCCGCGCCACCCGCGAAAGGGAACGTGAGGAAAGCGCCAAGGCCCTGGCGGCTGAACGCGAAGCGGAAGCCAGAGCTGCAGAAGAAAGCAACGGTGCATAGGCTTTTTTGGCTTTGCCCGACCAGCATCTAAAAACCCGGCCTCAATTGGCCGGGTTTTCTTTTGAACAGATTTACTAGAGTGTTTTCAGGATAAGTGTGTGCGGTTATCCGGTTCGAAAACGCGACAAAACAAAGATTTAGAGCTTTTGTTTTGATTCTATCAAAACATGAAAGGCTCTAGGATCAGGACCCTGGGTCCGTGACCTAAGGCCTGCAGCGTGTTGCTCAAAAGTGGATATCGGTTTTGAGGCAAAACACGCAAAATGCCTTAGAGCCGCGTATAGGCCCGCGAAACCTGCTGAGAGGTGGGCTGCTGACCAAAGTTGGGTGGCGAAAGCGCCTGCAAATTTATAATCGAACTTTCAAGTTCCGCAACACGGATATTTTCTTTGGCTGAAAGCTGAATTTTGGCTCCGGCCCTCTCGTTAATCAGCACCGCAAGGTCATCATAGGCCTTGCGTTCCGTTATCGATAAAGAAGAAACCGGACGTGGCGGATTTGCTTCGAGCAACTGGGAGGTCACGTTGCGGAACTGGTTGCGCAAGGTGGCGCTTTCCGGGCTCCTGAGCATACTGCTTTCAATATTGTCCTTGACCCGCCTCAGCATCTCTACCCGTTTGGCCTGCGCCGGGTTAAGCTTGGGGTTGAGCAGCGCTTCCATAATCCCGGCCAGTTTGGCCAGTTCATCATCCGCTTTTGCATCAATGGACGGTTTTCCAATAATCTCATCTGCCTGAGCAAGCAGATCAGTCCGGTCCTCAAGCTCATCGCTTCGAACGGTGCCATTGGATGACTTTTGTTCGATGACTTGAACTTTTTGCTGAATTTCAGCCAGCTTCTGTTTCTCAGCCGGGGTCAATTGCAGTTTGTAGCCCCGGATACGATTGATTTCACGCCTTTGGGCCAGGATGGTTACCCGCGCGGTTTCCTGCTGGGGGGTACTGCCCTCGAACTGTCCTGCGGAGAATATGGAAGCCACCGGGCCAGCTCCAAAAAACTGGGTGGCAGACACATCAGAGGTCATTGGTGTATAAATCCAAAGCACGCAATCAGATCAGAGTGAATTGCCCCGAAGTTTTGTGTCAAATTGTTTACCAAAACACTAATGGGATCCCGTGTGGCGACTTGCATATTTGTTGGAGCCGGGCGAATAAACAAACATGAACAAGAAGCAATCAGGCCTGAATACTGCCGCGCGCCTGAAGGGCATCATCCCCGAAAATCACTTGAAAACCGACCCGTTATACACCTATGCCTATTCAGGGGACGCCAGCTATTTCCGCCTGATCCCGGCTCTGGTTGTCATCGTCAATACCGAAGACGAAGTGCGCGCGGTGATAACCGCCGCCCGCAATGAGCGCCTGCCCGTCACCTTTCGGGCCGCAGGCACCTCCCTTTGCGGACAGGCCATCACCGATGGAGTTCTGTGCGTACTTGGCGATGGCTGGCGCAGGATGGAAATCTCTGAAAATAGCGAAAAAATCACCCTTGGCCCTTCTGTTATCGTTTCTGAAGCCAATTCCGCCCTCCGCGCCCATGACAAAAAAATCGGTCCCGACCCGGCCAGCCAGAACGCCTGTAAAATTGGTGGCGTGGTCTCCAATAATTCATCTGGCATGTGCTGCGGGGTCGCCCAGAACACCTATCACACCATGGATCGACTACGCCTTATCCTGAGTGATGGCACTGTGCTCGACAGCGGTGATCCCGCCTCTCGTGAGGCTTTTGCCCGGACCCGCCCCGATATCATCGCCGGCCTTGAAACCATGGCCAGCGAGGTCCGCAGGGATAATGAACTGGTGGACCTCATCCGGAAAAAGTATGAAATCAAGAACACCGTTGGCTACTCCCTCAATGCCCTGGTCGATTTCACTGACCCCATAGATATGCTTACCCACCTGATGGTGGGCTCCGAGGGCACGTTGGGGTTCATCTCCGAAATCACCTACAATACCGTTCCCGACCACCCCCACAAGGCCATGGCCCTTGTGCCCTTTGCCACCAACCACAAGGCCGCCGAGGGTGTACAGGCCCTGCACGAAGTCGGCGTATCCGCCGCCGAGTTTATGGAGCGCAAGGCCCTTGCCAGCGTCGAGCATCTGCCCGCAATGGTTCCTTTTGTCCCCATGCTCAGCGCCACCTCCCCGGCGGTTCTCATCGAAATCATGGCCGAAAATCCCAAATCACTCGATAAGGATATAAAAACGGCCTGTGCCGCACTGATAGAAGTCGGAGCGCTCTAGGCACCCCGGTTTACCAAGGACCCTGACGTGCAGCTGGGATTATGGGACGTGCGCAAGGGCCTTTTTGCCTCCGCCGGAGCTTCAAGACCCAAGGGCACCGTCATGCTGACCGAAGATGTTGCCGTGCCCATTGACCGCCTTGCCGACGCCGTTGACGATTTGCGCCATGTATTTGACAGGCACGGATATGAGGAAGGTATCATCTTTGGCCACGCTCTGGCCGGAAACCTGCATTTCCAGATGCACGCAGACTTTACCAATCCTTCCGAGCTGGCGCGTTTTGACGCCTTTACCGCAGACCTGGCCCGGCTTGTTTCCGTAGAGTATGAGGGCTCTCTGAAGGCCGAGCATGGCACTGGGCGTGCCATCGCTCCTTTTGTCGAGCAGGAGTGGGGTAAAAAAGCCTATTCCCTCATGGAGCGCATTAAAAACCTGTTCGACAGGGAATTGATGCTCAATCCAGGGGTAATTCTCAACGATAACGCAAAAATTCACGTCCAGAACACCAAGCAGATGGCCGCCAGCGATGACCTGGTGGACCTGTGCATCGAGTGCGGACTTTGCGAGGCGGCCTGCCCTTCAGCCGGCCTGACCCTGTCTCCGCGCCAACGTATAGCAATGATCCGGGAAACCACGCGTCTGGAGCTGAGCGAAGAAAATGATGAACTGGCCAAAGCGCTCAAACAGGGTTTTGTGCATGCTGGAATGGAGACCTGCGCGGCGTGCAATCTGTGCGCCACCCGCTGCCCCATCGGTATTGAAACCGGCTCCATGATCCTTGGCAAACGTCAGGCCAAACGCTCTGGCTTCTCCAATGCAATCGCAGGCCTTGCCGCTAACAACACGGCCATTGTCGAAAAACTGGCGGGTACAGCCACCGGCACCCAATCCCTGATGCGTAAACTGGCGGGCGACAAGGTGCTGGAAAGCGCCTCAGGAGCTCTCAACAAAATTTCGAGAGGAAAAACCCCCCGTATCAGCAAAAACCTGCGCCCAGGTCCCGGCATCCCGGCCAAAGTGGGGGACCCTTCCAATTCACCACGCGGCGAAATTGTCTATTTCCCCGCCTGCGGATCACGTATGTTTGGCGCCCCTCAAACAGAGCTTGACCTGCTCCCGGTAACCGATGCCATGATTGCCCTGCTTGCACGCGCCGGATATAACCCCCTCATCCCGGATAATTTGAAGGGGCAATGTTGTGGCCAACCCTTCCTCTCCAAGGGCTTCCCTGAAAAAGCAAAACAGGTCGGCGACCGGCTTAACGCAGCCCTTGCCGGTGTTACGGCAACTGCAATCCGTCCCCCCTTTGTCACCGACATGTCAACTTGCGCCCTGCATATGAAAAACGAGGGCATCCCCGTAAGCGACAGCGCCGAGTTTCTGCTGACCGGGGTTTTGCCACACCTCAGCATCAACAATCCCCTTCAACTCATCGCTGTGCATCACAATTGTTCGGCCCAACACCAGAATGAACGGGAAACGATTGAAACTCTGGCCCGCGCCTGTGCAAAAGAAATCGCAATTCTCAAATCCATTACCTGCTGCGGATATGCGGGCGACAAAGGGTTTTTCCAGCCTGAGCTGAATGCCCACGCCCTGCGCTTTGCCAAACATGACATTCCCCCGGAATGCACTATTGGTATTTCTACCGTGGCCACCTGCGCCATCGGCCTGAGTGACAATCTGCAAATTCCCTTCGTCTCGCTGGCCAGCCTTCTCGAATTTGTCTCCAGACCCCGCCCGAGCACCACGTTGTCAAACGGTGGCGGACAGATTTAGTCATTTTCCTGCGAGCGATTGACACGGGACCGCTTGCAATCCACTGAAATAACCTCATAATTGCCTGTTAAACCAATAGGGAGGAAAAATATGAAAATGAAATCAATTCTGCTCGCCGCGGCGGTGCTCGCCAGCACAACTGCTCTGGTGAGCGCTCAAACCCTGAACTGGGCCCGTGCCGGCGATGCGCTGACACTTGATCCCCATGCCCAGAACGAAGGGCCTACGACCGCCCTGGCCCATCAGATTATGGAGCCGCTGATTATTCGTGACATGACCGGTGCGCCGGTTCCTGCTCTGGCCACCGAATGGGGCCCCAGCGAAAGCGACCCCAATGTCTGGTGGTTCAAGTTGCGTGAAGGCGTGAAATTCCACGATGGTGCCGAGTTCGACAGTGAGGATGTTGTGTTCTCGTTTAATCGTGCCATGTCTGATGACAGTGACTATAAAGAGCTCTTGGCTTCGGTTACAGAAGTTCGTGCCGATGGCAAGTATGGCTTTGAAATCGTCACCGATGGTCCAAACCCCATCATGCCATCCAATCTGACCAACCTGTTCATCATGGACAAGGACTGGGCCGAAGCAAATAATGCCGTCAAGGTGCAGGATTATGAGGGCGGCGAAGACACGTTTGCCTCCCGCAACGCCAACGGCACCGGGCCTTACGTGCTGGTTTCACGCGAGACAGACGCTAAAACCGTTCTCACCATCAACGAGGACTACTGGGGCATGGATGAGTTCCCCATGCAGATCAAAGAGATCATTTACACCCCCATCCAGAACCAGGCGACCCGCGTGGCTGCCCTGCTTTCGGGTGAAGTGGACTTCATTCAGGACGTGCCGGTACAGGATCTGGCGCGCGTGAATGATACCGATGGATTGAAAGTCATCACTGCTCCGCAAAACCGGGTTATTTTCTTTGGTATGAACCAGGGCGATGCTGACCTGACCACCGACAATGTTGAGGGTGCAAACCCGCTTGCCGACCTTAGGGTTCGTCAGGCCATCAATATGGCCATCAACCGCGAAGCCATCAAACAGGTGGTTATGCGCGGCCAGTCCATCCCTGCCGGTGTTGCCATGCCTCCATTCGTCAACGGCTGGACACCTGAACTGGATGTAGTGCCCGCAAACGACATTGACGCTGCAAATGCGTTGATGGCCGACGCCGGTTATGGTGATGGTTTCTCCATCCGCCTGAACTGCCCCAATGATCGCTATATCAACGACGAAGCGATCTGTCAGGCAGCCGTTGGCATGCTGGCTCAAATCGGTATCACTGTTCAGCTCGATGCGTTGCCCAAGGCACAGCATTTCCCGCTGATCAACAATCTGGAAACCGACTTCTACATGCTCGGCTGGGGCGTTCCCACCTATGACAGTGAGTATATTTTCAACTTCCTGGTTCACACCAAGGGTGAAAAATATGGTTCATGGAATGGAACGCGCTTCTCTGATCCCGATCTGGATGTGACCATTGAAGCTCTGGCTTCTGAAACCGACCTTGATAAACGCAATCAGATGATTGCCGACATCTGGGCTGTGGTTCAGGCAGAGCAGATCTATATCCCGATCCACCATCAGGTGCTCAACTGGGGCATGTCTGACAAGGTAGGCACGGTTGTAGCCCCCGATGACACACCCAAGTTCAAATATTTTGAACTGGGCATGTAATCTTTTACTCGGACAGGGGTTTTCAAAAAAGCCCTTCGTCTGAACAAACAGGCCCCGGCGGACAGGATTTTTCGCCGGGGCTCTAGGCTCTACTTTCTTAAGCACACCTAAGGTCACCCCTCATGCTCGCGTTCGCCATCAGACGGGCGTTTCAGTCCTTCATTGTTTTGCTTGTGGTTGGTCTGGTCGCTTTTTCCATGTTCAATTTTGTCGGTGATCCCATCGACAATATGCTGGGTCAGGAACGCACCGACGCCGACATCGAGCGCCTGCGCACCCAGTTGGGTCTGGATCAGCCGTTTCCCGTGCAATACTACCGCTTCCTTGAGGGTGCAGTGCAGGGCAATTTCGGCATTTCCTACCGTCAGGGGCGCCCTGTTTCCGAGGTTATCTCCGAAAGGCTGCCCGCAACTCTTGAACTGGCCTTTGTCTCCGCCGTTCTTGCTATCATTTTTGGCGTGGCGCTGGGGGTTTTTACCGCCATAAGGCGCAACGGCTGGGCTGCCAACACCATTATGACGCTGTCACTGATTGGCGTCTCTTTGCCCACTTTTCTCATAGGCATTCTGCTGATTTACCTGTTCGCCGTCGAGTTGGGCTGGCTTCCCAGTTTTGGACGCGGCGATGTGGTTGATCTGGGCTGGTGGCGCACCGGGCTGTTAACCCAGAGCGGCCTCAAGGCGCTCATTTTGCCTGCCATAACCCTTGGCCTTTACCAGATGACACTGATCATGCGCCTTGTGCGCTCCGAAATGCTTGAGGTTCTGCGCCAGGACTATATCCGTTTTGCCCGCGCCCGCGGTCTCAAGGACAAATCTGTCTATTTCCGCCATGCTCTGAAAAACACCCTTGTGCCCGTAATAACCGTTACCGGCATGCAGCTTGGCGCTATCATCGCTTTTGCTATCATTACCGAAACCGTGTTCCAGTGGCCCGGCGTCGGACTGTTGTTCATCAACGCCATCCGCTTTGTTGATATTCCGGTAATGGCCGCTTATCTGATGCTGATTTCAGTGATGTTTGTTTCCATAAACCTGATCGTTGACCTGCTTTATTTTGCCATCGATCCCAGACTGCGTATCGAAAAGTCAGGGAGTGGCAAATAATGGCAAACGCTTTCAAGGACACCGTCATCCGCGCCTGGAAATCGGATTTCATGTGGTCGTTCCGGCGCACCCCTGTAGCCATTGCTTCCTTTGTTGTCGCCCTGCTCCTGATCATGGGCGCGGTTCTTGCGCCACTTATTGCCCCCCACAACCCCTTTGACCCCGCCACCCTGAACCTGATGAACGGTTTTTCTGCACCAATGGAGCCCAACCAGTTCACTGGCGAAACTTTCTGGTTGGGTACAGACGATCAGGGGCGCGACGTATTCTCCACCATTCTTTTTGGCATGCGTATTTCCCTGTTTGTCGGTTTTGCTGCGGTGGCCTTTGCCATGACCCTTGGTGTGACGCTGGGGCTGATCGCCGGTTATGTGGGCGGCTGGGTCGGCGCACTCATCATGCGTATCGCCGATGTGCAGCTGACCTTCCCCGGAATTCTTGTGGCCATGCTTATTTTTGGTATCGCCAAAGGCTTTACCCCCATTGATCAACGCGACGAGATGGCCATCTGGGTGCTGATTATTGCCATTGGCCTTTCCGAATGGGTGCAGTTTGCCCGAGTGGTACGGGGGGCAACCATGGTTGAAAAAAACAAGGAATATGTTCAGGCCGCACGCCTTAACGGGCGCCGCTCTGCCGGGATCATGCTGCGCCATATCCTGCCAAACGTTCTGGGGCCGGTGCTGGTAATTGCAACCATCTCTCTTGCGCTGGCTATCATTGCTGAAGCCACTTTGTCTTTCCTTGGCGTGGGTGCCCCGCCGACCCAGCCCTCCCTTGGCACCCTTATCCGCATCGGACAGGGATTCCTGTTTTCCGGGGAATGGTGGATTATCCTTTTTCCCTCCATCACCCTTCTGGCGCTGGCGCTCTCGGTCAACCTTCTGGGCGACTGGCTGCGAGACGTTCTTAATCCAAGGTTGCGCTGAAGATGGCAAAAACGGTGAAAAAACCAGTGTTGAGCGTCAAGAACCTGAGCGTTGAAATCCCCACGCGACAGGGCATCCTGACCCCCGTGGACCAACTCAGTTTTGACATTGAACAGGGCAAAATTCTTGGTGTTGTGGGGGAAAGCGGGGCTGGCAAATCCATGACCGGCAACGCCGTTATCGGCCTGCTCGACCCGCCCGCTCACATATCTGGGGGCGAAATTCGGCTCAAAGGGAAGCGGATTGACAATCTGGAACGCGAGGCGCTGCGCAAGGTGCGCGGCAAGGAAATCGGCATGGTCTTTCAGGACCCCCTGACATCCCTCAATCCGCTTTTGCCCATTGGCGAGCAACTCACCGAAACCATTCTGGAACACCTGCCCGTCAACAAAAATGAGGCTCAGGAACGTGCCATCGCCGCCCTTGAAGAAGTGGGCATCCCCGCCGCCGCCCAGCGCATCAATTCCTACCCGCATGAGTTTTCCGGCGGCATGCGCCAGCGGGTCGTCATCGCGCTGGCCCTTTGTGCCGAACCTTCCCTTGTCATCGCCGATGAGCCAACAACCGCCCTGGATGTTTCTGTGCAGGCCCAGATCATCGCGCTGCTCAAGCGCCTGTGCCGTGAGCGCGGCACCGCCATCATGCTGATAACCCACGATATGGGGGTTATCGCTGAAACCGCCGACGAGGTTGCTGTTATGTATGCCGGACGGCTGGCCGAACTGGGCCCGGTCCGTAATGTGCTGACTTCCCCCACCCACCCCTATACGCAGGGGCTGATGGCCTCCACTCCACTGGCGGCCAAAGGCAAAAAGCGCCTCAGCCAGATCCCCGGGGCCATGCCGCGCCTGACCGACCTTCCCTTTGGTTGCGCCTTTCACCCCCGCTGCCCCATAGCAAAAGACAAATGCCGGAGCGACCCCGCACCAACCATTGAGGCGGGAGGGGGCAAGGCCGCTTGCTGGTATGTGAACGGGGAAAAATCATGACTGCACAATCTCCAAAACAAGCTAAAAGCAAAAATGCACTTGTTTCCGTCAAACATCTGACCCGTGATTTTGATGTCTCCCCGCCCTGGCTCAACCGGGTGCTCGAGGGTAAAAAGAAAGCTATTTTACAGGCCGTATCCGACGTCAGTTTTGAAGTTGCTAAAAACAGCGTCTACGCACTGGTCGGGGAAAGCGGCTCGGGCAAGTCCACCATTGGCAAGATTGTTGTTGGCCTTTTGCGCCCCACCAGTGGAACCGTTGAAGTGGGCGGCGTTGACCTGACCCACGAAACCGACAAGACAAGGATTGAAGAAACCCGCGTCGGTATCCAGATGATTTTTCAGGACCCTTACGCCTCCCTCAATCCGCGCTGGAAGGTAAAGGACATCATCGAAGAACCTGTCGCTGCCCGCGGGCGGGATGTCACGGGTCTTGCAGAAAAGCTGTTGGAGCAGGTCGGCCTTTCCGCCGCCGATATTTCCAAATTCCCCCACGAATTTTCCGGCGGACAGCGCCAGCGCATCTGCATTGCAAGGGCTTTGGCTGCAGAACCAAAACTGATTGTTTGTGACGAACCAACTTCGGCCCTTGATGTTTCAGTGCAGGCCCAGGTGCTCAATCTCATGAGTGACTTGCGGGAGGAATTCGGACTCACCTATCTGTTCATTTCCCACGACCTGACCATCGTCCAGCACATGGCTGACACTATCGGTGTTCTCTATCTGGGACGCCTCATTGAAGAGGCTCCAAGAAACGAATTGTTCGACAATCCCCGCCACCCCTACACACAAATGCTGCTCGAAGCGGCACCCAAACTGGATGGTTTTGGCCGTGAGGTCGAGCCGCCGAAGGGCGAAATCCCCGACCCGATAAATCCCCCCTCCGGTTGCGCCTATCACCCCCGCTGCCCCATAGCGGTTGAGCGTTGCAAAAACGAACGCCCCGAAATGAAACAAAGGGATAAGGCCCGCGTCGCTTGCTTTCTTGCCAAATAACCGCTCCGCCACCCCTTTCCCTTTGTTACACTTTCATGTGGGTCAAAATCATATCAGCCGCTTTTTGCGCAATCATGATGGTGGGCGTGTTGGTATTGCCCGAAACAATGCTTGGCATCACCGAAGCATCAGCAATGCGCAACCCCTCAAGACCAATCAGTCTCAACTTTGCGTCCACCACCGCCATGGAATCGCTTTTCAGACCCATTTTTGCTGTGCCCACCGGGTGAAAAATCGTCGTACCAATATTGCCTGCCGCCTCCACAAGTGCCTCCTCACTATTGTCCACTCCCGGACCGGGCAGATATTCCTCAGGTAAAAATCTCGCCAGCGCATTCTGTGCCATCAGTTTGCGGGTGACCCGAATGGCATCGGCGGCAACCTTTTTGTCTTCGTCAGTGCTCAGATAGTTTGGTGCGATTTGGGGCGCTTCTCCCGGCGTGCGCGATACAATGCGTACCACTCCACGCGAGGTTGGCCTGAGATTGCAGGCACTGACCGTAATAGCCGCGAATGTGTGCAGAGGGTCGCCGAACTTGTCCAGCGACAGGGGTTGCACATGAAATTCAATATTAGCTCGCTCATGCTCAAGAGAAGAGCGGGTAAACAGACCCAGCTGGGAGGGAGCCATCGACAGGGGCCCGCGCCGGAAAAGACCGTATTCCAGCCCCATCCAGCCCCGTTTCAACAAAGATTGATACTCCGTGTTCAGGGTTTTGACCCCGGAAACCTTGTAGATTGCCCGTTGTTGCAAATGGTCCTGCAGGTTACGCCCGACCCCGGCCAGCTCATGCACTACTTCAATGCCCAGTGGGCCAAGCCATTCAGCCGGTCCAATGCCTGAACGCTGTAAGATCTGCACTGAGCCGATGGAGCCGGCGCTTAAAATGGTTTCGCCCCCCGCTTCTGCAAAAAACCGTTTGTCCCCTTGCAAAAACTCAACGCCCTTCACGCGGCCATCTTTTATCCGGAGCCTGTCCACCTCAACCTTGGTTTCCACCCGAAGGTTGGTGCGGTGCCTGACCGGGTCCAGAAAGGCGCGGGCCGTTGAAATCCGTCGGCCCCGGCGCTGGTTGACATGGAAATAACTCACTCCTTCATTGTCACCCCGGTTGAAATCCTTGACCCAAGGCACCCCCATCTGGGCCGCCGCATCTCCAACCGCGTCCAGAATTTCCCAGGACAGGCGTTGTTTCTCCACCCGCCACTCGCCAGCCGTGCCGTGGAATTCATCTTCGCCCATAAAGTGGTTATCGAGACGCTTGAACACCTTGAGCACATCATCCCACCCCCAACCCGGAAGACCAAGCTGACGCCAGTGCTCATAATCCAACGCCTGTCCACGCATGGAAATCATGCCATTGATGGCCGAACACCCCCCCAGAACCTTGCCCCTGGGATAAGCCAGCGAACGCCCGTTCAAGCCCGGCTCTTCAGCTGTTTTGAACATCCAGTCGGCACGCGGATTGCCCAGTGCAAAAAGATAACCCACCGGGATGTGGAACCATATCCAGTTGTCGCTTCCCCCCGCTTCAAGAAGAAGTACACGGGTTTTAGGGTTTTCAGACAGCCGGTTGGCCAGAACGCAACCCGCCGACCCCGCACCCACGATGATAAAGTCGTAAGCTCCTTCAAACTGTTCGATGCTTTTATCCGACAAACCAGCCCTCCCCCGCCTCTGAACGGATTAGAGCATTTTTTTCTCTCCGGTTCAGCCCCAGTTTCTTCCAAAATCGCCCACCGGATTGCACATAAGCGCAATGTGTGAGGCACCGGAGCGTAATCAATTATTGCGTGATGATGTTTCATTGCGGGCATGAATTTCCTAAGGCTCTGTAACTTGGGGATTTGGTGAAAAGGGCAGCAGCTGATGTCAGTCGAAAAAGTTGAATTCAGGGGTCACAATGATGATATGCTGGCCGGTCGTCTGGATATGCCGGTTGGCAAACCCCGGGCCTGCGCCCTGTTTGCCCATTGTTTTACCTGCTCCAAGGATATTGTGGCGGCCCGGCGTATTTCCGGCACACTGGCAGGCCTTGGCATTGCTGTGCTGCGTTTTGATTTTACCGGTCTTGGCCATTCGCAAGGGGAGTTCGCCAACACCGGGTTTTCCTCCAATGTTGATGACCTGGTCGCTGCTGCTGATTTCATGCGGGAAAAAATTCAGGCTCCCGCCCTGCTCATCGGTCACTCCCTTGGCGGCGCAGCTGTAATTGCGGCCGCCGCGCGTATCCCTCAATCAAAGGCTGTTGTGACCATCGGCACTCCTGCAGACCCCGCCCATGTGCTGAAAAATTTTGCCGGGCGCATTGGGGAAATAAAATCCAAAGGCAAGGCCGAAGTTGAACTGGCGGGCCGCAAATTCACCATAACAAGCGACTTTGTTGAAGACGTTTCAAGCGCCAATCTCACAACGTCTCTGGCCGGGTTGCGCCGGGCTCTGCTGGTCATGCACGCACCCGGCGACACAACGGTTTCCATTGATGATGCCGGCACCATTTTCAAGGCCGCAAAACACCCCAAGAGTTTTGTGACGCTGGATGGCGCTGACCACCTGCTGACCAGCGAGCAGGACGCAACCTACGCTGCAGAAACCATCGCCACCTGGGCCAAACGCTATCTGAATCTGCCCCGGCCCGCCCTTGACAAAAAAGTGCCTGAAGGCATCACCAGAGTTAGCGAAGCCGACCCGGCGGGATTTTTACAGGATATTTCTGTCTCGGGCAGTTTCCATCTGCTGGCTGACGAGCCCGAACGGGTTGGCGGCACCAATCTGGGGCCCAGCCCCTATCAGTTTCTGGCCGCAGCTCTTGGGGCCTGCACCTCCATGACCCTGCGCATGTATGCCCGCCGCAAGAAACTGGCGCTCACCGGTATCGGTGTCGATGTCTCCCATTCAAAGCAACACGCGCCGGATTGCGAGGACTGCGAATCCAAAAAGGCAAAAATTGATGTGCTCGAACGCATCATCACGATTGAAGGGAAGCTTGACGACGGGCAGCGCGCAAGATTGCTGCAAATCGCCGATATGTGCCCGGTGCACAAAACTCTTGAAAGCGAAGTGCTGATTAAGACCCGCTATTCCGGCTGACCTGCAAGTTTAGCGCGTTATCAGTTCGGGACCCATCAGCGATATGGGCAGCCATGTCGAAAGGGCCGGGAAATATGTGACCAGCACCAGAAACAGCATCAACACACCCACAAAGGGCATGGCCGCTTTGACCACCTGCAACAGGCTCATTCCCGTTATTCCCGAGGTGACAAACAGATTTAGTCCAATGGGCGGCGTAATCATGCCGATTTCCATATTCACCACCATGATGATGCCCAGATGAATGGGGTCTATGCCGAGCTCAATGGCAATGGGGAAAACCACCGGCGCAACAATCAGCAGCAGCCCTGAAGGCTCCATGAACTGCCCGCCCAGCAGCAAAAGGATGTTCAAAGCAATAAGGAAGGTGAACCAGTTGAACCCGGCGCCCAGCATCCACTCGGTTATAGCCTGAGGAATACGCTCGGAAGTCAGCACATGAGCGAACAACAGCGCATTGACGATGATAAACATCAGCATGATGGTGGTGCGCGAACTGTCCACCAAAACACGCTTGGTGTCCTTGTGGAACAGCGCAGGCAGGAATTTTCTTGCCATAAGCCAAAGATTCGCCCCCCACAAGGGCAGGCCATAAATGAATAGAAGCGGATTTTTTACGCCCTTGAGCAAAGGATAGCCGAACAACACAAAAATTGCGCCCCCGACCCCGAGCCAGAACCGCAAGGTCTCGGTGCCTTCGGCCATGAAGAAAAAGGCAAGCATCAGCCAGGCAAGGAAAAACGCCAGCGCATAAACCGAGGCCGAAAAGCCTATCCTCACATGTTTGGGGGTGTTGTCCGGCACCCAGGCATAACCGGCAAGCGGGCCCATGTCGCGATAAACGAACAGGGAGACCATGCCCGCATAGACCGCTGCCACTGCCGCCGCTTCTGTGGGCGTGAACGCGCCCCCGTAAATACCACCCAGAATGATGACAATCAGAAACAGGCCCCAGCCCGCCTGTTTTCCGGTAGAAAGAAAATACCCGATACCCTTGAAAGGCTCGGAGGGCAGGTTCTTGAAACGGGCAACGATATAGATAGCGCCCATCAGCATGAGCCCCGCAACGATACCCGGTATGACACCGGCCAGGAACATCCGCCCCACCGAAACATCAGTTGCTGCCGCATAGACTACCATGACGATGGAAGGGGGAATGAGAATGCCCAGCGTGCCCGCATTGGCAATGATACCGGCGGCAAATTCCTTGGTATACCCAACCTTGCGCATGGCAACGATGGCAATCGAACCTATGGCGACAACAGTCGCTGGCGAAGAACCCGAAAGCGCAGCAAACAACATGCACGCCAATACGCTGGCCATCGCCAGACCGCCCTGGAAATGGCCAACCGAGGCAATGGCAAAATCAATAATCCGCCGTGCAACACCTCCCGTTGCCATGAACGAGGAGGCCAGTATGAAGAACGGAATAGCCAGCAGCGTATAATTCTGCGAGGAAGAAAACAGTTGCAGCGCCACCGATGACAGGGAATCAGTGGAAAAGAACGCAATAACCAGTGTGCTGGACAACCCGAGGGAAACCGCAATCGGCACACCGGCGAACAGCAGGAACAGGACAAGAGAAAACAGTACAAAAATTTCCACAGCCCTAGTCCTTCAAAATATCTTTGTTTTCAGCCACCAGGTCTTCAGCCTCATGACTTGCAATCACCAACTCGCGCCTGCCGCGGGCAATATCGATTGCCGCCTGGGCGCAACGGTAGGCAAACAGCGACAACCCAACAGGCAAAATAAGATAGGCAGCCCAGCGATGGACCCGCTCCTGAAGGCCAAAAAGCGATTGCATAAAGCCCGGGTAGCGCAAATCCTCAAGCCCGATGCCAATACGGAACATTTTGCTCCAGTAGTCCACGGCTCCCCCTCGTGCCGAGGTGCCAAAAATCTGTAACCAGTCCCCGTAAAGGAGGATGACTGCATAAAACACCCCGCTCAGTGCTCCGAACACCGCAACAATGCGGAACCAGCGCTTGGGGAGCATGCGCACGAACACATCAACCCCCAGGTGAGCGTTGATTTTAACCGCGTAGGACATGCCAAAAAGTATCATCCAGGCGAACAGGATACGGGTAAACTCAAGCGCCCCGCCCCAGCCGGCATTGAAGCCATAACGCGCGACGACCTGACCAAAGGAGACAAGAGTGATGAGCGCCAGCAACACCGCCAGCACACCTTCCTCAAACCGCGTAACCGCATCAGGGAAACGCCGTTCGGCGACAAACAGCGCAAAAACCATCAGCGCCAATGCGATAAACGGCCACAGACTGCCAGGCAACGCCATTATTCCCCTCCCCCATATGCCTCTTGCTAGAAAACCGGCCGGAGCACAAAAGTCGCACCGGCCGGTATTTTTTGCATAAACCCGTCGGGTTTTATTCGTTGGCAGCAACCGCTGCAGCAATCAGGTCCGCCCCGATATCGTCTTCAAACAGCGCCCAGACAGGCTTCATGGTGTCGACCCATTCCTGACGCTGTTCGGGTGTCAACTCACGGATTGTGCCCCCGGCGTCCAGAATATTCTGACGGTTTGCCGCTTCCTTGTCGGCAACCGAAAGGTTGGCCTCAACCGTCACGTCGTTGACAATGGAGAGAAACTGGTCGCGCACATCCGCTTCAAGGCTGTTCAGCCATTCATCCGAAGTCACCAGCAGATAGGCCAGCAACTGGTGGTTGGTTTCAGTCACACCATCCTGAACCTCAAAAAACTTGCGGGTGTAGATATTGGACCAGGTATTTTCCTGACCATCCACAACACCGGTCTGCAATGCGCCATAAACTTCGGCGAAAGCCAGTTTTTGCGCCGAACCGCCCATGGCTTCAATCATGGCGACCGCCACATCGGATGTCTGCACCCGGAACTTCAAACCCTCTGCGTCCGAGGGTGTAAGCAATGGCCGGGTTGCGGAAAACTGTTTGAGGCCCGAGAACCAGTATCCCAATCCCACATAACCCACCGGATTGATGGCATCGAGCATACCCTTGCCTTCGTCACTTGCGGTAAAACGGGCAACTGCCTCCAGGTCAGAAAACAGAAACGGCAGATCGAACAACCGGTATTTCAGGGTGAAGGACTCAAACTTTGAAAGGGATGGCGCTGCAAGCTGTACATCGCCCAGCAACAGGGCCTCCATCACCTTGTTATCGTCAAAAAGGGTTGAGTTGGGGAACACTTCCATACAGGCAGTGCCATCCATCTCAGCATTGATGCGCTCCGCAAGAAGCGTTGCAGCATCGCCCTTTGGGTGCCCAACGGCAGAAACCACGTGGCTGAATTTGATGACGATTTCGCCATCATCACAGCCCTCGGGGCCGGCAAGGGCAGCAGGCGTTGTCAACAGGGCCATGCCTGCAGCAGCGGCCAAAGCTGGAATAAATCTCATAAAACTTTCCTCCTTGTTGTACGCATCCTCGCGGTGCATGACAAAAAGGGGGAACAGCTTAAGTCAAACATGCACAAGACCCCGGATCACGCAAACATGTTGATGAAGCAAAAAAGGGACCCCCATGGGCACGAATCGAAACAATTCCCGGTACAGGCATGGGTGGAAAGGGGAACATTTTATGTCCTAGAGGAAATCCCTGCGATCAATGCCATGTTTCTGCATTTTTTCGTATAGAGATTTACGCGAAAGCCCAAGACTTAGATAAACATCCTTCAGTCTGCCTTTCTTGGCCTTGAGTTCTGAGCAAATCGCCTGGCGCTCAAAACTGGCGACCCGATCAGACAAACGGCTTCCCTCCACAGCACCGCTCTGCTCACCTGTTTGAAGACCCAGAACGTGCCGCTCGGCCACATTGCGCAGCTCCCTTATATTTCCCGGCCAGTTTCTGGCCGCCAGCAAAGCCAGATAGTCATCTGAAATTTCAGGCTGGGCAAGCTTGTTACGCGCCGCCGCATCACGCACCAGCTCCACAAAGAGACGCCCGATATCCTCACGCCTCTGGGCCAGGTCCGGCAGGTTGATCGTTGCAACGCTTATCTGATAGAGCAGGTCTGCACGAAACCAGCCCTCGCTCACCCCCTCCTCCAACGCCCGTTTTGAAGATGCGATAAAACGAACATTCAGATCTACCGCCTCATTGGAGCCAAGGCGGGTGATGCTCTGGTTTTCAAGCACCGGCACCAGCTTGGCCTGCACATCCAGAGGCAGGGTTTCGATACCATCAAAAAAAATGGTGCCGTTGCGTGCATGCTCAAACTTGCCAAAGCGTGCTCGAACAGCGCCCGGAAACGCTCCCGCCTCGTAGCCAAACAATTCAGCCTCAATCATCTCGGTGGGCAGGGCTGAACAGCTGATGGCCACAAAGGGGCGGTTAATCTCCCCACCGGCGCTTTGCCTGTCCCCGCTGTCTCTGCCCCCAAGCCCGTAGCCGAAATCATGGACAGCCCGCGCCACCACTTCTTTCCCGGTGCCCGTGTCCCCGAGAATCAGCAGATTGGCGCTTGAAGGTGCAATGGCCCGTATCTGTTCGCGCACATGAACCATGGCCGCAGAGCGCCCGGCAAGACGCAATTCAAGATTGTCACGGCGACTGGTCACCGCATCGCGCAAATGACGCACCTCCAGCGTCAGGCGGCGTTTTTCAAGCGCCCGCGCTACCGGGTCAAGCAGCTGCTCGCTGGAAAACGGTTTTTCGATAAAATCATAGGCCCCGGCCCGCATAGCCTCCACCGCAAGCGTGATATCCCCGTGGCCGGTGACGAATATCACCGGCAGGTCCGCATCAATTTCAAGACAAAGCTGCAGCAAGTCCATGCCCGACTGCCCCGGCATGCGGATATCGGTGACAATGATGCCGGCAAAGTCCTGCGAAACCAGCGCCATCGCCTCATTGACGCTGGAGGCCGTTTCCACCTTGTAACCGGCCAATTCCAGCGTTTGCTGCATGGCCCGGCGCAAATGCTCCTCATCATCAACAAAAAGCACATCAATTGTCTTGCTCATTTAACCCCTGCAATTCTTTTTTGTTCAGGCTCGCTCCAATTCAATCGTGAACAGAGCTCCGCCTTCGGGGTGGTTTTCTCCAGTCAGGCGACCACCAAAATCTTTCACGATGTTATAAGAGATCGACAGGCCAAGCCCCAGCCCCCGTCCCGGCTCCTTTGTGGTGAAAAACGGATCAAATATATGGGCCAGATGTTCCGGGGCGATGCCCGGCCCAAAATCGCGAACGCGAATGAGCACTTTTTTGTCCATGCTGCCAGTTAAAACCTGAACGGGTTCTGCTGAGTCGGATTTGGTGGCGTCCAGCGCATTGCTTATAAGATTGACCACCACCTGCTGAAGCCGCACATGGCCCGCGATAGCCAGCACTTCAGGAGTTTCATGCTTAATAATAACATCGACGCCCTGCTCGCGCAGCCGCACCGAAAGCACCTCAATTGCATCATTGATTACAGCCTCAACCAGGATTGAGGAAAGCCGGGTCCTGGGCTTGCGTCCAAAATTACGCAGGTGCCGGGAAATGACAGCCATGCGATCCGCCATTTTTGAGATAAGACGGATATTTTCCTCTGCCTCCGCCTGTCGATTACGTTCCAGAAGAATCAGCGCATTATCCGCATAGGATTTTGTCGCAGCCAACGGCTGGTTGAATTCGTGCGACAGGGACGTCGACATCTGCCCCAGCGCCGCGAGTTTTCCGGTCTGGATCAGTTCATCCTGGGTCTTGCGCAGGCTGATCCCGGTTTTTTTGTGGTGCTCAACTTCTTCTGCAAGCGCTTGATTAGTCAATGTCAGCGCTCTTGTCCGATCCCTGACTATCCTCTCAAGGCGCAATGAATTGGCCTTGTCACTGCGGTTCTTTTGCACCAGTTCCAGACGCCGCCGCATCATGTAGGCAAGGAATATGGCCAACGCCAGACCCGCCATAACAGCGCTTGCCGCCGCAGCAATACGGGCGCGGACAATCGGCGCCGCATCGGCAAGAACATACAGCTCCCATTCAAGCACTGGCACAGCCCGGCTCATCTCTACAAAGGGTTGAAATTGGCCATCAAGCACATATTCGATCACCCCCCGCTCTTGCGACCTTATTTCATTGAGCGGCATCATGCGCCATTCCGCCCGGTTGGAGGCAAGAACAGTTCCATCGCGATCGGCCACCAGCACCGGCAACGTCGAAAGCGACCAGATTTGCTCCAGATTTGCCAGATCAACCAGCACCGCGATGACACCGACAAGATTACCCCCCTCATCACGCAGTCCGCTGGCAAAAGCATAGGCCCGCTCGTCCGGCGGGATTTGAATTGCCTTGCGACCAAGGCGCCCCTGCCTGACTGCCCCCAGCAATCGCGAAGTTGGTTCAAAAGAATCCGTTACCACTCCCGTTCCACTGACCAGAAGCGAACCATCCAGATCAAGCAGCACAATGTCCAAAGCGCCCGTCATAGCCGAATCATGGCGAATGGCCAGTTGAGCGGCCGCGATGTTTTTTTCGCTCGGGTCAACAAAAACACCAAGAATCTTGGCGTTTCGCCTCACCAGATTTGGCAGTAGTCGGAATTTTTCCATCAGCCCGTTTAGCACCTGCTCCTGCACAAGAAGCACTTCTTGCGCTGATTGTTGCAGGGAACGCTTGGCAGCCGCTCCCGCGATTTGCATGCCAAAACCCACGCCAACGGCGCTCATCAGAGCGACAAGCCCGATAACAACGAGTAACCTCCTCCTATACCGCCGCACAAGTGCGGAACCGCTGGCCAAATTTCCTCCCCCCGCGTGCCGGGGTAGTTCCACCCCACATTTGGCAGGTTTGCTTATGGCACAGAGGCGGTCAAGCCTTGGCGGACGCCAGCAGGTTGGCCATGATGGAAAAAGCACCGGGCACAAGTTTTTCCATCTGATGATGCAGGATCAGGCTGGTGTGGGTGTGACGCCCGGCACCGATTTTTGCACTCAACATCGCACCCTTTAATGGGGTCTCCTGCTTATCGGCCATGCTGAGCAGTGGCGTATAGGCGTCATCCCAGCTAGAGGCGAAATAAAGCCCGCGCTCTTTATGCCACCCCTCCCAGTCCTTCTCGCCAATCCTGTTTGGCGTTGTGAGCAATTCATGTCCGGGAACCAGATGGGTGACTTTTGCCTTTTCGTCTGTTACTCGCCAGCGCAGGGAAGGCGTTCCGATTTCAATGGGGGCCGGGGGGGTGCGCATAGGATCCCAATTATCCCAGGGCCGATGATAAAGCGTCACCAGATTGCCCCCGTTTCGCACCCAGTCATGCAAAACACTCAATCGCCGGCTCAGGGCCGCGCGTGTGCGAAAGGCAAATACTCCCACCAGAACACTGTCAAACTCGGAAAAGTCCGTTTTTTCCAGCGCATCGTCCTCAAGGCTGGTAATATCCATTCCCAGCGCCTTCAGCCAATAATCACTGCGGTCGCTGCCCCCCCCGATATAGGCAATTTTTGCTTGCGGCAGTTTGACATCAAGTACCCGGACGCGCGCAACGCATGGCTCAATTCGCACCAGCGGGCCGGTATGCTTGTAGCCCATGCGCGATATGCTTTGGGCGGGCTGGCCATCCAGGTGCAGGCCAAACTCATAAAGGCCGCCCTGCAGGTCCGCCGCCGGGGACAGCGTGAATTTGTCGGCTGAACGGCTAACACTCCAGCCAGCGGGCGCGGTGAATTCAGGCTTTGCCTTTTGCGGGATCTGGTTTGAAATCGCCATCTCGACCGGCACGGGTGCCCCAAGATTGAGCAGGGTCGCAACAGGCTCAAGCATAGTGGAATGTGAAGGCAGCACAAAAATCCGTTCCTCCACATCAATATCAAGGGAAACTGCTTTGCCTTGTTCCTGCCAACTCAGACGCACAAAAACTTCCCCATTGGTCCGATCGGGAAACCATGTGTCAGGATAGGCATTGCCGGGCGCTATACCTTCCCTCACGCTGATTTCGCACGTCCCATCCTGCCAGTTTCCGATTTTCCAGCCCGAGGGAGCGATGGTTTCAACCCTGATATCCAGATCCGGCGCAAACAGATTTAGCGTCAGCACGGTTTTTTCTCCGGGACGCAGTTCCGGTTCAGCAACAGCAATACGGCAGTCAATCCGGTTCGCAAGCGCCAGAACCCTGACTATCTGGCGTTCTTTTGCCTGAAGTCGATGCAAGACTTCGCTTTTTGCAGCATCCGGGCAGATTTCAAGTGCCTGCCGGACAAAACCAAGCGCTGTCGCTCCATGCTGGCGGATTTTTTCATCATCAGGAAAGGCACTGATCACCGCGTCCAGTTCAACCTGCGCTCTTTCAAGCGGTTTGCAAACTTGTGGCGCCCCGGCAAACTCCCCCAGTTCAGCAAGGGTTTTTGGCAGGCCCTCAAATATATCCGGCTCCGGCTCCGGTTTTCCGGCTACTGACCAGGCCAGATTAAGCGGCCAAATGCTTTTTTGGCCCCGCCTCACCCACATTCCCATGCCTTGTGTACGGTGAAAGGCCCGCGACCACTGCCCAATTTGAGCATAGTCAGCCCCCAGCACCTCATCACCGCCGCTGGCATCCACCCGCGTGGTTTCAGGTGGCGGTGGTATATCATCATCATAGGCATCCCCCGCCCCCGACCAGGCCGGAAGGTAGATTTTTTTGACCTGCCAGATCTCCAGTTCCAGTTCAGGAAAAGCCGTAGGGTCGGTAGCCAGTTCTACCGCCCTGAATGCACTCCGGGTCATGGCCCGATGATGCCCGTGCTGGCCCGGCACGTCCAGAAATGTCGGGCACACAATATCGGGACGCTCCCGGCGCAGAATTTGCACGAACCGCTTCAGGACCCGCTCCTCACCCCAGTATTCAAGCGTTTCCTCACCGCTTTTAGAGAAACCAAAATCAAAAATACTGTCCCCTGGATTTTGTGAAAGCCAGTACTGGCTCATATTGAGGACTTCAGCTGCCCGTTCCATTTCACGGGTGCGCACTACCCCCAGGTCCTTGCCCGTTTCCAGTCCCAGCGCATTCTGGCCGCCCTCACCCCGCGTTGAACAGGCATGGGAGAGCTTAACTCCGTCACGCAAGGCCAGCGCCGCCAGCATCGCACTGGTTTCATCATCCGGATGCGCGCCGCTGTTCATGAACGAAATGCAGGAGCGTAAAGGCTGCAACGCCAGCCACAGGCTGACGATGCGGGAGTGCCTTCTTTGCCGGTCCAGTCGATCAATGTCAGTGATACGCATCAAAAAACCTGCCTAGTTGAACACGGTAATGGAGGGGGTGATGGTCTGGTGAACAATCATGGCCGCCCCGCCCATGGCGGCGGTAAATCGGCCCGAGGATCCCTGCAGCACCCGGTCGATGGCCCTGTCTTTTCTGTTGGCAACCGACCCCCGGGGAAGGTTCAGCCGCGCAATAAGCGCCTCAATGATGGTATCGGGCATCGCCCCCCCAAGAATTACCGCTTCAGGATCAAACAGGTTTTCCACCATGCCGATAGCACGAGACAAGTGCTCCGCCGCGCTGTCGAGCCAGTTCAGAAGTGCCTCGGAATTCTGTGCCAGCAGCTGGCTGAGATCATCGCCGCTCCCCACCTCAACACCATTCTTTTCAAGGAAATGCAGCGCTGATGTGCGCGAGGCGTACATTTCAAGGCATCCGTGGTTTCCGCACGCACAGGGCAGTCCTTCCGAGGCGGTGATGATATGTCCGATTTCTCCGGCATTTCCCATCACCCCGCCCTGGACATGCCCCCCCGAAATCACGCCCAGCCCGAGCCCGGTACCGAAATAGATAAAACAAAAACTGTCCAGACCTCTGGCGACACCGGACACCCGTTCCGATATTGCTGCGGCCGTGGCATCGTTTTCCACGATCACCTCACAACCGAGTGCTTCGGAAAACGCACGTCTTATGTTTACATGCTCCCAGCCCGGAAGCGCAGTCCCCCCCGCAAAACTCAGCTCGGACATGCCAAAGGGACCGGGCATCACGATGCCCGTACCCAGCCAGTTCTTCTGCGCCCGCCCGCTGGCCCTAATCGCGCGATTGACCACTTTGTCCACCGCCTCAATGGCACAGGAAAGCGATGCATCAGCCAAATCTGTCTGTTCTGAAAAAATCATTTCACCGGAGAGGTTTATCAAGGCGCAGATTGCAATATCGGGCCGCAACTCAACCCCCACGGAAAACGCTCCGTCCGGGTCAAAACGGTACTGCAGCGCCGGTTTTCCCCTTGCGCCCACACGATGCCCGGCGGCCAACAGCAGCCCTTCGCGCTCAAGAGACTCGATAATATTGGAGACCGCCTGCACGCTCAGGCCACAACTGCGCGCAATTTCCGCCCGGCCCGCCGGTTCATTGGCGCGCACAAAATCAAGCACCACCCTTCGATTGTGGCTGCGGTTCCGACCTGCATTGCCCCCGATGATGCTTGTTTGGCGTTTACCCATGGCGGTTTCAGTCATCATTTTTACTCAAGTTACTTGAATTAAGTATTGATTTGTTTTTCGCTTTGGTCAACACTTCCCTATCGGTGAAAAATATCAGCGAATGCAGAGTAACATCACCTGCCGTAACATATTGAAAAAGTGGACCTTTAGCACACACAAAAAGGTGCCCGACAGGAGGAAGCAAACATGAGAAGCATAAAAAAAGGCATTCTTGGGTTGGCCGCCGGGGCGGTTCTCGCCCTGAGTTCAGCCGCAGCCCAGGAAGTGGAAATCGAGTACTGGCAATATTTTTTTGAAGCTCGCATCAATGCCATTGATAAGCTTATCGAGAATTTTGAAGCGGCAAACCCCGGCATTACCGTCATTCAGACATCATTTCCTTACGCGGACTATCGCACAAAGGTTGCCGCCTCCATTCCGGCAGGACAGGGCCCAGACGTTGTCCAACTGTTTTACGGCTGGCTCAATGACTATGTGGACGCAGAACTTATCCGCCCGCTGCCCACCGACATGTTCCCCCCCGATCAGATCGAGGAAGAATTTTTTCCCATGGTTCAGGCCATGAAGCGCGATGGTGCCTATATGGCTTTGCCCACCGCAGTACGGGCCCTGGCTTTGTTCTACAACAAGCGCCTGTTCGAGGAAGCCGGCATTGAAGCGCCGCCCAAAACTCTTGATGAGCTGGTTGCAACTGCGGCGGCCCTTACCAAAAGTGATGGCTCAGGGAACATCACCCAGGTTGGCATTACCACCGGCATGAATGCACAGGATCACCATTGGTGGCGCGAAGTACTAGTGCGCCAGTTCGGCGGTAGCCCCTACACTGAGGACTACCGGACCGTTACCTATAATAACGCTGCCGGTATCGCTGCACTGCAATGGTATGCTGACCTTGAAACCAAGCATGGCGTCACTCAGTCCGGCTTCATGGATGAACCCCAGGCAGCGTTCAAGGCCGGTCGCGCCGGCATGCATATTGACGGTTCCTTCAGAATAGGCGCGCTTGACAAGACCCGTGGTCTTGAATGGGGTGTGGCTGAACTGCCCGCCGGTCCCGATGGTCTGAAGTCCAACTATTCGTCCTATTGGGTGAACGCAGTAACCACAAAGGCAGAGGGCGAAAAGCTCGAAGCCGCCCTAAAGTTCATGCAATATCTGACCTCGGATGAAGCCATGCAGATCTGGCTTGAAACCGTTGGCGAACTTCCCGCCAAACCAACCGCCGCATTAACCGAAGAAAACAAGATGGACCCTGTATTTGGTCCCTTTGTTGCAGGTCTTGGTTATGCCCGCACCACCATATTTGCCAATGAAAGCGGGCAGCGCCAGGTGCTCATGGATGCATTGCAGCGCATTCTTCTTGAAGGTGCAACGGCAGAAGAGGCCCTTGGCGAAGCTGCCGAAAAAGAACAGGCTATTCTTGACAACTATTATAACTAGCTTGCCAGAAACTTAAGGGGCGGTTTCATTCCTAAATGAATCCGCCCCGGCTCTTTTTTCGACAAAAAGGAAACTTTGATGCTTGGGTATCGCGCACTCTCCATCAAACAAAAGCAGGTGGTCTGGGCCTGGGGTTTTCTTGCCCTTCCGGTCCTTTTTTATTCAATCATCCGCTTTTATCCCACCTTTGGCGCGATAGTCCTGTCTTTTCAGGATTGGAACCTTCTTGGCGACAAGACCTGGAACGGCATTGAAAACTACCAGAAGCTTTTCGCTGACCCGGTGTTCTGGAAAGTTTTTTCCAACACTTTTCTTTATCTTATAATCGGTACACCGCTCAGCCTCGTTTTTTCGTTTATCGTTGCCTACAATCTGGACAAGGTGCGCTTTATGCACGGCACCATCCGGGCCCTTTATTTCCTGCCTTTCATGACTTCAACCGTAGCCATGGCCTGGTTGTGGCGCTGGTTCTATCAACCCGTCCCCATCGGCCTGTTCAACAATATGCTGGCAACCATGGCCATTCCCCAGTTTCCCTTCCTGAGGTCCACATTCTGGGCTTTGCCCTCGATTCTGGCCCCGGCGCTCTGGGCCGGGCTTGGTTTTCAGATTATTATTTTCATGGCTGGCCTGCGCGCCATCCCCAACACCTATTATGAGGCCGCCCGTATTGATGGTGTCGGGCCCTGGACCATCCTTTGGGAAATCACTCTGCCCCTGCTCAAACCCACAATCGTCTTTCTGGTTGTTTTTTCCTCCATCGGCTTCCTGCGCATCTTCGATCAGGTCTTTAACATGACCACCAACGATCCCGGCGGCCCTCTCAACTCCACCAAACCACTGGTTTTAATGATTTATGACACGGCCTTCAACGCCTTCGATATGGGATATGCCGCGGCTCAAACGGTTGTTTTGTTCACTATTCTGCTTGTCGTCAGTCTTGTGCAACTGCGCATCATGAGGAGCCGCTGACATGAGCATGACGGAAATCAAACCCTCCTCGGCAACACTGGAAAAACAACGTTCCGCAAGCTATTCAAATATCAATCCGGGCAAAATCATACGCTGGACCCTGTTATTCATGGGCGGCGTGGTGATGGTCATGCCCATCGTCTACATGCTGTCCACCTCGCTGAAATGGCCCCACGAGATTTATAATCTCTCCATCATTCCTGACGAACCAACACTGGAAAACTATATTTTTGTGCTTGAGGACGGCCGATTCTACAAATGGTTCGTCAACTCGCTCATCATTGCAACAGCAACCACGGTTTCTGCTGTTCTGTTTGATTCCATGGTTGGCTACACCCTGTGCAAGTTCAGTTTTCGCGGCCGCATGTTTGTGTTCATCGCCATACTTTCCACGCTGATGATTCCCACCGAGATGCTGGTCATCCCCTGGTACATCATGGCGCGGGATTTTGGCTGGCTGAATTCCTACTGGGGCATTATGTTCCCTGGCATGATGACGGCCTTCGGCACGTTTCTGATGAAGCAGTTTTTCGAATCCGTGCCCGATGATTTTCTTGAAGCCGCCCGCATTGATGGTCTCAATGAATTTCAAATCTGGTGGAGCGTTGCCATGCCTCTGGTCACCCCGGCACTTTCCGCGCTGGCCATCTTTGTTTTCCTTGGCAACTGGACCGCATTCATCTGGCCCCTGATTGTTACCAATTCCCCCGATCTTTACACGCTGCCTGTTGGCTTGACGACCTTCAGCGTCGAGCAAAGCGTGCAGTGGGAGTTGATTATGACCGGCGCCGCGCTGGCCACCATCCCCACCCTCATCGTATTTCTGGTATTCCAGCGCTATATCATCCGCGGCGTTGTCATGGCAGGACTGAAGGGATGACTGACGAAAGCGTCTTTCCCAACGCTGCCTATAAGGAAACGGTTCTGGCACCTCTTTTTGAGGGGGCAAAAACCCATTTTGTTGCGCCGGTGCGCGCCATAAATCAGGCTCACCTGGTGATGCTGACAGAAACCGGCATTCTTGATACTGCCCAAACCCGTTCCATAGCCAGCGCCCTTGATGAAATAGACCAAAACACCGATTTGGATGCACACAACTACACAGGAGAATTCGAGGATTATTTTTTTTTCGTTGAGGCCGAACTGAAAAAGCGCGTTGGCCCCGATCTTGCCGGAGCACTGCACACCGCCCGTTCGCGCAATGATATGGACCATACGGTTTTCAAAATGATCCTGAGTACACGACTTGATGACTTGCTCGATAATGCCCACGCTCTCGCCAATATGCTGATTGACAAGGCCACTCGGGAAAAAACAACCCTCATAATTGCCTATACCCATGGCCAGCCGGCGCAGCCGGGCACTTTTGGCCACTATCTGGGAGCAATGGCTGAAGTTCTGCTGCGTGATATCGCCCGTCTGCATCAGGCCCGGCAAGCTCTGGAGCTCTGCCCCATGGGCGCCGCCGCCATCACCACTTCAGGTTTCCCCATAGACCGGAGCCGCATGGCCCGGTTGCTCGGGTTCAAAGGCCCGACACAAAACTCTTACGCCTCCATCGCCTCAGTCGATTATATCACCGCCCTCTATTCAGCGCTCAAACTGCTTTTCATTCACCTTGGCCGCGTCATCCAGGATTTTCAGTTCTGGAGTTCGTTTGAGGTCGGCCAGCTTTATGTGCCCGATGAATTTGTGCAAATCAGCTCCATCATGCCTCAGAAGCGCAACCCCGTGCCCATTGAACATCTGCGCCTGCTTTCTTCGCTGACCGTGGGGCGCTGCGACACCATGGTCAACACCATGCACAACACCCCCTTCACCGATATGAACGACAGTGAAGGTGAGGTTCAACAAGCCGGGTATTCAGCATTTGAGAGCGGAAACCGCGCGCTGAAACTTTTGGGCGCACTCGTACCCGCTCTTTCCATTCAAGCAGACCGGGTGCGCGCAACCATGGAAAAAAGCTGCATCACCATCACCGAGCTTGCTGACACTCTGGTGCGCGAGGAAAAGCTTTCATTCCGGCAGGCTCACGAAATCGCTGCCGCCACCTCAGCGGCAGTCATTGCTGAAGAAAAGCCCTTGTATGGGGGTTTTGAAGCTTTCTCCAACGCCTTTAAGGCGGTCTTGAAGCGTCGCCCAAGCCTCGACAAAACGGCATTTACAACCGCCATCTCACCCGAGAATTTTATCGCCGTGCGCACCCGCTATGGCGGACCGGCACCCGAGCCGATGAACGAAGCGCTCACCGGATATCGCACTGAACTGAAGCGCTTTGTGGAAAAAGCCATTGAAAACAAAAAGTTCCGGGCAGATTCCGCGCGTGGGCTAAGCGCCGCTTTTGCCCGCTTGAAGAACACTTAACAAGGAGGCCTGAAGTGGCAACTGTTGCTCTGAAAGACCTGGTTAAAACCTTCGACAAAACCGAAGTGCTGCACGGCATAAATCTGGAAATTGAAGATGGAGAATTTGTGGTTTTTGTCGGCCCCTCGGGCTGCGGAAAATCCACCACATTGCGCATGCTTGCGGGGCTTGAAGAAGTCACCTCCGGCGAAATCCACATCGGGGACATGATGGTCAACCATCTGGAGCCCAAGGAGCGCAACATTGCCATGGTCTTTCAGAACTACGCCATCTACCCCCACATGTCAGTGCGCAAGAATATCGGTTTTGGCCTCAGAACCGCAAAAATGTCCAAACAGGACAAGGAAAAACGCATCGACGAGGTCGCGGAAATCCTGAGCATGAGCGAACTTCTGGATCGGCGCCCCTCCCAACTCTCCGGTGGCCAGCGCCAGCGGGTGGCCATTGGCCGGGCCATGGTGCGCGACCCCCAGGTTTTTCTGTTCGACGAGCCACTTTCAAACCTTGATGCACAATTGCGCACCCAGATGCGCCTTGAAATCAAAAAATTGCATCAGCGCGTGGGCACCACCATCATTTTTGTCACCCACGACCAGGTGGAGGCCATGACCCTTGCCGACCGTATCGTGATTATGAAAGACGGCTACATTCAGCAGGTGGGCACCCCCACGGAAGTCTATCAGAACCCCGCCAACCTGTTTGTTGCCCAGTTTATCGGCGCCCCTTCCATGAACATGCTGGAAGGCAGGCTCACAAACGAGGGCATTGTCCTTGACGCCGGTTTTACCATTCCGGTCAGGCCCAAAGTTGCACCTCAGGGCATGACAATTGGCATTAGACCCAGCGAGTTGACCCCGGCCAAAGAAGGCGAAGCCGCTCTGATGGAAGGCTCGGTTTCAGTGGTCGAGCCACTGGGATCTGAAACCCTCATCTATGTGGATGTCGGCTCAACCGAAATTGTGGCAACAGTGCCGGGGCGCACTCTGCCCGAACTGGGCTCAAGGGTTCGCCTCAATACCCCAAAAGAAGAAATCCACTTCTTTGATACAAAGACCGGCCAGGCACTGAAATAGACTTTTCTTCGCCCGATTTGGCGCGTTAGCTTTTGTTCTGGTCCTTGGCCCCTGATTGGGTCCAGACTAGAAATACGCGGCAAAACGTTGGAACACGCACCTTTTTTCAGGTTGATGTTCCTTTTTGATGCGCCTGTTCCTTCGCATTTGCCCCAACAAAAGCAGCAAGGAAGGTTTTTATCATGCTCACGGAAAATCAAATCTCACGACGTGCATTTCTCGCCGGAACAGCGGGGGCCGGTGCGCTCATCGTCATGCACCCGTTCGCCGCAATGGCCGCTGCCGGTCAGGCCCACCTGCGCATCATGGAGACCACCGACATTCACGTTGCCATTTTCCCTTACGACTATTATGCGGACAAACCCAATGACACCATGGGACTGGCGCGCACCGCCGCGCTGATCGGTGATGTGCGCGCCGAAGCGACCAACTCCATGCTGGTCGACAATGGCGACCTCATTCAGGGCAACCCCATGGGCGACTATGTGGCCTATGAGCGCGGCTTCAAGGGCGGTGAGTTGCACCCCATGATTGCCGCCATGAATACTCTTGGTTACGAGGTGGCAACTCTTGGCAACCACGAATTCAACTATGGGCTGGACTTTCTTGAAAAATCTCTGGCCGGAGCAACTTTCCCCTTCGTTTGTGCCAACGTCGCCAAAGGCGCAACCCTTGGCAGTGACCCGCTGGCTGACAACACATTGATTGAACCCTACAGGATCATCGAAAAGCAAATCACCGACGGAGCCGGAGAAACGCACACTATCAAGGTGGGCTTCATCGGTTTCGTACCACCCCAGATCATGACCTGGGACAGCGCCAACCTCACCGGCTCAGTGATGACCCGCGACATTGTCAAAACCGCCGAAGCTTATGTGCCGCAAATGAAAGAACAGGGCTGTGACCTTATCGTTGCACTTTCCCACTCCGGCATTTCAGGAGATGGCTATTCTGAGGGCATGGAAAACGCCTCACTTTATCTGGCCGGTGTTGATGGTATCGATGTGGTCTTTACCGGCCATCACCACCGCATATTCCCCGGCGATTATGCGGATATTGCAGGTATCGACAACGAAAACGGTGCATTAATGGGTAAACCATCGGTAATGGCCGGGTTCTGGGGCTCCCATATGGGCCTGATCGACCTGTTGCTGGAGCGCGATGGCGAGGGCAAGTGGACCATCGCTTCTCACACATCTGAAGCGCGACCCATTTTCGAAAGGGTTGAGCGCAAGCGCATTCCACTGGTGGAATCTGTTGCAAGCGTTCTGGCTTCGGTCGAAAAAACCCACAACGAAACCCTGCAATATGTGCGCCGGGCCGTTGGGGAAACCGCCGCCCCGCTCTACTCTTACTTTGCCCTGGTGGCCGACGATCCCTCAGTACAAATAGTTTCCAACGCCCAGATCTGGTATATGGAGCAGATGATGAAGGGCACCGAATGGGAAGGCCTGCCCATTCTTTCCGCCGCCGCCCCCTTCAAGGCCGGCGGCCGGGGCGGACCTGAATATTATACCGATGTTCCGGTGGGTGCCGTTGCCATCAAGAATGTAGCCGACCTCTATCTCTACCCAAACACCATCCGCGCCGTGCTCATCGACGGAGCAACGCTCAAGGACTGGTTGGAGCGCTCGGCGGGCATCTTTAATCAGGTCGCAGCCGGAGGACAGGATCAACCCCTCATCAACAACGACTTCCCATCCTACAATTTTGATGTGATTGACGGAGTGACCTACAAAATCGACATTACACAGCCCTCCAAATACGATCCCAAGGGTGTGTTGCTCGACGCCAACGCCAGCCGCATTGTTGATCTGGCCTATAATGGTGCACCCATTGACCCTGACCAGAAGTTTGTGGTCGCCACCAACAATTATCGCGCCGGTGGTGGCGGCACCTTCCCGGGCAATGATGGCTCAACCATCATCTTTGTCGGCCCCGATACCAACCGCGATATTATCGTGCGCTATCTGGTACAACAGGGCACAGTAAACCCCGCAGCGGACAATAACTGGTCCCTTGCTCCCATAGGCAACACGACGGTGCTGTTTGAAACCGGACCCAAAGCCGAGGCCTATGTGGGGGATGTGACTGCGGTGGCAATTGAACCTGCAGGCACGGCCGAAAGCGGCTTTGGCCTTTATCGCATCAAGCTCTGAGCGGCCCCCTGTCATTTAAGTAAAAGGCCGGAGATTTTCCCCCGGCCTTTTACTTATTTACCTGCAATGCCCGACATCTTGTGTTTTTATCCAAAAAACCGTCTCAGGCATTTCTGAGCACCTGCGCCGGTCGCGACGACAGCGCCCGCCAGGTGGTTGCAGCGCCGGTTGCAATGGTCAACAGCACAGCACCCACAATAACAAGCAGGATCAACATCGGATCGACCCCGAACTTGATATCCATGATGCTCTCGGTAATTGCCCAGGCCGAAAAAATGCCAACCCCGGAAGCAATCAGCGCGGCAAAGGCCCCCAGAAGCCCATATTCAAGTACGAAAACCTGCAATATATCGGCCCGTGTCGCCCCCAGCACCTTCTGAATAATGGCCTCGGACTCTCGTTGCTTGCGGCCTGCCGCCATGGTTCCTGCCAAGACCAGGAGTCCGTTTATGACCGCAAGTCCACCCACAACATTCACAGCCGTGCCCAGCCGCGCCAACACACTGGCCACCTGATTAAGCGCATCGCCGATGGGAATGAAGCTGAGGTCCGGAAACAGCCGAACCAGCTTGCGCTCAACAGTCTTTTCAGCTCCCTCTGCTGCTTTCAGTGTACCAAGATAATTGAAGGGAAAGGTCTCAATAACCCCCGGCGAAAAAGTCACCATGAAATTGATACCGTTCTGCCACTCATATTCGCGGAAATTGGCAATTTTTGTTTCCACAATATCGCCAAAGATCTTGAACTGAATTGTATCGCCCACCTTAACCCCAAGCTGGGACTTTATTGTCTGGCGCAAGGAGATCAGCTGCGGCCCTTCATAATCTGCGGGCCACCACTCTC
Source organism: Hyphomicrobiales bacterium (assembly GCA_026981645.1). Classification (GTDB taxonomy): domain Bacteria; phylum Pseudomonadota; class Alphaproteobacteria; order Rhizobiales; family Devosiaceae; genus DROE01. Next base: position 77,890 of record JALSII010000001.1, on the reverse strand, counting down.
CCTCAATCGCTGTTGTTGCAGGCGGCATTTCCCTGACCCAGGTAAGCGGTATCTCCCCTGAGAGCAAAAACATCGCCTCCTCCCCCACATCCGTAAGGGTTGCAGCATCAATCCCGTTCACCTTGCTGACTGACCCGCGCAGCATGGCACTGGACTGAAATTCAACAATATCGTCATCTTCTTCGGACAATTGTTTTAGCGCCTCCACCTCGTCCGGGAACAGGTCAAGCGCCACAAATGTGGGTGCATCACGACTGACTGCGCCACGCAATTGATTTTGCAGGTTGTTATTCAGCAGCGCAATAACCAGAAGCATGGCAAGACCCATTCCGATAGAGACAATCACCACAGGTGCGCTGGAACCGGGGTGATAGATATTGCGCAATGCACTTCGAATACTGGCGGAGGGTACCGGGGGTACCCGTTTCAGCCCCTGCTGCAACAGCCAGCCCGACCCCCGCAGCAGAACAAACGACGCCAGAACCCCCAGCGTATAAAAAGCCACCAGGGAAAAACGATTGGTGGTAATCACTGCCAGCCAGAAGATACCGCCCCCCGCGATGAGGATAGGCACCACCACAAGCGGCCTGGCCATGGCGCGCCAGTCCATTTGCGGCATATTCGCACCAAGGGAGCGAAACAAGAGTGCCGGACTGACTTTTTGGGCTCGCATCAGGGGCAGGTAGGAAAAGGCAAATCCGGCGAGAACACCAAAGCCCGCCGCCGTAAGCAATGAAGGGAAATCAACAATCGGGGGCAGGTTGATGTTGATGGCATTGCCAACAAACGGCAGCAGGATCAGTGAAGCAACAGCGCCAAATGCGACCCCCAGAGCCACACCGATCAGGGTCAAAACTCCGACCTGGGTCAGGAAGTGAACAAGAATACGCGCGCCCGTTGCTCCAAGACTGCGCAGTGTTGCAATCGAGCGTTGTCTCTCGGAGATATAGGCGGAAACGCCATTGGAAACGCCAACTCCGCCCACCAGAAGCGAGGATAACCCCACAATCATCAAAAACCGCGAGAACAGATCATAAAAATGTACCAGGTCCCCTGCTGCCTCGCGAGGAGAGCGTATCTCCCATTCTTCATCATCAAACCGCTGGGCAATTGCCCCCGCCGCTTCCTCATAAGTCATTTCAGCCAGTATGATCTTGTAACGGTAATGGGTCAGCAGTCCCGGCATGGGTGAGCGCAATTCCCCTATCCGTTCAAGGGCTTCGGTTGGAATCAGTGTTGTCAGGCCCAGTTGAAACCCGCGCACAGCGCTGTCCGGCAGAGAGACAAGTGTACCCCTGATTTCAAACTCGGACTGCCCGATAAAAAACCGCCCCCCCAGATCAAGATCAAGCCGGTCCAGCAAAACAGGATCAACGATAGCCCCGTACACGCCCTCTTGTTCTGCAAGCAGTGCGCCTGGTTTCTGGCCTGGAGAAAGTTGAGGGCTTTTGACCTCACCGCGAAGCGGATAGTTTTCATCGACCGCCAAAAGGTCGAGAAACACTGTATTTTCCCCAGCAACCCCCCGTGCGGTCGTATCAACCACATGGGTAATTTCACCAAGGGTATGCAGAAATGCCAACTCGTCGGCATTTGCTTCCCTGTCCGAAAGTGCAGCTCCCAGATCGCCACCCATCATGGTGGTGGCATCCCGCTCAACGGCCTGAACAAATCCAGCGCCAACCGACCCCACCGCCGCAATCACCCCGGTACCCAATGCAAGGCAGGCAATAAGAATTCCAAAGCGGCGCAGATCGCCGCGCAGGTCGCTCAAGCCGACCCGCATCCAGCCAAGAAGCCGCCTCATAGGCTAACCTCTTGTGTTTTTTCACTAAGTTGTCCCCGGTTCATCACCAGGGTCCGGTCTGCCCTTTCAGCGAGCACCCTGTCATGGGTAATCAGAATAACGGCAGTTTCCTGTTTTCTGGCAAGATCGAACATAAGCTCGATCACCAGCGCACCGGTATCCTGATCCAGATTTCCGGTCGGCTCATCAGCCAGCAGCAAGCGCGGCTTGGAAACCATTGCCCGGGCCAGCCCCACCCGTTGCTGTTCCCCCCCGGATAAGGCCCTTGGTTGATGGTTGAGCCTGTCCCCAAGACCCACCTCATTCAGTGCGGCAGCAGAAATATCGCGGATTTCCTTGAGCGGCAGCCCGGTTTCAGCAATTTCCAGTGCCAGCGCTACATTTTCAAGGGCGGACATTGAGGTCACCAGATGAAAGTTCTGAAATAAAATACCAAGGCTCTTCCGCCGGAAAATCGCTAGCTGGTCTTCGTTAAAATCACCCAGGTTTTCACCCGCAACAACAATATCTCCGCTTGTAGCCCGCTCCAGTCCTGCCAGAACCATCAGCAATGATGTTTTGCCGCTTCCCGAAGGCCCAACTATAGCCACAACTTCTGCGGGATTAACACTGAGATTTATATCCTTTAGGATATGCAACATATTTGTGCCGCTCATCAGTTCCAGATTGGCATCACGAGTCTGAATGAGAGGCGTAGGCATCAGGGAACACTCATTTTTAAGTTGGGGGAAAGAAGGGAGAACCGATTTGAGAGAAGGACGCAGGACAGGGTAGAAATGAACTATAGCTACAAATAGGTCAAATTGGGAAAAGTCAAAGCTTTCGCGTTTTCCCACCAAATTGTTATCACTTTACGAAAGAGCGGTTTTGGTCGCAAAAAACATGAGACACTCCAAAAGAAGAGCTCAACATGAAAGAGAAGAAGAGCAGCAAAACCTGACGTTTTATTGGAGCGGGCGATGAGATTCGAACTCACGACCTAAACCTTGGCAAGGTTTCGCTCTACCCCTGAGCTACGCCCGCACTCCAACAAATTCGAGCAATTTTACACCATTTCCAAAGCTTCAGAAAAGCGCATACGCTCGTCGCGCGCCTGTATGCCTAATCAATACCTTAATTGCAACCCAAAACTGGCAAACTCGAGATTCCGTGCCGGGGCGCACTTGTCAAGCAATTTCCAGGCACGATATGTAAAGGTAATTTTCAACCGGCACCCGAAACAGGTGGCGCAAACTTGGATAAATCCAGATGAACACCCATGATTCAACCTTTGCCTCAGCTAACAATACGCTTCCGTCAAGCGGGCTGATCAAGGATTCTTCAACCGCAACCTTCCAGGCTGATGTCATTGATCAATCAGCAAGCGTGCCGGTGCTTGTGGACTTTTGGGCGCCCTGGTGCGGCCCCTGTCGCCAGCTTGGTCCCACACTCGAAAAGGTCGTAAACGAAGCCGGGGGCAAGGTGCGTCTGGTTAAGGTCAATATTGACGAAAACCAGGCTCTGGCCGGCCAGATGGGTGTGCGCTCAATCCCCGCGGTTTTTGCCTTTTCGGGCGGTCAGCCCGTGGACGGGTTCATGGGCGCGCTACCCGAGAGTGAAATTTCTGCCTTTGTGCAAAAAATTCTTGGTGCAACTTCTACTGACCCGGCTCAGGACGATATGAATGCCCAGATTGAGCAGGCCCTTAAAACTGCTGCTGAAGCCACAAAAGCCGGAGATCCCGCACAGGCCATCAACATTTACGAAATTGTACTGCAGCAAATGCCCGAACACGCACAGGCGCTGATTGGCCTGTCTCAGGCTTTTATCCTGTCCGGCACCATTGAACAGGCCCGCCAGACCCTTGATCTTGTGCCCGAAAGTGAGCGCTCGTCCGAAGAATACGTCGCTGCAACCCGGGCACTGGCTCTGGCTGATGAGGCTGAAAAGCTTAGTGATACCAGCCTGCTTGAGGCTCGCCTGGACACCAACCCCGACGACCACCAGGCCCGCATGGATCTGGCCATGCATCTCAACCTTTCAGGAAATCGCAAAGAGGCAGGATGGGCCCTGCTGGAAATTATCCGGCGGGATCGTGAGTGGAATGAAGATGGGGCCAGGGTTAAACTGCTTGAATTTTTTGAGGCCTGGGGACCGACAGACCCCGCAACAATTGCCGGACGCAAACAGCTTTCCAAGCTTTTGTTTTCCTGAGACTATTTGGTCTGCAGGAAATAGGGGGCAGATATGAGCAAACGGCCCAGGTCTGGTTCTGATATAGACTCTTCAGTTTGTCTGTTTCCGTTATCCGGCGCTTTGTTGTTGCCGCACACTCAGCGGCCGCTCGTTATTTTTGAGCCGCGTTATATTTCGCTTGTTGATGCCGCACTGGGCGGTAACAGGCTGGTGGGACTGATCCAGCCGGAAAACGATGATGAAGAATCCCCCGCCGATCAGCAGGCACCGTTGCGTTCCGTTGGTTGCCTTGGTTACATCACCCAGTTCGAGGAGCTGCCCGACGGGCGCTATATGATTGTGCTTGAAGGGGTTTGCCGGTTTGAAATCACTGGCGAAGTTTGTCTGGACACGCCCTATCGTACAGCCGATATTTCTGTTGAGCGCTTTTTAAGCGACTTTGATCGCAGTGCAGGTGAGGCCGCCGTCGACCGCGATGGTTTCCTTGCTGTCATGCGCGATTATGCCGAGTTCGCCGATATTGATTTTGACTGGGCCAGCATCAAGGAAACATCTACAACCGATCTGGTCAACACCTGCTGTTTGCTCAGCCCTTATGGCGCCCTGGAAAAACAGGTCCTGCTTGAAGCCCCCAGCCTTGCCCGGCGTGCCGAAACACTTGTTGCTCTGGCTGAACTGGAAATGACCCGTTCCCGGATGGGTGAAAAGCTTCAATGAACACGAACAAAACGCCCAGCAGCAGGGACACTCCCGATGTTCGTGTCATTGAAATGCTGGTCTGCCCCCTCACCAAAAGCCAGTTGGTATTAAACAAAGACCGCACTGAGCTGGTTTCCCGGGGCGCAAGGGTCGCTTTTCCCATCCGCAAGGGTGTGCCGCTGCTTTGTCTTGGTGAGGCCCGCACCCTGAGCGCCGAAGAACTTGACCAGCTGAAATAGAACGCTTCCGGGCCGGGTCACAGACCCGAAAAGCAGGATTGTAGGAAAGATTTTCCGGGTTGGCTTTATATATCCTGACCTGACAGCAGTTTTGGCCCTCCAGGATCTTGCCCCGCCGCATGGCGCATCAAACTTTTTTTGATCAATGGCATGCGGTCCACCAGGCCCAAACCAAAATCCCGCACAATTCTAAGCGCCACGGCCTCATTTGAAAACAGGCGGTTCAAACTGTCGGTCACCATCGCCATGAGCGCCACATCCAGCCGCCGCCAGCGCTCATAGCGGCGCAGGACATTAAGGTCCCCATGGTCCTCGCCATGCCGGACCGCCTCTATAATCACCTCGCTCAGAGCTGCCACATCCTTGAGGCCCAGGTTCAAGCCCTGCCCCGTAATGGGGTGAATGGCATGGGCTGCATCTCCAAGAAGTGCCAGGCGGGGCACTACAAAGTCGCGGGCAAGACACAGGCGCAAGGGAAAACTCTGAATAGGCTCCTCAAGTTCCACCTTGCCCAGGCAATTGCCCATGCTTGCTTCAATAATGCGCGCCTGCTCATCCCGGGACAGGAATTTCAGATGCATGGCTTGCGCCCGGCTTTCTGTCCAGACCAGCGAAGAACGACTGCCAGGCAGGGGCAGGCTGGCAAAGGGCCCCGCCGGACGGAAATGTTCAAATGCCGTGTCTCCATGATCTATTTCATGGGATATGGTCGTCACCAGCCCGTTCTGGTGATAATCGTGATTGATGGTTTTTATGCCCGCCATATCGCGCAGGGCAGAACGTGAACCGTCAGCTGCAATGATGAGTTTTGCACAAACGGCACTGCCATCCTGAAGAACCAGCTCTGCTGTCGCCCCTCCTGTATTCAGCGAGCGTACCTGAGCTTGTGCCTTCAGCTCAACCCTGCTCCTGGCCACTTCCAGCAAAGCACCAACAATATCGCGAAAAGGCACCATGTGCGCAAAAGGGCGGCCGGGGTGCACATCCCCGTCAAAAGACAAAAACAGTGGCCGTGAAATATCCCCCGTCCCTGAATCGGTAACCCGCATATGGGCGATGGGAGCAGCATGGGCCGACATTTTATCCCAGATTCCAAGAACTTCAAAAATCCGGGTTACACCGGCAGCAAGAGCCAGCGAGCGCGCATCATCAGGAATTTTGAATTCTTTTCTGTCCAGAACCAGAACGCGCAAGTCGGGCACGAACTGACTCAAAGCCAGCCCCAGGGTCAGACCGGCAGGCCCACCACCGACAATCGCCACATCATAGTCTGAAGATTTACCCATTCCGACACTCTCGCATCCTTTTGTGCAGACTTTATAGCAGAAAGCAGCCCCCGCGGCCCATCCTCAATTTTCAAAAATCTCCCCGGCGATCAAACACACCCGGCGCAAGTGCCTAATTATTACTCCTGCAGCTCATTACTGCCTATTTTTTCATCAATTATTTTGGGTCATTTGCAGGGATCTGCCATGGCGCAGGGATTTTTCCTTTCAATTATAAGTGCTTAGGGAGGTTCCATCGATTCTGGCACACCCCTTGATTCCAAATACATAGGCCAAAGTCCGCACCAAACTGAAAGGACAGCATATGAAACTGTTAATCGCCATTATCAAACCCTCACGCCTTGAAGAGGTCCGCAAGGCCCTTAATGACCTGGATGTCCACGGCATGACCGTGAGCGAGGTCAAGGGTTACGGTCGCCAGAAAGGACATTCGGAAATCTATCGTGGAGCCGAATACGCGGTCAACTTTCTGCCCAAACTGAAAATTGAGATCGCCATTGAAGCCTCCCAGCTTGCCGCAACAACTCAGGCTGTGCGCGACGCTGCCAATTCCGGGCGTATCGGCGACGGGAAAATATTTGTTCTTGACCTTGAACAGGCCACCCGCATCCGCACCGGTGAAACCGGCGCCGCCGCCCTCTAGACAAACAAACACCCATAAATTTGGAGTTAAGTGTTTCCCATGAACTACCAGTCCAATTACCTTTTGAACCCCATCCAGAAACGGCTGAGGTTTTTTTCGATCATCTCCCTGATGACCCTGGCGATGCTGGCATTTTCCAGTTCCCCCGTTTTTTCCCAGTCCAGCGACATTGCCGCAACCATAAACACGACCCTTGAAGCCATCGGAGAAGCAGCAAGCACCGCAGCCCTTGAGGGGGGAGCCTCTGAAGAAGAAGCTGCCCTTGCTGCAAACGAGGCGATTACATCGGCGATTGCGGGCTCCTTTGGTGACCGGGACGCCAAGATCTTCAACACCCTTTTGTTTCTTGTTGGCGGATTTCTGGTCATGTGGATGGCCGCGGGTTTTGCCATGCTTGAAATGGGGCTGGTGCGCAAAAAGAACGTCTCCATGCAGGGCGTAAAGAATATCGCCCTTTATTCCATCGCCGGCCTGATGTTCTGGCTCATCGGGTATAATGTCATGTATGGCGGAACAGCTGGGGGCTTTATCGGCTCTTTTGGCCCCTATTCCTTCCCCGCCGCCGGTGAGGGTACAGCCGAGGCCGGCTATTCGGTAGCCTCGGACTGGTTTTTCCAGATGGTCTTTGCCGCAACCACCGCCTCCATTGTTTCAGGTGCCGTGGCTGAACGCATCAAACTCTGGCCCTTTCTCATATTCACCATCATTTTGACCGGCCTTCTTTATCCGATTACCGGCATGTGGCAGTGGGGCGGCGGCTGGCTTGCAGAACTTGGTTTTTCTGACTTTGCCGGCTCAACCCTTGTCCACTCGGTTGGGGGCTGGGCAGCACTGGCAGGTGTCATTATTCTTGGTGCGCGCGCAGGTAAATACGGCCCCGGCGGCTCGGTAACCCCCATGCCCGGCTCCTCCATTCCTCTTGCCACCCTTGGCATGTTTATACTCTGGTTGGGCTGGTTCGGTTTTAACGGCGCCTCCCAGCTGGCAATGGGCACAATATCAGACGCCGCTGATATCTCACGCATTTTTGCCAACACCAATCTGGCAGCCGCCGCCGGCGCAGTTTCAGCCATGGTTCTGGTGCAGCTTAAATATGGCAAGGTCGACGCCACCATGGTCATCAACGGCGCACTGGCCGGTCTGGTTTCCATCACCGCCGAGCCTCTTGCCCCCTCAGTTCCCGCCACCCTGTTCATCGGGGCCATGGGCGGCGCAATCGTTGTCTTTGCAGTTCCCCTGCTCGACAGGTTTAAAATTGACGATGTGGTCGGTGCCATTCCCGTTCACCTGTTCGCCGGCATCTGGGGCACAATGATTACACCCCTTTCGGGTTCTGGAACCTATCTCACCCAGCTTATCGGTGTTGTGAGTATCGGTGCCTTCATCTTTGCTGCCTCGTCCATTGTCTGGCTTGTATTGAAAGCGACCACAGGCATCAGGGTCTCTGAAGAAAATGAAGCCCTGGGTCTGGACAAGGCTGAGATTGGTGTTGAGGCCTATCCCGAGTTCTAAACTCGCAAAACCAGCGCGCCCGGACAGCAAAGTGCTTTCCAGGCGCGCCTCCTTGGACAGGAGTGCCCACCAATCGGGCAAAGCCGATAGGCAACTGCCACAAATCAAGGCAGATTTATGTTCCCACAACACTATTCTCTCGCACTCATTTTCTAACATGCTGAGAAAAAACAATAATTCTCAAAACCTGACATTGGCATGGAGTTTGAATATTCATCCTGAGATACCTGCTTTCAATCAGATAAACGGGAATTGGTTTCATGGGCGCACCAAATGTCGGGCTGGACGTATTTTTTGTATTAATTGGCGCAATCCTGGTTTTTGCCATGCATGGAGGCTTTGCCTTTCTCGAGGTGGGAACCGTTCGCCAGAAGAACCAGGTCAATGCACTGGTAAAAATCATTGTTGACTTTTCAATTTCTGTTCTGGCCTATTTTTTTATCGGCTACTGGATTGCCTACGGTACGACCTTCTTTGTGAGCGCCGCCCAGCTCTCCGGGGATGGCGGGGTCTTTGCCCCTCAGGGTTTCACGCTGGTTAAATTCTTCTTCCTCGCCACCTTTGCCGCCGCCGTGCCCGCCATCATTTCAGGCGGCATTGCCGAGCGTGCCCGTTTCTGGCCGCAGGTTGTCGCCGCAGGTCTGATTGTGGGACTTATCTATCCGTTTTTCGAGGGCATTGTCTGGAACGGAAACTATGGGATTCAGGACTGGTTCGCCAGAACCCTTGGCGCACCATTCCATGATTTTGCCGGCTCTGTCGTTGTGCATGCCGTTGGCGGCTGGCTGGCCCTGTCCGCAGTTCTGCGCCTTGGTCCCCGTCTTGGGCGTTATGGCCCCAATGGGGGGCCGTTTCTCCCCTCCTCCATTCCCTGGCTGGCTCTTGGAACCTGGTTGCTGTGCATCGGCTGGTTCGGCTTCAATGTCATGTCAGCCCAGAGTGTTGAAGGCGTGACCGGGCTGGTGGCAATCAACTCGCTTCTGGCCATGGTTGGGGGGATTTTCGCCGCCACCATCGCCGGAAAACGTGATCCCGGCTTTGTCCACAATGGCGCCCTTGCCGGGCTGGTGGCAGTCTGCGCCGGCTCCAACATCATGCACCCCCTGGGCGCGCTGGCCGTAGGCTCCGTTGCCGGCCTGATCTTTGTCTATTGTTTCCATCTGGTGCAGGAGCGCTTCAAGGTCGACGATGTGCTCGGCGTCTGGCCCCTTCACGGATTATGCGGATTGTGGGGCGGCGTTGCGGCCGGCATCTTTGGACTTGAGGCCCTTGGCGGTCTTGGCGGCGTCACTTTCCTCAGCCAGCTGGTGGGCTCGTTTGGCGGCGCGGTATTTGCACTTGTTGCAGGTTTTGCTCTTTACGCCATCATCTCCGCGCTGACCACAATCCGCCTGACAGATGAAGAACAATTGCGCGGAGCGGATATTTCAATCCACTCGATCGGGGCCAACCCGGAGCGTGAATTTTAGGAACTGGGATCGACTGACCTCAGCCAAACCCTGAAATGAACTGGCCCGCCCTGACCTTCTCTTTTTTGAAGGCCTCACGGCGGGCCTTATTTTCTGGCTTCAAATGCAGAATTTGCCTAGCCGAACTGCCAGACGATTAGTGGGCGGTTAACTATGCTCCTGTACCTTGGTGTTCAGTAACCGCTGTGCTTGGGCATCTTTTTGCATGTTCGGGCAATCGTGGAATTGTGACCAGTTGAGTAAACCGCTTGAGTATCATGGCAACACACGTAAAACGATCCCGGACAAAGCAATCCATAAAACCGCTCCTTGAGCGCACTGAACCGGCGCCTTTCGTTGCTGTGCGCATTCCCTTGCGCCTGATCGGGATTGCTATTTTGCTGGTGATTGTCTTTTTCCTCCTCGCCTTTTCCTCCTGGTCGGTAAACGACCCCTCGCTCTCCTATGCAACCGACGCGCCTGTTCAAAACTGGATGGGCTATCCCGGAGCGGTGGTTGCTGATCTGTGGATGCAGTTCTTTGGTCTTGCCGGACTTGTAATTCTCCTGCCCCTTTCTGCCTGGGGCTGGGCGCTTCTGGGGCGGCGCACACCTACATGCTGGCCCCTCAGACTGAGCACATGGCTCGGAAGCGCCCTGCTCACAGCCGGACTTTTGGCCTTTGTTGCACCGCCCGCTTCCTGGCCCTTGCCAACCGGCCTTGGTGGTCTGGTCGGCTCGGGCTTTACGACCCTTGCCCAAACCGTTCTTGGCCAGACACCCTCCGGTGTCGTCGCAATTCTTTATGCACTCATCCTTTTGCCCCCAACCCTTGCTCTGCTCTGGATCGCTGCAGGACTGAAATCCGTCTCTCCCCCCGGTTCTGTTCAAGGAACTTCTGATGACAATATCCGGAGCGCAGCGGAAGATAGCACCTTTGACGATGCGACCGATAAAGACAGAACCGGTTTTTTTGACGTGATCTTTGGAGCCATTGTCCATCTTTCCTTGACCGCCGGGACCGCCTGGCGACGTGCCCGTGAGTCGGCAAAACAACACCGTACCGATGACGCTGACATGGCCTGGCGTCAACAGACCGGTGAGCCCTCTTTTGCCGAACCTGCTCTGGGCAGCCCGACTTCCAACAGCCCCAGCGAGAATTTTGAGCGCCAGGAACCCACCCTTGGCCCCTCCTATACGCAGGAAGTTTTCCACGAGCCGGATATCGAACATCGCGATTTCCATGATCATTACAATAAGCCGGAAACACAAAATACCAGCAGTGATCATGAGGCCCGCCTGTCCATAGAGCGCGCTTCCTCCACCCGGCACCCGGCACCCGAGCATGGTGTCAATGCTCAGGGGGCCCCTGGTTTTGTAGCACCAAGACGCATTGCAACACCTCCTGCGCGGGTAAAGCCAGGCACCCGTATTCAGCGCGAGGCACAAGGCTCTCTCCTCGCCGATGACAGGTTTCAACTGCCTGAGATTTCTCTGCTCTCCCCACCACCCCCCTCCGATAAAAACAACAGACACAGACCCCAGGATCTGGAAGCCAAAGCCCGCCAACTTGAAGGGGTGCTTGAGGATTTCGGCGTCAAGGGCGACATCATAAATGTGCGCCCGGGCCCCGTCGTCACACTTTACGAACTGGAGCCGGCCCCGGGCATCAAATCATCCCGGGTAATTTCTCTTGCTGATGACATCGCCCGTTCCATGAGCGCAGTCTCTGCCCGTGTTGCCGTTGTACCGGGACGAAACGCCATCGGTATTGAACTGCCCAATGCTAGCCGCGAGACTGTCTATCTGCGCGAGATGCTCGCATCCAATGACTTCGAAAAAGCCAAGGGGAAATTGCCCATCTGTCTGGGTAAGACCATTGGGGGTGAACCCATAATCGCTGATCTCGCCCGTATGCCGCATCTGCTGATTGCCGGCACCACCGGCTCGGGAAAATCAGTTGGCATCAACACCATGATCCTCTCTCTGCTCTACCGCATGACACCCGAGCAGTGTCGGCTGATCATGATCGACCCCAAAATGCTTGAGCTCTCCATCTATGACGGTATCCCCCATCTTCTCTCCCCGGTTGTCACCGATCCCACCAAGGCAGTCGTTGCCCTCAAATGGGCCGTGCGAGAAATGGAAGATCGCTATCGCAAGATGTCAAAAATTGGCGTGCGTAACATTGATGGCTTTAACGCCCGGGTGATCGAAGCCAACAAGAGGGGCGAGACCATCACCCGGACCGTACAGACCGGCTTTGACCGTGAAACCGGGGAAGCCATTTACGAAAGTGAAAGTTTTGAACTCGAGCCCCTGCCCTTCATCGTGATTATTGTCGATGAGATGGCCGACCTGATGATGGTCGCCGGCAAGGACATTGAAGGCGCAATCCAGCGCCTGGCCCAGATGGCCCGCGCCGCCGGCATCCACCTCATCATGGCCACCCAGCGCCCCTCGGTCGACGTCATTACTGGCACCATCAAGGCCAACTTTCCCACGAGAATTTCCTTTCAGGTAACTTCAAAAATCGACAGTCGCACAATCCTTGGCGAACAAGGTGCCGAACAATTGCTGGGCATGGGCGACATGCTTTATATGGCCGGAGGCGGCCGGCTTCGCCGTCTGCACGGCCCCTTTGTCGATGACAATGAAGTCGAGGATGTTGTCGCCCATCTCAAGGAACAGGGCGCCCCTGATTATCTGGAATCGGTCACGGAGGAACCCGAGGAGATCGAGGGAACGGCCGATCTTGGAAGTTCGGGCGATGAGCTTTACGACAAGGCCGTCAATATCGTGTTAAGCGATCGCAAGGCATCAACCAGCTATATCCAGCGCCGTTTGTCCATCGGTTACAATCGTGCCGCAACCCTTATCGAGCGCATGGAGCAGGAGGGTATCATTTCCCCGGCCAATCACGCAGGCAAACGCGAAGTGCTGGTGGGCGACGGTGTGGACTATTAGGGGCAGGTCCTAGTTCACCTCTAAAAGGACCCGGTCACGAACCATCACAATTGATGGATTCACGTGAAACTTTTTTGCGCAATCTGCTCCGGCTCGCTGTTGCCCCATTTCTGTTTCACCCTGAGAGGCGATGCCATTAAGCTGGCAATCAGATTCACGTGTGATTCGCTGACAAGCAATCATTTTTGGAGAAAATAAAATGATCAGACGCCTGTTCATTCTTGCCCTGTTTTCCCTCGGAGCCCTTAGCCCCGCCGGTGGCCTTGAAAACACTTTGACTGAAGAAGAGACCAACCTGATCCGTGCGATCTCTGAACACAACACTCAGATAAGAACAATGGCCGGACGTTTTTTGCAGATAGATAGTGCGGGCGGACGAGTTGAAGGCACGTTCTTTCTGGAGCGGCCCAACAAAATCCGCTTCAAATACGGCCCCCCTTCGCGGGAGGAAATCATATCAACCGGCCGGGGATTTTATGTCATAGATCGCCGCGAGCGCACCAAGTTTGCCTACCCCCAGGACAAGGTTCCGCTACGCCAGTTTCTGGCTGACGAAATTGACTTGCTCTCCGCCAACATCTCAGATGTGGTGAAAACCGATACTTTTATATCCATCACCTTGTTTGACGAAAGTCCGGTGGGCACCGTTCAGGTTGCGCTTATCTTTGAGATCGAAACACTTGAACTCTGGCAGTGGACGCTCATTGAACCCAATGGCGGCGAGCTGACATTTTCGCTCTATGATGTAGTCAGGGATGTCGAAATTCCCCGCTCCTTCTTTTACATCGATGCCACCTATACCTCTCCCGACCGGGATTAGGATTTTCCACATAAACCAACACGGCCCGGCCCCAGTTCCAGGTTTTCTGGCTGTGCCCCAAGCTTATTTTTGAAGAGACGTTTCCATGCCCCTGACCTTTGCGACCTGGAACATCAACTCCGTTCGCCTGCGCCGCCCGATGATTGAAGAGTTTCTCACCGTCTTCAAACCGGACGTTCTGTGCCTTCAGGAAATAAAATGTACCAATGAGCAATTCCCGGAAGCCGAGTTTGCCGCTGCAGGATATCCGTTCCAGGCCGTGAACGGGCAGAAGGCTTATCATGGCGTGGCAACCATATCACGCATGCCACTCACCCATATTGAAGCGCGCCGCTTCTGCGAGATTGAAGATTCGCGCCATGTCTCCGCTCAGATTGATTACGGGCGTGGCCCCGTAACCATTCACAATTTTTATGTACCTGCCGGAGGTGACGAAGCTGATCCTGAAACAAATCCCAAGTTCAAACACAAGCTTGGGTTTTTGGCAGAAATGCAAGACTGGTTTGACTCAAAGGACTTTGCCAGCAGCCAACTCATCGCCGGAGACTTCAACATTGCACCCCATGAAAACGATGTATGGAGCCATAAGCAATTGCTCAAAGTTGTTTCTCATACCCCGGTGGAAACTGAAGCTCTGGAGCGTTTGCAGTCACGCCGCAACTGGGTTGACCTGGTGCGCAAGCATATTCCCCACGAGAACAAGCTTTATTCCTGGTGGTCCTATCGCGCAAAAGATTGGGACGCCTCAGACAGGGGCCGTCGGCTCGATCATATCTGGTCAACCCCGGATGTTGCCGCCCACTCCATCAGTTCCGATGTTATCCGTCCCGCCAGAGGCTGGACGGAAAAACCATCTGACCATGTGCCGGTTATCACCCGGATCGCTTGAATCTTGACTTAAAAAATATCTGGAAAATGACCCTAGCGCCGGGCGGAGATTTTTTGCTTAGCGCTCACAAGGGGCGTTACATAGGTATTGACATCCTGCCGGACTTTTGCCGCAGCCTTCTGCGCTATTTCAGGATATTGCTGTATCAGCTTGGAAAATGCCACTCGTGGAACCAGCAGCAATTCCACTGCCGTAACTGCTTTCACAGTGGCGCGTCGCGGGTGCTTTGCAATAAGCGCCAATTCCCCGATCACCGCACCGGGCTGGATGATTGGCACACTAGGTAAATTTTTGGCATCTGATTGCTTTGAAACCAGCTCCCCCGAAATCAGCACATAGGCCCCCTCGGTGACATCGCCAGCCCGAAACAGGGTTTCATCCGGCATCAGCGTACGCCGCTCGCCGGCAAAGGCAAGCATCCGCCTTTGCTCCAGATTGCAGATGGAAAAGAAATCCGCACTGCCAAGAATGTGCGCCGCTTCATCTAGCTGCATAATCGTTACCGAATCCCGTGCCGTCTAGGGTACCAGACGATAACCACCTTCTTCGGTTACGAGCAACCTTGCATTTGAAGGATCACGCTCTATTTTTTGGCGCAGGCGGTAAATATGCGTTTCCAACGTGTGCGTGGTCACACGATTATTGTAGCCCCACACCTCCTTTAGCAGGATGTCCCGGGAAATGGTTTTGGCCCCCTGCCGGTAAAGATATTTCAGAATTGAAGTTTCCTTGTCGGTCAAGCGTACCTTGCTGCCCTCGGGTGGCTCAAGGGTTTTTGCTGCCGGATGAAACGTATAGGGTCCGATGGTGAACACCACATCTTCGCTTTGATCATGCTGACGCAGGGCGGCTCGGATACGGGCCAGAAGAACCGAAAACCTGAACGGCTTGGTTACATAATCGTTGGCCCCGGATTCCAGGCCAAGAATTTCATCGGAATCACTGTCATGCCCCGTAAGCATCAGGATGGGACTGTTAAAACCATTGCCGCGAAGAATTTTTACTGCTTCACGCCCGTCCATGTCGGGCAGGCCCACATCCAGAATCATAAGGTCCACATGAGCATTGTTGACTTTTTCCAAAGCCTCGCCTGCAGTACCAACCTCTGTGATGGTGAATTCTTTGTAGTGAGCCAACTGGTCAACCAGTGTCTGGCGCAAGTCAGCGTCGTCATCGACGAGAAATAAATGTCTCTTGTTCATTTTCCCTACTCCGCAAGGGTTCTGCACTTGGCTGCCCTCGCGGCAGCCAACATTACTGGGGCGCATCATATGCACGGCTCAATAACGCGCCAATCAAATGGCCGTGACGCTTGTAGCACGGTTAATGCCCGCGCTACCGGACAACGCAAGCCATTGCGACTCAAAAGAAATTGTTACCCCCGTGAGCCGAACAGCGCCGAACCCAGCCGGACATGAGTTGCACCCATGGCAATGGCGGTTTCATAGTCCGCACTCATGCCCATGGAAAGTTTTTCCAGCCCCGCATCTTTGGCCAGCCCGGCAAGCCGGGCAAAATATGGTCCTGGCGCTTCATCCGCAGGCGGAATACACATCAGGCCGGTGATGTTCAATCCATGTTCGTCCCTGCAGCGCTTCACAAAGGCGGTGGCCTCATCTGGAGCGATTCCCGATTTTTGAGGCTCCAGCCCGATATTGACCTGCACGAACAAGTCAATATTTTTGCCGGTCCCGCTCAATTCTTTTGCCAGAACCCTTGCCAGTTTTTCCCGGTCTAATGTTTCAATAACATCAAACAGCCCCACAGCTTCGCGCACTTTGTTGGTCTGCAGTGGGCCGATAAGATGGAGTTCAACTCCATCATATCGCGCCTTGAGCTGAGGCCACTTGCCCACCGCCTCCTGCACCCGGTTCTCCCCAAAGACCCGCTGGCCCGCCTCAAGCAGTGGAGAAATATCTTCACCCGGAAAGGTTTTTGAAACGGCAACCAGCTTAACCTTGTCTGAAGCATCACCAAACCTTGCCGCAGCCCGTCTCATGCAGTTCCTGACACACTCAAGCCGCTCGCTGATATTTTCACTCATAGCCGCTATACTGCTCTAATTGTTGACCTGAAGGGCGTTTTCTGATGATGCTCGCCTAACGAATTTCCCGCTAAAACACAACATCAAACCAAGATAAGCCAGGACCCTGCCCAGTGATAGCGACGCCCAAAAATCCCCAGGACGAACCAGAACGTTTCAACCCTAAAGAGGCCGAACCGCACTGGCAGCAAGTCTGGTCTGAAAACGCCTCATTCGAGCTCGCCGACAACGATCCCCGCGAGAAATACTACGTGCTTGAGATGTTTCCCTACCCTTCGGGCCGCCTGCATGTGGGCCACGTACGCAACTATGCCATGGGCGACGTTATCGCCCGCTACCAGCGTAGCCTGGGCAAGGCCGTTCTACACCCCATGGGCTGGGATGCTTTTGGATTGCCAGCCGAAAACGCCGCTATTAAAACCGGCTCTCATCCAAAAACAGTGACCTACGATAATATAGCCACCATGCGAAGGCAGCTTAAGCTGATAGGGCTTAGCCTGGACTGGTCCCGGGAGTTCGCCACTTGTGATCCCGAATATTACGAACAGCAACAGCGCCTGTTTCTGGATTTTCTCCAGGCCGGACTGATCGTGCGAAAAAAGTCCATGGTCAACTGGGACCCGGTGGACATGACGGTTCTGGCTAACGAACAGGTTATCGACGGGCGCGGCTGGCGTTCTGACGCTATTGTTGAACAACGCGAACTGGTTCAGTGGTTTTTCAAAATCACCGATTACGCCGAGGAGCTTCTTGAAGCCACTGATGAACTGAAGGACTGGCCAGAGAATGTCCGTACTATGCAGCGCAACTGGATTGGAAAATCAGAAGGCATGCGGATCCGGTGGGAAATTGACAGGTCAGGCGAGGGATCTTCTGCTCCCATTCCTGAGGACTTTGATGTCCTTGAAATCTACACCACGCGCCCCGACACGATTTTTGGTGCTTCTTTTATGGCCATCGCTGCCAACCACCCCCTGGCAACCGAGGCGGCAAAAACCAACCCGGAGCTTCAGGCCTTTATAAAAAAATGCCTTTCCGTGGGCACGAGCACCGCCACACTGGAGACTCTCGAAAAGGAAGGGTTTGAAACCGGGATTCACGTGAAACATCCGTTTGACCCCAAACTGAAGCTACCTGTCTATGTGGCCAATTTTGTACTGATGGATTACGGAACCGGTGCCATCTTTGGATGTCCATCAGCAGACCAGCGCGACCTGGATTTTGCCCGGACCTATGGCCTTGATGTCAGGGCAGTTGTCATGCCCGTTGGAGAAGACAAAAACACATTTGAGATTACCGACACCGCCTATTCCGATGACGGCGTTATGATCAACTCCCTCTTCCTTGATGGCATGAGTCCCTCCGCCGCTTTTGATGAAGTGGCAACCCGGCTGGGAGCCGTAGAGATGTTCGGGCACCCTCAAGGGGAGCGGCAGACAAATTTTCGCCTGCGCGACTGGGGCATTTCCCGTCAGCGTTATTGGGGCTGCCCCGTACCCATTATCCATTGTGATAATTGCGGCCAGGTTCCGGTCCCCGACGCCGACCTGCCCGTGCGCCTTCCCGAGGATGTGGATTTTTCAAAACCGGGGAATGCGCTCGAACATCACCCCACGTGGAAGCATGTGAACTGTCCCTCCTGCAATCTTGAGGCACGCCGGGAAACCGACACCATGGACACGTTCGTTGACAGCTCCTGGTATTTCGCCCGCTTCACCTCTCCTCACGCCAGCACACCCACCGTACCTGCGATTGCCGACAACTGGCTGCCGGTTGATCAGTATATCGGCGGGGTGGAGCACGCTATCTTGCATCTGCTCTATTCGCGCTTTTTCACCCGAGCCCTGAAAAAGACCGGCCACCTCTCCCTTGAAGAACCCTTCAAGGGATTGTTCACCCAGGGAATGGTCACCCATGAAACCTACAAGGACGCCAACGGTAACTGGCTTGCGCCCGGTGAGGTTTCTATAACAACCGTTGATGGCAAGCGAACAGCAACACAACTCAGCTCTGGCAAACCGGCACATATTGGCGGCATTGAAAAAATGTCAAAGTCCAAGCTTAACGGCATTGACCCCGAAGATATACTGAAGTCCCACGGGGCGGATGCGGTGCGCTGGTTTGTACTTTCTGATTCGCCTCCAGAACGCGATATGCAATGGTCCGAGGCCGGCATCGACAGCGCTTCCCGGTTTGTTCAACGTCTGTGGAAACTCATCCACCAGTCCCACTCTCTCTGTGCTCAATCTCCACAACCCTCAACGGGTGATGACGAAACCGCCAGAATATTTCTGGCCCACGTTCACCGCACCAGCCGTGATGTGGGCACCGAGCTTTCGGGTCTGCGCTACAATCGCGCCATTGCCCAGATACACGATCTTACCAACGCCCTGAGCAGATTTCTCCCTCAGGCGGCTGAAATGCCCAGCACCACTCGTCTTGGCGTTTTGCGGGTTGCAATCGAACACCTTGTAGTCCTGTTTTCTCCCTTCATGCCTCACCTCGCCGAATCCTGCTGGCAATTGCTTGGAAAGGAAGGGTTGGTCTGCGACGCGTTGTGGCCTGAGGTCGATCACACCCTGCTGATTCAAGAAACCGTCACACTTCCGGTGCAGGTTAACGGTAAGCGTCGGGGAGAAATTGAAGTGCCGCTGGATGCGCCGCGCGCGCTGATAGAAACAAAGGCCTTGTCTCTGGACAGAGTTAATCGCATTCTTGAAGGCAAAAGTCCAAAAAAGCTGATTGTCGTACCAAACAGGATTGTCAATGTTGTTGTTTAAGCAAACCTCCCCCCTCCTTGCTCAACTGCCTGCAAGGGCGGTACGCCTGATGTTGATGCTGCTGGCGCCACTGGTGCTTGCTGCTTGCTCATTCGCTCCTGTCTATGGAGATCGCGCAGCAACCGACATTGCCTATAACCTTTCTTTCAAAAGCCCTGGATCGCGTCTTGAACAGATCGTTATCAACGAACTGGTCGCCCGGTTCGGACGCTCTTTGGACCCGGCGGCCCTTGTGGTTTCCGTCAGGGTTTCTTCTTCCTCTGTGCGCCCGGGACCGAACACTGTCAGCGTTGAAGGTATAATAGTTGTGACTGATCCCATGACTGACGAACCGGTATTTACCGGCACCAGAACAGCTTCAGCCTCCTACACAAAATCGAACCAGTCTCTGGCCAATCAGCAAGCCGCCAACGAAGCCGCCGAACGCGCAGCCTTCCAGTTGGCCGAAACCATCCGTCTCACACTGCTGGGGGTACTCATGAATCGTGAAACACTGACACCAGCACAAACCGGGCAGTCTTTGTCTGATATGAAATGACGGCTCTGAAGGCACATGAGGTAGAGCACTTTGTCATTCGGCCCACCCTCAAGAATGGTATTTTTCTTGTTTATGGCCCCGATGCTGGCCTGGTGCGTGAGAACGCTCAAAGGCTGATCACATATTTTCTGGAGAACGCTGGAGCCGGCGCGGACAATTCTTCTAACTCCCTCCAACTCAGCACCCTTGACATGGCCGATATTGATGCGGACCCAGGGCGCCTTGCTGTCGAAGCACGCACCACCTCGCTTTTTGGCGACGCCCCTGTCATTCGCCTGCGTAATGCGAGCAAAGCACTTGCGCCCGCTGTTGAAGGCCTGCTCAAGGACATGCCTGAAGCCAAAATCATCATAGAAGCAGGCAACCTTTTGCCCCGTGACAAGCTGCGGGCGCTCGCAGAAAAATCCCCCGATGCCCGTACACTTCCCTGCTATGCGGACAATGCCGGCACCCTCTCCGGTCTCATTGAACAAACCTTCAGGGATGCCGGCATTAATGTTGAGAGGGAGGCGTTAAGTCTGCTCCGCGATAGCCTGGGCAATGATCGAGAAGTAACAAGGCGCGAGCTTGAAAAGCTCTCCATTTACGCCAGCCAAAGCAAAATATTAACCATAAATGATGTTGTAGAGCTCTGCGGAGATAATACAACAATCACAACCGATCGGATTGTTGATGCCACCGGCACCGGTCATGCCGCAAACCTGGAAACAGCTCTTGGCCGTGCCTTTGGCGCATCCCTTGATCCCCAGCGCATACTTATCGCATCGCTCAATCATTTTTTGTTCTTGCGCTTGGCCAGAGCACAGATTGACCAGGGCCTCTTGGTCAACGATGTATTAAATCGCAGTCACCCACGCCCCCATTTTTCCCGAAAAACTTCAATTGAGCAACAATTGCGCCTGTGGAACGACAAGAACCTTGCCAGAGCGGCAGAGCGCATCAACACTGCAATCCACCAGTCCCGTCAACAGCCCGCCCTCGACGAGACCATCGCGCGCCGCACCTTGCTTGCCCTTTGTATGGCAGCATCCAGACGTTAGGACGCACCACCGATAAGGGGGAACCCGGTTATCAGTAAATGGGGTAGGCTGAACAAAAAGCCTTGCCAGAAAAAGCACGCTCCCTGGACCTTAATTCCGTTGGTGGGCCCGGTTTTACGTTTTGCCATACGGCAACCATCAGGAAAGTCAGCGCAGACGGCGGCAGATTTCATCAAGTTGCTCAAGGGATTTATAGCGGATTTCCACCTTTCCAGATTCACCCTTCGTCTGAAGGCTGACATTCAACCCAAGCGAATCCGAAAGCTCCTTTTCCAGGGACAGGGTATCCGCGCTCTTTGTGGCCACAGGCCTTGTCTTGTTTGCACCATCTGAGCCATCAAGCCGCTTTTGGCTCAGGGCTTCGGCCTGACGCACGGAAAGCCCGCCCTTCACAATACGCTCAGCCAGAGCCGAAGGGTTCTTGGCTGTAATCAGTGTACGCGCATGCCCCGCTGTCAGCTGCCCCTTGGACAGCATAGCCAGCACATCATCCGGTAAACGCAACAGGCGTAACGTATTAGCCACATGGGAGCGACTTTTGCCGATAACCTGGGCCAGATCACTTTGCGTATAATCGAACTGGTCCATCAGCTCACCATACCCCATCGCCTCATCAACGGAATTAAGATCAGCGCGCTGAACATTTTCAATAATCGCCAGTTCCAGCGCTTCCTTGTCGTCCACATCGCGTATAATAACCGGGACCTCATGAAGCCCGGCGGCCTGTGCCGCGCGCCAGCGCCGTTCCCCGGCAATAATCTCATAGACATCAGGGTCGTCGCCACCAGGGCGCACCAGCAATGGCTGCATCACACCCTTCTCACGGATGGAATTGGCAAGCTCCTCAAGCTGATCAGGATCAAAATCCCGGCGCGGGTTGTTGCGGTTGGCAATGATAAACTCCACCGGCAGCCGCTTCAGACCATTTGCCTCAACCACACGCGGCGCATCTATTGGTGCCACATCTCCAATCAGAGCGGCCAAACCGCGTCCGAGGCGTGTTGGTTTCTCGTTCATTTCCGTTCCTTTTTGCACTAGGCCGCACTCAAATGGCGCTCGCGCCGTATAACTTCGGTCGCCAGTCGCAGATAGGCCTGACTGCCGGCACACTGCAAATCATAAAGCAGCGCTGGTTTTCCATATGAAGGCGCCTCAGACAACCTTACATTGCGTGGAATGACTGTATTATACACCAGATCACCCATCTCGGTGCGCACATCATGAAGCACCTGCTCTGACAGGTTGTTACGCTTGTCAAACATCGTCATCACGATACCCTGGACACTGAGGCTTGGATTTAGCGTGCTGCGGATTTGCTCAATGGTTTGCAATAGCTGACTAAGCCCCTCAAGGGCAAAAAACTCGCACTGCATGGGCACAAGAACCGCATCCGCAGCTGTCAATGCGTTGATGGTAAGCAAATTCAGCGATGGCGGGCAGTCTATGAGCACATAGCTGATCGGCTGCCCGTCAACACGAGCCTCCTCAAGATCCCGCAACGCCTCCCGCAGGCGAAACGCCCGGTCAGCCTCGCCAGATATACTCAGCTCAACCCCCAGCAAATCCATGGTCGAAGGCACCAGAGCCACATTAGGCACACTGCTGGGAGTAACCGCCTTTGCGACACTGGCCTCCCCCACCAGCACATCATAGGCTGAAACGATACGATCCTGATGCGACAGACCCAGGCCTGTCGAGGCATTTCCCTGGGGGTCAACATCAATAATAAGAACGCGCTCGCCGATTGCAGCAAGGGCTGTTGCCAGATTTATCGTGGTTGTTGTCTTACCAACCCCACCCTTCTGATTTGCCAAAGTGAGAACTCGTGGCCTCAAAACCGCCTCCACTACTCGCCGCTACACCTACTAAAAACACACCTCAGGACCTGACCCGCAGCATACGAATTGCCAGAATCCTGCTATCCTTATCCGTCTCGCTTGGTAACTCTACCACATCAAAGCACCAATCTGCACGTGCTTTGACAAGTTCTCCCCCATATTCCCGCCCCTTGTGGAACAGGCCTCTTGTCTTTTCACTCCAAAAAGGGGCCCCCAGACCAAACACCACCCCCAAGGACGCTGTTGCCCGGCAGGTAACCAGATGAACCTCTCCAACATCCTCCTGCGCAACCTCCTCCACCCTCCTGCCATGCACCTTCACCGACAACCCCAGTTCGCGGACAACAGTTCGCAAAAACGAAGCTTTCCGCTTGTTGGATTCAATCAGATGAAACTGTGCCCCACCCCCCTTCAGCGCTATAGCAAGCGGAACAGCAGGAAACCCCCCGCCACTACCCAGGTCCAGAAAAAAACGCTCCCCGGGCGCTATATGCCCAAGCAATTGCAAACTGTCACGCATATGCCGCCCCCATATCTGGGCAAGTGTTTCACGTGAAACAAGATTTTGCACAATTTGCCATCGGGTCAGAAGCTCGGCATAGGTCTCCAGATCCCGGGAGACCGGCTCCAAGCCCCGCACCAAAAAGGGTTCCAGCCCGGCAAGCACACGAACCCCAGGGGTAGATTCAGGTCCCCCTGGCACGTCTCTTGCTCCGATCGCTTCGAAGACGGGATAGTACCAGCAAAACTGCAGCCGGTGTCATTCCCTCAATACGTTGAGCCTGCGCGATGGTCTGCGGCCGAAAGTTTTTGAACTTTTCAAGCATCTCCGCAGAAAGTCCTGGCAGATCATCATAATTGAACCCGTCAGGAATGGTCTTTCCTTCGTCTCGCTTTACTGCTTCAATATCCAGCCTTTGCCTCTCGAGATAGGGCGCATATCTGGCATCGACGGCGAGTTGTTCCAGAATTTCACGGTCAATACTTCCCAATTCCGGCCACATTTGCAATAAATCTGTCGGATAAACATCAGGATAAGACAGAAGCTCATAGGCACTCCGCTTTTTTCCATCCAGGTTTATAGCTATTCCCGCAACCTGTGCCTGATTGGGCGTCGTGGTTAGTTTCTTAAGAAGAAGCTCACTACTAACCATTTTTTCCCTTTTATTTTCAAAGGCTTGCGCCCGAAAATCACCTACAAGTCCCCATTCAATGCCTTTTTCGGTCAAACGCTGATCGGCATTGTCTGCGCGCAGACTTAACCGAAATTCCGCCCTTGAAGTGAACATGCGATAGGGTTCAGATATTCCCCGCGCCACAAGATCATCAATCATTACACCCGTATAACTGGTGGTGCGCGAGAGAATAATCGCGTCAAATCCCAGGGCCGCACGGCCCGCATTAGTGCCAGCAACCAACCCCTGGGCAGCAGCCTCCTCATACCCTGTAGTCCCATTTATCTGACCCGCAAGATAAAGGCCGGGAATTGCCGATAATTCAAGCGACAGCTTTAATTCCCGCGGGTCCACATAATCATATTCAATGGCATATCCCGGCTGCCTGATTTTCACTTGCCCAAGTCCTGGCATGGTCCTCAAGAATTCAAGCTGAATATCCTCCGGCAAGGAAGTTGAAATCCCATTTGGATAAACACTATCCGAGCGCAATCCCTCAGGTTCCAGAAAAACCTGATGGCTCCCTTTCTCTGAAAAGCGCACGATTTTATCTTCAATGGAGGGACAATATCTTGGACCACTGCTTTGTATTTTCCCTGAATACATGGCCGATTTACCAAGGTTTCTCTCAATAATCCGGTGGGTTTCAGGGGTTGTCTTGGTAATATGGCAAACCGTCTGTTCGCCTTTGATCGCCTCTGTAAGCATGGAAAAGGGCTCAGGGGGATCATCCCCTATTTGCTTCTCAAGGGTCGAAAAATCAATGCTTTCGGCACAAAGTCGGGGAGGCGTTCCCGTTTTTAGCCGACCCAGTTCAAGACCCAACCCTTCCAGTCGAAGAGAAAGGCCAAGTACAGGCCTGTCACCCATCCTTCCTGCCTCTATTGTCTTGTCACCCAGATGGATCAGTCCCCGCAAAAACGTGCCCGTTGCCAACACGACAGCCTTGGAAAAAACTTTCTCGCCATCAACCAGTAGGACACCGGAAACCTGCCCATTCTTGAGTATCAGGTCATCCACCTCGCCTTCCATAACACAAAGGTTGTGCTGAGCCTTGATCGCCCCCTGCATGGCCTTTCTGTAAAGCTGACGATCAATCTGGGCACGGGGGCCCCTTACAGCAGGGCCCTTGCGTCTGTTCAATACACGAAACTGTATGCCCGCCTGATCTGCAACCTTGCCCATCAATCCGTCCAGGGCATCAATCTCCCGCACCAGATGTCCTTTACCAAGGCCGCCAATTGCAGGGTTGCAGCTCATCTCCCCAATCTTGGAAAACGAATGCGTGATAAGCGCCGTAGAGACGCCAAGACGCGCAGAAGCGGCTGCGGCCTCGCAACCCGCGTGACCTCCACCCACTACAATAACCCCAAAATCATTCGTCATCATTTATCCAGGCGGGTTTTCAGGCTGATTGTTTCACGTGAATCATTTTTGCATTGTGCCATGGCATTGTGCAATGTTTCACGTGAATCATTTTCCGATACAAAATCCGGAAAACAGCTGGTCCAGAACGTCCTCGCAGTCAACCAGCCCCAATAGTCTCTGCATTTGATGTGTTGCGCGCAATATGCTTTCTGCGACCAGTTCCAGTTGGGGCTCTGGATCCCCCGAATCTAAAAGTATCCGGGCCTGTTTCAATAGGGAGGTCGCTTGTTCCAGGCTTTCTTTGTCCCTCAAGTGGCTTATGAGTACACCCTCACTGGATGTGCTGGTCAGGCTGACCCTTGTCTCAAGTTCCTTTAGGAGTTGAGGGAATCCGTCCTCACTTTTGCAGGAAACAGCAAGTGTGCAATTCTCTACCACGCCCAAATCAGACTTGTTGCAGAGATGTAAGATTTCTGCATCGGTCCCTGGGATTGTCGTGTCGGTTTCTGTGTCAACGGAAGTTACCCACAATATCAGATCCATACGCCTCAGCATTGCTAGGGCTCGCCGGATACCCTCCGCTTCCACAGGGTTTTCAGTAGCTCTCAACCCGGCACTGTCAAAAAAGACAACAAGTTGGCCCCCAATTTCAATTGAAACCTCCTTGATATCGCGGGTTGTGCCTGCTTCAGGGGTTACGATAGCAATATCAGAGCCAGCCAAATAATTGAGAATACTGGATTTTCCTGCATTAGGTGGACCAGCAAGGCCAATGCGGAATCCCTCCCTGATAATTTGCCCCCTGTCATAACCTGATAAGACATGCTCAATGTCTTTTTGAATATCCCTGAGCTTTTCTGAGAACTCAAGCCAGTCATTTCCGCCAACATCGCCCTCATCGGAGAAGTCAAGATGCGCTTCAATTTCAGCCAATAGGCTGACTATTTTGTCCCGCCATTTGGATACCTGGTTGCTCAGTCCGCCTTTTAGCCGGTTAAGAGCCTGTTTTCTCTGTGTTTCTGTCTCTGATAATATAAGATCGGAAAGCCCTTCTACTTGCGTAAGGTCAAGTTTTCCTGCTTCGAAAGCACGCCTGCTGAATTCACCTGGTAACGCAAGACGCACCCCCGGATGCCTGGTCAACATCGCAATTACTTCGCGCACAATTGCAGGGGAACCGTGGAGATGAAATTCTGCACAATCCTCGCCGGTAAAGCTGTTAGGGCCCGGCATGAAGACAGTCATTGCCTCATCCATCAGCTCATCTGTATAGGGAGAAATAATTCTGCGTAATGAAAGGCAGTTCGACTGAAGAGGCCTATTTAAACAGGAAGAAACAACGTCTCTACAACTTGTACCAGATATCCGCACAATTGCAATTGCGGACGGCGGTGCTCCGCTGGCAAGGGCAACAATTGTATCCTGCTCAGGCAAAATACAATTCCCGTGCTAGGTATTCATTGAATCAAAGAAGTCGGCATTAGTTTTAGTTTGTTTTAGTTTATCTAGCAGGAACTCCATTGCATCAACTGTTCCCATCGGGTTTAGTATACGACGCAATACATACATTTTCTTGAGAGTTTCCGAATCTATCAGTAGCTCTTCTTTTCTGGTTCCGGATTTGGTAATATCCATTGCAGGGAACACACGTTTGTCGGAAACCTTGCGATCAAGCACCAATTCCGAATTACCGGTTCCCTTGAATTCTTCAAAAATGACTTCGTCCATCCTGCTGCCCGTATCGATGAGGGCTGTGGCAATAATAGTCAGCGAGCCACCCTCTTCTATGTTTCTTGCAGCCCCAAAAAACCGCTTGGGACGCTGCAGGGCATTGGCATCAACGCCACCGGTAAGCACCTTGCCCGAAGAGGGTACAACCGTATTGTATGCCCTTCCCAGTCGCGTTATTGAGTCCAGCAGGATCACCACATCCCGTCCGTGCTCCACCAGCCTCTTCGCCTTCTCCAGAACCATTTCAGTAACCTGCACATGTCGTGTGGCAGGCTCATCAAAGGTCGAAGCTATAACCTCCCCCCTTACCGATCTCTGCATGTCAGTAACTTCTTCGGGCCGTTCATCAATAAGCAGTACAATGAGGTAACATTCAGGATGATTTGAAGCCACCGATTGCGCTATATTCTGCAGTAATACAGTTTTACCCGTTCGAGGTGGCGCAACAATCAACGCCCGTTGTCCCTTGCCCAGCGGCGCAACCAGATCAATCACCCTGGCGCTCTTGTCCTTTATGGTGGAATCAAGAACTTCCATCACCAGCCGTTCATCGGGATAAAGTGGAGTAAGATTATCGAAATTGACTGTGTGCCGCGCCTTTTCGGGATCCTCAAAATTTATCTGATTGACCTTGAGCAGAGCAAAATAGCGCTCCCCATCCTTGGGGGAGCGAATTTGACCCTCAACGGTATCACCCGTTCGCAAGGAAAAACGTCTGATCTGAGATGGGCTAACATAAATATCGTCCGGCCCTGGCAGGTAGTTGGCATCAGGTGATCGCAAAAAACCAAACCCGTCAGAAAGTACCTCCACTACCCCCTCACCAACAATCTCAGTATCCTGCTCTGCAAGTCTTTTCAAAATCGCAAACATTATTTCCTGTTTGCGAAGTGTTGAAGCATTTTCAACTTCATTCTTTTCGGCAAAAGCCAGCAATTCAGCCGGAGTTTTGGATTTAAGGTCTCTTAACTTTAGACTTTGCATAAAAAACGCAACCTCAACGGGATCAGATATATGAAAGGAGGGAGGGGCAGTTTAACTGCCGATAACGACAAAAATCGTATGGGGAAGGCTGAAATCACATAAACTGAATATTCCGCTTTTGCAACAGGTTTTGCTGGCTATGCAACTATCAGCCCGAGCCGAACGGCCGCACGATAACAGCAATGACTATGCCAATCATCAGCACAGTGGGAACCTCATTCAAAATACGAAAAAAACGAGCATTTTTCAGATTTTTATCATTGGCAAAACTCCTCATTTGTTTTCCCAGGAAAACATGCACAATTGATAAAAAAATCACAAAAACCATCTTGCTTAAAAACCAGAATTGCAAGGACACGAAATAACCGCTCCCCACAGCAAGCCAAATGCCAAAAATCCAGCTGCTGGCCATCGCAGGCGTCATAATTGCCCGATACAAGCGCCTCTCCATAATTTTGAAGGTTTCCGACTGTCTGGACCCTGCTTCTGTCTCGCTGTGATAAACAAAAATCCGGGGCAGATAGAGCAGTCCTGCCATCCAGGCAATTATAGAAATCACATGAAGCGCTTTTACCCATTCCACACTATCAGCCCTCTTTAACAGCAGCTACCATATCAGCGACATGAGACACAGGCGTTTGCGGCACTATTCCGTGCCCAAGATTGAATATATGAGGTCGACCTGAAAACCCCCTGATAATTTCCTCTATTCTTTCAGTCATCTGCTGTCCGCCAATTACCAGACGTAACGGATCGAGATTTCCCTGGACTCCCAATCCGACCGGCAAAACACTATCGACAAAAGATACCGGGGTTGAATAGTCAACACCCAGCATATTCACACCTGTTGCTTCAGCGTAATTCTTCAGCATTCCAGCGGCTCCGCGAGGAAATCCGATAATTGCCGCATCAGGAATTTCTGACCGCACACCTTCAATAATTTTGGTATTAGGACCAATTACATAGGACTGAAAACATTTTTCGTCCAGATTCAAGGCCCAACTTTCAAAAAGCTGAACGACATCCGCTCCTGCTTTTATCTGAGCTATCAGATATTTAATACTCGCTTCGATCAGAATATTAATCAAACTTTCAAAAGCCGCTGGTTTTTCAAGTGCAAATAAACGCGCTTTCGCCTGATCCGGTGAGCCCCGTCCGCCAATCATATAAGTTGCCACTGTCCAGGGTGACCCACAAAAACCAATCAGGGTTTTTTCTGCTTCGAGTTCAGCTTTTATGCGCTCAATCGTTTCAAAAACCGGCTCCAAGTGTGTCAATATATTATCACTACACAAAGCTGAAATCGAACCTGTATCCAATGGATTGAGAACCGGTCCGTCCCCCTGTATAAAATCAACTTTTTGGCCCAAGGCATCTGGAACGACCAATATGTCCGAAAACAATATTGCGCCATCCAGATCAAACCGTTTCAACGGTTGCAAACTGACTTCAGCGGCAAGCTTTGGATTGTAGCACAAATCAAGAAAGCTTCCTGCTCTCTTTCGCAATTCGCGATATTCGGGGAGATATCGACCAGCCTGACGCATAATCCAGACTGGAGGTCGTTTCTGTTGCTGTCCAAGCACAGCTGCGAGCAATGGTTTTTTCATAAGCGCCATCGTTACCATTTTGCCGATTCCAACAAGTAGGAAAGTGGCAAAAGGAGACTCTTTCTTCTCTACCTTTATTATTATGGGGACCAAAAAACGGGAATTAACAACACGCGCAAAATCCTGCTCCAAAATACCCAGGAAAAAACACAGGCAGGTTCAGCTGTTGAAAAACAAATCCCGAAAAAATGCTAATGCCAATTTAGAAGAGATTAACAAAAGGTTAACAAGTGGTTTCAGCAAGCCTTTCCTTGGAAAACCGGAGGAAAAATCTTGCCAATTTGATCCTTCCACTCAATCTGTTCCCCATATTTCCCGCTGACAAATTCACAAGCCAGCAAAACCCAAACTGTGCATAATTTTCCGTATACCGGGCATAATTTCCCCCCAATTTAAGTTTCATCCCCACTGCTCTCATAAAAAAACTGCCCTGTAGATAACAGTGTTGTAAGTCATAATTCAGCCCCGCCTTCCTGTTGCTGACCAGCAATTCAAGGCTTGTGCCGCAGTGAAATATTGACCAAGATTGGTGCCATGCACATACCCAAGCAACACCAGAAGGCCTTTGTCATCGGCCATCCCATAGCCCATTCACGCTCTCCCCATATCCACAATTTTTGGATAAAAAAGCATGGGCTTGAGGCTGAATATGAGGCCTTTGATGTTTCTCCTGAACATCTTGGACACTTCGTGGACAGAGTGAAAGGGGGAGAATTTGTGGGGGGTAATGTAACAATCCCCTACAAGCAAGCCATTATGGAGCATTGCGATTATCTAAGCACTTCAGCCAGAGCCATTGGAGCGGTCAACACGCTGCATGTTGAGAACGGGCGGTTGCAGGGCTCAAACTCTGACCATTTCGGTTTTTCCGACAACCTCGACCAGCAGGTTCCAGGCTGGGAACGTTCTTTGCAAACCGCTATTGTACTTGGAGCCGGAGGAGCGGCGCGTTCAGTCATATACGCACTGCTTGAACGTAAGCTTGAGCACGTTTTTGTCCTTAATCGAACCGCTGAAAAAGCAAAAAAACTCGCTGCCTTCTTTGGCGAACATGTTACCGGCGCCAGCCTTGACGAATTTAATAACTTCGCCGGTTTGGCAGGACTGCTGGTTAATTGCAGCGCGGTGGGCATGGGCGGTACACGCTTTGAAAACCTTGATCTTGATGAAATGCCAAAATCAGCACTTGTCAACGACATTGTGTACACCCCGCTTGAAACTCCGTTGCTTTCCATGGCTTCCAAATATGGGCTGCGTACGGTTGATGGACTGGGCATGCTGCTCCATCAGGCAATTCCTGGTTTTGAAAAATGGTTTGATATCCGACCAGAAGTAACGCCTGAGTTGCGCTCCATGCTTGAGCGCACTGTTATGTTCCCCGGTTTGGCAAATAGGGCATGAACGGATATGTATAAACTGGGTTTGACCGGCTCGATAGCAACAGGAAAATCCACCGTCCTGGCTCAGTTTGCCGCCCTTGGCCATGAAACATTTTCAGCTGACGCTGCTGTGCATGAACTCTATGAAAGCCCCGCTTCTGCTCCCATTGCTGCAGCTTTTCCTCAGGCGGTAAGGAACAATCGGATTGACCGCCGTGCGCTTTCTGCATTGCTGATCTCCTCTCCTCTCCGCATGCAGGAGCTCAATGACATTGTTCACCCCCTTGTGCACACCATAATTCTTGATTTCATGGAACGTGCAACAAAAAAGGGAGCTCGACTGATCATAGTCGATATTCCTCTGCTTTTTGAAAGCAATCACACCTATGAGTTTGATGGTGTTGCGCTGACATGGTGTTCTCCTGAAGTCCAGAAACAGCGTGCTTTGGCACGCCCGGACATGAATGTGGAAAAGTTCAACTTCATTCTTGCGCACCAGATGAGCCAAAGCGAAAAAAAACAGCGTGCGGATTTTCTCATCAACACCAATGGCACTCTTGAAGAAACACAAGAACAGGTCGCAAGGATTGCTGATCTGTGTCTTGCCCGCTCAAAGAAGCCAAATTAACAACGCGGTCCCTGGGAGAATCTGAAACCATGCAGCGGGAAATAGTTCTTGATACAGAAACAACCGGCCTTTCCCCTGAAACCGGCGATCGCATCGTTGAAATCGGCTGCATTGAGCTGATAAACCATTTGCCCACCGGTAAGAATTACCATGCCTATATCAATCCTGAGCGCGATATGCCTGAGGAGGCCTTCCGTGTGCACGGGCTTTCCGAGGAGTTTTTGTCTCAGAAGCCCGTGTTCGGGGAAGTCGTTGAAGAGTTCAGCCATTTTATCGCTGACTCAACCCTTGTTATTCACAATGCTCCCTTTGACATGGGGTTCCTCAATGCCGAACTCAGGCGTGTTGACAGGATGTCTCTGAAGAACATTGTCATCGACACTGTGCAATTGGCCCGCAACACCCACCCCGGGGCAAGGGTTTCCCTTGATGCTTTGTGCAAACTCTACGGCATCGACAATTCAAGGCGCACTCTGCACGGCGCCTTGCTAGACAGCGAAATTCTCGCCGAAGTCTATCTCGAACTCATCGGCGGGCGCCAGGCCGGCCTGTCGCTTTCAAGCAGCAAGCCCCGGGCTGAGCGCGAGCTGGTGAAGGCTGAATATGGCCCCCGGCCCCATTCCATTGCCCGCACTCTAAGTGCGGAGCAAATCAAGGCCCACGCCCGCCTTCTGAAAGGTCTTGGCGAAAGCCCCATCTGGCAAAAGTATAAATAGATGACCTGGGATCCTGAGCCTGTTGCGGCATGTGATGTTTCAGGCCGCACTCGTTGCCAGTCACCATAATCCTGTTCTCAAACGCTTCGCGGATCGCCTCCGCGCGGCTGGAAAACCCCACAAGGTCGTCACCATCGTGAACGCCCTGTGCAAACGCGCAGATCGTGGGTGTGCCAGGCATTGTGAAAGATACAGTTGCTAGTTGACGGTTTTGTCCTCTTCCGCCTTGCCGTTTTCAACCTTGGGCGCGCCTGTGCCACCCTGTTTTGCAGCTTCTGCCATGCGGGCCAGATTCTGACGATATATCACTGCAAAATCCACCGGCTCCATCAGCAATGGCGGAAAGCCTCCGGACTGGGTGACGTTGGCCAATACCTGGCGCGCAAAAGGAAATATCAACCGCGGGCACTCAATCATCAATGCCGGGGCCATTTGGTTTTCAGGAACATTCATGATCTTGAACAGGCCACCATAAATCAACTCAACATTAAACAGCAACTTGTCGTCGCGTTCAGCCCGGGCATTCAACGTCAGCTCCACGGCATAAACATCATCAGTTTGTTTTTTGACTGCAACATTGATGTTAACGTTGAAGCCCGGTGCTGATGCGCCGCCCATAACAGAGGCTGGAGCCTCCGGGTTTTCAAAGCTCAGGTCTCGAATATATTGGGAAACAATATTGAGTGAGGGCACTTTTGCGGGGTCTTGTGCTGCTTCGGGCTTGGGGTCAGCTGCGCTGGGTTTGTCTTCGGCCATGATAAACTGAATTCCTGTTCTGCATGTTTGGCAAAAATCTGAAGCTGGCTAACATCTTTGAGCAACCCGAACAAGCGTTACGCAAAAGCCTGATTGCTACATATCATACACTTGCGGTCTGTTTCCCTGAGCACGTTATTTGTCGCGCCAGTGATCCTCATCAAGATCAACGGTTTCGGCGTCCTCCATGTGCTTGGAATAAGGCGCACCTCTTTCCCCAAATCCCGGCCCCGGGCTTTTCGTCGATGAAAAACCGGCAACAACACTGATGCGGCTTTTAAGAGCAGTATAAATGAGTGTACGCACCGCGGGCACCAGAAGTAAAAAACCAAGCAGGTCCGTAAAATATCCCGGTGTCAGCAAAAGTGCGCCGGCAATGGCCAGCATTACGCCGTCGGCAATCTGGCGCGCCGGCAATGTGCCTGCCGCTGTCATTTGCCGGATTTCACTGATGAGCGAAATTCCCTGCAACCGAATGATGAACGAGCCGATCAGCGCGGTCAGAACCACACCCCCAAGTGTCAGCCACAGGCCAATAGCCTGTCCCACCAGAATGAAAATCCCGATTTCTATCATCGGAACGATAAGGAATATTGCGAACAATAAACGGCCCATGTGCTTTTGACATCCTCTTCATACGAAAACCGGGGTAATTTTGGCGGCACGCGAAAATGATGTGCCCTGAACTGGTTTTCATCTCAACATTTGCCTATATATGGGTATTGCATGTGGCCGTTGCGACCTATAGCGGTAACTTGTTTCCTGTTCACTCAATTTTCATCGAGACCTTAATGGCCGAATTTCTGGATATCCCCACACTTGTTATCATTGGCATCGCCATCTTTGTGCTTTTGCGCCTGCGTTCGGTGCTTGGCACCCGCACTGGCAATGAACGTCCGCCCGCAAGCCGCATTCGCCCTCAGCTCGATGGCACCAAGAATGAAGATGTGGTTGTTCCCTTGCATCCCTTAAATGAGCCCGCGCAGGCTGACGAAAGTGCCGCCCGCGCCGCCCGCAAGTTTGAAGCCGAGCTCGACCGCTATATTGGTACTGACGAAAACCTGCGTAAAGGCCTGCTTGATATTGCCCAGGTTGACGCAAACTTCAGCCCCAAGTCATTTCTTGATGGAGCAAGCCAAGCCTATGAAATGATTGTGACCGCCTTTGCGCAAGGGGACAAGGCAACTCTTAAGGATCTGCTGGAAAAAGACGTCTACGAAGGTTTTGAATCAGCCATTTCCGCCCGGGAAAAGGCTGGACATTCGGTGGATTTCACTTTTGTCGGTCTGCCAAACATAGAAATTGTTGAAGCCGAACTCGAAAAGAACATTGCCAGCGTTACCGTGCGCTTTGACGCTGAAATCGTGTCAGCAACCAAGGACAAGGATGGCAAGCTGGTAGAGGGCAATGAAGAGCAGGTTGTCAACATTTCTGATGAGTGGACTTTTGCCCGCAACACAAAAAACCGCGACCCCAACTGGAAGCTGGTCGCCACCAATCAACTTTCCTGAATGGTTGCGCCATGGTCAGACGCAGAACAAATGGGCCCAAAAAGCCTCGTGACTGGCATTTGTGGAATGAAGTTGCACGCACCATAAACCCCTTGCCGGACAAGAGGATAGTTTTCCCGTCTCCCGGTCCGTCCAGTTCCCGCGATAAAACGCCGGGACGGTCCGCGACGGGTAAGAGCCATCATCCTGTCGGTTTGGCAAAATCCAAAACTTCCCGATCGGACCCCCGTTTTTACAGCCCGCCATGGTCTCCCGGCAAGCAAACCGGAACAGTTCGCGCCGGTTCTGGCAATGCCATTGAAAATGAGTTTCTCAAGCCCACCATCGAGCCGCGCATGCACCGTCGAGTGCGGCGCGGGCAGGTTCCCATTGACGCCGATATTGACCTGCACGGCATGCGCCAGCACGAGGCCCGTGCCGCTCTGAGCCGCTTTATTCTGGCTCGTGCCGCCCGTGGCAATCGGACGGTGCTTGTCATTACGGGCAAGGGCCTGAAAAAAACTGGCTACGGTGCGATTTCCGAGCAAGGTGTTTTGCGTCACTTGCTGCCCCGCTGGCTCAACGAAGCTGATCTGAAACCGTTTATTGCAGGATGGGAGGTTTCAGCCCGCCATCATGGGGGCGAGGGAGCATTTTATGTGCGCCTCAGAGTTCCAAAGTCATGACCCCGCTCGGGGCAAAACTGCGCATGTTGCGGGCTGAACGTGGGTTGAGTCTGAAGGAAATGGCAGAAGCGCTTAATGTCTCAAGCGCTTACCTGTCGGCCCTTGAGCACGGAAAACGCGGCAAACCCACCTGGTTTTTGCTGCACCGGATGATTGCCTACTTTAACATCATCTGGGACGAGGCCGAAGAATTGCAGCGCCTGGCTGAAGTGTCGGATCCCAATATTACCATCAACACTGCCGGCATGGCCCCCGAAGCCACAGAATTGAGTAACCGGCTTGCTGCTGAAATCCATACCCTCTCTGTAGAAGATCTGACTTACCTGAAAACGGAAATCATCCGGCGCAGTGGGCGTTAACCGGTTTATGACTTACAGCACGAACTTGCTCAAATCAGCATTGCCCGCCAGGTCGCCCACATTTTTGCGCACAAATTCCGCATCGATTTTCAGGGTCTCCCCGCTTCTGTCCGGCGCGTTGAAAGAGATATCTTCGACGAGTTTTTCCATAACCGTCTGCAATCGCCGCGCTCCGATATTTTCAACGCTTGAATTGACCTGAAATGCTGCGTCAGCAATGGCTTCGATGGCGTTTTCTGTAAACTCCAGCGTCACGCCCTCGGTGCCCATCAGTGCCACATATTGCTTGATGAGGGAGGCATCGGTATCCTTGAGAATTTGCACAAAATCATCGCGGGTCAGAGCGCGCAATTCAACACGGATAGGCAGACGCCCCTGCAATTCGGGCAGCAGGTCGGAGGGCTTGCTGACGTGAAACGCTCCCGAAGCAATGAACAGGATATGGTCAGTGTTGACCGGCCCGTGTTTGGTGGCAACGGTTGTGCCCTCGATCAGGGGTAGCAGGTCGCGCTGCACCCCTTCGCGGCTGACATCGCCGCCCCCGCGACCCTCGCGCATGCAGATCTTGTCGATCTCGTCCAGAAAGACGATGCCGTGATTTTCTACCAGATCGATGGCTTCGCTTTTGATTTGCTCCTCATCGAGCAGCTTGTCGGCTTCTTCAGCAATCAGCAGTTCGTAACTGTCCTTGACTTTTACCGTGCGCTTGACGCCCGGTTGTTGAAACGCCTTGCCCAGCATGTCGGAGAGATTGATCATCGCTCCACCCCCCGGCATGCCGGGAATTTCAAAGGTGCCCGGCCCGGAGGAACCAGCGGAAATCTCGACTTCGATTTCCTTGTCATCAAGCTCGTTGGCACGCAGTTTCCGGCGGAAACTTTCGCGGGTCGAGGGCTGAGCCGAAGTGCCCACCAGGGCATCCAGTACCCGTTCCTCGGCTTTCAGATGAGCTTTGGCCTGTACTTCTTTGCGTTTTTTTTCTTTCAGGATTGAGATGCCCGATTCCACCAGATCACGCACGATCTGCTCCACATCGCGGCCCACATAGCCGACCTCTGTAAACTTGGTCGCCTCGATCTTGATAAACGGTGCTTCGGCCAGCCGCGCAAGGCGTCGTGAGATTTCAGTTTTTCCCACCCCGGTCGGCCCGATCATCAGGATGTTCTTGGGCGAAACCTCGCGCCGCAAATCATCGTCAAGCTGCTGGCGCCGCCAGCGGTTACGCATGGCAATGGCTACGGCCCGCTTGGCATCTTTCTGGCCGACGATAAAGCGATCAAGCTCGGAAACAATTTCGCGCGGTGAGAAGTTTTTGTTGCTCATTTAGTGTCCCGCTGACATGGGTTTTACATCTGGTTTGGCATCAAACCGGCAAATGGCGGCTGCCTACTCTTTCGCCTCAAGACTTTCAAGCGTCACCTTATCATTGGTGTAGACGCAGATCTTGGCGGCAATCTCCATGGCTTTTCTGGCGATGTCCTTGGCACTGGCCTCACTGTCCAGCAATGCCAGCGCGGCCGAGAGCGCATAATTTCCCCCCGAGCCGATGGCGGTCACCCCCTCGTCGGGGGAAAGCACATCCCCGGTTCCGGTCAGAACCAGCGAATCGCTGGCATCAACCACTATCATCATAGCTTCGAGCCGGCGCAGATAGCGGTCGGTGCGCCAGTCCTTGGCCAGTTCCACACAAGAGCGCATCAACTGGTTTGGATATTGCTCCAGCTTGGCTTCAAGCCGCTCAAACAGGGTGAAGGCATCGGCGGTTGCTCCGGCAAAGCCGGCAATTACCGAGCCACCGGCCAGCCGTCGCACTTTTTTTGCGCCGTGTTTAATGACAGTGTTTCCCAGCGAGACCTGCCCGTCACCGGCAACCACGACCTGACTGCCCTTCCTGACCGAAACGATGGTTGTGCCGTGCCAACCGGGAAAAGCCTGTTTCTGTTCAGCCATTTGTCGGAGCCTTTGTTTGTTGCAGACCTCTATTTAGGGTTTTCACCGCCAATTGCAAATCCGGTCTTCGACCCTTTGCGATTTTCCCTGCGAACTGATATGGGAGCACAAAACCTGACCCCGCTTTATGGCGGGAAACGAGGAAAACATGCGCAAAAGTCAAATATCCCGCAAAACCGGGGAAACCGACATAAAGGTAAGTATCAATCTGGACGGCACCGGAAAAAGTGACATCAACACCGGCATCGGGTTTCTGGACCACATGCTTGATCTGTTGGCCCGCCACTCACTGATTGATATCAGTGTAAAGGCCAAAGGGGATCTGCACATAGATTTTCACCACACCGCAGAAGATGTCGGTATCGCGCTGGGCCAGGCGGTTAAAGAGGCGCTGGGCGACAAAAAGGGCATCACCCGTTACGCCAGTGTTGACCTGCCCATGGACGAAGCACTGACCCGTGTCGCCCTGGATATATCCGGACGCCCCTTTCTGGTCTGGCGGGTGGAATTTTCCCGTGACAAGGTTGGTGAAATGGATACTGAATTGTTTCAGGAATGGTTTCAGGCCTTTGCCATGAACGCGGGCATTACCCTGCACGTGGAAAACTTTTATGGTGAGAATAACCACCATATTGCCGAAAGCGCCTATAAGGGCCTGGCCCGTGCTTTGCGCATCGCCCAGGCTATTGATCCAAAGACGGTTGAACAAATTCCTTCAAGCAAGGGTTCGCTGTAACTCCGTCAGGAAATCCCGATGAGCATTTATACGCTTCACCAGCATCCCGATGACGCCAGTGGCGCAGACCTTGTCTGCCTGCCTGACCGCTTTAACTGGTTTGCAGCGTTGCTGCCCCCCTTTTGGGCTGCGGCTAACGGGTTGTGGAAAGTTCTGGCGCTGATGCTGGCGGTTTTGTTCGCCATGGTGGCGCTGGGTATGTTTTTCACTTTGCCGGTCTTTGGGCTTTATCTGCTTGGCGCCTGGTGGCTTGGCTTTGAAGCCAGCAATATTCACTCAAGAGCTCTGGTTGCAAAAGGCTGGGGGGAGGGAGTTGATATCATTGCCAGTGACGCTCTTCTGGCTGAACAGGCCTATTTTACCCGCAAAAGGCCCAAGAGACCCTCCTCCGAATCTGTTCCACCGGACAGCCCCGCGCCATGAGCCAGAAAATTGCCATCATTGACTATGGTTCGGGCAATCTGAAATCGGCGCAAAAGGCCTTTCAGCGCGCCGCCCGTGAAGGCGGAATAGAAGCCGACATTGTGGTGACCCCCGACCCGGAAATTGTGCGCCAGGCTGACAGGATTGTGCTGCCCGGTGTTGGAGCCTTTGCCGACTGCAGAGCCGGACTTGAAGTCCTTTCAGGCATGGATGAAGCGCTGGAGGAGCGGGTTATTTCCGACGCGGCGCCGTTTTTTGGCATTTGCGTGGGCATGCAGCTGATGGCGGAACAGGGCCATGAAAAAGGTACCCATCAGGGTTTTGGATGGATAAAGGGCGAAGTCAAAACCATTATGCCCAACGACCAAACGCTCAAAATCCCCCATATGGGCTGGAACACGCTCAACTTTACACAAAGCCACCCGCTTCTTGAGAACATCCCCGATGGTGAGGGTGGCCTGCATGCCTATTTTGTCCACACCTATCATTTTGAAACTGTCAATCAGCAGAACCTTCTGGCGACCACCGATTATGGCGGCCCGACAACCGCAATGATAGCCAGAGACAATATGGCCGGCACCCAGTTCCACCCGGAAAAGAGCCAGATTCTGGGCCTCACCCTGATTGCCAATTTCTTGAGGTGGAAGCCGTGATATTGTTTCCTGCCATCGACTTGAAGAATGGCCAGTGCGTGCGCCTGAAACTGGGTGACATGAACAGGGTGACCGTATTCAACGACGACCCGGCAGCGCAGGCCCGCACCTTTGAAGAACAGGGATTTCAATATTTGCATGTGGTTGACCTGAACGGCGCCTTTGTGGGCAAAAGCGTCAATGGAGAAGCGGTTGAATCCATTCTCAGTGCCGTTGATTTTCCGGTTCAGCTTGGGGGCGGCATTCGCACCCTTGCTCAGATTGAAGGCTGGCTTGACAAGGGTCTGGCCCGGGTCATTCTGGGCACCATCGCTGTGCAAAACCCTGAACTGGTGAAACAGGCCTGCAAAAACTTTCCCGGGCAGGTTGCCGTGGGCATTGATGCAAAGGGGGGCAGGGTGGCAGTTGAGGGCTGGGCTGAAACCTCTGAACTCAGCGCCATTGAACTGGCCAGACGCTTTGAAGGAGCCGGGGTTGCCGCAATCATCTATACTGATATCGACCGGGACGGGGTGCTGAGCGGTATCAACTGGCACAGCACTCTTGAAATGGCAAAAGCTGTTTCCATTCCCGTTATCGCCTCGGGAGGCTTGGCTTCCATGGACGATATTGAAAAACTGACCAACCCCGAAATGAGCATTCTTGAGGGCGCAATCTCCGGCCGTGCCCTTTATGACGGGCGTATAGATATTGAAGAGGCGCTTGCCTTGCTCAATACTCAAAGGGGTAGAAAATAGTCTCATTTGGTTAGTAAGTAGAAATTATCCAACCAAATGAATCAGTTAGCGGAAACTCTTAACTAACTGTAAAATATTGACAAATCAAAGTTTCCCACCTATACTCAATCTAAGTGGATTGGGGTTTCCCGGTCGGCGCTGGATCTTGGAGTATTCCGGGATCCAGCGCTTTTTTGTGGAATGTAAATACCTCGCTCCGGTCGAGAAAATTTCCGGTTGTTGAATAATTTTGGTGAAATCAAGTCAAAAGCCCGGTTTGACTGACCATTGCGAAACACACTTAGGCCGATCGGCCTAGCCGTCAGGTCAGCAATTTGCATACCTGTTGAATTTGTCCTTTTGTCAGAAAAGTGAATTTCAAATCCGTAGAACGGGACGCGCAACTCATTCTTGCCCGCTACAATCCGGCGAAATTCCAGTTCCAGCTCTGAATCTTCTTTTCTGCCCCGCCTTTCGAAAATAAAATGGGTTTGGCGCGCATTCTGCGAGCGTTGACTAAGAAATTTGAACGCCTGTTGCAGGCAAAGTTTGAGTGAAATTACGTAAGGATTTTCGGGAAAAAGATCATACCTCAGTTCTTCTTTGAGGATAACAACAGAGAATATTTTGAAGGAACTGCGAGAGAGTGTTTCGGAGAGGTCCTTCAAAAATTCGGTACGAATTGTGCTGTCGGTCAGTATTCTATATTCACCTTTCTGTTTCCTGATTTCGTGCTCGTGCAGAACTATGGCATCGTGCCCGAAGTATTTGAATTTGAAGCGTTGAAAAGCGGGTACAACACGGGAGCAGTATGTGGATTTTCGAAATGCGCAAAGGGATAATGCAAACACTGGGTACGATCGGTCGATTGAAATTAAGGAATGGTCACCACTTTCGTCCGCATAGAATATGTAATCGCTGTAAGCTGCCGTGATTCTCATTTTGCCAATTTAGATTACATTGCCAGCAAACTAAAGAGCCACCAATGACCCTTAAAACCCGCATCATTCCCTGCCTGGATGTCAAGGACGGCCGTGTCGTCAAGGGCGTCAACTTTGTTGACCTGGTGGACGCCGGGGACCCGGTTGAGGCGGCCATGGCCTATGATGCCGCCGGAGCCGATGAGCTGACATTTCTTGATATCACCGCCTCCCACGAGGGCCGCGATACCATCTTTGATGTGGTGAGCCGCACAGCGGAACATTGTTTCATGCCGGTGACCGTGGGCGGCGGTGTGCGCACCCTTGAGGATATCCGAAAACTGTTGCTCGCGGGCGCCGACAAGGTGGCCATAAATTCTGCCGCCGTTGCCGACCCCGATTTCATAGCGCGTGCTGCTGACAAGTTCGGCGACCAGTGCATCGTGGTTTCGGTCGATGCCAAACAGCGCCTCAAGCAGGGGCCGGGCCGGGACAACAAGTCAGAGTGGGAAATTTTCACCCACGGTGGCCGCCGGCCCACCGGGCTGGATGCGCTGGAATTTGCTGCCCGCATGGTCGAGTTCGGTGCCGGGGAATTGCTGGTCACCTCCATGGACCGGGACGGCACAAAAATCGGCTTTGACCTGGAGTTGACCCGCGCCATCTCTGATGCTGTACATGTGCCGGTTATCGCCTCGGGCGGAGTTGGCACGCTTGAGCATCTGGTGGAGGGGGTCAAAAAAGGCCATGCCAGCGCCGTGCTGGCCGCCTCGATTTTCCATTTTGGCACATTTACTATTGCACAGGCCAAATCCTATATGGCAGAGCATGGCATTCCCATGCGTCTGGACTGACCCCGGGCGCTTGAATTTGAAAGGGTCCTTTCATGGGCTTTTCACTAGAGAACCTCAACGAAACCATTATTTCACGCGCCGGTGGCGACCCGCAACAATCCTATACGGCAGCGCTTCTGGCCGAGGGATTGAACAAATGCGCCCGGAAGCTGGGCGAAGAAGCTGTTGAAACCATTATTGCCGCTGTCGAAGGCGATAAAAAAGCCACCATAGGCGAGGCCGCAGACCTTGTTTACCACCTTCTGGTGCTGCTCAAGGCTGCCGATATTCCTCTTGATGCAGTTATGGCGGAACTGGAACAGCGAACCGCGCGCTCCGGCCTGGAAGAAAAGGCATCGCGCTGAAGGTGCGCCAACCAACTCACTCTGAGTAAAGGACAAACCCCTCATGACTCTGGCACGCAAGGGTATTGATTTTTCACCCTACGACCATTTCACCATTGAGGAATGGGCTGCCCTGCGCGCTGACGAACCCATGACTTTGGATGGTGATGACATCAAGCGCCTGCGCGCCCTGAACGATCCTATTTCCATGGATGAGGCCGAACAGGTCTATCTGCCCTTGACGCGCCTGCTCAATCTTTATGTGGAGGCGGTTCAGGGCCTGCACCGGGCCGCGGCCAGCTTTCTGGGCCATAAAAACGGAGCCCGCACGCCCTTTATTATTGGCGTTTCCGGATCGGTTGCGGTGGGAAAGTCTACAACTGCCCGCATCGTGCACGCCCTGATGCAGCGCTGGCCCTCTTCGCCCAAAGTGGATTTGGTGACCACAGACGGCTTTCTCTATCCCAATGCGATACTTGAGAAACGCGGCCTGATGATGCGCAAGGGTTTTCCCGAAAGTTACGACCGCCCCCGGTTTGTAAAATTCCTCTCCGATATCAAATCCGGTTGCCGCCGCATCAGCGTGCCCGTCTATTCTCATCTGGTTTATGATGTGGTTCCCGATGAACACATCACCATTGACCAGCCCGATATCCTCATTGTTGAGGGCTTGAACATTCTGCAGCCCGGCGAACTGCCCGCCAGTGGCGAGCCGGTGATTTTTGCCTCGGACTTTCTGGATTTTGCCATCTATATCGACGCCAAAGAGCCGCACCTCAATGAATGGTTCACCGAGCGTTTTTTGCGTCTGCGCGACACCGCCTTTAAGGACCCCACCTCGTTTTTTCATCAGTTTTCAAAACTGAGTGAACAGGAGGCCATCAAAATGGCCAATGATGTCTGGAAGGGTATAAACCTGCCCAATCTGGTTGAAAATATCCTGCCTACCCGCGGCCGCGCCGACCTCATTCTGACCAAAAAGCGCGACCATTCCATCGGTAGCGTCGCCCTGCGCAAGCTCTAGGTTTTCAGTCCGTTCTCGGCCGCGAACTGTTTGAGGTTTTTCTCCGGCCGTGCCCCCACATGGGAAATGACCTCGGAAGCGCACAAACAGCCCAGTTTGAGCGCCTCTTCCATATCCTGCCCGCG
The DNA here is from genome assembly GCA_026981645.1 of Hyphomicrobiales bacterium. Lineage (GTDB taxonomy): Bacteria > Pseudomonadota > Alphaproteobacteria > Rhizobiales > Devosiaceae > DROE01. The sequence continues at coordinate 34,560 of JALSII010000001.1, read as the reverse complement.
TGCAATCCCGAGTAAAAAACCCGAGGCGAACAGGTCCCCGGCGCCCGTCGCGTCGGCCACATGTTCGATTTTGTAAGCGGGAACGCTGACCACTTCACCATCCTTGATGGCCATTGCCCCCTCTGAACCCATTGTGATTGCGGCGATTTCACAGTCCCGTGCAATTTCAATAACCGCCTGTTGCAGATTATCCGTCTGATAAAGTGATTTCAGTTCTTCCACATTGGCAAACACATAGTCGCAGGTTTTGGAACGCAACAGGTCGATAAACTCATCCCGGAACCGGTCGACGCAGAACGGGTCCGACAGGGTAATCGCCGCCGCCCGCTCGTGTTTGTGGGCAAAATGGGCCGCTTTGACAAAGGCGCGTTTGGCCTCGGGCGGGTCCCAAAGATAGCCTTCCATGAATGTAATGGTGGCGCCCCCGACCTGCTCTTCGATAATGTCCTTTTCGGTCAGGTCGTGACAGGCTCCCAGATAGGTGTTCATGGTGCGCTCGCCATCGGGGGTAATCAGGATCATCGAGCGGCCCGACCCCGCGCCATGTTCAAGCAACGATGTTTTATATTCAACATTCGTCTGGCGCAGGTCGCGGGCAAAAAACCGCCCGATATCATCATTGGCCACCTTGCCTACAAAGGCGGCTGTCCCGCCAAGCGAAGTGATGCCCACGGCGGTGTTGGCGGCGCTCCCCCCTGAAATTTGCAATTTATCGTCAGGCATCAGCGCATAAAGATAATCCGCCCGCTCCCCTTCGATAAGGTGCATGATGGACTTGTCCAGTCCCTCCCGTTCAAGGAAAGCTTCATCGATGCGCACCAGAATATCGGTAATGGCATTGCCGATGGTCAGGACATCAAGAGAATTTTTGGGCATCGGCATTGTCCTCAAAAGTCAAAAAACTGGAGCGGGTTTTGTATCAGCCTGAAACATTTCACGCTGTTTTATCCTTGTAACTGCACCAGTCTTTTATGATGCAATTGTTACACAAGGGTTTGCGCGCCTTGCAGATATAGCGCCCGTGCAGAATGAGCCAATGGTGCGCATGCAGCCGATAGCGCTCGGGCACCCGTTTTTCCAGACCCAGTTCCACTTCAAGCGGTGTTTTTCCCGGTGCAATGCCGGTGCGGTTTGAAACCCGGAAAAGATGGGTATCAACGGCAATGGTGGGCTGACCAAAGGCGATGTTGAGCACCACATTGGCGGTTTTTCGCCCCACCCCGGGCAGGCTTTCCAGCGCCTCGCGGGTATTGGGGACCTTGGAGTCAAATTCGGCAATCAATTTTTCGCTCAGCGCCAACACATTTTTGGCCTTGTTGCGATAAAGCCCGATGGATTTTATGTGCCTGGTAATGCCCTCGAGTCCCAGCGCCACCATTTTTTCCGGTGTGTCGGCTATTTCAAACAATTCTTTGGTTGCCCGGTTGACCCCGACATCGGTGGCCTGGGCGCTTAACACCACCGCGACCAAAAGGGTAAACGTGTTTTTGTAGTCGAGTTCACCCGTCGGTTCGGGGTCGCTTTTTGCAAAGGCTGCGAACAGCGCCTCAATGTCGGCGGCGCTCAAACGTGAACGAGGCAACTTCTTTGCCATCTTTCCAAATCCCTGTTTGGCACTATAGTGGAGAATTCGGCAGCCAATGAAAACCGCAATCCGGCAAATACCCACATGCAAAACAGCCCCCTATTTTCTGCCCTTCTAACACCCCATCGCTCTCTTGCTCCTTCGGGCATTCATGTGGTGGTTGGAATATACGCGGCTCTGGCACTAATCCCCGGCCTGTTCTTTTTCTTTAACGGGGCCTGGCCGGTTGTGGGGTTTCTGGGTCTGGATGCACTGGCCCTGTGGTGGGCACTTCGGGTTTCACTGAAAAGCGGACGTGCCTATGAAGAAGTGACCCTGTGGTGCGATGCGCTTCAGGTGCGTCACGTAACAGCCAAAGGCAAGGAGCGGATTTACAACTTTAACCCCTTCTGGGTACGCCTGAATGTCATCCGTGACCTTGAAGACCGGGTGACCAGTATTGTGTTGTCCACGCACCAGAAAAGCCTTGAAATCGGCGCCTTTTTGAACCCTGACGACAAGGCAAGTTTTGCCGCCAGTTTCAGACGGGCATTATCCGGCTCCAGAACCTGACCCCCTTTGCTGTTTATCTGTCAAATTCGGGTCGCGGTGATGCCCCATTGCCTTTAATATCAGACCCATGAGCAATTCGCATCTGACAAAACCCCGGGACGTCCGAACACCAAAGACCGCTGCGCAGGACTACGCAAAAGTGCAGGCCGCCATTGCCTATCTCAGCACCAACGGGCCTGATAGTGCCGACCTGCCCGCCTTTGCCCGCGCCCTTGGCATGAACGAGCGCCAGCTCAGCGACCTTTTCCGACGCTGGTGCGGGCTAAGCCCCAAGAGTTTTGCTCAGGCCGTGGCGCTGGACCACGCCAAAAAGCTTCTGGCCGAGCAGGCAAGCGTGCTCGATACCACTTTTGAGGTCGGCCTCTCTTCCACCGGACGGTTGCATGATCTTTTTGTCACCCATCAGGCCATGCCCCCCGGAGTGTGGGCCCGGCGCGGGGAGGGCCTATCCATGCGTTGGGGCGTTGCTCCTTCGCCCTTCGGTCCGGCAATTATTTTTGCCACCGGCTATGGCGTTGCCGGCATCGGATTTGTTGACGAAAAAGGCGAGGCGGCAGCCTTTGAGGAGCTGGCCAACCGTTGGCCGGCAGCCTCGTTTTCGCATGATGATGGGTTTATTGCCCCGCTTGCTGCCGCCATATTCGAGCCTCACCTGTGGAACCCGGAGCAGCCGGTGCGGCTGGTGTTCATCGGCACCGATTTTGAAGTCAAAGTCTGGGAGACCCTGCTCAAAATCCCCATGGGAGGGGCCGTGACCTACGGTGAAGTCGCCCGGCATCTGGGCAGACCCAAGGCCTTTCGCGCCGTGGGCGCAGCGGTGGGGCGTAATCCGATTTCTTTTGTCGTGCCCTGCCACCGGGTGGTCGGCTCCACCGGCAAACTCACCGGTTATCACTGGGGCATTGCCCGCAAGCGCGCCATTCTGGGCTGGGAAGCGGGGCAAACCGGAGGCGCATAGGCCAACCCGGACGAGGCGCAGCCGTTGGACCCCGGCCAACTTTTTGGCCGCCCCGCGGAGCCGTTCAGCGTTTGGGCTGAACCGGCGCGAGCGAAACAAATCCATTGCCCGCAAGCGCGCCATTCTGGGCTGGGAAGCGGGGCAGGCCAGCCAGAACTAGGCTCAGGACCCTTAAATCCCGCTGACCGAGGTCACTTCGCCATTTTCGTCAAATTGATAGATGATGGGAATGCCGGTGCCGATTTCTCGCTTGAGAATTTCCTCCGGCGTCAGTTTTTCCAGATGCATGACAAGGGCTCTCAGAGAATTGCCGTGGGCGGCCACCAGAATGGTTTTGCCCTTGAGCACCAGAGGTTCAATCATCGCCTTGTAATAGGGCAAAACCCGCTCCGCGGTATCTTTGAGGCTCTCACCACCCGGAGGCGGCGTATCATAGGAGCGCCGCCAGATATGTACCTGCTCCTTGCCCCACTTCACCCGCGCATCATCCTTGTTCAGGCCGGAAAGGTCGCCATAGTCGCGCTCGTTGAGCGCCTGATTACGCACGATGGTCATGTTCTTTATGTCCATCTCCTCAAGCATGATATCCAGCGTATGCTGGGCCCGCTTCAGAGCCGAGGTGAAACAAAGGTCAATTTCATAACCGGCCTGTTTCAGTCCTTCCCCGGCCGCCTTTGCCTCTTCGCGTCCTTTGGCTGTGAGGTCAGGGTCGCGCCAGCCGGTAAATAGGTTTTTCAGGTTCCATTCGCTCTGCCCGTGGCGAACCAGAATAAGCGTGCGGCTCATGTGCCAGCTCCTTTGGTTTTTGTCTCAAGGTCAAGTACATCGGCCATGGTGTAATATCCCGGTTTTTGTGACTTTGCCCACAACACGGCCCTGATGGCGCCGGAGGCAAACAGGCCCCGGTCCTCGGCCTTGTGAGAAAGTTCAATACGTTCTGAAGGACCGGCAAAAATAACGGAATGCTCACCCACCACGCTGCCCCCGCGCAGGGTGGCAAATCCTATGGTTCCCTTTTCCCGCGCCCCGGTAATGCCTTGTCGCGATTTTACCGCGTTGGCGTCAAGCTCGATATCGCGCCCGCTTGCTGCCGCTTCCCCCAGCAACAAGGCCGTGCCCGAAGGCGCATCGACTTTTCTGTTATGGTGCATTTCAACAATTTCGATGTCAAACCCGTCCCCAAGCGCTGCCGCTGCCTGTTCGACCAGCGCTGCCAGCAGATTGATCCCCAGCGACATGTTTCCCGACTTTACGATACGCGCCCCAGCTTCCGCTGCCTCATGCAATGCCACTTCGTCCTCTGCCGTGCACCCGGTGGTGCCGATTATATGGATGAGACCCCGTTTGGCGGCTTCGCGCGCCAAGGCAACCGTTGCCGCCGGAGCCGTGAAGTCGACAATTGCATCAGCGCCTTCAAGAGCTGCGTTCATATCGTTGGTGACAACAATCCCAAGGGGCGGCAATCCTGCCAGCACCCCGGCGTCTTTGCCAATGGCATCTGAGTCAGCCCGTTCCAGCGCACCTGACAAGACCAGCCCCTCGGATTCGCTAACAGCACGAATGATGGCAGCTCCCATGCGGCCCCCGGCCCCGCTCACCAGAATTTTCAATTCATCCATCAGCAATTGCCTCAATTGTTTGAACTATTCAGGAGCCTATAGCAGGTTCGGGGCACAGACAGAAACCGGGTCTTAGCCGTCCGGCTCCGACAGGTCGGCATCCGCCATCTCTTCAGTGATTTGTATGACGGTTTTTTTTGGATTTGCCGCTTCGCTTATCGGGCGACCGATAACCAGATGGGTCGCGCCCCATTCCAGCGCGTCTTTTGGTGTTGCAATACGTTTCTGGTCGTTCCCTTTTGTGCCTTTGGGGCGAATACCGGGGGTGACAATGGCCATTTTTCCCTGTGTCATGCGATGAACCAGCGCCGCCTCATGGGCTGAACAGACAATGCCTCCCATGCCTGCCTCTTTGGCCTGAAAGGCGCGCAGGCCCACAAGGCTTTCCACATCCCGGTCATAACCCGCTTCCATGAGGTCGCTTTCATCCATGGAAGTCAGAACACTGACTGCCAGCAGGATGAGACCGCTTCCCTTTGCAGCGGAAACCGCTCCTGTCATGGCCTGAGGGTAGGCATGAATGGTCAGCATGGAAGCGCCGGTTTTGGCAATCGCCTCGACACCTTTGGCCACCGTGTTGTCAATATCGAGCAGCTTGAGGTCGAAAAACACTTTTTTTCCGGCTGCAATCAGCTCGCTTCCAAGGGCAAGCCCCTCACCGCCATAGGCAAGTTGATAGCCGATTTTGTAGAACGAGACAGTTTCACCAAGCGTCTCGACCAGCTTTGTCGCTTGCTCGCGTGACGAAAAGTCCAGCGGCACGATAAGTCTGTTGTCGATGTTGCTCATTCGCTTCTTGTCCTTGCTGCGTAAACCCAGTGCGTCAGCCGCCGCGCGAAATGCACATCAATTGTGTGGCCAACTCGTCGGCGCGGGCATTGAGTGCGATTTCATTCAGTTGTCCGCTTTCATCAAAAACCTGGGCTCCATGCCCCACTCCCAGTGTAATCGGCGCAATCAATGCTCCCAGCCGGCCAAGAATATCGCGCAGATGAGAAAGCCCAGCCATGCCCGAGAGCTTTCCCGGCGACACCGCACCAATGCCGAATATGGCGTTTTTATAGGGGCGGTTCTTTTGTCGGCTGACCCAGTCGATGGTGTTTTTAAGCAAAGGCGAAACCGAACCATTATATTCCGGTGAGGCGATAAAAATGGCGTCTGCATTGGCAAACAATTCCGCCAGGGCCACGGAATTTTCTGGCGCACCACTGGTTTCTTCAATGGCCTCGTCAAACAGCGGCATCGGGAAATCCGCCAGATTGATATTGGTGACCTCGGCCCCCGCATCACGCATACGCTGCCCCATAAGCTCCGCCAGTTGCCAGTTCAGGGAACCGCTGCGTACAGAGCCGGATAAAGTAAGTGCCTTGCGCATTAATACCGCTCCAAACGCCACATTGATGAGGGTTTTACACTAGAATCAGGTCTCTAGCTGCTCATTTTTTCAAAAAGACCCTTGAGCTTGGAGAAAAAGCCTGAAGAGGTGGGGTTATTGTCGTTAGTGGAAATTTCCGCAAGTTCTTCAAGTAACTCACGTTGTTTCCGGGTCAGGTTTTGGGGAGTTTCCACATCCATTTGCACATAAAGGTCGCCCACCTGGCCCGAGCGCAAAACCGGCATGCCCTTGCCTTTCAGCCGCACCCGCTGGCCCGGCTGGGTGCCAGCGGGAACTTTCACCCGTGCCCGCCCGCCGGAAAGTGTGGGTACTTCAAACTCTCCCCCCAGCGCCGCCGTGGTCATGGCGATGGGCACACGCGCATAAAGGTCGGCTCCGTCCCGCTGAAACAGGTCGTGGGGCGCAACTGAAACAAAAATATAAAGGTCCCCTTGCGGACCCCCGCGCAATCCCGCCTCGCCTTCGTTGGCCAGCCTGATTCGGGTGCCGTCCTCAATGCCCTTGGGGATATCAACCGAGAGGTTGCGGTTTTCCTGCCTGCGTCCCTGACCCGTGCAATCAGTGCACGGCTGGTCCATGGTTTCCCCGCGCCCCTGACATTGCGGGCAGGTACGCTCGATGGAAAAGAACCCCTGCGAGGTGCGTATCTTGCCGTGGCCATGGCAGGTGCGGCACGCTGACATTCCGGTGCCCGGCTTGGCCCCCGAACCATCGCAGGTGTCACAATGCACCATTGAGGGCACGTCAATTTCCACCGTCTGGCCACCAAAAGCATCCTCAAGGGAGATTTCAAGATTGTATCTTAAATCCGAACCCCGGAACTGGGATGCGCGTCCACGCCGCGCACCCCCCATAAATTCTCCGAACAGGTCATCAAACATATCCGACATGGAGGAGGAAAAATCAGGCCCGAACCCCCCCATGCCACCACGCCCGGCGCCCTGCTCAAAAGCCGCATGGCCGAACCGGTCATAGGCGGCCCGTTTTTGCGGGTCCTTGAGAGTCTCATAGGCTTCACTGACTTCCTTGAATTTTTTTTCTGCTTCATCATCTCCCGGATTGCGGTCCGGGTGATATTTCATTGCCAGCTTGCGATAGGCGGACTTCAGCGTTGCCGAATCCGCATCGCGGGACACACACAGCAATTCATAAAAATCAATTTTGGCCATGGTGTTTAACGGTTTGCTTCAGGGTTTAATGAGGGAACGTCTTTTTTGATAACCGGAACAAAAACCGGTAGTGGCAGAATGCCAAAACGGGACCCGGTTTGAGGGGTCCCGTTGCTTGTTCGTGTTCTGGTCAAGCGGATTTCTGGTCGTCGTCGTCCAGATTGACTTCTTCAAAATCCGCATCAACCACATCGTCTTCGCTGTCTTCATCAGAAGCCTCGGCGGCGGCTTCCGCTTCTTCCTGGGATGCCTTGTACATGGCCTCGCCAAGTTTCAAAGAAGCCTGGGACAGGGCGTTGGTCTTCTCAATGATCTCTTCAGCCGGTGTGTTCTCCGCTTCCAGAGCTGATTTCAGATCGGTGAGGGCGGAATCGATCGCAGCACCGTCTTCATCGGAAACCTTGTCGCCATACTCAGACATGGATTTTTCCGTTGAATGCACCAGCGATTCGGCCTGATTGCGTGCCTCGACGCTTTCGCGGCGTTTTTTGTCCTCATCGGCATTGGCTTCGGCATCAGCGACCATGCGCTCGATGTCCTCATCGGACAATCCGCCCGAAGCCTGAATGCGGATTTGTTGTTCCTTGCCGGTCCCCAGATCCTTGGCGGAAACATTGACAATGCCGTTGGCATCGATATCAAACGTCACCTCAATCTGGGGTACTCCGCGTGGAGACGGGGGAATACCGGTCAGGTCAAAACGCCCAAGGCTCTTGTTGTCCGCCGACATTTCGCGTTCGCCCTGCGCCACATTGATGGTTACTGCCGACTGATTGTCCTCAGCGGTGGAGAAGACCTGTGATTTTTTGGTCGGGATCGTTGTGTTGCGGTCAATCAGGCGGGTGAACACACCGCCAAGGGTTTCAATACCCAGCGACAGCGGGGTCACGTCCAGAAGCAGCACGTCCTTGACGTCGCCCTGCAAAACACCGGCCTGAATGGCAGCGCCCATGGCCACCACTTCGTCCGGGTTCACGCCCTTGTGTGGTTCCTTGCCGAAAAACTCCTGCACCACTTCCTGAATACGTGGCATGCGAGTCATTCCACCCACCAGCACCACTTCATCAATTTCACCGGCGGAAACGCCTGCGTCCTTCATGGCAGCCTTGAGTGGCCCCACCGTACGCTTGACCAGATCGTCAACCAGTTGCTCGAACTTGGCCCGCGTCAGCTTGAGTTGCAGGTGCTTGGGGCCCGAAGCATCGGCGGTGATGAAGGGCAGGTTGACTTCGGTCTGGGTTGAGGAAGAAAGTTCGATTTTTGCTTTTTCGGCCGCCTCTTTCAGCCGCTGCAACGCCATTTTGTCGCTGCGCAGGTCAATGCCCTGATCCTTCTTGAACTCGTCGGCCAGATAATCGACCAGACGCATATCAAAATCCTCACCACCAAGGAAGGTATCGCCATTGGTGGATTTCACTTCAAATACACCGTCCCCGATTTCAAGAATCGATATATCAAATGTGCCGCCACCAAGGTCATAAACTGCGATGGTGCCATTGTTGCTTTTATCAAGCCCGTAGGCCAGTGCTGCCGCTGTTGGCTCGTTGATGATACGCAAGACCTCCAGACCGGCGATTTTGCCGGCATCTTTGGTGGCCTGACGCTGTGAATCGTTAAAATAGGCCGGAACGGTAATCACCGCCTGGGTGACGTCCTCCCCCAGAAAGCCTTCGGCAGTCTCTTTCATCTTGGTCAGAATCATTGCCGAAACTTCGGAGGGCGACATTTTTTTGCCGTCCGCTTCCAGCCAGGCATCGCCATTGTCGCCCTTGACGATTTTGAACGGTACCAGTTTTTTGTCCTTGGCTACCGTGGGGTCGCTATAGCGGCGCCCGATCAGGCGCTTGAAGGCAAACAAAGTGTTTTCAGGATTTGTGACCGCCTGGCGCTTTGCCGGTTGGCCCACCAGCCTTTCGCCCTCTTTGGTGAAGGCAACCATCGAAGGTGTGGTACGTGCGCCCTCGGCATTTTCGATGACTTTCGGGTTTTTTCCGTCCATGACAGCGACGCATGAATTGGTCGTGCCCAGATCAATACCGATTACTTTTCCCATTGATACTACCTCTTTCTCAGCAGGCCCGGTGTGAAACCCTGTTATAGCGGTTCCACTTACAGCTGTAATACTGCCAAGCCCCTAATTGGGATTAAAATTATACCCTTTCGGGCATCGAGGCGTATATAAGTGGGCTTGGTGTTCCCTTCAAGCGTTCCGGCCAATAAAAGCACTCTCATTTCGGCAAATTCTGTTTGTGCCTTGCCAAATGTCACCAATACCCTCTAGCTGAATGCCGCGCTGGCCTCCTGTTGTGCATTTTCAGTGCTGGCAAACAGCAAAAACATTTTTTCGCAGAAGCTGAATGAACCGCATCAAAAAAAGCATATTCCTTACTCTGGGCATCCTGTGCGTTGCACTTGGAACAATAGGTGCTGCTCTGCCCATATTGCCCACTACGCCTTTCATGCTGCTGGCAGCTTTCTTTTTTGCAAAAAGCTCCGAACGTCTGCACCACTGGTTGTTGAATCATCCCCGCTTCGGTCCCCAGATACGGAACTGGCAGACCCATGGTGCAATTTCAAAGAACACCAAACTTCTGGCGGTTGTCACTATGCTTGGGGTGCTGGTGCTAAGCTTCCTGCTCAGTCTCTCGGTGCTGGTGATTTCAATTCAAGCAATATCCATGGCCGCCGCGTCTGCTTTTATCTTGACGCGACCGCTTCCGCCCAGGTCCTGAAAAGGCTTTTACGCCTCAGGCCTGCTTGTCCACGTGAGCAGAGCTTTGCGGGTTTTCACCAAATTCGTCCGGGCTCTCCGTGTCATCCGGTTTCATCTCTGGTGCAGACTCCTCTGGCTGAGCCGGAGCACTTGCTCCCCCTTTGGCAACACCTACCATGGCCGGACGCAAAACCCTGTCACCAATTTCAAATCCGGTTTGCACCACTTGCACAACGGTCCCCGCAGGCACACTCTCGTTGGGCACTTCAAACATGGCCTGATGTTTGTGGGGGTCAAACTTCTCTCCTTCGGAGAGGATTGGGCGCACCCCGTTTTTCTGCATCAGGCGCTGCATTTCACGCCCGGTCATTTCAATCCCCTCGATAAGGGATTTAATCGCCGGGTCGGAGACCTTGCGCAACTCTTCAGGCATGGTGGCAAGAGCGCGCTCCAGGTTATCGGTGGCGGAGAGCATGTCGCGGGCAAAGTCGGCAATGGCGTAAGTGCGGGCGTCGGATACCTCGCGCACGGTGCGTTTGCGCAAATTTTCCATTTCCGCAACCACGCGCAGCACGCGGTCCTTTAACTCGGCGTTTTCGGCCCTGAGTGTGGCTGCCTCGATTTCGGCCTGGGAAAGTTCAACGCCTCCATCAGCATTGAGCTCGGCTTCAGGGGAACTTTCTGGTGGTGTTTCGTTTTCGCCTGTCATGTTTCTGTTTCAATCCAGATTACGGGTTGGCTTCAGCATCATGCCCCGCATATCGGACAGATTGCTTCGGGTTTCAAGTGCTTTCGTACCGGAGTGGTCTCGGCCCTGCCTGGATTCAAACTATTCAATTTGCTTCCGGATCAGTCGACCCACCACATGAGCGGTATAATCAACTACCGGCACAATGCGTGCATAATTAAGCCGGGTCGGCCCGATAATTCCCAGAACCCCGACAACCTGATCATTGGCGTCTTTGTATGGAGAAAGAATAACCGAAGACCCCGAGAGCGAAAACAACTTGTTCTCAGAGCCGATAAAAATGCGCACCCCTTCGGCGTTTTCCGCATCCGCAAGCAGGTCCATCAGCCCGTGTTTGTTCTCAAGCTCGTCAAGAAGTTCGCGCAGACGCTCAAGATCATCCGAGGCCATGGCATTGTCGAGCAGATTGGCCCGACCGCGCACAATCACCGTGGGTGAGGTCATACCTGTGCCCTCAATAATGGTGGCAATGCCGGCATCCACCAGTCTTGCGGAGAGATCATCAAGCTCGGCGCGCTGGGTTTCGCTGGCCTTTTTTAAGGCCTGCCGCGCTTCACCAAGTGTGCGCCCCACAATATGATGGGCCAGATAGTTCGAAGCCCGGTTTAGTGCACCCGCATCAAGCCCCGGCGGCAACCGCAGAATACGGTTTTCCACCAGCCCGTCTTCGCCCACCAGCACCGCCATGGCGGTTTTGGCATCCAGACGGACAAATTCCATATGTTTGAGCACCATGTCAGACTTAGAGGCGATCACCACCCCTGCGCCATGGCTGAGACCTGAGAGCAGCTGACTGGCTTCTGTCAGATAATCCTCCGGTGTGCCCCGTTGTGCAGTTTCTTCAATCTGCCGGGCGATCTTTGTGCGCTCACCCGCGTTCATGGCCCCCACTTCGAGCATGGCATCGACAAAAAACCGCAATCCCTGCTGGGTTGGCGCCCGGCCTGCCGAAACATGGGGCGCCTGTATCAGACCCAGCTCTTCAAGGTCAGCCATGACATTGCGCACCGAAGCCGGGGAGAGGGCCAGATCAAGCATGCGCGAGAGCTGGCGCGAACCCACCGGCTCACCGGTATCCAGATAGCGCTCAACCAGCACCCGGAAAATATCCTGGGCGCGCGTGTTAAGCACATCAAGAAAATCCCTGTTTTCTTTGTCTGAGCGGCCTGAATATTTTTTTTGGTCCAATCCCATTGACCTTGTCCGGATAAAACGCACCCCTTCATGTAGGATTATCAGGGCTTGAGTCAAAGCCCAAGTTTGCATTGGACCGGCCGGCCAGGGTTTGGTGTGCCCCAGACTTGTTCTTCCCGCCATCAGAGGCTAAGAGGCCAGAAAGGTTAAGAGGCCTAACCAGGGTCAGGACCCTAAAATTGCAGGAAACACCATGCGACCCTCAGGACGTTCCAACAATCAGTTGCGCGATATAAAAATCGAGCGCCACATCGCCCCCCAGGCCGAAGGCTCGTGCCTGATAGGTTTTGGCAATACCCGTGTTTTGTGCACGGCCAGTGTGCAGACCACGCTGCCCCCATGGCGGCGCGGGCAGGGACTGGGCTGGGTCACGGCTGAATATGGCATGCTGCCTCGGGCGACAGATACCCGGACCCGGCGCGAAGCAACGGCAGGCAAGCAGACGGGCCGCACCCAGGAAATCCAGCGTCTTATCGGCCGCTCGTTACGCGCTGTGGTCGATATGGAGGCGCTGGGAGAAAACCAGATCATACTGGATTGTGACGTCTTGCAGGCCGATGGCGGCACCCGCACCGCAGCCATTACCGGCGCCTATGTGGCGCTGGCCGATGCCATTGGCTGGATGACAAAACGCGATCTGGTCAGGGATAATCCGCTCAGCGACCATATCGCGGCGGTGAGTTGTGGTATTTTCCGCGGGCAAGCCGTGCTTGACCTGGATTATCCCGAAGACAGCGAGGCCGAAACGGACGCAAATTTTGTCATGACTGGTGCTGGAAATTTTGTGGAAATTCAGGGCACCGCCGAGCAGGAACCTTTCTCCCGCGGTCAGTTGCTTGAACTCATGGATCTGGCTCAGAAAGGCATTGGCGAGCTTGTTGCCATCCAGAGACAGGCTCTGGCCGAACAAAAGTCCGATGCACAATGAATGCTGACCTGAAACTGCCCCGGGGAACCCGGCTGGTGATTGCCACCCACAATGGGGGCAAACTCGCCGAATTCAAGGAATTGTTTGCCCCCTTCGGGCTTGAACTGGTGTCCGCGGGGGAACTGGGCCTGGACGAGCCCGAGGAAACCGGTACGACTTTTGCTCAAAACGCCCGCCTCAAGGCCCATACGGCAGCCGGTGAAACCGGATGCCTTGCACTGGCCGACGATAGCGGCCTGTGTGTTGATGCACTGGATGGCAAACCCGGTATTCACACCGCGCGCTGGGCTGAGAGTGAAGACGGGTCGGGTCGGGATTTTTCCCTTGGCATGCAACGGGTTGAAGATGCCCTGAGGGAAGTGGGTGCGCAAACAGCTGATGAGCGCCGCGCCAGTTTCAACGCCACCCTTTGTTTGGCCAGCCCATTGGGCAGGGAGCGCCTTTTTGAAGGCATTGCGCCGGGTACTCTGGTGTGGCCGCCGCGCGGGGATCTCGGGTTTGGTTTTGACCCGGTGTTCATGCCTGATGGTTTTTCGATAACCTTTGGCCAGATGCCCTCGGAGAAAAAACACTCATGGGCCGCCGGAAAACCCGGTCTTTCCCACCGTGCCCGTGCTTTTGCCCTGTTGGTTGAGGCCTGTTGTGACATCTGAAAGCGCACCCGTTGAACGAGGAAACGGTCTTTTTGGCATTTATGTGCACTGGCCGTTCTGCGCCGCCAAGTGTCCCTATTGTGATTTCAACTCCCATGTTCATCACGGCGCGTTTGATGAGGAACAGTTCACACAGGCCTACCTGAAAGAACTTGCTCATTTTGCGGCGCTCGTCCCTGGCCGTACTGTAAATTCGGTATTTTTTGGCGGCGGTACGCCTTCGCTGATGGATCCTGTTTCAGTCGAAAAAATCATTGATTGTATCGCCGGTCACTGGAACCTTTCCTCCGGCGCGGAAATAACCCTTGAGGCCAACCCCACTTCGGTTGAGGCAGCTCGTTTCAAGGCTTATCATAACGCCGGGGTCAACCGGGTGTCCCTTGGCGTGCAGTCTCTGCGTCCCGAGCCGCTCGCAGCCCTTGGCCGTATGCACACAGTTGAAGAAGCGAAGCTTGCGGTTGGCATTGCCCAGTCCGTCTTTGACCGCTCCAGCTTTGACCTTATCTATGCTCGCCCCCACCAGACCCTCGACGAGTGGCGCGATGAACTGGGCGAAGCTCTGAATATGGCTGTGGGACATCTTTCACTCTATCAACTGACCATCGAACAGGGCACCCGCTATTTCGACCTGCGCGCCGCGGGCAAGCTTCCCATGCCCGATGCCGACCTGTCGGCGGATTTTTATGAGCTGACGCAGGAAATATGCACCCGCGCCGGCATGCCCGCCTATGAAATATCCAACCATGCCCGGCATGGCGAAGAAAGTGAGCACAATCTGCTCTACTGGCGCTATGGGGAATATATCGGGATTGGTGCCGGGGCCCATGGCCGCCTGCTGATTGACAATGTGCGCCATGCCACCGCAACGGAAAAACTGCCGCAAAAATGGGCTAAGCTGGTTGCAGTCAACGGCCACGGGCTGATCACCAATGACAGGCTGACCTGGGAGGAGGAGGGGGACGAATGCCTGTTAATGGGCCTTCGCCTGAGAGAGGGAATTGACCCCGAACGCTACCATCAGCTTTCTGGCCGCAAACTTGCGGCTGCCCAAATTGAGGACCTGACAAAAATCGGTTTTCTCCAGACCCTTGCCAACGGCAACCTTCGAGTCACCGACAAGGGTTGGCCCGTACTCGACGCGGTGGTGGCCGACCTGGCCATGTGATCTCTGCTGGCTTCCGGGGCGGGCGAGGCGTGTTGCAAAAATCAAGTTTGTGAGCCTGCTGCATTCTCTCCCGGATTTAATCCGGAACCCTGTAGCACTTTCCGCGAGATCCCGGCTCAACTGGCCGGGATGGTTCGATAATTGCAACAATAGTCCGCGAGGCAGAAACTATGGAATTTTTGCCGCATCCACCGTCTGCATGCCCCCGATAACCACCTGCTTTATGGTCAGCGCATATTGTGAGCGCCCGTCAGCAAGAAAACGGAACAGGCCGTCACGTCCGTTAAAGCCCGAAGCGCGGGTCAGTTGTCCCTGGTCGTACGGAGGCAGGCTCTGGGAGAGCGACTGGGAATTTGCCAGCAGCGTTGCCGTGTAGGATATGGTTGAAAGCGCATGGGGGGGTACGCCGAAACTGGCCTGATATTGGGGAGTGAGCGCAGCCAGACCGGCATCATCCACCGCAGGAAAAATAGCCCCCGCCAGATAGGAGGTCTGAGGAATAGTGGTGTCTCCGGTCCAGTCCAGCGAGCCGATGAGCATCAGATTGCTTTTATCAACGCCTGCCTCTTCCAGCAGAACCCCGAAACTGGGGGCCGTGGAGCGATCCGGGATAAACAGGGCGTCAATGGAACCATCCTGCAGGAAGGGGATTGCCTGAGCTACCGCCGAACGCGCTTCCTCCTCATTTGAAAAACGATAAACCGCCCTCACCGTCAGCCCCAGGTCTGCAGCGGCCTGCCGGAATGCACCTTCCTGTATCTGTCCAAACGAAGTATTGGGTACAATCGCTGCAAACGCCCTGCGCCCTTGCGATTGGGCATAGGATAATGTGCGCTTAAGCTCGGTTTCCGGCAATACGTTAAGCAGGTAAACCCCCGGAGCCGCCGCTCCTGAATTGTTGGAAAAGCCGATTATGGGAACACCCGAGGAGCGCGCAACGGCTCCTGCGGAGAGTACGCTTTCAGCCTTGAGTGGCCCAAGAATAAGCTTGGCGCCTTCCCGCACCGCTTCGCTTGCCCTGGAGGCGGCCACTGACGGATTGCCTGCCGTGTCCTTGATGACAAGAGTGATGTTTGAGTTGATTGTGGGTGTTTGTTCAATAAACTCCATGGCCAGTTGCGCGGCATTGGCCATGGACTGGCCAACGGGAGCTACATCTCCGCTCAGCGGCAGCAGCAGCGCCACCCGGACCGGACCGGTTCCCAGAACCTGCCCCGCTGCCGGTGGCAGGCTGTCAGTGGGCAGTTGCGTTGCCCCGGTCGAGGGGAAGGGCGAGCCGACTTGAGGAAAGGACAGCCCCGTACAGGCTGATACGAGGCTCAGAATTCCTATGCCAAAGGCCAGTTTTGCCCACTTTAATTGCTGCCAGCCAAAACCGTGGGGGCGAACCTGAAGTCTACCAGCCAATTTATATATTCCTCGTCATAAAAACTGCCCCAAAATATGGGTCCTGACCCTAATACCCTGATGTCCAGCGACTGCAATCCCGCGCCGCGCGAGTTGGCCCCAGTGTACAATCTTCGTTACCAGCATTAAACATCAGGCGCAAAGATTTCACCAGCCAAAGGACATTTGGTGGATAACCTAGCAAAAAACAGATGCAATTTTGCCATATCCGGCGTCCGGTTTGAAGCCCCGGCGCTGGCGGGCGGCCTTTATGTGGTATCTACCCCCATTGGCAATCTGCGTGACATTACCCTGCGTGCGCTTGAGACGCTGGCCGCCGCTGACCTTGTTCTTTGTGAAGACACCCGCCTCAGCGCCCGGCTTCTGGACCATTACGCTATTTCAACTCCAAAAATGGCCCTGCACGAGCATAATGAAAGGGCAAAAGCCGTCTCCATCGTTCAAAGACTGGCAGCTGGTGAAGCTGTTGCCCTGATTTCCGATGCCGGAACCCCATTGCTCTCGGACCCCGGTTTTGTGCTGGTGCGGGCCGTGCGCAAAGCGGGCCTGAACGTTTTTGCCCTGCCCGGGCCCTCGGCCCTGCTTGCTGCGTTGGCCACCGCCGGCCTGCCCACCGATTTTTTTACTTTTGTTGGTTTTCTTCCCGCAAAAGCTGGCGCGCGCGGCAAGGCGCTCGCGGCGCTTGTCGCAAAAAGTGAAACGCTGGTTTTTTACGAAAGCCCGCGGCGTCTCTCAGCGACCCTTGCGGCCATGGCAGAAAGCTTTGGAGAAGAGCGCGAAGCCGTTGTCGCGCTGGAGCTGACCAAAAAATTCGAGCGCAGCCACGCCGGGCCGCTGGGCGCATTGGTGGAGCAACTGGCGGAAAAGCCAACCCGTGGCGAGGTGGTGATTGTGGTTGCCGGAGCGCTGGAAAACTCTGAAGCCAACGCTGGTCTGTGGAAAGAGGCTCTGGAAGAGGCCCTCAAAGCCCAGCCCCTGCGCACTGCGGTTGATGAGATTTCCAGAACCTATCAGGTCCGGCGCAAGCAGGTTTACGATGAAGCGCTCAAACTCAAATCTTAGGCGAAGCGCCGAAAGAAGAGGACGCCTGGCCGAGGCTTTTGCCCGTCTCTATATGCGGCTCAAACTCTATGAAATTCTGCACAGGCGCTACAAAACACCTGGTGGCGAAATAGATATCATCGCAAAAAAAGGCAGCAGCATTGTTTTTGTCGAAGTAAAGATGCGCCGTTCCGGTTCGGATGAGTATGACGCGCTGGCCAGCGTAAACCAGCGCCGCATTGTCAGGGCGGCCCAGTTTTTTCTGGCGAAAAACCCCGAACTGGCGCAAAAACATCTGCGTTTTGATGTAATTTTCCTTGCGCCCGGTGCCTGGCCCCACCATTTGCAGGGAGCCTTCGAGGCGCGCCCGAACTGAAATTCAACCGACCCTGGAACAAAAAATGAAAAATCTCAGCATCGCGGTTCAGATGGACCCTATTCAGGACATCGACCCCACCGGAGATTCCACCTTCGCCATGATGCTTGAGGCCAAAACCCGAGGTCACGAGCTATTCTACTACAATCCGGCTTCCATGGGGCTGGAAAACGGGGTTCTCAGCGCCAGTACCGCCCCGGTTCAGGTTACGGACAGGCCCAAAGGCGAACATTTCACACTCGGGGAATTTCAGACAACCGACCTGTCGCGTTTTGACGTCATCCTGCTGCGTCAGGACCCCCCCTTTGACATGAATTATATCACCATCACCCATATGCTGGAGCGCCTTCACCCTGAAACGCTGGTGGTCAACGCCCCGGCCGAGGTGCGCAACGCGCCCGAAAAAATTCTGGTCATGGAATTTCCTGACCTGATGCCTCCCACCCTGATTACCCGGGACCGGCAGGCCATCCACGCCTTTCGCGACACCCACGGAAACATCATTGTCAAACCGCTCTATGGAAACGGTGGTGCCGGGGTTTTTTTTCTGCGTGAGGGCGACCAGAATCTGGTGTCACTGGTTGAGCTGTTCGAGCAGAATTTCACCGAACCCTTCATGATTCAGAAATACCTGCCCGATGTCAGAAAGGGCGACAAGCGCATTATCATCATTGAGGGGGAGCCGGTGCATGTGGGGCTGAACCGCATTCCGGCCGAAGGGGAGGCCCGCTCCAACATGCATGTGGGGGGTCGGCCCGAACTGAGCGAATTGACAGAACGCGAAAAAGAAATCTGCGCCGCCATCGCTCCCGCCCTCAAAGAGCGGGATTTCATCTTTGTCGGCATCGACGTCATTGGCGGCTATCTTACCGAAATCAATGTGACGTCCCCCACGGGCATCCGCGAAATCAAGCGCTTTGGCGGCCCCGATATTGCTTCTCTGATACTGGATGCCATCGAAAAGCGGCGATAAATCACAACGCTTGCGCCATGCATTTCTCTGTGTCAGACAGCAATGATGTCCAGTAGCTATCTTGTAGCCGTCGCCACTTTTTTTGCCACCGTTGGCGTGGCTGACATCGCCTTTATTTTTGCCGCCCTGACCAAGGATAACACTGCCCGCGAGCGTTTTGTCTTTGCCACCCGTGGTGTTTTGATTGCCACCACGATCCTGTTGTTCTTTGGCTTTCTGGGCAACCAGATTCTTGACCTGTTTGGCATCACCATACCGGCCCTGAGAACTGCCGGGGGCATTCTTTTGATGCTGATAGCCATCGACATGGTTTTTGCCCGTCATTCGGGTGGCACCAGTACCACCAAACAGGAAAATGTGGAAAGCCAGGAGCGCGATGACATCTCGGTATTTCCTCTGGCCATGCCGCTTTTGTCGGGGCCTGGCGCCATCAGCGCGGTTATTCTTCTTACCACGGGTGCCGCCACTGATACCGACTTCTGGCTGGTGCTCGGCGCGCTGGTGTCCATCATGTTTGTCGCCTGGATAACACTGCTTCTGGCCATTCCCATCCAGCGCCTGCTCGGCCTCACCGGCCTCTCGGTAGTTTCCCGGGTTGTCGGAATTTTGCTGGCCGCGCTGGCAGTGCAGTTCATCTTTGATGGGATTAAGACCAGCGGTCTTCTGGGTTAGCTGGTGCCTGCTCGCTCCGGGCTTTTGTATCCATAACGCCTCATATAAGGCCCCCAGCGCCGGTCAATTTCTTCTCGCAATTCAGGCCTCGGCATATAAACGTCTCTTTGATAGTCTGCCCGCCGGGCAAAATAATCTTCAACCGCCGGGCGAGAGCGTTCAAATCCGCCAAGTCCAAGCTCATTGTAAAGCCGCTCCATTTCACCAGCAGGGTTGTCAATAAAATCCTCGAACCGGGTTTCAAACAAATGTTTCTCGGGGATGAGGTTTCTGTCGCGCTCGAAGGCTTTGAACATGGTTTCAAAGTCGTCCAGCACCTGGTTTTTCAGGTCGTGATTATCGCTTGTTTGCAGGCTTTGGGACTGCCGGAGCGCTGTCCATAATTTCAGGGCTGAGAGATACACCTCATAGGGGTCACGCACCACAAGCACAAATTTTGCGTCCGGAAACATTTCCAGCAGCGTTTTTACCCGCGCCGTGTGAGTTGGGGATTTAATCACGATTGTCTTGTCTGAGTGCAGGCTGACACGACGCAGAAACCACATAAGGGTATCCTTCCAGCCTGCCCGCTGTTGTTCGCTCAACCCCTCAAGGCTCAGCGTCCCTTCAGCATTATTCCCGTTGGGAAAAGCAATGGAGAGGTAAGGAGAGGGCTGACCCAGATTTGCCAGCGCGAACTCATCTTCCTGCGGTTTATTCCAGCCAGCGTTCATCGCGTCCATGGGGCGTTTCCTGGGCAACAGAAACGGCAGTTTTGTCACCAGCCATGAGGTGAGAAGAAAATGATTGGGCGCCATGCACTGATAGGTATTGGCGTACGAGTGGCGTTCATCCAGCACCATCACTTCGTGCAGAAGCGTGGTGCCCGAACGCCAGTGACCGAGTACAAAAATGGGTGATTTACAGACCGTTGCGCGCCTGATGGCCCGGTAGAATACCAGCTCCTGAATTGCTCGCAAAACAGAATTGGCAATGGCAAAGCCTGTTGTGGAAAGAGCAAGGCCCAGTCGACCAGGCGCGACTGAAAATCTATTGCGTTTTAGCAGGGCAAGCCAGGTTGAAAGGCGCATTCCATACCAGAAACGCAAATGCCAGAAGCGAAACGGGTCAGCGTGCCTGTTCGGCTTGTCCTGATGGTTTTCTGACATTGCTGTCGCCTGCCTGAGTAATGAAGCTCTCAAAAGGATAGTCTCTTGGCACCATAACGGCGAGCACAAAAGCTCAAAATCCTCGACTCCACGGGCTGTTTGATTTTGTTCCTGCAATGTTCTTGTGTGCTGTTGCACAACCTGCTAGCGTTTATGTCATGGTTGCACGGGTTCAAACAGTTGCTTTTCGCGGTATCGAGGCAGTGCTGGTGGATGTGCAGGTGCAGGTTGCGTCTGGCCTGCCCGCCTTCACCATTGTTGGTCTTCCCGACAAGGCAGTGGCGGAAAGCCGGGAAAGGGTGCGCGCCGCGCTGGTCGCTTCCGGTCTTAGTCTGCCCCCTAAACGCATCACCATAAATCTGGCCCCCGCTGACCTGCCCAAAGAGGGTTCCCACTATGATTTGCCCATTGCTCTTGGTTTGATGGGGGCAATCGGGGCGGTGCCTTCGGATGCTGCCCAGAACTTTCTCGTGCTTGGCGAGTTGGCTCTTGACGGGCGCATCTCGCCGGTTTCGGGAACTCTGCCCGCCGCTATTGCCGCCAACGGGCGGCAAATGGGCATAATCTGTCCCGCCACCTCAGGTCCTGAAGCTGCCTGGGCCGGAGAGGATGTTGAAATCATCGCGCCCGACAGCCTGTTGGCGCTGGTCAATCATCTTGCCGGTAACCAACTGACCCCGCGCCCGGTTGCTGCGCGCAAGGTGTCTGGTGATATCCTGCCCGACATGGACGAAATCCGCGGACAGGAAGTGGCCCGGCGTGTACTCGAAATTGCCGCTGCGGGAGGCCACAACATGCTCATGGTTGGGCCCCCCGGCGCCGGAAAGTCGATGCTGGCGGCACGCCTGCCCTCGATTTTGCCGCCGCTCAATCCACGCGAGCTGCTCGATGTTTCAATGATTCAGTCCATTGCCGGGGAGTTGGCGGGAGGAAGAATTTCCGACCGCCGCCCCTTTCGTTGTCCTCATCATTCCGCCTCCATGGCCGCTCTCGTTGGCGGGGGTCTCAAGGTCAGGCCCGGCGAGGTTTCCCTTGCCCACAACGGCGTGCTGTTTCTTGATGAATTGCCCGAGTTTTCGCCCCAGGTTCTAGACAGCCTGCGCCAGCCCCTGGAAGCGGGGGAAACCCATATCGCCCGCGCCAATGCCCGCGTTTCCTTTCCAGCCCGCTTTCAGTTGATTGCCGCCATGAATCCATGCAAATGCGGGCTTGCCGGCACTCCCGGCCACACCTGCCGCCGCGGTGACCGTTGTGCTGATGATTATCAGGCGCGCGTTTCCGGCCCGTTTCTTGATCGCATAGACTTGCGTATTGACGTGCCTGCTGTTTCTGCAACTGATATGATCGGGAAACGAACCTCAGAGCCCAGTTTTGAGGTGGCAAAGCGTGTTGCCCGGGCTCGGGAAGTGCAGCAGGAAAGGTTTCTGGAACTTGGTGTCACCGACATTCACACCAATGCCGCCGCCAATACCGCGCTGATTGAACAGATTGTTGATCCCGACAGTGAAAGTCAGGCTCTTCTGGTGCAGGCGGCAGAAAAATTCTCTTTGTCCGCGCGCGCCTATCATCGAGTGCTCAAGGTGGCGCGTACTCTGGCCGACCTTTCAGCTTCGGCAAAAGTAAAGCGTCCCCATATTGCCGAGGCCCTGAGTTATCGCCTCAATCTGGCCAGCCAGTAGGACGCCACAAAGTTTCCTCTCTTTACCTGCAATTTTTTATCTGTAGGTGAGACCATTTTAACCCAATGGAGTGTAGTCTGGTTTCGGCGAGCAACAGGATACCCGATGTCAAGAACAGAAGCACAATTGGTGGATTGGGACGACCAGCGCGGCTTCGGGTTTGCCCGTCTGCCCGGTGGTACGGAGAGGGTATTTGTCCATATCAAGGCCCTGAACCCTGAAATGCCCCGTCCCAAACCAGGTGACCAGCTGGAGCTCGAAATTGTTGCGGGGCGCAAGGGGCGGCCTGCCGCCCATGCTGTTGATATTCTTTCTACCCGGACCGGCTTGGTGGCGCCCCTGTCCCTGCATCTGGCCACTGCCGCCATTCTGCTTATCCTGTTGCAGGTGGATTTGATGCTTGGCAGGGCACCCCTGTGGCTGGCCACGCTTTATGTGTCCATGGGTGCGGCTTCCCTGATTGCCTATTCCTGGGATAAAAAGGCCGCCCGCCTCGGTCAATGGCGCATAACCGAAAACCGCCTCATTCTTATTGATCTGGCCGGCGGCATCATTGGCGGACTGATTGCCCAGCATATGTATCGCCACAAGCGCTCCAAACCATCCTTTCAGGCCTCCATGGTTGTCGTCATTGTCTTTCACGCCGCTTTGCTTGGTGCATTGGGTTCGGGTCTTGTCAGTTTGAGTTAGCCTGGCCCCCCAGTCCTCGTTTCAGACCTGTTTGATTTCTATTTCGCACCAGTGGGTATAGGGGTGCTCGGGCGTGCAGATTATTGAAGGAAAACCAGGATGGTTTAACGCATCAGGTAACATCTGGTCCTCCAGGCAAAACCCTGAATATTTCCCGTAAGCCTTGCCCGCCAGTCCCGGCACATCTATATCCGTCGTTACCGCATTATAGAATTGCAATCCCGGCCGGTCGGTCCACAACTCAAGCGCCAGCTTTCCGTCAGGCCCCTCAACCCGGGCCACGGATTTTGCTACATCGCGTTTTGGGTCCAGCACATAATTCAGGTCGTAATCAATGGCGGTGCCGTCTGCCTCGCGCAATATACGAGCCGCGCGCAAATCCATGGCCGTGTCAACAACCGGCACTATCTCCCCTGTGGGAAACAGCCTGTCGTCAAGAACAGTATAGTGGTCTGCTGATATTCGGACCGAGTGATCCAGCACATCGGCACCGGTACCAAGGTTGAAATAATTATGCTGTGCCAGCGAAATGGGTGTCGGCCGGTCAGTTGTGGCAGCCATCTCAAGGCATAAACGGTTGCCTTCAAGATGGTATTTTGCCTCAAAACGCACATTTCCCGGATACCCCATGGCTCCGTCCGTGCTTTGAAGAGAAAACAGCAGCTGATTTCTGACATTGTCGATTTCCATGTCCCAGACCTGCGAACTCAGCCCCTCCGGTCCCCCATGCAGATGCAGACCCTCTCTATTGGAGACGAGCGCATAGGTTTGGCCAGCAAGCTCAAACCTGCTGCCTGCAATCCTGTTGACCACCCGCCCAACAATTGCACCCAGATATGCACGCTGCGCCGGGTAGGGGTCAAAGCTTTCAAAGCCGAGCACCACTGAACGCAAGCCCTCTGCTGCTGGCACTCGCCAGTCGCGCACCACAACGCCATAGTTCATGATATCGACTTCGACACCGCTGGTGCTTTTCAGGGTGGCCTGAACCACATCGCGGCCTCTGTATTTTCCCATATGCCGGGTTTTTATCATCTCCGCGTTCCCCCATTCTGCAATGAACCATGCCTTAAAATCATGCCAGTGGCCATATCAAATCAGTGGAGCAGGTCACCAAAAATGGGCTGGTCCTGATTTGCATTTTTTGGCTAGAATGGCATCAGATTGGTTTTCGGGCGCACAAGAGGGGGCAGTTCGGGTGTCCGTATCAACACAACATAAAAAACCCACCGTCAGGGATGTGGCTCGTGAAGCAGGCGTGTCTCTGGCCACGGTCGATCGTGTGCTCAATGGCCGCGCCGGGGTGCGTGCGACCACCCGGGAGAAAGTCGAAAAAGCGGTCGCCACCCTTAATTACACCCGCGATGTGAGCGCCTCCCTGCTGGCCCGGGCCAAAACTGTCAAGGTTCATTTTCTGCTGCCGGGTGGCGCAAATCCGTTCATGGAAAACCTGGCCGCCGCCATCAGGTCCCATACACAGACCCACGAGGAAAACCGTACCAATATAGAAATCACCCGCATTGCGGCGCTTGACCCTTCAGCCCTGTGCAACGCTATTGATAAACTGGGGCTCCAGAATTGCGATTGCGCGATCATTGTCGCCACCGATGATGAGAGCGTGCGCAAATCCATCGATCGGGCGTGCGTAAAAGGCGTGCATGTAATTACTCTGGTTTCCGACAATCCCGCCTCAAAGCGCGCCCGTTTTGTCGGTATAAACAATATCGCTGCCGGACGCACTGCGGGTTCGCTAATGGGACGATTTTGTACGCCTGGCGCCCGCATCGGGCTTGTCGTCGGCTCCATGGGTCTGCGCGACCACCGCGAGCGCTTTATGGGCTTTCATGATCTGGTGCTTGAGGAATTTCCCGGTCTTGACCTTGTTGGTCCTGTCGAGGGATTTGATGATACTCACGAAACAGCAAAACGCACCCGCGAATTATTGACCGACTATCCTGACCTTGCCGGAATTTATTCCATGGGCGCGGGCAATGCGGGTATCATTTCAACGCTCTCCGATCTTGGCCGCGCCCGCTCAATCCGGGTGATCGCCCATGAGCTGACTGGCGACACCATTGAGGGGTTAAGGGCCGGGGTGGTTGACGTTGTGCTCGACCAGAACTCGCAGGCAGAAGTCGCAATGGCCATAGGCCTTGCTCGCCAGATCATCGCCGGAGCAGAATTGCCTCAAGAGAACAAGTCCATTGATATTGGTCTGTTTCTGCGCGACAATCTCAATCTGCCCGGTTAAAAGTCCGGGGCTGGAAGTGTTGTTTGTGGCTTGAATGGGCGGTATTGCAAGGAATTTCAGGTCTTGGCGAGTCTTTCTGAGGTACGTATCTCATGATTTCGGGTTCTGACACTGCCACCTTTCTGGGTCTTGACGTCGGTACCTCCGGCGTTAAGGCAATCCTGATTGACCTGGACGGTAATGCTATAGCCGATGCCTCGGCGCCCCTTTCGGTTTCCCGCCTCCGCGATGGTTGGTCCGAGCAGAACCCCTCTGACTGGTGGCAGGCTACTCTTGTCAGCGTTGACGCTCTCTCTAAATCCAGCCCTGAAGCGCTTGCCCGGGTCAGGGGACTGGGCCTGTCCGGGCAGATGCACGGGGCGACTCTTCTCGATAAAAGCCGGAATGTTTTGCGCCCCGCAATCCTGTGGAACGATGGTCGCGCCAATATGGAATGTTTGGAAATCGAGAAGGCCTGCCCTGAATCGCGCGCCATTTCGGGCAATATCGCCATGGCCGGATTTACCGCTCCAAAAGTTTTGTGGGTGAAAAACCACGAGCCTGAAATCTATGAAAAAATTGATAAGGTCTTGTTACCAAAGGATTATATCCGCTGGCGGTTGACCGGTGAGTTTGTTTCCGACATGTCCGATGCCTCGGGCACCCTGTGGCTTGACGTCAAAAAACGCGACTGGTCGGATGAACTGCTCGCTGTAACCGGCCTGAGCCGGACGCATATGCCTTCTCTGGTCGAAGGTTCTGCTTCCTCTGGTATCCTGAAGTCAGAGCTGCTTTCGCGCTGGAACATGTCAGGACCGGTAGTTGTTGCCGGGGGTGGCGGGGACAACGCCGCTTCAGCCTGTGGCATTGGTGCCATTCGTCCCGGTGAGGGTTTTGTTTCTCTGGGCACCTCGGGGGTTCTTTTTGTTTCCAACGACAGGTTCCGACCCAATACACAAGGGGCGGTGCACGCTTTTTGTCATGCCGTGCCACAGACCTGGCATCAGATGGGGGTCATTCTTTCGGCCACCGACAGCCTGAACTGGCTCGCGGGTCTGACCGGACGCGACGCCGCACAGCTGGCCGGGGAAGCAGAAACCGCATATTGTGGCCCCGGCGAGGAAATTTTCCTGCCCTACCTGTCCGGCGAACGCACCCCCCACAACAACCCTGCCGCACGCGGCACGTTCACCGGGCTTTCGCATAATTCTGACCCGGTCCGTATGGCTCAAGCGGTTATGGAGGGTGTCGCCATGGCTTTTGGCGATGCTCTGAGTATGCTCAAAGAAGCCGGTACCGAGATAAACTCTCTGGTTGCGGTGGGTGGCGGCTCCAATTCTGCCCTCTGGCTCAAACTCATCGCCGCCAGTCTGGACATGGAAATTCAGGTGCCCCGTGACGGTGATTTTGGCGGTGCGTTTGGCGCTGCACGCCTGGGGCTGTGTGCTGCACAAAACGCCAGCCCTGTTGAGGTGTGCACCATGCCCCACATTGTCAAAACCATTGCACCCGACCCCCAGTTGCGCGAGCTCTATGGAAAACAATATGCGCGCTATAGGGCGCTTTACCCCGCGATTGAGGAGGCAAAGACATGAGCGGTTTTTTTGGCGACCTGCCACGGATCAGGTTTGAGGGAAAAGAGAGCACAAACCCGCTGGCCTTTCGCTTCTATGACAAGGACGAACTGGTGCTGGGCAAACGTATGGAGGAGCATTTGCGCTTTGCCGTTGCCTACTGGCATTCCTTTGCCTGGGAGGGCGGTGACCCTTTTGGCGGTCGTACCTTCGAGCGGCCCTGGTTTGGCGACACCATGGCCAAGGCACAACTCAAGGCTGATGTGGCCTTTGAAATGTTTGAACTGCTTGGGGTTCCCTATTTCTGCTTTCATGATGCCGACGTGCGCCCCGAAGCCGAAACTTTCAAAGAATCCGTTTCCCGTCTCAACGCGCTGGGCGATATGTTCGAGGAAAAAATCGCCAGCACGGGGGTTAAACTGCTCTGGGGTACGGCCAACCTGTTCTCCAACGCCCGTTTCATGTCGGGTGCAGCCACCAACCCCGACCCGGATGTGTTTGCCTATGCCGCCGCTACCATCAAGGCCAATATGGATCTCACCAAACGCCTTGGAGGTGAAAACTATGTGCTCTGGGGCGGGCGCGAAGGTTATGAAACCTTGCTCAACACCAACATGTCCCAAGAGTTCGACCAGATGGGTCGTATGCTTTCTCTGGTTGTCGACTACAAGCACAAGATCGGCTTTGAAGGCACCATTCTGCTTGAGCCCAAGCCTCAGGAACCCATGAAACACCAGTATGATTATGACGTGGCCAGTGTTTACGGCTTCCTGAAAAAATATGGCCTGGAAAACGAAATCAAGGTCAATATCGAGGTTGGGCACGCCATTCTTGCCGGCCATACATTCGAGCATGAAGTGGCAACTGCTGCCATGCTTGGGATTTTCGGTTCCATCGATATGAATCGCAATGATTATCAGTCAGGCTGGGATACCGACCAGTTCCCCAACAATGTGCCCGAGGTTGCGCTGGCCTATTATCACATTCTCAAGGCTGGTGGTTTTGCTAACGGGGGCACCAATTTTGACGCAAAACTGCGCCGCCAGTCCATCGACCCTGTTGATCTGCTCCATGGCCATATCGGAGCCATGGACACCTGCGCCCGGGGACTCAAGGCTGCCGCCGCCATTATCGAGGATGGCAGCTATGATGCGTTCCTTGAGGCGCGCTATGCCGACTGGAACCGGCCCGAAGCGCAGGCCATGCTCAAGGGCGAGTGCACACTGGAGGAAATCGCCGCCCGCGTGGACAGGCAAAGTATCGACCCAAAACCCCGCTCGGGGGGGCAGGAATATCTGGAAAACCTCATCAATCGCTTTGTTTAGACTGCTTCTTGTTTTGACTGAAGCAGTCTGGCCACAAAGAGCGGCCCGGCGCCCCTGCGCCGTGCCCGCACAGGCCCGCCGCAGGGCGGAATCGCCGCAAGCGAGATAAAACCAGTGCAATTTCAAAAAATGCCAAGCACCCGAAATCCAGCCGAACTTCGTGCAAAACCACACTGTCTGCGGCAACAGGTGGTTGGCATAATCAGCCCGGTGCCCTAGTCTGGCTTCCCAGAGTGTTGCACCAACCAGAACCGGCAGAGATGGACCAGGCCCCTTACGCTTCCTCTCCTCCAGAAAAGACGGTTGATACCCCCCCCGGAGCGGAGGGCAAAAAACCGATCGTTACCCCGATGATGGCGCAGTTCTTCGAAATAAAGGCCGTTAATCCCGGTTATCTGCTCTTTTACCGCATGGGTGATTTTTACGAGCTTTTTTTTGAGGATGCTGAAATTGCCTCGGGAGCGCTGGGCATTGTCCTTACCACCCGTGGCAAACATTTGGGCCAAGAAATTCCCATGTGCGGAGTGCCGGTGCACGCGGCTCAGGATTATCTGAAAAAGCTCATCCGTCTGGGCCATCGGGTGGCCATTTGTGAACAGATGGAGGATCCTGCCGAGGCCAAAAAGCGCGGCTCTAAATCCGTCGTCAAACGCGATGTCGTTCGTCTTGTAACGCCAGGTACGCTGACCGAAGATGATCTTTTGCCCGCTCAGGCCAACAATTATCTGGGTGCCCTTTCCATGGTCCGGCATGGGGAGTGCGATTTTGCTCTGGCCTGGGCCGACATTTCCACCGGTGAAACCTTTGTGGTGGATGTGGCCGAAGACCGGCTGGCCGATGAACTGGCCCGCCTTGACCTGGCCGAACTCATCCTTGCCCCCACAACCGAGCGCTGGCTTTCTGCGAACAAAACCCTGCCCGAGGGTCTGGTGCGGCACGTGGCGGTTTTGGCACAGGAGAGTTTTGAATCCGAACGGGCGACATCAAATTTGCTGACGGCTTTCCCTGAAATCGAGGTGACCGGGTTTACCCGGGCCGCCCGCGCTGCCCTTGGCGCCCTTGTATCCTATGTGGTTCAAACACAGAAGTCCGGCAACGTCACCCTGCGCCCGCCCGAGGCCCAGAATACTTCCGCCCTGATGTTGATTGACCTGGCGACCCGCAATTCGCTGGAGATACTGACAACCAATCGCGGTGAAACGAGGGGCTCCCTGCGTCATACCATCGACAGAACCGTGACACCCTCCGGGGCCAGACTGCTGGCACGTCGCCTTTCCGCGCCTCTTGTCGTGCCTGAGCAGATCAACAGGCGCCTGGACATGGTGCAGGCCTTTGTCACCCAAACTGTTGCGCGCGATGCGTTGCGCGACCATCTGCGCGGCACACCCGACCTGAGCCGGCCCCTCACGCGGCTTGCGCTCGGTCGTGGCGGCCCAAGAGATCTCATTCATATCAGCCTGGCCATCACAAGCGCACGCCTGCTGGCGGAAAAACTCGCGGAAATGAATGGCTTGCCGAAAGGTGTCTCCGAACTGGCTGAAATTCTGGGTTCAGCGCCTGCAGAGCTTTCCAGCCGGATAAGGGCAGCGATTGAATCCACACCACCGGTTATGGCCAGAGATGGCGGATTTGTGCGTGACGGGTTTGATGCAGAACTCGATCACCAGCGGGCGCTGGCCACAAAAAGCCGTACCATTATTTCTGAACTTCAGGCCCGCCTTGCCTCTGAAACCGATATCAGGGCATTGAAAATAAAACACAACAAAGTGCTCGGGTTTTTTGTTGAAGTGCCTGCGGCTCACGGCAAAAAACTGCTCGAGGAGCCTTTTCTTTCCACATTTATCCATCGCCAGACCATGGCCAATGCCATGCGCTTCACCACCGCCGAACTGGGTGAACTGGAGGGCCGGATCGCCCAGGCGCAAGGCAAATCCCTCGAATTAGAACTGGCCATTTATGAGGACCTTCTGGCGCAAACTCTTGCTCAAACGGAAATGCTGCGCAAAAGCGCCGATGCCCTCGCTCATATTGACGTTACGCTTGCACTGGCGGTGCTTGCTGTTAATGAGGGCTGGTGTCGGCCCCTGGTCGACAATTCCCTGAAGTTTGAGATTAAAAGCGGCCGTCATCCTGTAGTCGAGCAGACATTGAAGGCTGAAGGCGAGGTCTTTGTTGCCAATGATTGCGATCTGAGTGGACTGCTGCAAGCAGCGGATGAAGGCCCGCTGGCCGAAGGCGGGCAGCTCTGGCTGGTGACCGGTCCCAACATGGGCGGAAAATCCACTTTTCTGCGTCAGAATGCACTCATGGTTGTTTTGGCTCAGATTGGTGCCTATGTGCCTGCAGAAGCTGCACATATTGGTGTTGTTGACCGGCTTTTTTCCCGGGTGGGTGCTTCCGATGATATTGCCCGGGGCCGTTCAACCTTCATGGTGGAGATGGTGGAAACCGCCGCCATTCTTAATCGCGCTACCAGTCGCTCTTTGGTTATTCTTGATGAAATCGGGCGCGGTACTGCAACCTTTGACGGACTTTCCATTGCCTGGGCCACGGCGGAGGCTCTGCACGAAAGTAACGCCTGCCGGGCACTGTTCGCCACGCATTTTCATGAGCTGTGTGCCCTTGCAAAAACTCACCCCCGGGTCTCCAATCACACTATGAAGGTGCGTGAATGGGAGGGGGAGGTGGTATTCCTGCATGAGGTGACCAGTGGGGCTGCTGACCGCTCCTACGGTATTCAGGTGGCCCGGCTTGCCGGCCTGCCCGAGGAAGTGCTGGAGCGCGCCCGTGCTGTTTTAAGCCTGCTTGAGCAGCAGCCCCGTGGTGCCAGTGCTGCTCTGCTCGATGATTTGCCCCTGTTTTCGCGCCCTGTTACACAACCAAAGAAAAATACCCCGGACCCTCTTCATGAGATGCTTGATACTGTGCGCCCCGACGATCTGACCCCGCTTCAGGCTATCGATATGCTCTACCAGCTCAAGAAGGTGCACGATGCCAGCCGCACTCGTTGAACAGCCCCCCGGCCCGAGACCGACCAGGCAGGCAAAGGTCTATGAGCTGCGGACTGCCGGCGCCATCATTGAAGAGTTGCTCCAGACTATCGGCGATATTGATCCGGCAGGTGCGGACGCGCGCGCTGCCTTTCTAAAACAACTTAAGTCAACGCTTTCCAAAGCCAGAAAGGCCGCTGAGCAGGATCTGATTGCCGACCACAAAGGCACCCGCTGCGCCAAAAACCTGTGCCGCACCGAAGACGAGATTATTCGCGCCGTTTACGAGTTTGCCGTCCGCCATGTGTTCCCCCAATCCTCTCCTGTTGCATCCGAGCGCATTTGCATCGCGGCGGTGGGGGGGTATGGGCGTGGCACGCTTGCGCCAGGCTCCGACATTGACCTGCTGTTCATATTGCCCAAAAAAGAAACCGCATGGAGCGAACAGGTTACCGAATATGTGCTTTATATGCTTTGGGATCTGGGACAAAAAGTCGGTCACGCGGTGCGTTCGCTTGATGAATGCCTGCGCATGGCCCGCACCGATATGACTGTGCGCACCGCTACCCTTGAAGCACGCTTTCTTGTGGGTGATGACGTCCTGTTTAATGATCTGAGCTTCCGGTTTGAAAATGAAATCGTTGCCGGCTCAGGCCCCGAATTCATCGACGCCAAACTCTCTGAACGTGACGTGCGCCACGAACAGATGGGCAATACCCGCTATGTGGTTGAGCCCAACATCAAGGATGGCAAGGGGGGACTGCGCGACCTGAACACCCTGTTCTGGATCGGTAAATATTATTACCGTGTCAAATCCAGCCGCGAGCTGGTTGAAAAGGGCGTATTCTCAAAATCCGAACTGCGCCTGTTTGAAAAGGCCGAAGATTTCCTTTGGGGTGTGCGCTGTCACCTGCATTTCCTCACCGGCCGCGCCGAAGAAAAGCTTCATTTCGACGTACAGCCCGAAATGGCCAGAAGGCTGGGGTTTGCCGACCGGGCTGGAATGCTCAGTGTCGAGCGGTTCATGAAACGCTATTTTCTGGTGGCCAAGGATGTAGGCGATCTCACCCGCATGTTCTGCGCTTCTCTGGAACTCTCCCACGCCAAACAGCCTGACTTGCTGGGGCGGTTTCTGGAGAACTGGGGCAAGGGCAGCCGCAAAATTCGTGGCGAAACCGACTTTGGCATAGAGCGTGGGCGCATCAACACTAAAAAAGACGACGTCTTTGCCCGCGACCCCCTGAACCTTATCAAGATTTTCTGGCTGGCGGCCCGCGAGGATATTCTGTTTCATCCCGAGGCGCTCAAACAGATTTCGCGCTCCCTCAGGCTCATCAATGCCGACCTGCGCAATGACAAACGGGCCAACGCCTATTTTCTGGATATTCTGACCAACCCGAAATCCGCCGAGCGCGTGCTGCGCCGGATGAACGAAAGCGGTGTTTTGGGCCGCTTTGTGCCCGAATTCGGCAAAATTGTCGCCCTGATGCAGTTCAACATGTATCACCATTACACGGTGGACGAGCATCTCATCCGGTCCGTGGGTGTCATCTGTGAAATACAAAATGGCGGCCTCAGGGATGAGTTGCCCCTCACTCACGAATTACTGCCCACGCTTTCCGACACCCGTCTGCTTTATGTGGCACTGTTCCTGCACGATATCGCCAAGGGCCGTCCCGAGGACCACTCACTGGTCGGGGAGCGCATCGCCCGGCGCCTGTGTCCGCGTTTCGGGCTGACCTCATCGGAAACCGAAACCGTTGCCTGGCTGATAAAATATCATCTGATAATGAGTGAAATCGCCCAGTCCCGCGATATTCAGGACCCTGAAACCGCACGCGCTTTTGCCGATATCGTGCAAAGCCCAAACCGGCTGGCGCTGTTGATGATTTTGACCGCCTGCGATATTCGCGCCGTGGGCCCCGGTGTGTGGACAGGCTGGAAAGGCTCGCTTTTGCGGGCGCTTTATTATGCCACCGAGCCGCTTCTCTCCGGCGGTCATTCCCAGACCAGCCAGCGCCAGCGCGTCGCCGAAATCAAACAGCAGCTTGAAAATGCCCTGAGCGGGGACTGGAGCAGGGCTGAGATAAAAAAATACATCGCCCGCCACTACACCCCCTATTGGTCCCACACTGAACCTGCGTTGCAGATTGCCCACGCCAAAATGGTCAAGTGCGCCGATGACCGGGGCGAAAAGTTTGCCGGGCACTGCAATATCCGCGCCTTTGAAGCCATCACCGAGGTTTCTTTTTATACCGCGGACCATCCCCGCCTTCTTTCCTGGATTGCGGCCGCCTGCACCATGTGTGATGCTTCCATTGTCGGCGCGCATATTTCCTCCATGCGGGACGGACAGGCGCTCGATACTTTCCGCCTGCGCCGCGCTTTTCAGATCGACGAAGACGAACGCATTCGCGCCCATCGGGTTATTGACACGGTGCGCAAACTGCTTTCGGGTGAGCGCAAAATCCCCGCCAACCTGGGTGAGGGTTCTCGCCTCAACCGACGCCTGAAACCCTTCAAATTGCCCCCGGACGTGCAGATTTCCAACGGGCTGTCCAAAAAATTCACCGTTATCGAGGTTTCCGGACTCGACCGGGCCGGCCTGCTTTATGGTCTCACGCGCGCTCTGGCTGATCTCAATCTTTCCATTGGCTCGGCCCATGTGGGCACCTATGGGGAAAAGGCCATCGACGTGTTTTATGTCACCGACCTTACCGGGGCCAAGGTCGCAGACCCCGCCAGACAAAAGCGCATCCGCGCCGCCCTGCTTAAAGTTCTGGAACCTGTCCGTTCATGAGCCTTTACCGCAATTTTTTCAGCGTCGGCGCCATGACCATGCTCTCCCGGGTATTGGGATTTGCCCGTGACATCATGCTGGCCGGGGTGCTGGGCACCGGGCTTGCCGCTGACGCTTTTGTCGCCGCCTTTCGTTTCCCCAACCTGTTTCGCCGCCTGTTTGCCGAAGGGGCGTTCAACGCGGCCTTTATTCCCCTGTTTGCGGGCATTCTGGAACAAAGAGGCGAACAGGCGGCACGCAAGTTTGCCGGACGCATTATTTCCTGGCTGTTGGTCGTGCTTATCAGCCTGCTTGTTCTGGCTGAAATTTTCATGCCCTCAATCATGGCGCTGTTTGTTCCCGGTTTTGTTGATGACCCGGTAAAATTCGAGTTCACGGTGCTTCTGGCCCGTATCTGTTTTCCTTACCTGGCCCTGATGTCGCTGATGGCGGCCTTTGGTGCGGTATTGAACGGGCTGGGGCGGTTTATTGCCGCCGCATTTGCCCCCGTTATGCTCAATGTGGTTCTGGTTGCAGCATTGGCCTTTCTGGTTCTGTTCAGCGCCGGGCGGGGAGATGCGGCACTCTTCTTGTCCGTCGGCGTTATATTTGGTGGTGTCGCCCAGGTGATAATTGTCCTCTGGGCTTTGCGTCTGGCGGGATTTATGCCCGATTTGCGCCTGCCCGGCTGGGACCGGGACATCAAGCGGTTCTGGATTCTGGCTCTACCCGCCATGCTCTCGGGGGGCATTACCCAGATTAATATCTTTGTTGGCACCATCATCGCATCGGGTGCCGCCAGCGCCATTTCCTACCTCTATTATGCCGACCGGCTCTATCAATTGCCCCTGGGCATTATCGGCATTGCCATTGGTGTTGTGCTTTTGCCCGAACTTTCCCGCCATCTCAAAGGCAATCGGCCCAGGGAGGCAAAAGAAGCGCAAAGCAAGTCACTTTTGATGGCCATGCTGCTCGGAATACCTTCTGCCGCCGCCC